>JBNLGG010000059.1:0-25198 GCA_050305935.1 Cyclobacteriaceae bacterium | reverse complement strand
GGAGGGAAGTTCTTTGCTTCCCTTTCCAGAGACTGCTTCGTGCCATTCTGTTTCATCAAAAAAGTCAATATCCTAAACCTTGGTCAACCGAACAACTTGCATACCTGAATTCCAGGGGACAATCATGTTGTTCGGCTGGTTCAGGCCAGGAGTATCGAAATACTGTACCACTGAGTAGAATGGGATAAAAAATGCCAATGAAACACCCATTGATAAGGATTTTCAGGTTTGGTTGATAAAATTGAATACCATTGCTTTATCTTGTGGTTTAATAGTTAATAAACTCGGTGTGCTATTTACTATTGTTTTAGAAGCATTTATTGATACCAGAAGGTTTTATGAGATGTGACATGGGGTATTTGTACTATTATTTAATGTTTATCTAATCTTTTGTTGCACATTTTTCAATCATGGAGTTCAGTTTTACCGAAACAATCTTTTGGGTTTTTATAGTAATCGTGTTATATACGTTTGTGGGGTATGGAATTCTGCTGTGTTTTTTCGTGAAGATAAAAAGGCTTTTTAGGGATCCTCGTAAATCTGACACACAATTCCTTCCTGGGGTTACGATATTGATAGCCGCATACAATGAACAAAATCACATCAGGGAAAAAATTGAAAATACCCTATCACTGAATTACCCTGAACAATACAGGAAGATAATCATAGTGACTGACGGAAGTACTGATGATACCGTCTCCATTGTGAGGGAATTTCCGCAGGTAATTCATCTGCATGAAGGCGACCGAAAAGGGAAAATAGTAGCAGTTTCCCGAGCAATGAGCCATGTTGATACCGAAATCACTGTTTTTACCGATGCTAATACTGATCTGGCTCTGGATGCTTTGTGGAAATTGGCCCGACATTTTGACGATAAGAAAACAGGGGCCGTGGCAGGTGAAAAACGGATCAAGGTGAAAACGACCGATGTAGCAGCAGCTTCCGGGGAAGGGTTTTACTGGAAATATGAATCAAAATTAAAGGCCTGGGACTCTGAGTTAAATACGGTGGTGGGAGCTGCAGGGGAGCTATTTGCTATTCGCACACACCTGTTTGAGGAAATACCTGGTGATACCCTCATCGAAGATTTCTATCTTACATTGAAAATTGCACAAAGAGGTTTTAAGGTGAAATATGAGCCGGAAGCCTTTGCACTGGAAGAACCCTCTGCTTCCACCTCTGAGGAGCTGAAAAGGAAAATCAGGATTGCGGCTGGCGGGCTCCAGTCGATTAGCCGACTGCTTCCACTTTTAAATATTTTTAAATATGGCATGCTGTCATTCCAATATATTTCGCATCGAGTCCTCAGATGGACATTGATGCCACTGGCTTTACCCCTGATATTTCTTCTGAATGTTTTTCTTGCCTACGACATTGGCGGAATATATATCCTGATCTTATTTGGTCAATTGGTCTTTTACGTATTTTCCCTCATTGGTCTTATACTTGAAAAACAGAAACTGAAATTTAAGCTCTTCTTCCTGCCTTTTTATTTCTGCCTGATGAACTATGCGGTGTACGTGGGATTCTTACGGCTAATCACTGGTAAGCAAACCGTCATATGGGAAAGAGCGGAGAGAAGAATGGGTCAGCCTCTAAAAAACTGACGAATTTTATCGGCAATATATTTCACGTCATCGCTGGTCAATCCAGGGAAAATGGGTAGTGATATCACTCGTGAGCATATCTTTTCAGTGACAGGAAAATCACCTTTTTTATAATTAAGCGAATCAAACGCTTTTTCCAAATGATAAGGCAGGGGGTAATGACAAAGCGTTTGGATTCCGTTTTCCCTTAAAAATGACCTGAGTTCATCCCTTTTTTTGCTGAGAATTGGGAAGATATGGTTCGCAGACTCGATGTTACCCGGTTGGGAACAAAGCTGGATTTCATCGATATCATTCAGCGCTTCGCGGTAAAGTAGATTGATGTTATTGCGCTCTTTGTTCCATTGATCCAAGAAAGGAAGTTTTACATTCAGAAGTGCTGACTGAAGTTCATCCAGCCGGGAGTTGACGCCACAGTATTCGAAGACATGTTTATCTGGACTTCCGTAGCTTCTAAGCAACTTGATTTTTTCAAACAATTTATCAGAACTTGTATTGATCGCCCCGGCGTCTCCCATGGCCCCAAGGTTTTTTATTGGGTAAAAAGACGTTGTCGAAACCACTCCAAAACTTCCTGTTTTTTGGCCGTTAAAAGTAGCTCCCTGGGCCTGGGCATTGTCTTCGATCAAATCAATTTCATGTTCGCTACATATATTTATTAAAGCTTCCATGTCACATGGATTGCCGTAAAGATGAACGGCTATCAACGCTTTGGTATTGGAGGTTATTTCACGTTTGACCTGGTTAACATTGATATTAAAGGTCTGTTCATCCGCATCTACTAAAACAGGTTTCGCCCCCAGGTTCAACACTGCCAGAGCTGTAGCCGCAAATGTATGCGCCGGAACGATAACTTCATCTCCATTGCCAATTCCCAGGGCTTTTAGCGCAATAAAAAGGGCATCGTATCCATTACCCACCCCCACAGCAAACCGGGTGCTGCAATATTCCGCCCAGGCATGCTCAAATTTTTCTACTTCCTTTCCGAGGATATACCACTTGTTGTCAAGAAAACTTTCAAAAGCCTTCAGGTAGTTTTCCCTCAGTTCCTTGTCGGTGGATTCAAAAGGGATATAGTTTATTTTTCGCATGACTGCCAATAATTGCGGCTCCAGTGAGGGGAAAAAACATTTAAAAATAAGTAACCCGGTAAGGTGTCTGACGGTTGGGTGATCTTACGTTTTCCGGTTACATCTTAATCACAAGCCGTCAGACGCCTTTTTAACAGCAGTTTATAAAATTTAAATGCTTTTTCCTTTTCCCAGGAGGTTCGGATTTTCATTTCACAACAATAAGGAATAATTTTATTTGTTTAAACTTACTGCCGATGGTAATTAAAACAATGCAGAATTTGACTTATAAAATATTTTTTCAAACAATTTTCATTTTGAGCATCAGTGTTTCCCTGTTCGCCCAGGATGGCTTAGGAACAATCAATTATGTTCCAGAAGGAATGAAGGTTTCGCAGCCGTACTTTAAAAAAGGGCTGGCGCTATTGCATTCCTTTGAATATCAGCAGGCTATTGAGCAATTTCAAACCGCCCAGATGCTTGACCCGAATTTTGTGATGGCCTATTGGGGTGAAGCGATGTGCTATTATTACCCGCTCTGGAACTCCCAAAACTATGAAATGGGAAAGGGAACACTAATGAAGTTGGGGATATTCGAAGATGACCGCCTGGCCTTGGCGAAAAATGAGATAGAGAGGGGCTTTTTAAAGACAGCAGAAACCCTGTTTAAGGAAATGGAAGGTGAGAATACCAGGGTTGATAATTACTTCAAGATATTGGAACAATTGTATGTCAGCCATCAGGAAAATGAGGAATTAGCAGCTATCTATGCTCTTTCTTTGATAAATCGGGCAAAGGTGACCGGAGAAGATTCATTAAATGCAACGGCCAGCGTTATTTGTAAAAAAATTCTGAAAGAAAACCCTAATCATCCCGGCGCTCTAAATTACCTGATTTATGCCAATCAACCGCCGGAGAGAGCTACGACAGTGGTAAATGAGGCTTCCAGGTATTCGCAGGTGGCCAATGGGTCAGAACATGCTTTGCACGCCGGATCGCATATTTTTAATTCACTGGGAATGTGGGATAAATGCGCTGCGGCGAATGAAAAAGCCTGGCAAGCCGTGGAAAAGAGGGTGGTGGAAAAAAAGCAGTCACTGGAGGATCGAAATTATCATGCGTTGATGTGGATGCAATATGCATACCTTCAACAGGGTAAGTTTGACAAAGCCGCAGAAATGGTGCAGGACATGTACCTCGACGCGCGGATGAGTGATTCAAAATGGACTCGATATCATCTGCTGCGAATGAAGGCTGCCTACCTTGTGAGTACAGAGGACTGGAGCGGAAAGGTGAATGATACGGAAGTCCCCACCCGCAACCTAAATATCCGAACAAAATTAGCGGATTTATTTGTCAAAGGGCTGAAAGCCTACCATACCAATGATATCAATCGACTCAAGTGGGTTTCCGGGCAGGTGACAGATATGATTTCCCTGGAAAGAAACAAAAAATATGGGCCCACATCAGAAACAAATAATCAATGTGGGTCTGATCTGCTAAAGGCGGTGACATCACCGGATGATATAAAAATGGCACAAGTGGTGGAGCAGCAGCTATTGGCCATGATGGATATGAAAGAAAGTAAACCGCAGGATGCTGTATCGTCTATGCAAAAAGCATGTGAAATGGAAGCCAGCCTTCCTTTTATTGTCGGGCCTCCGGTAATTGTAAAACCATCCTATGAACTATATGGTGAGTTATTGATGGAAATGGGGAAAATGAGCGAGGCAATTGACATGTTTAATGCATCGCTTAAAAAATATCCAAACCGGTCTGTAACACTTAAGTTGAAATACCAGGCATTGAAAGCTAGTGGAAAATCCCAGGAAGCATCAGTCGTAAAAAGCCAGCTTTTGAATAATTGGAAAAATGCAGATGCAGATGTAAAGAGTAGTTTATAACTAACTTTCTTCCTTGTAAAACACCTGGTAATAACTCATGCCCATTTCTTCGTCAAAACCATTTCGGATCAGCTCGCGGTTGCCATGGACGTAGATGTGAAAGTTTTTGTCCAGCTTTATGATACTTTTAAACACCCGCTTAAATTTTTTAACAGCCGCAGGTGAAACGTCAAATTCATCGACAATGGAAACTTCCCGTTCCTCCTTGTAATTATTTTTATAGTCTTCAAAGGCCTCAATGATTTCCGGTTCGCGAAGGACTTTCTCGTGGTAGTGTCTTTTGTCAAAAAGCTCTTCCTCCTTAAAAAACCGCTCCGTATCATTTACAAGCGATAATTTGTCGGCTTTTGAGGCTTCGGGAAACGCTTCCAAAGCAAATTCCTTGCACATCATCATATACTCCTGCGTGTGGAAATAATTGTCTTGCAAAGGTTTTGTTTTCAGGAATTTATTTGACCAAAAGCGGGCATCATTATTTCCATTGGTATTGTCAATGCTGATGATTTTGTAGCCGTTTTCAGCATTCAGATTTAAAATCAGGCAGCCTTTGTCCAGTTTGTTGATATTGATGCCGGTTTCACCTTCGATTACAAAATGATTGTTTTCGGGATAGACCTTGATAAAAGTTTCTTTATTTTCTGATTTGAATAGGCCAATTGCATCACATACTTCTTCGCCAACATATACATCTTCGAAGTAAGCTACATAAAACTCACCGCTCTTTATGTTTGGGTGGTCGCTGCTGGCATATAGATGTTTGGCCAATTTTACAGAATTAAAATGAAGACTGTCAGGATTGTCAAAGATGTCCTTCGCAAAGGAATAGCACTCATTTAGATGAATGTCCGACTCGTGAGAAAACCGGTGGAACGGCTGATCTTTGAAAAATTTGGTAAAGTATTTTTTTAATAATTCCTTGATCGAATCATCCAGCCGTAGTGATTGATCTGAAATAACCAATCCTTCTTCCTGTACCTGGTTTCCTACAAAGTGTACCGAAAGCTGATAGAGACCCGCTTCATTAAATGCCAGCATAAACTTTATTTTTTTTCAAAAATAGAAGGGCAAGATGTTTTCTGCTATTTAATTTTTGATTTTAAGCAAAAACCTACGTGTTAAGTATAAATTTTCGTAAAAAGCCTGACAGGTTTGGAGGTTGCCTTGCTAGACAACAAAAAACCTAACAGGGAGTTTGCTAATGTTATAATAGATTAGCTTTTAAAAATGCGAGGGTCATGGAATACGCTTCTTTTGTGGCATCGCTGTTATATTTCGGATTACTGGGATTTGCAAAAGCATGATCGGCTTCAAATATTTTATACTCCAGGTCCTGGTTAGCTTTTTCCATGTTATCGGCAAAGGTTTTTACCAGATCGGGATCGATCCATTTGTCTTCGCTCCCAAAAATTCCCAGCACATCGCAATCAAGCTTTTTCAGTTTGTCAATATCTGTTTCGGGCATACCGTAATACATCACACATGCCTCCGCCTGATCTCCTAAAATAATGGAAGCCTGCAGGGACCATCCGCCCCCAAAACACCAGCCTATGGTAGCGATTTCAGCTTTTTTTCCCGCATAGGCAGTTGCACCCTTGATGATTGCCATCGCCCGGTCGGTACTGACGGCCTGCATCAGTTTACCAGCTTCTTCAGCGTTGGTGGCGAGCTTTTTATCGTAGAGGTCAACCGCAATGACATTCACATTTTTTAAGTCTTTATATAGTTTTTCAGATTCCTTTTTTATGTAATCATTCAGGCCGTACCATTCATGGAACACAAAAATGTATTTGTTGCTTGGGGTGGCTGATTTCAGCTCATAGCCAAATGCATCCTGGCCATCTGCGGCTTTGAAGGTGATGCTTTTTCCAACAGTAGAAATGTGTGTGTAGGCAATCGGATCTTTATGATCTGCTCTGAATTCTTCATTGGAAGCCAAGGCGGCAAATGCCTCGGTAGGGGTGTGGCACATAGTAATGTTTTTTTGAGCTTTTGCGCTCATGCAAAATAGAAGCGCTAACAAAATGGTCAGTAGTTGTCTCATGGTGAATTAGTTTAGTGTGCGAATCAAAGCTTTAATTTCGTCAAATGTTTTGCAAATGTGATCAGCTTCTTTCAAATAAATGTCCTGAAATGTCGTGGCGATTCCGACGCAAAACATTCCTGCAGATTTTGCAGCTTTAATTCCATTGGGCGCGTCTTCTATCACCAGACAATTGGCGGCTTGTACTCCTAGTTTTTCTGCGGCATAAAGGTAAATATCGGGGGCTGGTTTTGGAAATGTGACATCGCTGACAGAATACACCTGACGGTCAAACATCTCTAAAAATCCGGTATGTTCATTGACAAAGGGAAAAAGACTTTTGTTCATGGAAGTTGCCACAGCTGTGGAGAGTTTCTTTTTTTTGATCCATTCGAAGAATTCAGGAAATCCGTCCATAAAGGTTATACTGGTTTTATACAACTCCTCCATTCTTTTTACTCTCTCCACGGAGGCTTTTTGTATGTCTTCATTGAGGCCATAACTTTCCAGGAGTAATTTGGTTCCTTCGTAGAGCGAGGTCCCCGCCAGTTTTATCTTCACCTCTCCGTCAATTTCCTTGATCCCCCTGGTCGCCATAAATTCACCGTCTCCGATATCCCAAAGTTTTTCAGAATCAAAAATGACCCCGTCTGCATCAAAAATTACAGCCTGTATGGAAAGCTTGTTCATTCATTTAGTTTTGTTGGATCCGGCAAAAATAAAAAGGCAGTTGAATGTGTCCAACTGCCTTCATGATGATGTCTGGCTTTTTTTACGATCTCACTTTTTCGTATTTGATCATATTTAGCAGTAAATCCCATAGGTGCTCGTATGGAATTATTTCTATTTCCTGGTAAGCGCTACCAACTATCTGGTGCTCTTGCAGTTTGTTCAGCAGGTATTTACTTTTCTGATTGATCTTCTTAATGTCAAGACTGTTTTCTACCACGATACTCAGGAGTTTAAAGAAAGTCCTCGTTCGATAGCTGAAGTTTTCTTTAAAGTGATTGTCCATATACTTTTTCAAAGCATCCCTTCTGTAAATCAGGGAGTCGATATCTCCTCTTTCTACATAAAACAGGAACTGAAGGATCAGGATGGCCACGTTGTGTCCTTCTTTGTCCTTGCTATAATGCGGCATTTCTTCCACAAATTTGGTGAAGTTGAAACTTCGCATGAAGAAATTTCCCGAATAAGCGAAATGAAGGTAAGCATTGTAAAGTTTCCAGCTTTCTTCCATTCTCCTATTGAGCGAGATGAATTTCTTGTTTTCAAACACTTCATTGATGATGTCAAAAGCCAGCTTGTAATTTCTGCTGTGCATTGCCATCATGAAATACTGGGATTTGAAGGCAAACCAATTGTTGTCCCTTGGGTCAATCAGGTCTTTATATTTCTCTGACAACTCAAATCCTTTTTCAAACATTTTAGCCCGGAGGTAAGCGTACTGTAAAGAATAAATCAGATGGGTATCATCGATCCTTTTCTCATTGAGTTTTTTTCCTTCAAACTTGCCAGACAAAATCTGATTGATAAACGGAATGGATTCTTCGTATTGTGCGGTCATTTCCATGTAGAACAGCCTCATGGTGTAATACCAGTTAAATACGTTTGAGGAATTGGTGTCCTTCCAGATTGTGTGAAGCTTTTCAATAACGCCCACAACTTCATCTATGTTCTTTTTTCTCGAATTAACCGATTTTACCAGGAGCATCTTGAATCTGAAATACAACTCCCGGGCTTCCTCTTCTCTGATGTAGAGTTTCCTTGTTGCATTTAATTCGTCTATCAACTGATCAAATACATGAGGTTGGCAATTCAAACTCATGATGGCATAAAGCTCCTCCAATGCCGTTATTTTTTCCCTCGTGAATTCAAACCTTGTTGCGATCGTATTGGCTTTGTGGAATAAACTTTTTGCTATCTTCCTTTCGCCTGTAATTCTGGAGATGTTTCCATGGTGGAGCAATTGCAGACATTCCTGTTTTGCTGTTGTGTATGCAGGAAACCCCTTGGTGCTGAAGTCCAGAAAATACAAATGGTTCAGCATTTTTTGTTTCAACCGTGATTTCAACATCCGGTACCTGTCATCATCACTTTTTGATTCATACAATAATTCGGCTGCCTCGTCGTCCGTACCCACTATCCCTTTTTTGACATATCTAAAGAAGATATTCTCTTTGCTGGAATTCTCATTTACCCCCTTCAACTCTAAAAGTGGGTATTGCCGCTGTTTAAGCTCTGTAATTACCCTAACCAATCTCTGTAAATCTTTCATGATCAATTAATTTTTGTAAAAAATTTTATTGTAGCTAACTCTATTTCTTCTACCACTCGCACTATCCTTTTTTATAATAAAAATAGTTGTTACTCAGATGCAATAGTTTCCTTTCACAGGTTCTTCCTGCCATTGAACTTTCATAAGCTAAAAAACATATTCTTATGAGTTCAATTCTATTTTACATCTTACTTAGCCTGGGTATTATAAGGGGAGACTTACAGACCCAGGAGTACAAAATCACCAAACCACAAAATTCTTTTACAAAATCGAGGGCCAGTCGACTTTATAAAAAAACTGACAAACCGATTAGTGGCCAAATCATAGAATGCACTGGACAGGGAAGTTGGGAAGATAAATAAATCTCCCTCTTACCTATCGGTACCGGTCCCTAGACTCAAACAATAAAAAGGTTTTGGGGTAATACTATTGGCAATGGTTCCCGCCATTGCCAATTATCCATTCCTTCTAAGCATTACCTGTCAGATTGTTGTTGGAACAATTTGTAGTTTCGAATTTATTAATTTTACTTTTTTAAAAAAAAAATGTTAGATCTTATTTACACTATTGGACCAATTTTTAGATAAACGAGCTCATTTTAACAATCAATGTGACATATGCTTCTATTAAAAAAATCTCAATATCTGTGAAATATGAATTCGCTAAATTCGAGCGTATGTACCTTAATTAGGGGCTGTTAGGAAGTAATTACCTGCTATTTGTGAAATTTAAACGTTGAATATCGGCATTTTTTATCTAACACCATTTTAAAAATAGTGGATGTTTGTAACGAAGTGACGGTGCTATTAAAACTTCATATTTACTTCAAAACTTACAATGCTTTTCTTGTTCCCCTGGATAGTATCGTCACCGCTCCCGATGGAGCTTGTTTCGGTATAAACAATCGTAAAAAAATTTGCGCATACCTTTAACATACCGTTGGCTGGATATTGAATGGAAATATTTGCAGAAGATCCCCGGTTATAGAAAAAAGGATATAGATAGTTGTTTTGGGTGCTGTGCTGGTATTGATATAGCCGGTTTTCATAACCATCGGTAGTAAACAGGCTGAACATTGAGCTTGCCTGAAAAATGTTGGTCTTAAATTGCAATCCCGTCCCAAATAGAAACCCTTTGCCAAAGTCGTTTTTTTCGAATTCGGTTTTGTTCCATTTTAGTTGGGTCACCAGTTTCAAAGCATGATTGATGAAAATAATATTGGATACATCGGCTCTTAGGCGCTGGTAATAATAAATCCCGTTAAATGGAAATGAAGCATCTTTGTTGATTGCTTCTTTTTGTTCGTAATTCACTCTTAAATTGAAGCTGTATGTTTTGTATTGTTGATGAACCACAGCTATCATCCATTCGCTTCCATTCCTTGATTTTGGAAAATCCTGGTCGATTTTTGGAAAAGTATAGATATCATGAAAGACCGAAAGGCAGGTGTTTTTCAACGGTTGGAGTTTAACACCAATGTAAAGCCCATGCTCATTTACTTGTGAACCTTCTTCCGAAAAATAATTTCCACGAAAGGAATGAAAGTCCTGGCTTACATTTCTGTATAAAATGGAAAGTGATACCGGATCCGCTACCTGATGCATCAGACTGGCGATGAAGCCCGTTCCACCGCCCTTAGAATAAGCAAATTCAGAAAAGAAGTGGGTGTCCTTCATGTAGTAATTGGTATAGGAACTCAGAGTGAAATTGTTCCTTCCTGAAAATTTCGATTTTTGATCCAGTGCATTTATATAATGGAAAGGGGTCGAAAACCGTGTTTGCAGAAAATTCATACCAACAAGAAAATTATTTGGTCTTGACCGGTATTCAGTATTACCACCAATGGATATCTCATTGATGGCATTTTCTTTAGACAGTTCACTTTCTGTACGATGTAAACCACTTTTAGAAAGTGATCTTATGGACGGGTAATCATCATCAGGCCAAATGGTAGCATCGCGCTGGACCAGGCTGGCAAAAGCGATCATTCTAACGCTCTTATATTTCCACTCGGAGGCTATCCCACTAAAATTTTTAAACTCATACAAGGAGCTTACGGGCTTCAATCCGACGTTTGGTTTTGAAATGGTTCTAATTGTTTCCGTACCTTTCCCTAATGAGAAGGGTTGACTAAAAACCAGACCCTGTCCGTTTTGCAGGGTGAAATCTCCCAGGATCAGTTTAGTGAATGGGCCTTCATTCCTTATTTGGAGAAATGCCGAATGATGATCGAAAAGAAATTTATTTTTCTTCACAGAGAAACGATAAAGCTCTCCGGGGTCTTTTTCCCCGCTAAATGAAAACGATATATTGTTGTTTACTTCAACCGAATATCGTAAAAAGGACTTGAAGGCATCTCCGGCATATTTTTTAGAAGCAAACCCCTCTTTTTCCTGGAGGAGTACCTGAGATCCGATCGCTATTTTGTGCCGGGTTCTTTTTTCATGTTCAATTGCCTGTCGGTCCAGGGTGATGTTTAAAAGAAAGAGTTGGATCGCTTCCATGTCAAACCCGTCAATTAACTGGAGTTCATAAATGGATCGAATGAGGCCATACTTTCTTCTGTACTCAAGAAAATTCTGAATGAGGGCATGGTCCAATAGAAAGTTTCCCTGTAGCTCTTCGTAGGTTACCTGGTTTATGTTTCTTTTCGATTGGGTCGGGTTAAAAAGGAGGTCGAACACTTCCTCGCCATTTTGCTCTATTACTTCCCGAAACGCGTTGTTGTCGGTGAGGCCTTCCATGGCAATAAATGGCGAATCCGGTTGTTGGGCAAAGGAAAGCGTCTGAAGTAATAACATTAAAACCAGGGTAAAACAGTTAAGGCTCCATGTCGTCATCTTTCTTGAATTTTATTGCCAATGAGGCCTGATGGACCATTCCCAGAATTTGATGGTAGGAAAACGCATAGCCAAAACCAACCCGTTTTCCCGAGTATTGGAGTCCAAAAAAATGCCTGGTGGGGTTGATGGTTACACCGGTTTGGATTAACAGAGAATGGATAATTTCATAGTTGATTCCTGCTTTAAATAGTGGTTCTGCGGAGATTTCATTTTCAATTTCAAGGTAGGTGTTGAAAGCTGGTACAGGTGTATAGCAGATCCCTGCTTTCATAACGATTGGGACAAACTCTTCATTATCTATGGTGGACTGGGTAAAATTAAAAATGTGGGCTCCAAATGTAACTTTTTCTGACAGCTCGGCAATACCACCAAAATCAAAAACCAAGTTCCCCGCATTGCCAAAGCCTTCCGCCCTGATCTGGTAATAGCCTGCTTGCACACCTAATTTCATGAAACCTATTTTATTGGCGATTGCCAATCCGAATTTTTGTTGGTTGAGGTAGTCATTACCATGCTTTAATATCCCAATGGAAAGGGAGAAGCTTTTAAATGGGTAAATTCCCGACAAATAATGTGAGCGCAGGTCAGTTCCCTGATAAAGGATTTTTGTGGAGGCAGCAACCTGGATGACCGGTTGAGCAGCTATGCCTGCAGGATTGTTAAATGGAGAATAGGCATCAGATTGGCAAACATTTGCATCTCCAATACCAAAACCACTTGCTCCAGCGTTTACCAAAAAGCTTTGGCTGAGTACGTTACAATGATTTATAAAGGTCAGGGCAAAGGTTGCACAAAAAAAAATCCCTTTCATTTTGGAAAAAAATTAGTTATTTGCTTGATGTATTGGCTAATTTCAACCAAAAAGTTTAAATAGAAATTGTTATATATCAAAAATTATTGGATAAAATTTAAACTTTTTATTTTTTCTTTAGGTAATGATCTGCCGAAATTGTTCCCGATCCGGCTAAGAAAATCACAATAAGAACAAGAGTAATAACAAGAGAAAAGGCCACATTTCCATAAACAGAGTACAATCCGAATTGTGCATCGTGATTGAATAACACTCCAATAAAAATCAACAATTCAAAAAGAATTGCGATTCTGGTCAACAGGCCAATGGCAATCAGTATTCCTCCTGCGATCAACGTGAAAATCACATGATGTTCGAGGATGAAAGCTAATCCACCGATGCGGCTGCGATCCACAATGCCGAATAAGGTGGAGCTATCGCCCACCAGCCGGATGCCTTCCATTAGCAATATTACTCCCACAATGAATCGAGTTAAATCATAAAATACAGAATGATAAATCATGGGGTACTTTGGTATTTTACTTAGGATTTTCATGGTATCCTCCTTTTTTAGTGTGTATACTTATAAAACAATTCATTGCTTTTAACAGTGCCCTTTTATCCTTGAAAAAGACCATTAAGAACTATTCGACCAAGAAGATCCTGAACTGGTATCAATCAAGGGGATGGAAGCCTTTTCCCTTCCAAAGTGAGATATGGGATTTGTTTCAAAATGGTTACTCGGGATTGTTAAATGCTCCTACGGGAAGTGGTAAAACCTACGCTTTATGGTTAGCATGCCTGATCCAACAATTCAATCAGCCGATTAACCAAAAAGGAATTAAAGTAATATGGGTCACTCCGCTTCGGGCGCTTTCCGTTGACCTGGCTAAAGCGCTCCAGTTGGCAGTCGATGAATTACAGATCGGCTGGGAAGTAGCGGTGCGAACAGGGGATACGTCTACAGAAGACCGGGCAAAACAGTTGAAATCACTGCCGGATTGTTTGATTACTACTCCCGAGAGTTTACATATTTTATTTGCCAATAAAAATCACGGACGAATTTTTCAAGGGGTGCGTGCGGTAATTGTCGATGAGTGGCATGAGTTGATGAGCACAAAAAGGGGCGTGCAAATGGAACTTGGCCTCGCAAGGATCAAAAGCCTGTCATCACATAAAGTATTAACCTGGGGGATATCTGCTACCATCGGCAATCTGGACGAAGCGATGGATGTTTTGGTGACCGGTAACGGCGAACGAAAAAAGCTGGTTAAAGCACAAATCAGCAAACGGATTCAAATAGAGTCCATCGTGCCGGATGATATTCAGGAATTTCCCTGGGGCGGTCACGTAGGCATACGTTTGGCGGACAAAGTTTTACCCATCATCGAGCAAAGTACATCAACCCTGCTGTTTACCAATACCCGATCGCAGGCTGAGATCTGGTACAGGGAAATATTGCGTGTCGCTCCCCAGTTTGCCGGGGTGATGGCCATGCATCATGGATCGATTGATCGCGCATTGAGGACATGGGTGGAAGAAGCATTGAAGGAGGGAAAGCTAAAGCTGGTGGTTTGTACATCGAGTCTTGATTTGGGGGTTGATTTTTCTCCGGTGGAGTCGGTCATTCAGGTGGGTGGCCCGAAAGGGGTTTCTAGGTTTTTTCAGCGGGCTGGCAGGAGCGGACACCAGCCGGGATCACTTTCGAGAATTTATTTTGTGCCAACCAATGCCTTGGAACTTATAGAGGGAGCAGCATTAAAATTGGCTCAAAACAATGAAATCCATGAAGAGCGACCAGCATTGACTGGGTCATTGGATGTTTTGGTTCAGTATCTTGTCACCTTGGCGGTGGGGGGAGGTTTTGATAAGGAAGAGGTTTTTCGGCACGTGAAGAACACCTATGCCTATAAAAACTTGACAAAAGAGGAATTCAATTGGGCAATCCGGTTTGTTTCCACGGGTGGGGAGAGCTTGAGTGAATATGCCGAATTCACGAAGGTGGTTTTTGAAGAAGGTTTGTTTAAGGTCAATAATAGAACCATTGCCCAAAAGCACCGATTGTCAATAGGAACCATCGTTGGCGATCCGATATTGCACGTCAGATTCATCACAGGAGGTTTTCTTGGGACTATTGAAGAGTCCTTCATTTCTTCATTGAAGCCGGGAGATACTTTTTGGTTTAGCGGGCAGTGCCTGGAATTTATCAGGGTAAAAGACATGACAGCATACGTCCGGAAATCCAACAGAAAGGGAGGAGTGGTGCCGCAGTGGCAGGGGGGGAGACTACCCCTGTCTTCTAAACTTTCCGAACTTATCAGAATGAAACTGGAAGAGGCAAGGGTCAATGTTTTTAATGGCATTGAGATGGAGGTACTGGAACCCATGCTTAAAATCCAGCAAAAAAATTCGATTATCCCTTCTAAAGATGAGTTGTTGATAGAGAATGTATTGTCCGATGAGGGGCATCACATATTTATTTATCCCTTTGAAGGAAGGTTTGTCCATGAGGTATTGTCAGCCATTATCGCCTATCGGATCTCGCGCTTAAAGCCGCTCACATTCTCCATTGCCGCTAATGACTATGGTTTTGAATTACTTTCAGACCAGGAGATTCCGATTGTGGAAGCGCTGGAAGAGGACCTTTTTTCGATGGAAAACTTAATGGAAGACATTGATCATAGCATTAATGAAGGGGAGTTAGCCAAGAGGAAATTCAGGGATATTGCCACTATTTCCGGATTGGTATTTCATGGCTATCCCGGAAAGAAGATTACCAATAAACATCTGCAAGCGTCTTCATCAGTGATTTACGATGTTTTCGTACAATATGACAAAGACAATCTTCTGGTCAGGCAGGCCAAAGAGGAAGTAGTCACCCTGCAACTCGATCTCAACCGCCTCATTCAATCATTGAGGAAAATTAATCAGCAAAAAATTGTGCTCATCGATACGGATCGGGCGACACCCTTTTCTTTTCCTATTATGGCAGAGCGTTTGCGGGAACGTTTTACCAATGAAAAATTAATTGACCGATTAATGAGAATTCAATCTCAAATCAGGAATTAGATCTTATCAAAACTTCAAAGACTAATCTTTTGTGTTAAAATTTTATAGTAGGAATGGATTGTCCTACAAATGAAGATTTTAGTGGGATTTAAAAAATAGCACAATCTGCAATTAGCTAACAAATTTAAATATCGAGTCAAGAATCATATAAAACCGATAGTCAGATTCTAAAAAAGAAGGGGGCTGATTTTACAGCCCCTTATACATTTTATAATTTGGTACATGAAATGGTTATCGTGAAATTATCAGTCGTTTCGATTCATCAAAGTCTTTCCCCGTTAATTTATAAATATAAACTCCAGACCTGATTTCCTTTCCATTATCACCAAATCCATCCCAGAAAATTGCATTTTTGCCTTCCTGGTAGAAATTATTGTTTTCAAATAATCTCTTACCAGTCATGTCATAGACACTGAAATTGATCTGTTGAGCCCTTTTCAATTCAAAATTAATTTGGGTGTCATAAATAAATGGGTTGGGATAAACCATCGAATTACTTCTATCCCGCATATTGTTTGAAGCTATTCTTGCATTGTTTGCTGGCAACGGTCCCACCTGGAATGGTCGCATCATTTCATGGTCTTCATGTGATAAGATATGGCAATGCCAGACATAACGACCGAGTCTATCAAATTTAGCTACAATACGTCCTACATGACCAGGGGGAACAACAAATGTATCTTTCCATCCGCCCTCATATGTGTCCGGTTCTATAGCGCCCCCTGAAAATGCCTGGGCAGGGTTTAGGTGAAATATTCCACCCACACCATAACTTCCATTATGTTGCAATTGAGGTTTGCTACTTACATTTTCATCGATCCCTAAATCCGAATTTTCATAGGTTGTAAAGGCCTGTCTATTTAAAATTTGGAATTTTACCAGGTGTAAATGTATGGGGTGGGCATCACCGGTAGCGTTATATACCTCCCATAATTCTGTGGCACCATTAGATGGGTTTTCTGTTATGGCATCATTCCAGGTTAAAGATCCGTCAGCCATTGTTCCCAGCATCGGTTGAAGTCTGCCAAACTCGTCTTTTCCTTCAAATAATACGAGCTTTCTGGGATTTTCTTCATTTTGAGGTACTAGGTCCACAATGGGATTGCCTGGTCTTAAGTTGGTTGATGAATTAACGGATGCATTAGGGATAGCTTGATTAAATGTCTTATTTACCTTGAATTGCATGATTTTTCCTGTGGTGGAAGAACATGCAGGATCAAAAGGATCTACACCATTATAAGGTTCATCTGGCCCTAAATTTAGTAATGTAATAGAGGAAGATTCATAGTCACTAAAGTTTATAACCACGTCATATCGTTCACCTGGTGCGAAAACCAATTCCTCAACCTCTACAGGATTTGTTAAGAGGCCATCATCACTGCCAATAACCATTATTGGTTCTCCATTATTTAGTTTGAGTACATAAAACCTGGAATCGGAACCATTCAACAATCGGAAGCGATACTTTCTAGGTTCAACATTCAGTTTTGGCCATGCTTTGCCATTTACCAGGATAATGTTACCAAAGAACTCGGCTAAAGCAGTGGGACCACCATTTATGAAAATATCAGGAGGTAATATTGCGCCCTCCCCTGTGATAAAATCTTGATAGGGTGTTTCACCTGGATATGCTGGCCAAAACAATTGACCATTTTGGTCGAAGAGCCTGTCCTGTATCACCATTTCTATTTCATAATCTCCACCTGGCAAAGTGTAATTGTCAATCAATGCGTTTTCATTTTCATCCCTCAACAGGTAAAATCCGGCAAGACCTGCATAAACGTTTAATCGTGTAATTCCTAGTGCATGGTCATGATACCATAAAGTAGCTGCTTCCTGATCATTATCATACCAATATTTTTGTTTGGCAAAATAATTACCGGTATACATAAAATCTTGTGTAAACCAGGCCTCTGGCAGGCCATCACTAGCTGATTCCGTATGTCCTCCATGTAAGTGGGCAACCGTTGGTACATTTCCTGCTGCGTACCATTCGCTTACAGTATTAAAACCTGCAGGCAAGGGTACAGGATGAGCCATGTGCAATGATCCGTCTACTGGTAAAAAATGCCCTGGTAATTGATTTTTCCATTTGATCTCAATGGGTTTGTCTTTCAGTGCAACAATGGTTGCTCCCGGGTAGGTCACTTGCATACGCGGAAACCTATAACCCCACACTCTTGTCAATACTGGAGCTCCGTTAATATCTGTCAACCCCAAACCAAGATCTTGAAAAGTCTCTTCCATTTTTACGGAAATGTTAGTTGTCTTTCCAGTGGTATAATCAATGCGAAGTCCGAGATCTTTTATAACCGGAAGGTCATTTGTAAACTTTGGAACACTGGCTGGATCAAGGGTTATGCCAAATGTTCCCAAGTCAATATCACACTGAGCTTTTACCTCTACAGCAGTTGTGAAAATTAATAGCAGAAAGGGTAAATAAACACCCCATACCTGTGCCCATGAGCACATCGATTTTGTAATCGTCTTCATAAAATAATGGTTTATGTTTGATAATTTGTAGTAATCCCCTTTTTACGGTTTTTGCGTCGTTCGATGGATTTATGAACAGACCTGGGTGCTAAAAATTGTGGTAGGTTTTGATATTTAAAACCATCTATAATTTATCAAAAAGTGCATGTACAGGGCAAATTATTGATTATGATATGTATCATAATTTGAGCATGAGTAAGAGTGATCAAAATTGTTAATTATGGAAGAAAATGTTATACAATTTTGCGTTAAAAAATTAGATCAATAGAAACGAAAAAAAAGTTTTTATTTAATTACAATAATTGTTAACTCAAATTTTTCTATATTCTTAAATGCCACAGCAACTTGCGTCTACTTCCTGTCGGGATTGTATATTCAGATCATTATTATTTAACAAATTATCCAATTGTGAATTTGAACAGCTGGAGAATTCAAAAATTGAATTAAAGTTTAAAAAAGGGGAAAAAGTTATTTCGGAAGGTCAAATTATCAGGAATTTTTTTTATTTAAAGAGCGGCCTTGTCAAATTGTCAAAAAGAACCAATGATAATAAGGACCATATCGTCAGTGTTGCAAAAACAAAGTCATTTTTTGGATTTCTAACAATGTTTTCAAATAAAAATTATCAATACACGATTACTACACTTTCGGAATCTGATTTTTGTTTTATTGACATTGACCTTATTAGAAGATTTGTGTCATCAAACGGCGAGTTTGCTTTAGATGTTTTATCAAAAGTTAGTCGTGTAACGGATGAAATTATTTATAACCGGGTAAATATTTGCTCAAAACAATTGCGAGGGAGAGTTGCTTATTTATTGAAACTTCTGTCTGAAGAGGTATTTTTGAATACCACTTTTTTTCTTCCCTTAACAAGACGAGAAATTGGAGAGTTAATTGACATGTCAACGGAGAATGTTATTCGCGTTCTTTCGGAATTTAAAAAAGATGGAGTTTTGAATATGACAGACCATCAAATACAAATCACAAATTATGAAGCGTTAAACAGAATATGGAGAAATGGTTAAATCTGTTAGCCTTAATTCTTAATAATTTCAATGAGAATAAAATTTTATTTGTATTAAAAAAGGTTAGAATGCTTAGAACTTGTCAATATCAAAATGCGTCCTGGCGAGTGTAGCCTTGGCAACCCTTCCAATCCCCAAAACAAATGCAGCTGTTCTCATATTGACATTCTTGCTTTTTGCCGTCTGCTTGAGGTCTTCGTACGACTTTGACATGATCTTGTAAAGTTCGTTGTTGATTCTTTCTAGTTCCCATTTGAATTGTTGGATGTTTTGCGCCCATTCAAAGTAACTTACCGTTACCCCGCCCGCGTTAGCATACACATCGGGGATTACCAGAATACCCTTTTTATTAAAAATTTCATCAGCTTCCGGGGTGGTAGGGCCATTGGCTCCTTCCACAATAATTCTAGCCTTAACATCATGAGCATTTTCTTTGTGGAGCACACCGCCCAAAGCTGCCGGGATCAACACATCACAATCCCAGGTAAGTACTTCTTCACTTTTGAATGCATCTCCTCCGGTAAATCCGGCTACTGTTCGGTGTTCATTTACCCAGTCGATCAATTCATTAACATTCAGCCCATTTGCATTTGACACACCTCCTTTGTGGTCACCTACCGCTACTATCTTGCCGCCCCGTTCCACTATAAATTTTGCGGCATTGCTACCCACGTTCCCGAAGCCTTGAATAGAAACTTTTAATCCTTTAAAAGACATGTTCATGTCTTTTAAGGCATGCTCCAGTGCAAATGTTACTCCGAGCCCGGTGGCTTCCGCCCTTCCTTCTGATCCAAACAGGTGCAGAGGTTTTCCTGTCACCACGGCAGGAGAGAAGCCGTAATATTTGGAGTATTCATCCATGATCCAGCCCATGATTTTTGAATTGGTATTTACATCAGGGGCGGGAATGTCGAGGTTCGGCCCAATGACTTCTTTAATATGGCTGACAAAGACGCGGGTGATTTCATCCAGCTCTTTTTCATTGAGCTCTTCCGGATTACAATTAATTCCCCCTTTGGCTCCTCCATAGGGAATATCGACAATGGCTGTCTTCCAGGTCATCAGGGATGCCAATGCCACCGCATCATCTTCATCAACCGTCGGGTGATATCGCAGGCCGCCTTTCATTGGTCCCCGGGAATTGTCATGTTGTACCCTGTATCCAATGTGCTGGAGCATTTCGCCGTTTCTGCTTTCGGATACAATCTCAACTTTTACAATACGGTAGGGGGTGTGGAGAATTCGTTTGGCTCGTTCGCCCAGATCAAGGACTTCGGCCGCCTTTTTGAAGTAATAGCGACTTTCTTCTAGCATAATGGTTGGAAATCAATGTTTACATCAAAATGAGTAAAATTCCATCGATTTCCAACTTATGACTGCTGATTATACCTCCATCAGCTTCCATTTGCCTTTTTTGAATAGAATAACGCTTAAAGTGGCCATCAGCGACTCAGCGACTATAATGGCCCAAAAAACGCCTGTTTCTCTCATTTCCAATTTTACGGCCAGGAAATAGGCAATCGGGATCTGCACTAACCAGTAGCTTATAAAATTGATCCAGGTCGGAGTCGTAGTATCACCAGCACCGTTAAACGATTGCGGCATGATCATCCCCAAACCGTAAAACAAATAGCCATAACTGATAGTTTGTAAAGCTATTTTACCGGTACCCACCACGTCTGACTCATTGGAAAACAACCTGACAAAATATTCCCCAGAACTGATGAACAAAACGGCGAAGAAGATCATCAGCATGGAATTAAATATAGCTGTTCGTACAATTGAATATTCCGCGCGATCAGGTTTTTTAGCTCCCAGATTCTGACCGACCAATGTGGCAGCAGCATTACTCATACCCCAGCTAGGCAATAGTGTAAACATGAACAGCCTGATGGCAATGGTATAACCTGCGACGACTTGATCCCCAAACTGGTTCATAAGTCTCATCAAAACCACCCATGAAGCAGTGGCAATTAAATATTGACCCACTCCGCCAAGCGAAAGCTTCATAATTTGCAACAGCACCTTCGGCTCAATCTTTATATGCCTGCGACGTATTTTTGTCCTGCCCACACCTTTATATAGTAGGTAAAATTGTATGAGCACTGCAAAACCGCGCCCGGTTAAAGAAGCTATTGCCGCACCCTTGATACCTAAAGCAGGTATTGGCCCAAGGCCAAAGATTAAAATTGGGTCAAGTGCGATATTGACCAGATTGGCTGTCCATAATATTTTCATCGACAAGGCCGCATCGCCCGCACTTCTGAAAATCGCATTGATCACAAACAATAGCATCACCACTATATTTCCACCGATAATCAGCGAGGTGTATATACTGTATTCATTTACGATCGCATTTGTAGCTCCCATGAGCTTGAGCAGTTCTTTCGAAAAGAATATGCCGGGTATTGCCAAAATCAATGAGACAATGACGGCCAGAACGATTGACTGCATGGCCGCTGAAGAAGCGCCTTCAGGATTTTTCTCTCCCGTCCTCCGGGATATCAAAGCCGTAGTCGCCATACTCGTACCAATTCCTATGGCGTAGACTATCGTAATTAAAGACTCCGTAATGCCCACGGTGGCAATGGCGGTAGAATTGATTTTTGACACGAAATAAATATCCACCAACCCGAATACAGATTCCAGGGCAACTTCCAACACCATTGGTATTGACAAGAGCACGATAGCACGATTTATACTGCCGCTGGTATAATCCCGTTCTTTACCGGAAATAGAATCTCTTATGTCTCTCCATAAAAGTCTGAGATGTTGAGATAGGGTCTTAGAATTTTTTAAATGTATATTTTTAGTAGCGAGATTTTTCCCATCCATGATTGTAAAAGTAAAGTAAAAGTTGATTTAAACTGAACTGTTTTGCTTCCTGAAAAGTGAGTGGATCACTTATGAAAAGGAAGGGACGAACACAATTGCGGTTCGGTTGATATGGATGGTGGAGGTTAACATATTTCCTTTTACATTTCTCTAGCTTACGGGGTGAATATTTTTAGGTTCAATAAAATGAAAAAACTTTTTATTTATCCAATGCAGATGCAATAACATCCTTGGTGTTGTCCATTAATTTCCCCATATCTTCCGGTGAATAATTAGAAATGTCAATAGGAGGGTGGATCACCAGCCTGGCTTTTCCCGGTAATAAATTAAATGTGCCCGAGGGCATGATCTTATTCGTGCCAAGGATTGTTACGGGAAGAATAGGGAGATTCAGATCGAAAGCGAAATTAAATGCCCCTTTTTTAAACCTGCCCAGCTCACCGGTTTTACTCCGGGTGCCCTCCGGGAAAAATAAAACCGAAGTGCCTCCTTTGATTCTTTCCTTTGCTTTTTCGATGGTTTCCAATGCGGCTTTTGAGCTGGACCGGTCAATAAATATGTGGCCTACGGCCTCACTGCCAAATCCCAATCCGGGGATCTTTCGCAGCTCTTTTTTCATCACCCATTTGAAGTCAATGCCGAGCCAACCGTATGCAAGGAAAATGTCATAGGCGCTGATGTGATTGGCTACGATGACGTAGGATTGGTTTTTATCGATGTTTTCCTGGCCGGTTTTGGAGACAAACATTGGCGTCAGGAATCCATTTAACCTGCTCCACAGTACGCCCCCTACAAAGCTCCCAACCTTTTGACCAAAGATCAGTGAGAATAAAATCGCCAGGATACCAAAAATGAGGGTATTGATGCCTAAAAATGGAAAAAAGATCAGCCACTTGTAGGGCTGGTAAAGAATGATCAGCAGTTTCTTCATTGTGCTAAAATAGAAACCGCAAATTTAGTCGATTTCACGAAAGACAAAAGCAATAAATGAACAGGGTGGGGGACAAAAAAGAAAGCCACTCAAAAGAGTGGCTTCCATAAAATATCTATGTGAAAAAGAATTATTTCACTTTGTCCATGTATTGGATAAGGTCAACTACCTTGTTAGAGTAACCCATTTCGTTGTCGTACCATGAAACAACTTTTACGAATTTAGGGCTTAGCTGAATTCCAGCGCCTGCATCGAAGATAGAAGTTCTTGCATCACCGATGAAGTCGTTAGATACTACCTGATCTTCAGTGTAACCAAGGATACCTTTTAATTCGCCTTCTGAAGCTTCTTTCATTGCTTTGCAGATCTCATCGTAAGTAGCGTCTTTTTTCAGCGTTACTGTAAGGTCAACTACTGATACATCAGGAGTAGGAACCCTGAATGCCATACCGGTAAGTTTTCCATTCAATTCTGGAATAACTTTACCTACCGCTTTTGCAGCACCTGTAGATGAAGGGATGATGTTTTGGCCAGCGCCTCTACCACCTCTCCAATCTTTCATAGACGGAGCATCAACTGTTTTTTGAGTAGCAGTAGTAGCATGAACAGTAGTCATCAGACCTTCTTCGATACCAAACTTGTCGTTCAAAACTTTTGCAATAGGTGCAAGACAGTTAGTAGTACAAGAAGCGTTAGAAACGAAGTTCATGTCGTTTTTATATGCAGTGTTATTTACACCCATCACGAACATTGGGGTGTCATCTTTAGAAGGTGCAGACATTACTACTTTTTTTGCACCGGCATCGATGTGGCCCTGTGCTTTTTCTTTTGTCAAGAAAAGGCCAGTTGATTCCACCACGTATTCAGCGCCAACTGCTGCCCAGTTAATATCAGCCGGGTTTTTTTCAGATGTAACCCTGATAGTATTTCCATTGACAACAAGCTTTCCATCTTTTACTTCTACCGTACCTTTGAATACTCCGTGGGTAGAGTCATATTTCAGCATGTATGCCATGTAATCTACATCGATCAGGTCATTGATAGCTACTACTTGTACATCTGGTCTTTCAACTGAAGCGCGAAAAACAAGGCGGCCTATTCGGCCAAATCCATTAATTCCGATTTTAATCATTGAGATAATAGGTTTTTGTGAAACAATTTAACCGGCCACAAAAGTACAAATCATATATTAAAAATTGCTGATTATTATCAGGTATTTTAAAAGGGGGTAGAATAAATTTTTTCAAAAAAATATATGCCGACTGTTTGCAATTAATTTTTGGAAATCTATATTTGCACTCCAATTCAGAGATGGTCCGTTCGTCTAGGGGTTAGGACGCCAGGTTTTCATCCTGGTAGCAGGGGTTCGATTCCCCTACGGACTACAAAAAAGGAGCTCAATTCGGGCTCCTTTTTTTGTTTTGTCCCTTTCTCATTTACTGTGTTTTTCCGGGGATTAGCTAGAAAACACCTCTACGATGTTGCAGCTCTCTTATCCGCTGCCCTGGTTCATGTCTTCACGAACCACTTTCAAGATGGTGTGTGATGAATGGTTCGTGAAGACACGAACCAGGGCTGAGGGCACCCCTATCACAAAAGAAAGCTTAGTTCCTAAAAAGTAAAAGCAAGTTCCGCTCGGAGGAGGCTTTTGGTTTGCCCGGAGGAAAGCTTTGTTCCGCCCGGAGGAAAAGCAAGGTTTTGAAAATCCAATAAATTAACGATCCCGATTTGATCGCAAGCCGTGTTTTGTGTCCGCCCGCCGAAGGCTGGTCTTCACAAAACACCTTTTTGTTCGCCATTCATTCCGGTGACTGGATAATGTGATGGGGTCTTGTTGGTAGAAAAAGACCAACAAGGAGGGAGGAATTCACGAGGCTAAATCAGTGAATGTAAATAATCAGCCGTATTGGTTAATCCATTTTTCCTAAACAAATCCAATACTTCATATTCGTCCAGATTTGGATTTTCTTTATTTACCACGAGTTCCCTGAATGCTTCCACCGCTACTTCACTATTTAAATCAATTACATCGGTTAAAAAATCAACCGCACATTTTGCACTTAACCCAAACTTTGCCAAATACTCATTAGGAAAGTCTTTGAGGTTGTTTGTGACAATAATATTGGCGTTTGTTTTAATTGCTGCCGTAAGCACATGCTTGTCCTTCTCATCAGGCAATTCAAGCATAGCGATTAAGGGTTCATAATTTATGACCAAAGCGTCGGGGAATGCCTGGTTTGCTTTGTCTATTCTCTCGTGCCGTGGTTCGTGTCTCCACGAACCTCCGCCAAGATGGCATGTGATAGCTGTTTCGTGAGGACACGAACCAG
>JBNLGG010000058.1:0-25518 GCA_050305935.1 Cyclobacteriaceae bacterium | reverse complement strand
GTGGCAGTTCCAATGCTCAGTTCCCTTATACCCACGGTAGCAAAGGCGATAGGCTGCCCGGTTTTCTTCTCACGCAAAACGCCTTCAATGAGCCATTGACCAAAGGCGTTTTTCGCAACTATCATAAATAGGAAAAGAATGCCGAATCTCAGTGATTGATACATTTCCTCATAGATACTTTAACTACTCACGGCTTGATTGAAAAACATTTTACTGTACAAGACATGAAGAAAGCCAGAGGCAGGAATATTGTTAATAAAGGTTAAACATCTCGTTCTACCACCTGCCTTCTTCCCTGTCTTAGCAATCAAAGGATGACAACCATATTACAAAATGATGTCATCACCTTGCATACTTATTGTTAATAACCCACTTCAGGTTAGAAGCTATATTTCAGGCGTACATCCCAGTGCCTTCCTGCTCTTCTCAAGTCGTCTCTGTAAACCGTATATAGAGGGTTGTAATTTTTGGCATCCAGTAGATTATATCCAGACAACTGCAATGACAAACCCTTTACAAAATCAAAATTTCCAAATCTAACGGACGCATTCCAGATAGTTCGTGCCGGAATAGGCTTCCGGCTATCACCTACTACAATCCTGCCGGTAGGGTTTAATCCATCATTCAATTCGTAGATAAGTGCCTGAGACCTTTTTCGCTCACCCAAATAATTAATTGAAGTATTGAGGTTAATGTTTCTCGTAACCGGGTAGTTTCCGGTAAGGTTGAGTACAACAGCCGGTGCCTTGCCAGGATTAAAGTCCTTCTGTGTAGAGACATCGTATAGTGAATCTCCTTCCTGTCTGTATTGCGGAGAAAATTCATTGTGAGAAACATCAAGCACCTCTTGTAGTGTAAAGCTACCAGTAACATAGGCACCTGGGCTGAATGCATAGCGGAATTCTGCTTCTACTCCACTGGTCTGTACTTTTCCAACGTTTGTATATAAATTGGTAGTACTGACAGGTTGAATATTGTCTGTCACAAGGGTCTTAAAATAGGTGATATTGACATCAAAAGAGTCATCGATCCGATAGCCGGCCACTCCTTCTATGGTGGATACATTTTCCGGCTTCAGTTCCTTATCTCCGTTAATGAGCAAGTTGTTTTGAGAGTGTAATTCCACGAAAGATGGTGCCCGAAAAGCTTGCCCGTACAGGCCTTTGAAATAAAAATGCTTGTCTGGGGCGATCAGTAATGCTACCCTGGGATTGAGCGATCCGCCCACTTTACTATAAGCATCATAACGGGCACCTGCTACCAGCTTGAAGTGGTCCAGGGAGAATGTCTTGAATATATTCTTAAGGTTGATATCCGCCTGTCCAAAGCCTGCATAAACATGCCTTTCGTTTTCGGTGATCCAGGAATATTTATCATTGATGTCACGCATGCCACCCAATGACTCCAGCCAATATGAGGTATACCCATCAAATGTCATTTCTTCGCCAAACATATAGTTCACATTGGCTTTGGTAAAGATGTCCGTAAGATTGTAATGCTCATACATGGCCCCAACCAGGAAGTTTATGTAGCTATGGAAATTGTAGGCGAAGTTTACCTCGGTACCTAGTACAAGACCCGAAGCTCCGCGGTCCCGCCTTGGGGCATTACCGCCACGTGAAAGCGGCTGTACATCAGGATCAGGGTAGTAAAACAGATTAAGCCAGTAATCATGCCACTTAGTAACTTCAAAAGGCTGTAACTCTGAGTCAAAAGCATACTGATATTGGTCGGCATAAGCCTTTATCAACAGTTCACCCATTTCATTTAGATTTTTGCCACGGTATCCTGCTTCCATATATTGGGCTATATTATGAGCGTCACTATACCTAACCAGTGACCCGGTAGGGCCGACCGGCACCTCATCATCAGAGTGCATGTAATTACCAAGCAGGTAAAAGTCCTTATAGTCAATGTTCAGGTTTACCTGTGTGGTAGACCGACCATATTTGAGTGGACCGGGAGCAATAGATGGCGATTCCTCGTAGCCAATACTTTTTGCGTACGTCTCACTAATTTCGGTTTCCAGATCAGATAATAACTGCTGATCAGGGCCATTGGTGGTCAGGTGATTAGCTAAAACGGTGAAATTAAAGTCCTTTCCCAAATTTCGCGTGACCTGGGCATTCAGGTTATACCTTCCAAAGCTGCCCATTGAGGCAGACACTTCTGCGTTTTTTTCCGGCTGGGCGGTGTGTATGTTGATAATACCCAGGAATGCTCCGGCGCCAAATAGGGTAGAGCCGGGCCCACGGATGATCTCTATCAGCCGGATGTTTTCTACCGGGTAGTTCCCAATAAAAACAGTTGCGTCCCCGTAAAAAACCGACCTTACCGGGTGGTCGTCTATCAAAAAAAGGATTTTGTTGTTGGTGCCCTGGGTACTGTAGAGTCCCCTTACCCCCAGGTTAGTACTAGGATCAACGCCCGTCCGTATTACGTCAAATCCCGCTACATTGCGCAGGACCTCTTCCATATTCTTGGCGCCGCTGTTAGCGATCTGCTCTCTCGTGATCACTGTAACTGCAGAAGGTACTTCTGACAGGTTCTCCAGGTTCACTTTAGATACGTTTACAATTGCTATGTCTATCAATTCGTCAAGAGACATATTCAGGAGTTCGTCATCTGTGTAGGTTTTACCTTCCGTTTGAGCCAGGGCCGGGTTCGAATAAACGAAAAAGGAGAAGCCAAGCGCTACGGTTACTATAAAAGCTGAATGAATCCTGTTAAAAATGTTCATTTTTTTAATTGATTAAGGTTACAATTATCTGGTCTGATGATTGCGAAGACACTCTTTATATTACTTCTTTGGCGAGTTGAATTACACTTTGCGCGATTTTCAAATTGCCGGATTCAATTGAGGCTCGGTTGATGATAAAATTCAATTTTGCGCCGTCTTTCAGGAAGCAGATTCCGGCACCCTTTTTAGCTAGATCGGAAGTTTCGGTAATAACCAAAATACTCTCACCATTTGTGTTTTTAATAACTGTATTGAAAAGGCCATCGCTGGATGATGGAATGAACACAACATCGCAGGTGTTCGCCTCGTCGGGTCTTATTCTTTTTACATTTAATGATGTGATCTTTTTTGACTGAATTAAATTCTGAAATTCCCTTGTCACCTCGGTATCGCCCACCATCCCGATGGTTAATTCCGTCTTATTATTTGGCCACTGGGTACTTTCGATAAACTTGTAGATAAATATCGCCTTAAATTTATTTTCCTGTGCCTGCACCGTGTTGGCTATCAAAAATAAAAGCACCATAGGAATGAAAATAAAGGAGTGTTTCATAATCAGTTGTCAATTAGTTAAAATATTGCTTAATACGTTCTCACCTGCCTTAATACCGGGTTCCCTAGCATAGAACAACAGCAATAAATCTATGTGGAGACAAAATTAGATTTGGTTTTAATTCAAGATTCTCCGGAAGGATACGTAGAGTGCGTTCAATTTTGCCCAGAGGATGACGTACGTATATTTACCTAGTGCCCAAAATCCGCGACCCTAAATAAGACAACCAAACAATCCGGGCTGGAGCCAAATTATTTACGTCACATCACTTCTTGGCAGCCAACAAAGATTCTACGTGCAAAAGCTTTTTCTCAAACTCATCATCAAAGCGAAAACAACAAGTGCTGCGGATCACAGACATATTTATTTTAGTCTTTAATATTCCAATAAAAGGAAACTTTTTCCTGACACATTTTTTTTGGCGATGGGTCTTCCCTTCCTCTTCTGTAATCAAGTGTTGGTTTTCTAAAACCCTGGCAAGTGCCAGCTCATTTCAGTGTTTAAAATTAGCTGATTTGATTTTCTGAGTAATCCGGTTTGTTGGATAGGGGGGGGGAGATTACCGGTTTACGTAATATTATTTAGGTGCTCACTGCTCATTCCGTTCAATTCCGAATCATTAAAATCAGACATTGTTGGTGAAGGAATGAATATTCTCCACGGCTTTCCGGGGACACACTTGTTGTATCTTCTCTATCATTTGTTCAAGTCGAAACGGTTTGGTAAGAAGTTCGCTCATGCCCAGCTTCCGTATGTTGTTCATCAAGACTTCGGAATAGGGCTCAGCCGTGAAAGCAATGATAGGAGTATTGGTATTTTTGCCATTTTCCTGGCATTGTATGGCCTTTGTCACTTCATAACCGCTCATATCCGGCATTTGTAAGTCCATCAGAATGACATCAAATGTTTTTGCAACAGTATGCATCAGTGCTATTTCTCCATTGGAGGCTATGACACATTCAACATCGTAATCGATCAAAAAGCTTTTGACCACCATTTGGTTTGATTCGACATCTTCCACATATAAAATGCGATATCCTTTTAGCACTTCGGGTTCGTTTGCATGAAATTCCTGAGATTGATCCAACGTTAAAACCTCCTGGCTTAACTTAAAAGGAAGCGTTATGGTGAAAATTGTTCCCGCATTCGATTTACTTGTAACTGTAATACTTCCATTAAGAAGTTTAACCAGGTCTTTTACGATTGAGAGGCCTAGTCCCGAACCACCAAATCTACGCGCAATATAATTTTCTGATTGCTGGAAAGGTGTGAAAATCGCTTGGAGCTTGTCCTCTGCTATGCCAATGCCGGTGTCCTCGACAACAAACACAATCTGGCAGTATTTATCGGTAGAAGATCTCGAAAAAACCGAAAGCTTAACTGCTCCTTTGAGGGTAAATTTTAAGGCGTTGCTTAACAGGTTATTCAATATTTGGTTCAATCTGAGGCTGTCGCCTGTCAGTAACACTGGTGTATTGGAAGAAATGGTCATTTGGAGTTCCAAGCCTTTGTCAAGGGCAACAGGTTTATGTGCTAATTCTAGTAACTGTAACTGTTCTTTTAGGTTAAAGGGATGGTATTCCAGTTCGATCCTTCCAGCCCTGATCTTGTTGTAGTCCAATACGTTGTTGATCAGGTACATTAAATTATCTCCGGAGTTTTTTAATGTCATCACGATTTCCTTCTGATCGTTGCGAGGATTTTGTCTGAGCAACAGGTTGGACAGGCCTATAACGGAATTAAGCGGAGTACGAATTTCATGACTCATCACCGAAAGAAAGCTTTCCTTGACGGCCAGGGCATCTTCGGCCATTTTTTTTGCTTTAATGATTTCCTCTTCCTGTTTTTTTCTGATAGTAATATCATGGCTGAAGGAAAAGAATCCAGTATAGACTCCTTGCTCCTGCATGGGAGTTACATTTTTCAAAAGCCACAATGGATCGCCTGACTTGGTTCTATAGCATACCTCTCCCTTCCAGGGCTTTCTTTTCCTTAAAATATCTGTCATTTCGTCAAGAAGTCGCGGTGAATGTACATCACTTGATAGCAATAAATTTGAAAATTCATTCCGCATCAATCCTACAACCTCGCTTTTTTTGTAACCAGTAGCTTTTAAGAAGGCATGGTTTACGTCTGTAACACGCCCTTCTGCATCTCCCTTTTCGATAATAGCTATTTCATTTAATGCGTCAGTCGTTAGCTTTACCTGTTCGTATGCATTTTTTAGCTTCTTGCTTGTTTTAAATAGTTTATATTGTTCCTGATCAAAAGCCCCCCTGTATTTGCAAACAATGTGCATTAAATTGGCGATTCGCATGACCACCTCCAAAACACTAAAAAAGGAATGCTCCTCTCCCCTCAGATTGAAAATGAGATGCGGATAAGCCACTTGGATATAGCCAAACGCGACGATCTGGAGTGAGATAACAAACATAAATATTTGTCTTTCAGTCCCGCTAAATACGACAGGAAATATCAAAATAAGCCCGCAGAAATCTACAGCAGTAGTACTTGCCAGACCGCCTTGCGAGAAAAAACCAGTGATATTGCCTATCAGGAATATAATGGCGATGAGCCTTTTTACTACACTTGAATATCGGGCGTAGAGAAGCCAATTGCAGGCAGAAAACATTGAAAGTGCAACGATGTTCGCTATTATTCCCCCCGACTCATAATGGAAGAATAAATCGTATAAAGCATACAGTAAAATCATTATTACTGTATTGCGAGTGGCAAGGAGAAGGATCTGCCTTTCCAATACATCGTTTTTCATATTGCAGTGGTGGAATTTTTGACGGCTTTAAAAAAATCGACGAATCTATTGATATTTGTTTTGCAAATCAATCAGGTGTTTACGACGTCAAGATTCAATCAAATAACCTTCTGTATATGGTATTACTATGATAAATGAGTATACATTAATTAATGCATCATTATCCATTCGAAAGCAGCTTCTCTCTTATAAAAATATACAATGGGGAATCCATTCGGAGTTAGAGTGTCGCCAATAGTGATGTTGTAGATCATATTTTGGGGCACAACCATGGCTGAATATGAATATCCCATTATAGCCACTTTTTCAAGCCTTTCAGCAGCAGCCCAGTATTCTTCTCCAATAATCGGCGCCCGGAAGAGTTTTATGCCTGAGATTACTTTGCCGGTCATAAATTTCCTGATGGCCATTAGTCTGGCCTCGACACCTTGTCTGAATTCAAGTGCAGAGGGCGGCCTTTTAAAAGCTTCTACTATTATGTTGTTAAACTTGTCATACAGGATACACAGAGCATCATTGTCAAAGTATGTGTGAACACCCAAATGATTATTAAATGTTGTGCTTTGAAGATTTTCCATGTTTAACCCGTTATTTTTGTTTTCGCCCCACTTATATTTAATATCATATAAATGTCTTGAGATCGCGTATATAAATCCTTCGGGGTTTTGAACTAGAATGAGGTGCTGTTATTACCCACAGCCGTGTCAGTAATTATACTGAGTAGTTTACGAAGACATGGATTCCCGACAATGGAGAGCTAATGCTATTTTTGCATAGGCAATTATCCCAGGATAATTTTAGTGTCGACTTTTTCAAAAGGATATTTTTTAGGATTACGAGTAAAAAATACTCATTGGGAGTTTGCTTCATCGAGCGGAATACAGAACGTGATCTTACTACCCTGACCGACAGCACTTTCGATAGTGAGAGTACCACCATTTTTTTCGGCAAACTCCCTGCAAAGTTTCAGGCCAAGACCAGATCCTTTTTCTCCACCGGTACCACGTTTTGTATAGTAACCTTGACCAAATATACTGTCTACTTCCTTTTTGCTAAGCCCTATGCCGGTATCAGCAACTGATACATAGATTGAGCTTTCATGGATTTGGGTGCTAATTGTGACTTTTCCATTGTTGGGGGTGAACTTGATTCCATTGCTGATAAGATTGCGCAACAACAACCTTATAGTATCTTTATCTGCAAACACTAATTGATCAACATTTACATTATTAGTTAGTTGAATGCTCTTCTTTTGCGCCTGCCTCATGGACAAGAGGACATTTTCCTTTACTATTTCATTTAAATTAAACCAGGTTTTCACAATCTCAATACCATGTATCTGGCTTTTTGCCCAGTGCAATATATTGTCTGTCAGTGTTGACAGGTTTGTTGCATTTTGCTTTAATTCAGGTAAAAGTAATTTAAACTCATCAAGGGTAAGATGTCCCGATTCCATTAGGTTTAATAATTCAGGGAGCTGATTTACAGTGCCCCGGAGATCATGTGATATGATCGAGAAAATTTTGTCTTTGGTTAAATTTGATTCTTTAAGTTCCTTCGCCTGCCTCTCAATTACCTTCTGGGTGTTTTGCAGCTTAGTCATATTCTTGATCATCATCTGCCTTTGAGCTTTCAATTGAGCGTTAGTGCGTTCAAGATCTTTTGCCTGCCTGGTTATTTCAACGTTTTTCTTATTAACATCCTCGATTATGGAAGATATCTCCTCGTTCTGGGCGATGATCTCTTCATTCATTAAAAGCAATTTCATCGTTTTTTTGTTTACCCTTATTTCTAAAAGCTTTTTTTGGCGTTTTACGCTTTTGGTTTTTAAAAAGATGAGTAGGTATATAAATAATGCTCCTAGTAATGTATAGGCAAGATATGCCCACGCTGTTCGGTACCAGGGAGGGATAATGCTAAATTCAAATCTGTCGGATTCGCCTAGATGGCCGTGAACATTTTTCGCTCTGACAATGAAGGTATAATTACCTTCCGGAATATTAGTGAAGTTAGCTTGCTTCAAAGAACTCCAAGCTGACCAATTATCGTCGAAACCCTCAAGCTTATACTGGTAAAGTGTTTTATCTTCACTTTCAAAAAAAGTACTGGCATATATAAAGGAAAGGTCGTTCCTTCTGTAGGACAAGGTATGTGCGCTTGAGGGTTGCCCGTGTTTAAAGATCAGTGAATCTTTTGCCCATGCATATTTGATGTGTATTTGAACCGGATCATCATAGAACACTTCTTGTTTTGGATTATAAACAATTAACCGCTCCCTATTACCTATCCAAATCTCCTCTTGGCCCGCAATGAGCAAGGGAGCTTCTACATCTATTCGTTTTTCACGGGTTGTTTTTGATATTTTTCCAAAAAGTGAAGTCTTCAGGCTGCAAGTTCCATCTTCTTCCATTCTTAGTACTCCGGCAGTTTCTACTCCCGGAGAGATTACACCCCAAAAATAAATGTCACCATTCTGTGCTTCTGCCATAGAATAAATGCTCACTTCCCCTCCCAGGGCTTCATTTATTTTTTGCTCCGGTTCAAATAGGTCATTCTGCCCGTTATAACTGTAAACCCCGTTAACAGTGGCCACCACAATTTTTCCATTGTTTAATTTGTATATCCTGTTGTTTACATTAGAAGGAAGACCGTTTTCTTTATTGTAAAGGGTCTGGGATACCACTGAATCCATCTGAGCATTTAGGTGAAGCTTCCAAATTCCAGTATGAAATTCGCTGATCCAAATATTGCCTCCTTCATCTTCAAGCAGGTACCGGGTGTATTCTTCAAAGCCCTTTATTTTATTTTTTTTCCAGATACCCTGTTGCTTACTTAAAAGCCAAATTCCAGTATTATAGGTTCCTAATATGAAGGTGTCGGGGTGTTTTTTTAGCTCACAAAGCGACATTACATTTGGATGATTGATGATCTTAGTTGCATTCCCATCCTTCAGCTCAAAAACACCGTCCCTGTGGGCGGCTAGTATTCTTTTTCTGTTTTTATATAAATTCCATGCTTCCCCCCTTTCTGAGTCAGGAAATATCGGCGTAAATGACGATGTATTCTTTCTATGATAAATGCCCCAGCCGGTACCGATGTATTCATCGTCACCATCCTTTGCTAGTGAAATAATCTGACCTTTAAACCCGTCATGGCTATTGAGGTAATAAAGGGGTTGGCTCGTACTGATCTGTAATATATAGACCGGACAAACTACCCAAATATTGTGACTCGCATCCAGCAACATGTTTTCAAAGGTATAGTTATCCAGGTAAGTACTGCCTACCTGGCCATAAATGTCACCATTTTCGTTCATCAACAGAATTCCCTTGTCTGTAAAGAGGATGATCCGATCCTTGCCGATATATTTGATATGAGATATCCGGTCATCTGCAATTTGTTGCTTGTAATTTCCTTTGAAAGGCTGCCATCTCAATTCCGATAAAGTATCTGGGTTAAACAGCCATAGCTGGTTGTTGCTGTCGAGCACCAGTCCGGTGTTTTTTCGGTAGTGGGACATGTCCCAAACATGAATTCCTTTGTCGTTTAGTATTGGTTTAAGTTGCCCATCTACGTATTCGTACAAAATATCATCAACACTCGATATAAAAAGGTGATCTCCGAGTACAAAAATGGATTTAAAGGTATCTGTTTTAACTTCCTGTACGTTAAATTTTCCATTTGAATAAATATAAACCCGGGATCCATCACAAAAAAAAACTGATTCTTTGAATAGTGTTGTTTTATATACGTAACCAATATTTTTGAATTTTTCATCCAAGTATGGGAGCAGGGAGTAATAAGAATATTTACCAGTATTGTCTTTACTGATATATCCCAATTCTTTTTTACGTCCGACATAAATCTTATTAGTGCTATCTGCGGCGACAGAAAAAACACTTGGTATACCTGGTAAAGAAACAAGATCCCATTCGATGCCATCGTAGGTAAGGACACCATCGCTTGTGGCTAAAAAAATAATTCCCTGGTCGTCCTGGGTTATATCATAGTTTTGGCCGGCTTTGTACTCATCTGAAGAAATTTTCCGGGTAAAAAGATGCTGCCCTGTTGACGGAAGGCTCCCTGCCAACAAATGGACAACAAATAATACCAGAAACCAGGATCTCATTTTATTGCTAAAAAATATAACGTTCTAAAAATTATCTGCCGGAGGTTCATTTAGTAGAAGCACCACTGTTCTTACTTTTTCATCAAGTTCGGTAGCTGAACTGCTGATTTTGTCGATATAAAACTTTTGCTTCTCTTCATCGAGCCTTCCACCACTACCCCTGAAATCCATGTTCATCAAACCTATAAGCCCTAATATCCGGGCAAGGGGGGCCCTCAATTCGTGCGAAGTGTAGCGGGCATATTCCGTTAACTTTATATTAAGTGCAGCGATTTCTTTTGTTCGCTCAGTGACTTTTTCTTCTATGACGGAAATAAGGACATCACAGTCATTCAGAATTTCATTCATTTCACCAATGTGGGAGCTTGTTTGGGGCACTTTCTCGTCATCATATTTTAGCCCTGTTATTGCCTTCCTCAGTTTTTCAGAACATCTCTCAGTAAAAGCACATGCTTTAGGAGCTTTGCCACCAGACTGGATTAGCTTTTTACTGATATCAGAGGTGCAGGTTCGATCATCGCCGATTTGTCCAGATGAATGGCCATTTTTTTCAATATTGCTTTTAACCTTGTCCTGTTCTTCTTTATTCCTTTTCATTATAAATATTTTGATGCCGTTAGTCACAAATTTGAGGTAGCATAGTTGATTACGGTTTCTTCCAGGTCTTTAGTGGGCGGCATTTTGCATAGTCGATTTACTTTATATTACTGTTGTGTTATCCAATCCAGCGCATCATCTACCGTGTCGAAATGCCTGGAAGTTATCTGTTTGCTTACTGTATCCATTATTTCGTCCACAGACATGCTAGCGAAAACATCACTGGGTATGATGACTGCGGAATGTGTATGCCCGGCAGCTATAGCCCTTGTTATCCAATCGGTAGTCATCCATTCAAGAAGTTCACCAGCCACAGTTCCCTGTTCCCTGGTATCCACGATCAACTTCCCGGTTTTAAAATGCTTAAACGCTTCGACTAATTGATTACACCCTTCCTTGAACTCAAGTACTGTGGGAGGAATTAGCCATTCGTGAAAAACATGATGTCCAGAAGGGCAATAGCTGATTTTTGCAAAGTCTTTTTCAAAATAAGTTTTCATACTTAAATCGTGTAGAGATAAAAAATATTTTAAGTGTTAAAATGGTGTGAAAGTGCCGACACCGATTAATAGGTCAACCGGTTGATTCACAGATCGGCGGATACTGAATACATATCGTTGATACACATCCAATCGTGTCAATTAAGACTTTCCCTGAGCCAGCCCTGCTTGCTTTCGTCTTTCATTTTTTTCATTTGTATAATACATTAAAATATTTATTTCTTGGTTTCAGTTCCATCCGTCCAAAAGCGAAAAGTTCCAGGCTTTTTTTTATTTTAATATTTGGTTGTTAGCTGGTATTTCTAATCCTAGTATCTCCCAGGCAGTCTCCAGTTTATCGACTTTCCATATTTTGATGTCCTGGTCAAATTGATCTGAATATTTGTCTATTACTGACTTCATTAATTGGTCCGATGTAGGAAGCACAAATACCTGATGAAAGACTTGTCCCGGATACTTTTTTGAAAGTTGACCTTTGATGTAGCTGCTTAATACGCGATAGGCATAAGCGCTTTGATTTGTGGTTGCCCGCACACTTTGCTGGGCATCTACTACAAGAGCTTTCACAGAATACCTGGCCAATAGATCGCCGATTGCATCCATACCCGATCGAAAGGAATCGTCGTTTATCTTACCTTGCCATTTCTGGTACAACACCCTGTCTTTAAGCAGCGACGCAATCAGGTAGGTGCGTCCATTTTCCTGTAATCTTATGGTTTCTGATGATTGCATAGTTCACTGTTCTTTTATCCACCCTACTGCAGCTTCCAGGGTGTCGAAATGGCCTGTTGATACACTATCCTGATAGCTAAATATTCCTTCCAATGACATTAGTGTAAATACATCTTTAGGAAAAATAAATGCCACATGTGAATGCCCCGCCTCCCGGGCTCTTTTCATCCATTCTGTTCCCGTCCATTCCTGGTCACTGGGAAGAAGGGCGCCAGTGTGAATGGTGTCTGATACAACCTTGCCGTTTTTAAAGTGTGAGAAGGAAGCAAGTAGTTTTTCCTTGCATTCCCTGTATTCTGTTGAAGTGGGTTGATCCAACCAATCCAACAAAATGTAATTACAGTCAGAATCGAAGCTGATTCTTGCGTAGTCTGTTTCGAAGTATTGTTCCATAATCTCTGTTTTTGACCATTTATGTTTTTTAAACTAGCTTTGAAATGATAGTGTTCTTTTTGTTTTCAGGTCATTTTTTTTTCTATCCGTACAACGACTCCTATGCACCTCTCGCAAGAGAGCCCCTGATTTCCCTGTATCCTTGATTACCTTGCTGGTATCAGATTGCTTAAGTCCTGATACCACCTCCCCCATATCAACTTTGAACTCCGTAGTGGTAGTAGTTGCATTACAGGTTGTTACTAGGAAGCGATTGGCCTTTTCATAATGAATGACGAAGTCATCCGCTTCCCGGTCGGCTGGAAACTCTTCCTGTCGGGTTTCGTTTTTTCCGCTTTCAGAAGCAGGTGTAAAAAGCTTTTCCTTTTTCATTTCTCTTTGTATTAATTCACAAGGAGTCTTTTGTCGGAGACCTCCGTTTCCCGTAAGAGAATTGAAGTTTCGACTTCATCTAGCAATGATTCTATCCTATCAGAGACCATTTTTAGCTCATCAAATAGCGAAGTTGTTTTCTTAAGGTTTTTAAGTCCTTTTGCCTGAATAATATCCTTCACGATAGTATGGAGCTGTTGATGGACTTGTTCAAGCTGATGGACGGCATCTATATTGGCATATGTTTTCAGCCCAAAATTATAGAGCCATTTACCGAGTTCACATCGCCTGTGATCTATCGCTTCTTCAACTGAAAATTCCTGCAGATCGAGCAGGAAGGCTTTCAATTGAATTTTCCATAAAGCGTGTTTTTGTTTCGTAAGTAAAAAGTCGAGATTCATTTTCTATTTTCCGTTCAATTCCTTTTTTTCCATTGCTTCCAGATGCGACATCCATATTCCCAGCATCCTGGAAATTTCGGTTTCATATACCTTTTTCGTCTCCCTATCTTCTTTTGCCTTCATCCGGGCTTTTTTGATTATTTCTTCATTTTTCGTTTCTATTTCCGTGGCTTTTTTTTCAACTTCTTTTTCAAGATTTGCCTTTAGTCTTAAAAGCTCTGCATTCTGGCGCTTCATTTCTTCCTGTGTGGCCTCCAGTTTTTTCTGATTTTGTTTCAATTCCTTTTCTCGCGCCTGCAACTCCTCCAGTTGTGCATGACTTTCCTGCTCCTTATGCTTTATCTTTTCCAAGTTTTTTAGCATCATCTGCTTTTGTGCTTCAGATTGGGTATTAGCACGCTCAAGTTCATTGGCTCGTTTTTCAAGCATTTCCTGGGTGACATGGAGTTCTTCCATGTTTTGTCGCAGTTCCTCCTCCTGGGCACGCAGTTCTTCCAATTGTTCCTGGTTCTCTTTTTCTTTTTGCTTCAGCTTTTCCATATTTTGTCGCAGTTCCACCTCTTGAGCCATCATTTTCTCCATTTTGTGCTGCAATTCTTCCTCAAGGTGTTTTTTCTCGGTAACGTCTTTTATGAAAGCAGTAAACTGTATATCGCTCCCTACTACTACTCTACTTAATGAAAGCTGCCCCCAAAAACGCGAACCATCCTTTCTTGTCATTTCAAAATCACGTGCGATGCCAATCAATTTATCCGAGCCGGTCACTATGTTATTATCTATATAGCCATCATGATCCTTTTTGTGTTCTAAAGGAATGATCTTACCCACATTATTTCCTATTACTTCTTCCCTTCTAAAGCCAAACATATCTTCGGCTGCTTTATTAAAAAAAACAATGTTTTTGTTAGAATCGATCGTTATGACACCATCTATGGCCTGTTCAAGGGTTTGAATATTCCTGTTGTGTATCCTTTCCACTTCCTCCTGTGCGGCTTGCAATTCTTCCATATTCTGTCGCAGTTCCTCCTCCTGGGTCATCATTTCCTCCAATTTGTGCTGCAAATCTTCCTCAAGAAGTTTTTTATCGGTAACATCTTTTATGAAAGCAGTAAACTGTATATCGTCCCCTATTACTATCTTACTTAATGAAAGCTGCCCCCAAAAACGCGAATCATCCTTTCTTGTCATTTCAAAATCACGGGCCATGCCAATCAATTTATTCGAACCGGTTACTATGTTATTGTCTACATAGCTATCATGATCCTTTTTGTGTTCTACCGGAATGATCCTGCTCACATTATTTCCTATCACTTCTTCCCTTCTAAAGCCGAACATATCTTCAGCTGCTTTATTAAAAAAAGTGATGTTTTTGTTAGAATCGATCGTTATGACACCGTCTATGGCCTGTTCAAGGGTTTGAACGTTCCTGTTGTGTATCCTTTCTACTTCCTCCTGTGCAGTTTGCAGCTCCTCCATATTCTGTCGCAGTTCCTCCTCCTGGGTCCTTAACGCTTCTGTTTGCTGCTGCGATTCTTTTAAGAGCCTTTGGGTATTTATTTTGATTTTAGCTGCTTTGATGACCGCGGCTAGTTCTTCGCCTATCAGCTTGATCAATTCGATTTCTTTATTGTCAAACTCTTTAAAAGCAGCAATTTCAAGAATGCCAAAACTTTCTTCTTCAGAAATGAGAGGAGAGATAATGATATTTTTAGGTAAAGCCTCACCCAGCCCGGATGTGATTAGCAGGTAATCGTCAGGAACCTCCCTTAGGAGTACTAATTCACCTTCTAAGAAGACTTGTCCAACAAGGTTGTCTTTTACACGAAATGAACCGGAGATAAATTTTTTACGATCATATGCATATGTAGCGACCCTTTCCAGCTTAAGGTCGTCTTTGTCGCTATCATCCACCAAGAAAAGTGTCCCCTGGTTGGCTTTCAGATATTTTACTATGCAATGTAGCGCGCTGTCGTAAAGAGTGTTTATATCTTCATGTTTTCTGACAAGGTTTCCAAATCCTGCCAATCCTTTAGAAATCCAGTTTCTTTGATTTTCTGATTCATAAGACGCCTTAAGGCTATCCCGCATATTCATCAGCGACATGGCAATAGGCCCCTTTCCTTCAAACATGGCAGCTTCGACGTCAAAATTGTTTTCTGCCACGTTTTTCACAAATTTCATGATGTGCTGCATATGTCCTGAAAGCGCCTTAAGCGATTTAAGCATTCTGGAAAGCTCATCGCTACCCTCATATTCCTCTACCTGTAGAAGTTCGCCTTCAGACAATTTTGAAAGTATTTTTTCAGTCTCTTTTATCGGCTTTACTATCGATTTTTTTAGAAACTGTATTACTACAAATAGAAGGATCATTAAAGCTGTGCCTAGCATCAGAAAGAGCAAGAATGTATTTTTCTTTTTCCTTTTGATGTCCTGTATGAGGTGGTTCTTATATTTCTGAATGGCGGGAATTAATTGAAGTTCTGCTTTCCGCAAATTATCGAAGCTCTTATCGATTTTATCCAAAACAAAATCACCCGGATTGATAGGCTCGTCGGAGTCTGCAAGGGACAGATCCATGAGATTTTCAGAATAGCCCTCATAGATAGAGAGATATCTTTCCAGGCCCGAGTTAAACATCGCACTTTCTGATTTGATCTCTTCTGTGAAGATACTCTTTAAGCCTTTGGCGTAGTCTTGAAATTCCCTAAAAGATTTTACCCTGTCATCTACTGAGACATATAAATCGTGTATGTACTTAGGTTGCGTTTCAGTTTTTACAGCGACGGCCCGAAAAAAGTCTCCCCTCATTTCAAAAGAGAGCTCAGTGATGTTTTTTACAGCGACTTCAAAATCTGCCAGGTTCTCAACAATGTTCGATTTTTTCTTCGACCCATAGTACGTCACCAACATGGAGCATACACCTGACAGTACCAAAAAAATAAAAAGGAAATTGAGTACGTTTAATTTCGCCGGTATAGTGAAGCGATTGAATATCTTTACCATGCTGATTGTGTGGTTTTAACAATTTCAGAAAATCGATGTCTGTCTGAATAAAATGTCCATATTTTTCTTTTAAAAAACCGGGCCACCCTCAAGGGATTAGCTTGATCAGGTTTTGGGAGTTTATAGGAAACTTCCTAATTCCTTTAATCTTGTACTCACAATGAATTCATTATGCAAATGTAAGATTGCCTGAAACGAATAAACATCCGTTTTGGTCGGTAGTTGCTGATAGGCCAAATACCTAGACATGTGTCAGTAATTATACTGAGGTAGATCCCTTGTACGGTTTGTGCATTTACCACACCGAGATCAATAGAAGAGTAAAAAACAAAATAGAAAATAAACAAATGGCCGGAGAAGGGGGGATTATTGTTTTCTCGGAACAATAAACTTAAGAGCGTTTATCAACTGTACGAAACCCGCAGGTCGTTTGGTCACGCTTCTATCAACTCCGAAACTTCTGGCAACGAAAAATAGAAGGTTGCTCCCTTACCGACTTCACTTTCTGCCCAAACCTTTCCGCCATGCCTGGTAACTATGCGGTTTGTGATAGCCAGGCCTATGCCCGTCCCTTCAAATTCTTTGGGACTATGGAGCCTTTGAAAGACGCCGAATAGCTTGTCGACGTATTCCATGTTAAAACCTACCCCGTTGTCATGCACCCTAAAAATCGTTTCCTTGTCGTTTGGGTAAGAGCTTATTTCAATTGTAGGCTTGCTTTTTTTACCGGAGTACTTAATAGCATTTGAGATGAGGTTTACCCATACCTGACGGATCAACGCACTGTCTGCAAAGACCGGAGGCAAAGGCCCTATTTTAATATCAGCCCTGTTGGGGGTTTCAACTTTTAGTTCCTCCGTAACCTCTTTTACCAATGCAGCCATATTGATCTTCGATTTTTTGATTTCTTGTTTGCTCGTCCTTGAAAAGTCCAATAAGCTATTGATCAACTCACCCATTCGGAAGGCGTTCCTTCGGATGTGTGACATTACCTCCCTGGCGCCCTCGTCCATATTTCCCAGGTAGTCTTCTTCAAATATATTTGCATACCCATGCAGGGCTCTCAGTGGTGCTCTCAGGTCGTGGGACACCGAATAGGAGAATGATTCAAGCTCCTTGTTTGCAGTTTCGAGCTGTATCACGTTCAATTCCAGGTCGGAGTTGAGCTTCATGATTTGCTTTTCAGCAATTTTTTGCTGTGTGATATCGCGCTCGGTGATGGCTATGGATTGTTTACTGTTTTCCGGATCTGTAATGACTGAGGCCGAAAACAAGACATCTATCAGCTTTCCCTTTTTGGTGACCCGTTGAGTTTCAACAGACCGAAGGGGCTTTTTTTGTCGCAATTTATCCATCAATGCTTGCATTTCTTCCTGAAGAAATTCAGGAATTAAATTCCATATCTTCATTTTCAATGCTTCTTGTTCCTGGTATCCATATATCTTTTCCGCGCCCTGATTCCACGAGATTATTCTTTTATTTTCATTATAAATGTACACCGCGTCCCCTGATTGTTTCACGACAGTGGCGAGGTAATCCCGTATCTTTTCTACCTGCTTGACGAGCGTGACATCCCGGGCATTGACAAACCATTTTTTTTCTTTAACAATCACATTCCACTGCAGCCATTTTATATCCCGGTTTTTGCTATACATTTTCGTTTCAAACGAAAGCTTTTCCCGTTGTTCATTCCTCAACTCATGTACCAGCTCCCTGTCTTCATCGCTTAAAAATAGTTCTAGTGGTGCACCAAATACTTCTTCCGAAGTATAGCCAAGGATATTCGTGAAAGCACTATTCACCTCTTCAAATTTCATTGTGTTAACATCAACCACGGCAATGATGTCTGCCGAGTTATTGATGAGCAACGCATAACGTTCCAGGGAAATGTTTTTTTCAATCAGTTCTTTCTTTTGCTTGTGAAGTTTCAAATGAATAGAAACCTTTGCCCTGGTAATCTCTGGATCGAGGGGTTTATACAAGTAATCTATGGCTCCTTCTTCCAGACCCTTCATGATGAATTTATTCTCCTTGTTTTCTGCAGAGGCAAATATGACCGGTATATCCCTGGTACGCTTATGGGAGTTCAGGAATTGTGCTACCTCAAAGCCATCCATGTCTGGCATCTTCACATCCAGGATGATAAGGTCAATGTTCCGGCTAAGCGCTATTTTCAGTGCTTCGTTACCCGAAGACGCTTTGATAAAAATCCTGTCGTCTCTTTGCAAAAGCTCTTCCAATGCATGGTTGTTTGCCTTGACGTCATCAACCAGCAGGATAGTAGATTTATCATTGATCTTTGTCTTTTCCATATTCAGTCAATTCAATAAGAAATTCATTAATTGAATCCAGTGTTAATACCCTTACGACTTTTCCGGTCCGGATCGCCCCGGTGGGCATCGCAGGGAATTGAGCTTCTGTTGGGTCCTGTGCAATCGTTAGACCTCCGTATTCAGAGACAGATACTATGCCCCTGGCTCCATCGTCATTTGCGCCGGTAAGAACTATCGCTATCAGCTTTTCCTGATATACTTCCGCAGCCGTTTCAAACAATATGTCAATAGATGGCCTGGCATATTTGACAGGAGGATCGCATGACAGTGAAAATGTCCTGTCCCGTTCAACCAACAAGTGATAATTAGGAGGTGCGACATATACTATTCCGGCTGTAACCTCTTCCTTTTCATCTACCTGTTTTACCTTTACGGTGATCTTCCGCTGGAGAGCTTCCTCTAACAAGCTCCGGTCATCTCCTGATCTATGCTGAACTATTATAATGGGTAGGTGCGGGTTTGCAGGCAACCCTGTCAGCAGGCGGGGAATGGCCTGTCCTCCTCCAGCAGAGGCGCCGATAACGATGGCCGAATAGTCAGATGATGTGCGCATTTTTACCCGTTTTTCATAAAGATTCTTTCCTTTTTGTCGATATCAGAAAAACACTTTTTCCTATCGGTGAAGAGCAAGGATTCTTTATTACCCAAGCCCAATATTCCAAATGGGGCAAGGCTTTCATAGAAAAGGTTGATCGCCTTGTTTTGCAGCACCTGGTTAAAATAGATCAGCACATTTCTGCACAATATCAATTGAAATTCATTAAACGACTTGTCGCATGTGAGATTGTGATAGGAAAACACGATATTCTGCCTCAGGGATTTGTCAAACAGTGCGGCGTGGTAATTGGCCCGGTAGTAGTTTGAAAAAGAATTTTTTCCTCCCGATTTAAGATAGTTGCTTGTAAATGTTTTCATACTATCCATAGGAAATATACCTTCTCTTGCTACTTGAAGGGAGTATTGGTTAATATCGGTTGCATAAATGATTGACCTGTCGAGTATACCCTCTTCACGAAGGAGAATGGCTAAGGAGTATGCCTCCTCACCGGTAGCACATCCTGCTATCCAAATTTTAATAAACGGATAAGTAGCCAGTCTTTTCATGGCATTTTCTCTAAGGCTTTTATAGAACTGAGGGTCCCGGAACATTTCGGTAACAGTTACTGAAATATTCCTGACGAATTCCTCAAAAAGCGACTCATCGTTTATTAACATTTTACCTAAGCTTTCCATAGAACCTATCTTCCTTTCCGTCATAAAGCTTACACTTCTTCTCTTTACAGATGCTTCTGAGTATTCTGTAAAATCATAGCCATACTTCGACCGGATAGATTCCAGCATTTTTTTGAAGTCGTTGTATTCGATAACCATTTTAGGAGTTCATTCAGTTTTTTTGGTTTTGTACAACTATCATTCAACTATGTTGACTTAAAATTGCCTCACTTGAACGGTTTAATCGTTTTACTACTTAGCTGACAACTGTCTTATAACTTCGATTAGACTAATCAGCGATTAAACAAGACACAAACCTGCAACAGACTTCTTTCCATCCAAATAAATTGCTATTTATAAAGCCATACCCTCATTAGCGAAAGGAGCTGTTCGATGTTGACCGGCTTTGAAATATAGTCGGACATACCTGCGGCAAGGCATTTCTCGCGATCTCCCTTCATGGCTTTGGCAGTCAGAGCAATAATGGGCAACTTTGAGTATTTGGGTAATTTTCTTATCTCTCTAGTCGCCTCATAGCCATCCATTTCCGGCATCATCACATCCATCAGCACAATATCTATTTCAGGACTGTGGCCCAGTAATTCCAGGACTTCCTTTCCGGTTCCGGCTGTTGTACATTCCAAGCCTTCTTCTTCCAGGGCGCTTGTGAGCGAATAAACATTGCGCATGTCATCATCAACTACCAGGATCTTTTTATGGACTAATACCTCATCGGTTTTGTGAAGCTTCCTGATCATGTTTTGCTTTTCCTTTGGCAGGCGCGATTCCACCCGATGCAGAAAAAGCATGGTTTCGTCAAGCAGCCTTTCATGGGAATGCGCGGTCTTCAGTACCACGGTATTGGCCATTTTTTCCAGTATTTTGTTTTCTTCCCTGGAGAGGTCTTTTCCGGTGTAGATGACAACCGGTATTTTTATCAGGTTTTTATCTCTCTTTATTTTCTCAAGTAGGTCAAAGCCACTCATGTCTGGAAGTCCTAAATCAATAATCATACAGTCGAATGAGTGGGCGTGAAGCATATCGAAGGCTTCTTTGCCGGAATAGGCTGACAGGCAATTTACATCTCCGTTGCCAATTAGCTGTTTTACAGCTTCATTGTGATGCTTATCATCTTCAACCACAAGCAGCTTTTTCACTTTTCTTCTAAAATCCTCAATTTTGTCGAGTGCCTGCTGCAGCTTTTCACGTGTTACCGGTTTTTTTATAAAATCAAATGCTCCTAATGACAATCCCTCTTGTTTTCTGTCATATCCCGAAATGATCTGCACCGGTATATGACGTAGTACAGGATCGCTTTTCAGTTGCTGGAGTACTTCGGCGCCATCCATGACGGGAAGTTTCATGTCGAGGATGATCGCATCCGGTTTATACTGGCGCGCGTAGCTCAGCCCCGTATTGCCCTGGTAAGCTACAATTCCCTTGTACTTACGCTCTCTTACAAAATCGAGCAGCACACTGGCAAAATCCACATCATCCTCCATAATAAGTATGGTTCGGTCATTTTTAGAAATAAAGCTCCGATCGTCATCGGCATTACCTGGTGCTGAGACTATTTTTTCGACCTTTTTTTGGTAATCTTTCTTTTTAGATGTTTCGCTCCTGATCTCGATCTGGTGCGTTGTATTAGCTATTTTTGACGGGTCAAATTGTAAGGGTAAATACAATTTGAATACACTACCTCTGCCATCTTCACTTTCGATAAGAATACCTCCTCCCAGGGTGTGGGCAAGTTCTTTGCTGATCGAAAGACCCAATCCTGTGCCCCCATACTTTCTTTTTGTTGATCCGTCCACCTGCTGGAAGGCATCGAAGATGACCTCCAGTTTTTTCTGCGGTATGCCTATTCCGGTATCAGTGACAGTGAAAGAGATGATATCTGATCCTGGGGAGGAACTATTCTCAGATGAAATATCCGGTGCGGGATAATTTATCGCTAAGGTGACCTTGCCTCCCGATTCGGTGAATTTAAAAGCATTGGAAAGAAGGTTTCTTAATATTTGCTCGGTGCGCTGTCGGTCGGTGTTTATTTCAAGTTTTTTCAAATCTTCTGCTATCAAAACCTCAAACTCAACGGACTTATTTTTCGCAATTTCTTCAAACATCGATTTAATATCCGAGCAGAGTTCTTCAATCATAAAATCGCTGATGTCAAGGTCCATTCTGCCGGCCTCCACTTTTGAAAGGTCCAATATGTCATTGATAAGGTCCAGCAGGTCGGTGCCTGAATTGTAGATGTTAGTGGCATAACCTATTTCCTTATCACCCAGTATGTTGTTTTTATTTTCTTTTAGGATCTGAGAAAGAATGAGTATACTGTTCAGTGGTGTTCGGAGTTCATGGGACATATTTGCCAGGAATTCCGATTTGTATTTGCTGGTTGTCTCTAATTCCCTTGCCTTGTTTTCGATCTGCATTTTGGCATCCTCCAAAACCTTTTTCTGCTCCTCCAGCAGGTTAGCTTTTTCTTCCAACTCTGAGTTTATCATCTGAAGTTCTTCCTGCTGCACCTTCATTTCACTTTCTGATTTTTCCAGCAAGTCGGTTTTTTCCTGTAGTTTCTCATTCGACTGTTTCAATTCTTCCTGCTGTACTTCCAGCTCCTCAGCCTGCTTTTGCGTTTCCTCCAGCAACTGTTTCATGCGGTGCTTGGCCTGCGCACCGTTAAATGCAATGGCTATGTTGTTACTCACAAGTTCCAGGAATTGCATATCAAGCGCTGAAAACTGCCTGGATGAGCCTATCTCAAGCACCCCCTTGACTTCATTCTCATATAAAAAAGGATATACAATGATGTTTTTTGGGACAGCGTTTCCCAGTCCGGATTTTATTTTTATGTAGTCGTTGGGGATCTCCTCATACAAAATTGGTTTTTTTTCCAATGCTGCCTGACCTACAAATCCCTCTCCCATCAAAAAAGCATTGGTGTTGTCCTTCCGGTGGTTAAAGGCATAGCTGCCCATTAGGCTAAGCTTTCCGTTTTCCATTACATATAAAGCTCCTATCTGGGCTTTTAAATATGTGGTGAGCTGGCTGATGACCTCTCCGGCGAGGGTTAGCACATCCTTTTCTCCGCGAATGATATCGTTGAGCTTTCCGTTACCTGACAGGAGCCATGTCCTGACTTCATTCTCATGCGCGAGGCTTTGAAGGTCTTCTCTCATCTTGTTCAGTGCTTTTCCCAGAATATCCGATTCGCTTCTTATGTCCAACTGCGAACTGTAGTCGCCTTTGCCGATTTGTTCGGCAAATCGGGCATATTCCAAGGTTACACCAACCATTTTGTTGAAGGATTTAGCAAGGTCGCCAATTTCATCTTTTGAAGTTATATTCAGTTGAATGTCAACTTCTCCTTTGGTAATCCTTTCAGAGGCATTCTTTATTTTAGAAATGGAGGAAATTATGTTGGTGATAGTAAAAAACACGAGGACAGCTATGAGAACCATAACTAACAAAGCCAGCGTTATATTGGTGATGACAGAATTATTGATCTCTTCTATGTCGGCTTCGGCTTTTGTCCTGAGCATTTCCAGCGATAAATCCGATGTGTTTTTGAACAGGCTGATCTCGCCGGTGATGTCCATCCACCAATCTTCAGCATTTTGGTGAAGTAAAACATTAGGATTGGCAAAAGCAGAGTCCATTAAGACGTGTGCCCGTTTTATAGACGAAAGAGAAAAATTTGGCATGAAAAACGTTTGCAGGTCTAACCCAGCATTTCTTTTAAATTTGGATAAATTTTCCTCGTATTGTCCTTTGAGCGAGGAGAATTCGCCGTAGCCTTCCGCACTAAACCCCCTCGAAAGAATCGCCAGGTTCACGTTGCTTCTGATCGCGGCAATATGTTCTTTGGCATATAGCAGGGATATGTGGGCAGAAAGCAGGTTTTTGATCTCAGCGTTTTGAGAACGAATGGCAATTGAATTAATTTCTGTCAACAAGGAGGATCTGACATGTAGGATTTTTTGTGGATAGGAAGCCAGATCTTTTCTTAATTCCAGCAGACTATCCAGAAGATCATAAACTTCAGTGTTGTTTTGATTTTCACTCAATGCTTTCCGCAGTTCTAAAACTGCCCTGTCTGTGCTGGCAAACTGTTTTGTTATTTGATTTCTGATATCATTGCTTCTGTCGAATCCGTAAATAAGAGCCAACGCCCTTTCTTCCTGAAGTTCATGCAGCAGAGAGGATAATTTTTCTACATAGAGGAATTCCTCGTAAATTTTTGCTGTGGAGTTTTTTCTTTTTAATTCTTCTCGAACGGAGTTTTGCAGGAAGTAAATGATGGTGAGCAAGGGCACAATCGAGATTACGATCAGCCTGCTTTTAACCGATAGGTTTTTCAGAAACTTCATGGCCTGAATGGTTAGTTTAACATGTAGTCAATTTCCTTTGCCTTCGTGATCCTTTTTTTGCTACTGTATAAATTGGGGATGGAGACTGTAAAGGTTGTTCCTCTTCCCAGCCTGGATTGCACATCGATTTTCCCTTTTAACCTGCCAATGGATTCCCTGGTAATGTAAAGACCTAAACCCGATCCTTCACTTATTTCCGTTGCCCTGAAAAATATGTCATAAATTCTTGAAAGGTGTTCTGGGTCTATGCCTATGCCGTTGTCTTCAATTTGTAGAGTCAGATAATGGGTGTCAACAAGAGCAAAAACCTTGAGGAAAGACTTTTCTTTTTTCTTGTCTCTATATTTAATGGCATTTGAAAGGAGGTTATTGATGATCATTGTCAGTCTGAATGCGTCAGACCACAAGGGCGCTTCCTGCCGCACTTCACATTCGCGTTCTACCCTCTCAAAGCCATTCAGGTATTCCAGCTTATCAAAACCTTCATTGAATAGTCTGTGAATGTCAATCTCCTGAATTTTTGGTTTTAAATGAGAGTTTTTTGAATAGAGGATGATTTCCTTGAGTGTATCGTCTAATTTAGAAATGCGGTCCTCCATTTTGTTCAAGTAGGCTTTCATGGTTTCGTCCAAGCCCGTATTATCAATCTTTGCAATATGCAACAACCCTAAAACAGACCTTAACGGAGAGCGAAGGTTGTGAGAAATGCTGTATACAAAACTGTCCAGTTCCTTATTTTTTTTAACAAGTTCTTTATTTTTTCTCTTTAACGTTATTTCTGTTTTTTTTCTAAAGACTTCATTTTCCCGTTTTTTAATAGCGTTTTGGATCGCTGAGGGAAGTCTCGACAGGTTTGATTTTAAGATGTAGTCGTCGGCTCCTTTGTTCAGACATTCTACGGCAAACTCCTCTGACACCGTCCCTGTAACCAGGATGAAAGGGATTTGTAAGCCCATTTTCAAACAAATTTTAAGGGCTTCCATTGAATTAAATTGAGGTAGGGAATGGTCCGATAATATAACATCTGGTTTGAAGTGCTTTAAATCCCAGAGAAATTCCTTTCTTGTGTCGACGTAGGTGATTTCAAATAGGAAGCTTTCCTTTTCTAAAATCTTGCTAATCAAGTTGAAATCATCCTCGTTATCTTCAAGTACGAGGATTCTTAATATTTTCTTTACCATAAATAAAAATTAAAAAAATAAGTTATAATAACCTATCTAATGACATGAAAAATGAATTCAAAAATTTTTCAGGAGGGTGTAAGGCAACGATGGGTTGGTTGTTAGGTCCGATAGTGTAAATCAATACTTCTAAACAGTTCTAAGGCATCTACATAAATCGGTCCTGATTATGGAATATTTAGAAGATCAGTCAATCGAAAGGAACAACTCCCAGTCGTCAGCCTTT
>JBNLGG010000057.1:0-26383 GCA_050305935.1 Cyclobacteriaceae bacterium | reverse complement strand
ATTGTCGTGATGGACACAACCTCCGTTTATTTGTACCTGCTTTCCATTCAACAGGAAGCCCTTTTCGGCGGAAAACTCAATGGAGCGAATGCCAAAGGTGGTTTCCGCATCGTCGATGACTTCTTTGTCTTTTACCACCTGAATCCGCGCCACATACAAATCGGGGGTTTCCGGTGTCCATAGTCGTGGATTTGACACCTTGATCACTTGTGTGACTTCTTTCTCGACATTAGCCGGTAGCTCTAAAGTGATCTGACCATCGGCAACTTTTTTGGAATCACTTCCTAGCATTTGGGTTTTGACTACAAGATTTTGAGGTAAGCCCGTTTCATTTTTTACCAAAGCTTTTACCTGGACCGTTGCCTTTTTTGAAGAAACCTCAGGAGTGGTAATGACTACTCCCCAATGGTCCACATGCACTGGATCAGTCACTCTCATCCAAACATGGCGATAGATGCCTGATCCACTGTACCAACGACTGTTGAAGTGTTGGGAATTGTCGACACGCATGGCAATGACATTTTCCTGCCCAAAATCCAGATATGGTGAAAGGTCATAGCTGAAGGACGAATAGCCATAAGGATAGACTCCCAGCGATTTCCCATTAATAAACACTTCGGAATTCATGTAGACACCTTCAAAATAAATGGATACCTTTTTGTCCTTCCACTCTGTGGGTACCTTGAAGGTTTTTCTGTACCATCCAATTCCTGCAGGAAAGTAACCTCCTCCATTCCCCATAGGATTTTTAGGATGTGTTTGTCCTTCGATGCTCCAGTCATGCGGCAGATCAAGGCTGCGCCAATTCTCGTCGTTGAAGTATTTTACGCTGGCTGCTGCAGTGTCTCCTAAAAAGAACTTCCAATCTGCGTCGAACAGGCGTTTTCGTTCTGTGTCATTTTGCTCTTGGGCATAGACTAAAAATACATTTGTTAAAAGCAGAAACGATAGAATCAGTTGGGCGATTTTATGCTTTTCTGGCGGAAAAAGATTTTTCATCATTCTTTAATTAGGGTTTGCATTGGCGATTGAATTTGTCCTTCCACTTCAGCTACTAAACTACGGTTTAAACACTACTCTTTTTCCCTGATAAGTCACAGTACCGTCAAACTTTTCAGTTAAATCAGAACCGTTTCCTTTGTCCTTGCCCACAACTACAATATTGAATTTCCGTTCTTTCAACATTCCAGGAAACTCACCATTTCGGCTGCCTATGGTCAATGCTTTTTTTGCATCATCCCATGTAAATTTGATGGTAGAGCAGATCCCCTTTTCGTAGTTATAGTTGTCGTTTTCATCTTCGTACAGGGTAAATTCTCCATTGGCTCCTTCATACACCCTGATTTCCAGATTATCCCACTTCTTTTCGTTAGCAAACTGCACTTTGGGGCCTATAGGCAGTATGGATCCTGCCTTTACATACAGGGGAATAATATCCAATGGTGTTTCCTTAGTGATCGTTTGACCTCCATCAAACTTTTCCCCCGTCCAAAAGTCATACCATTCAGAACCTTCGGGCAAATACACATCCTTTGTTTTTACGGACGCAAAATCTTCTACTTTTATAGTATCATTACCCCTGACTTCATTTTTCCAATACATGGGCGTTGTTACAGGGCTTACCAACAGCGACTTTCCAAACATGTATTCATCGTTGATGTCCAGCGCTTGTTTGTCATCTGCGAAATCCATCACCAGAGCACGCATCATACTGGACTGGTTGGCGGTAACATCCCACGAGGTGGAATAAGTATAAGGAAGAAAGCTGTAGCGCAGGTTTATGTATTTTTCGATAGCATCATATATCGGGGTACCTTTTTCACCGAACTGGTAAATTTCACGTGGATAACTTTCGCCATGGGAACGCATCATCGGGCAAAATGTACCGAACTGCATCCAGCGAACATGAAGCTCGCGATAATCTGCATTGTTAAGCGGGTCCTCATGATTCCAGAGGAAGAAGCCCCCTATATCGCTGTTCCAGTAGGGAATCCCGGTAAGTGAAAAATTCAGTCCTGCCGGAATTTGGTTACGCAGCACCTCCCACGAAGCAGTCACATCTCCCGACCAGGTGTTGGCACCGTATCGTTGTTGTCCGGCAAAGGCAGAACGCGTAAGAATAAATACCCGCTTATCTGATGTAACGGAACGTTGATGATCAGAAACACCACCAACGGTCATTAAAGGATAGGCATTTCGTACCTTCCGGAATGACCCCATGTAAGTCTTAGTATCAAGATCGGATGGCTTGAAATCAAGATGGTCGGGTTCTGTGGAGTCCATCCACCAGCCGTCTATTCCCAGTGAAAGCAATCCTTTGCTCAGGTACTTCCAGTAGATGTCGCGAGCGGCAGGATTGTAGGCATCATATACTCGTACGCCCGAAGGATAGTCAGGATTGGGCGGCCATTTTTCAACTCCCGATTGCGGCCATGTGGTAAAATTATATAGAGCACCAATCGTGTCCAATTCCCTGTATGGCTTAGTATGCGGCCCGAAAGACGACCAGATGGAGATGATCATATGAGCATTCAATGCATGTACATCGTTCACCATCTTCTGCGGATCTTGAAAACTCGGATTGAGAAACTCCATTGCATTCCAGAGGTAATTGCTACCCCAATACTGCCAGTCTTGTATAATGCCATCGAGCGGCACGCCCAATTCGCGGAATTTCTTCACCACACCTAACAGTTCATCCTGGCTTTTGTAACGCTCTCTGCTCTGCCAGAAGCCAAATGTCCAGAGTGGGAACATAGGGGCTTGTCCGGTCAGGTTGCGCATACAGGCAATCACTCCATCGGCATTGCCTCCGTACATAAAATAATAGTCAATACCATCACCAACTTCAGACCTGAACATGGTACCTTCCGCATTGTCTTCAAATACTGTCGGTGAGTAATTGTCCCAGTAGACTCCATAGCCTTTTGCTGATTGGAAAAACGGAATATAATCATCAAGATTTCCCTGGATCATATTGAGCTTTACATTCCGCTGCGACATTTTACCCTGCTGCTGAATGCCCAGCCCATAGATAGGTTCGTCCTTATCCAGTTGGAAGGACTGGGAAACGGTATAGGTTTTCGTACCTGCATCATTGAAATCGATAAAGGCAACCTCTTTTTCGCTCAAAAGCAGTTGTTCTTTAGTCCTGAAATCAACTTTTCCGCTTTTCAAGTTCAGGGAAGCCTGCAACTTCTGGCTTGTCAGCGAGATCATATCGCCCCGCCTGGTAATCTTAACATCCGTTTTCTGTGGAGTTTGAATGACAGCCAGGCTTTCTTTAGAAAAGCCTTTGCCAACGGGGTGCTTTATGACCCTCACTGTCGACGGTCCAAAAAATTGCAGCTCAACTTCAACGTCTTCGATAGTCGCTTTGGCGCCAAACGCTGTTTTTTCATAGATCTCCTGAGCCTGCCCAGCTTCTCTGAGACAGCAAATTAAGATTAGGAATAGGAAAAAAGGTTTGTAGTTCATGGTTCATTAGGGTATTCTAAAATATTTCATTTATTAACTATCAGATATTTGAAGTGTTGTGGTTTTACACTCCACCTCTCCTACCGAGCATGATTCGCGGACTTTATTAGCAAAAACCTGAAGGGCTGGTTGGCAGGATAAATTCACAAGCGTCTTTTATTTTTCAGTTTGTACTATAATTTTCTTTATTCGATATTGATTTCCACTGCTGATTTTGACCAGGTATACACCATTTACAAGATTTGCCGGTAGTTGAATTTCTGATCCCATGGAGGTGAATTCCAGCGAAACAACATTCCCGGTCATATCAATCAATTCCACTTTATCATAAGAAAAATCCCTGGATTGGATGGTTATCCTGTTCTTGGCGGGATTTGGATAGATATTTACTAAACTATCCTCAATAGTTTCCCCGCCCATCCCGGTTACTTCCTGATCAATTTCGAGGTAGTTCAGATTGAAACCGGCCTTTGTGGCGACGACTTTTAAATAGTGTTTCCCCTGGCTAATGCTAATGTCTTTGATGACTGACTGGTACACCTGCCAGCCACCTGTCACCGGAAGCGTGACATTTCCAGCGTTTACACCGTCAATGTAAAAGTCAACGATTCCTCCGTTGTCCGGCCCCTGTGAAGCAACACGAAATGTAACCTGGAAAGCAGACTCCGCCGAGTTGTTTTCAATGGCATATTCCACCCAGTCGCCATCTCCGATATAGCCCAAATTTAGTCCCCCACCCTCATCACCGGTTTCTTCGGTTTGCATACCGGATTTAACTGCATAATCTTCTGCTTCAATCTTACCTGGTACTTCGATCCACTCAGCTTCACCTGTCAGGTTCTCGATGGTCAAATCAGTAAATGCTTCCAATGGGCCTTTATCAGCCGCCGTTACATCGCCCGGCGTATAGCTAATCGTTACTGCATCGCCAAAATGCACTCCCTCGGATAATGTAAATTCGATAGCATTGTTTGTAATAGAATAATCTTTAAAAGTCACATTCTCACTGTTTTTCTTTAGATCGAAATGATCTAATTGCGCATACTCCAGCATCATTGGTTTTGAAAATTCCAGCACGAGTGTGATGCCATCTGCTTGTATTTTACCGGTATTAACATGCACCGGCAAGCCGTTGGAATTGTTCGTTACCGGAAAATCAGAAACAGTTTTCAACAAACCGTTATCCTTTGAAACAACATTGCTGCCTGCATAACTAAAAAGAAGCTCATAATCCCGGTATACCAATTCATCCAACGGAAATGACAATACAGTGGAGTCATCGTTGAAAAAAGAACCCGGGAGAACAGGAATGCTCATTGACCCATTGTATTCTGCCTGTAAGGTGAGGGAAGAAGCGTCTGAAGGCACCTGCATTTTCATATTGAACTTTGCCAGAAGGGCATCACCTCCTTCAACTGCTGCCACTTCAACCAACCTCGGTGAGGCGCCTTTAAGGAGATTATCTACCAGTGTGTCCCCAAAGTTCATGAGCCCTTTTCCATACGTGGACGCAACGTTTCCGTTTGCATATGCCAGTGTGACTTCGTTGTCCTTCAATATTCCGTTTGCCAGATTAATTACCAACTCTTTGGCATCCCCCAACACAACATTATCGATCGTTTCCACATTTCCGTCAACCTTCACTATAAAACCGTGGAAATCGGCTGAATCCGCGATCGACTCACTCAGCACTACTTTGACCTGCTTAGGATTATCATCGGTGACGGAGGCGTACTCAAATAGAGGAACTCCCATTTTGAGGGAGAATTTCTTTAGGAAGTCCCATATTTCCTGGCTACTGAACACTTCATTTGGATTCTCGGAATACCAATGCCCCACGCTTCCCACACTTATAAAAACCATCTCTACACCTTCATCACCTGGACCCCAGTAATACTTTTTGGATGTAGAGGAGGGTTTATTTGAAGGATAGGGATCTGTCACTTCCGCTGTAGTAGGACAGCCATTTCTTTCGATCCAGGCATCCATGCATTCCTGCACCCGGCTATGGGGGACGAAGTCATCGTCCGCGCCATGTATGTGGATGATTGGAACAGGGCGCGAGCTGTTAGTATTGGGGCCATCCATAAGAAAGCCGCTAACTGGCGCAATCGCCGCAATTTTATCGGCAATTTGGGTCATCGCGTAATAGCTCATCATACCTCCCATAGAAAATCCACTCAAGTACACCCTGTCACGGTCGATGCCGTAACGATCATACATTTCATCAATGATAGCCAGGATAAAATCCGTATCTCCGGTCCCCCAAAGCTGCCAGGAGTTGTCAATGGCTTGCGGATAAACGAGCACAAATTTATTGGCATCCGCCACCGAGCCAATCTGAGTCTGATTCACCTGGTCATACATGGTTTGATTCAAGCCATGCATAGAAATGACCAGAGGTCTGTTTTCTTCAATACCCGAAGGTGCATGTACGATCATTTTCCTGGTGATAGCCCCCACTTGTAAAGTTTCTTCCTGCGCATTGGAGCGCATTGGAAGCAGGAAAATGCTTAACAGGACCAGTAAAAAATAGTAATTTGTATAATTCTTTTTCATGTGTTTTTATTTGTTTCAAAATCTTACCTGGCACTACATCAAGACGATCTCATTTCTTTACAGTACGACTCATTTCAATTCAATAAACTCCGGCTCATAAGGGGCAAGAGTAAAATTACCTGAATAGTCTTTATTAAAAAGGACACTCTTTGATTTTTCCTTCATTGGAATCTCCTTCGCCTCACCGCTCACATTCAGGTATAGGTAATGGTTTTTGTCTATCTGCCTAGCCATGACTCCCGAAGGTACCTCGGGTCCTTTTTTGATTTCCAGCTCATTGATCAGTTCATCCAGCAGAGGATTGAGTACACTACCATCGGCTGGAAGGCCAACATAAATTGCCCGGCCCTTGCCATATTTATTGGAAGTCATGATCGGGTAGTCTTTGTCCAGGCTGGTGATGCTGCCAAGTACCTGCGCGCCTTTAGATTCGATGATTTCAAACCGTGCGGCTTCTGTGTCAAAAGCCTTTCCTTTATAGGTAAATTCAAGCTTTTTGCCTTTGTATGACTTTCGTGAGATTTCATTGAAGGCTTCAGTTTCTTCATAACCGGCTACTCTTATCCCGAAAACATCGCTGAGGCGGCCTGGGTGCGTGGATTTAAATACCTGCCCTCTTTCATCCAATAATGCCGAATGGCTGGTCATGATCACAGTACCACCATTTTTCACAAATTCGCGGATCTTGTTGGCCGAGGTTTCGTCCATTACGGATACTCCGGGAACAATCAATAGTTTATAGTCCAAAGTACTTTGGGATATTTCCACAATTCGCGCATCCATGTTTCTAAAGTAAAAGATGCCGAAACAGGATTGGAGCTGGTTGTCGTGTTGTTTGGGATAATCCCTGCTGGCTATCTGGCTGGGGAAGGAATAGGCCAGTCCTACTTCCGCTTTTAGCTGATAGGGAAAGTACTTTTCTATCTTCTTAAATTCCGTGGCTATTTGTTTGTATTCATCATACTTGCGGTTGGTGCCACCGTCCCAATCGAGCAAGCCTTCCAGGTATTGTTCTTCACCGGCCCACATGCTTTGCCAGGTCCAGCCACACACCATCTGGTTCCCATACAACAGCGTGGCATAAGCCGATTTTCTGATCGAATTGGGCGTGGCAGTCATGGTGGTAAACTCGTTGCACCAGAATGGATTTTTGCTCTCAAATTGAATACGCGATATCCCGAACAAAGCGCCCATCACCCCCCAGTTAGTGGTTAAGGAATTTCCAGGATAAAAGCCACAGCCTTCCCGGGTCATTTTTCCGGAATAGGCGATCTCAGAATAATCAAAATACTTCAGACGGCTATAGTACCAGGCGTTAGTATTGAGCAGGGCTTCGGGTGCATTCTCATTTACCTTATCCATCACCTTGAAAAGGAAGCCATTCACTTCATCGGAGATAAAACGACGAAAATCAAGCAGCCTTTCGGGCACATCATTAGGATAGGCAGAAACCGGAAGTCCAATTTCCTGAAAGTCATTATGCCTTCTTGACCAGCGATGTGTAGCCCAGGCATCGTTTAGTTCATCAAGGGTGACATACTTGTTTTTGAGCCAGACAATGAACCTTTGTCTCACGGTTTCTGAATAGGAAATGGGGCCATCACCGGATTCATTGTCAATCCCGAATGCAACTAATGCTGGGTGTTTTGCATAGCGTTTTGAAATCACATCAGTAAATCTCAAGGCATATTTTTGGTAGTTGGGATCACCTACATCGTCCATGTACCGGTGGTTAGGATAAAGTACATTTCCTCGCTCATCTACCACGTCAACAGAGGGAAACTTGTGGTGTAACCATATTGGCGCGGGGCGTACGGCTATGTCCAGGATCACGTCAATTTCTGCCTCTGCCATCAGATCCATTACCTCATCAAACCACTCAAAGTCAAATTGGCCTTCTGCCGGTTCATAGCTATCCCAGGCCAAATGCCCCATACGGACAACGTTGAACCCCGCAGCTTTCATTAACTCAATGTCCTTTTTTATTTTTTCAACATTCTTATCATCATGTGGGTGGTAATTGGCTCCTACGTACAATTTTTGAGCACTCAGATTGAAAGTAAAAATGATAGAAATTACAATGAGTATCAGTCTTTTATTTTTCACGATGTTTTTCATAGTGTTTACATCTAATGGTTCACATTCCACATTTCTTTATCATCCTCGCTCCTTACTTCAATAGCTCAAGCATCTTAACACCATATCGCTCTCCTAATATTCTGTACCCCTCTGAGTCAAAATGGGCGGCATCCTGACCTGTACAACCCTCTGAAGAAATGACATGTGCTGTAGGTATTGTTTCTGGTAACTTGTTAATTATAGGATTCATCAAGGTACCACAACAATTTTCATCACCCGAAAATACTTCTCCTGCTAAAAGAGGTACGGCATCAGCGTTTAGAGAAAGGTCGGTTAACATTTCATCATAGACTTTTTTCACATAAGATGGCCAGTTTGAATCACCTGTATTTGTCTCTCCCTGATGCAAAAGCATACCTTTAATAACGCCTACTTTTTGTGCCTCTTTAGCCAAATCAATCAGTCGTTGACGTGGATTACCGTCATACGCGCGTATTTTTGACTGATACCACTCTGCAGAAGTAGCGGAAGTATAAGTCTCATAAAGATCTTTGTCAAACAACCTGATGTCGGATCCACCTACAGCTACATTGATAACACCAACGGTAATACTATCCGGTAGATTGGCCACCAATGTTCGTCCGAAATAATCCGCAGGTGACAGACCTGTACCGCATTGACATAATGGAGGAACGGCGGTATTCCAGGTTCCCAAATCCCGGTCAGTACATTGAACTGCTTGAAGAACCTTAAAACGAATGTCTACTGTCTTGTCCTGACTTTCAATTGCTCCCTGACCTTCCATGTTTGATTGTCCGAAACAAAGAAAGATGTAAAAATTGGGATCCTGTGCAATCGGATCAACCTGCGAAACCTGTGAAACTGTGACCCTACGGGCCTGGCCATTTTGCGAGGAGACATCCAATATGGTAGAGCGCGTTGAACCAGTGCTATTTGGATCTGCTGTCAACTGAATTTTCGTGCCACCACTATTGCCACTGGATTGACTTAATTGCAGCCAGGAGGAAGCAGAATTGACAATACTCCATTTGTCGTTACTCGTAACTGTTATATCCGTTGTACCCCCTTCCGCTGGTAACGAGACCGATTTTGTAGAAACATCCAATAGTGGTTCAACATTATCTGTATTTCCGCATGATGTTAGAGTGGCGACCCACAAAAGAGCCCCTAACATTGATTTACCAAGGAGTTTGGTTTTCATTCCCATTTTCATTTTCATTATCATTTTCATTTTATTTTTCAAATCCTCTTTGCCTAAGCGTTCTTTAAAAGGAGGCTTTTTGAAGACCTCAATTATTAATTTTCTCGTTTTAATAGGTTGGCCATCGGAAGAAAAAGTTTGATTCATTGATTTTGCCGACTAGTTTACCACTTGTAGGGTACAGCCGGATCTTCCTCAAAATCAAACCAATCAAAATCAGCATGACTAGTGTTTGCACTTCCATTTCCTGAGGCATACATTCCAATAAAGACACCGGTAAAACCGCCTATCTTTTCCGTGGAGATATCTTTCGTTGCAGCCGTTCCGACCAGCACAGCTTCCTTTCCTTTTTCCTGTACCCAGAATTTATATTGCAGCTCCGTAGCACTGATTCGTAACACAATGTCCCCTTCTGAAATCGGCTTATATTCAATTTCCGATTCCTGGTCCCGAAGGTATTTCCTGAACATCACGACCCGCTTGCCGTCCCTCACAGTAATGACTAAATCAAAATGATTGCTGTCGTTACCACGGATCACCAGGCCTGCCTCTTCATTGGGAGCTTCGGGAACGAAGCTGAGCTTTGTCGAAGCCACCATATTAAAGGCTGTCTGTCGGCGGGCTACAAATGCAGGTGAGTCTTTTTCTTTGAAGCTGTATTTTGAACCTTTGAGCCTTAGGTAGCCCGGTCTTTCCCTAAGCGACCAATCTGCATCGTGGGTATTTCTGAGAAAAGTCCAGGAAAGGTTCAAGGATTCACTGTTAAAATCGTCTCGTACTGGTTCTTTTTCCCAAATATGCTCTGGGAGATTGGGAACAGGAAATTCTTCCAACATCACCCCTGTGTCGCCGCCAATGGGCCAGCCATCATCTGTCCAGGTAACCGGGGCAAGAAACGTTTCCCTCCCCAGGTGTTGATGCTTTCCACCCTTTGGCCGGATTCCCAGGCATACCAGCCACCAACTGCCATCCTGGAGCTGAACCAAATCAGAATGCCCGATGGCCTGAAAGGGACTTTCGGGGTTATTCATATTAGAAATTACAGGGTTGTAAGGGCTGGCTTCAAAAGGCCCGTAGGGCGATTTGCTACGTTGTATCACTGAGCGATGCTCATATCCAGTACCACCTTCGGCAGATATCAGGTAATAATGATCGTTTATCTTATACATATGTGGCGCTTCAGGAGATGAACCGCCTAAACCGGAAGCAACCAGTTGTAGGGGCTTGATGAATTGTTTGGCCTCCGAATCAAAAGTTCCCACCATGAAACCTCCTTTATTATCAGGACTCACCCAATACATGCTGTCGTTGGCAAACATCATGGAAGGGTCGACATACCAGTTGCCGATCCAGACGGGATCGGACCAGGGACCTGCCGGATTGGTTGCCGTTACATAAAAGACTCCCTGCGATCCCTCACCGCCATAATTGGTGCAAGCCACGTAAAAGGTGCCATTGTTATAGCGGATTGCCGGGGCATAATTACCGCCTGAAGAACCGGCTCCCATTAAAGGGCAGTTGGTCTTATTGTCTAATGCATGACCTATGAGTTTCCAGTGAACCAAATCCCTGCTATGATATATAGGTAATCCAGGGAAGTATTCAAAAGTAGAAGTCGCCAGGTAGAAATCGTCGCCGACCCTGCATATACTGGGGTCGGGATTCATACCTGTAATTATCGGGTTTTTGAAAGTGGTTTGGCCATACATCATGCCAGTATGAAAAACCAAAAGAAGTGTAAAAAGAGAAATTCGTTTTAGTATCATTGATTATCTTATCATTCGGATTTGAGTGATATTTTCTTTATGGAATCCGTAGGCCATTTTACCTGCTAACAGCAAATTTCCCAATGGAAGTACCGGTAGAACTTCTCACCTGCAATACATAAAGTCCACCCGGGAGTTTGGATGTATTCACAAAAATGGGTGAAATTCCATCATAATATTTGCGCGAGAATAGTAGCTTGCGGCCACTCCGGTCGTATACCGCCATTTCCAACTGCTCAGCAATCTTCGATTTTATATTTACCGACAGATGATCGGAAACTGGGTTTGGGAAGATCCTTATGTCGTCCCCCAGGTCTGGCAAATCTTTTATTCCGGTAATTTTCGGTAGTTCCCCCGGCTGTGGAATTAACAATACCGCTGTTATAGAAAGGGCTGGTACGGACAGGGTAAATGAATTTGAGCTCACCCCTATTGTGTTTGTTATTAATGCGTTATCCGTGTGGGACTTAAAGGTTTCTGTTGAGGGCAAAGAAGACAATTGCAAGGTTTCGTAGCCTCCATCCGGTACGGAAATCCCATTCAAATTCACTGTTACGCTTCGCGCAGCATTCATGTCACGGTTTACAATGATCACTGTCATTGAGTCGGCTGCTCCATTCACTGTAGTGTAAGCTGATACTGTGTTTTCCAGAGAAGAAGTGCTAGAAACGCTGTAATCCTTTGCATACCGGCTAAACAGGTGCAATGTTTCCCACATACCTTCCTCCCAAAACCATGGAGAAAATAATTCTACTCCATGGTTAGCAAATGTTCCCAGGATTGATGCATACACCACCGCACAAACATTCGGATTTGTGGCAGTGGGGCCCCATTCGCTGATACCCATCGTTATACCATGATCAGCACCGAAATACAATGCCAGCCAATCTTCAATCCGCTTGAAAATATATTCTTTCGTCTGTGTATTGTCCCAGCCTCCATTAATGGTTTTCACTCCATTGGCTCCGGGATAATCATAGGTCTCATCATAATATATGCGGTGAAGCTGAAGTATCTCTTCATCAGTGGATGCCCAGGGATAATTGTGAAGGTCCAGCACATCTAGCACCCTTATGCCGGACGCTTTCTCTTCATCGGCGCATCGTTTAATAAAATATTCCAGCCAGGAATAGTACTTGCCGTCTACATTTATACTTTCACTTCCCCATTTGTACCATTGCCATTCACTGGTAGTCACCGGCCCACAGAGTTTGATTTCGGGGAATTTTGCTCGGGCTTTTTTTGCCAGTTCAATGTACCTGTCCATAAAAGCGGAAGCAGAAATCAGGGTAGGCATTACATCATCGTGTGTTCCATCCCATATATCCACTTCATTGTCCATGTTCCAGTATATAAATTGACTCTTATTTAAACCCAGCCCGCCTGGGCCGAACCAATGATCGAGAATGGCAACAGAAGAATCAGCCGGCCAAGGCTGTGTGTAAAGATCTATATCACCTTCCACGGCAGCTTTACCCGGATTGGTCCCACTGGTGTTGGGAACACCACCTCCCGCTAAATTCTGATTTACGCCTTCCCAGTACTGCGATTGATTATAACTCCAGTCGTTAAAATTGTTTTCTGTGCTGGAAGCTACCCGCCCAAGTAGTTGAAATGCAAACATTCCCTGCATATCTGGATAGTTGCCATCAATGTTTTGCGCCATTGCGTCCCAATCGTTCGTATACACATTGTTATACCAGTCGGGATGTGATGAGATCTTTTTTCGCCAATTGTATTTGGTGGCATTGTTGCCCCCGTTCATTCGGGCAAAACGCAACCCGACATCTTTGTAAAATTGCGCCGACTTATCAAACCAATTATTGGCTCCATAAATGTAAGGTGAAACTGCCGTATTTCCTTTAGTGACATCAATGGCTATTGTAACGTTTTGCGCCAGCACCGCACCCATTCCAAAACAACAAAACATCAGGCACAAAAAAAGTTTTTTAAAATGTATCATAATTTGTCTTTCAAAAGTGTAATAAGACTATCCCTTTAAAAGCCCTTTGCTTTATCTTTCAAGGATCATCTTTCGTGTCGTTGAATTATTCCCAACCTTTAATTGATAAAAATACAATCCGGCAGGCAATGAAGTTCCATTAAAATCAATTTGATGTGTTCCTGAAGGCAATTCTTTATTGATCAGGGTGGAAATTTTCTTCCCTGCATGATTAAATATTTCCAATGCAACCAATTCATTTGATTGCGTTTTGAATCGAATGGTCGTCACGTCAGCGAATGGGTTCGGATAATTCAACAGGTCCGCTTCATTTTCCAGTTCACTGGCAAGCGATGTCACTTGTGGAAGGCTGTTGTTTCCTGCTCCTATCATGACAAACTGAACCGACCGCCCGGGTACCTCCAATTTAATGGATGCTCCAATTGAATACGCCTTTGCCGGAATCGTCTCAAGCGCTTCGCGTGGCCCCCATTGTGTTCCTGTGGGACTCACACCGTTAACAGATACATACAAAGAAAAATCACCATTATCGGTGCCACCGGTTAAGGAATAGTTGTAGTATTGATCTCCAAATCCTATGGTCTGTGGGTCTATTTTTACCACCTGATCAGCTTTCCCTTTGTTTACAATCACGACGCCCGTTTCACCGGAAGCAAACGTGGAAGCATATGCTAAAACGTTCGAGTTGTCTGAAGTAGCGGGAATGGCATGATCGCCCGTAAATTTCTGTGTATAATAAGCATAATAGAAATCCGGCCGTGGCTGCCATCTTAAACTTGCGTCATTCCCCTGATAAAACATTCCATTCTCTCCCGAGGCCAGCAGCCACCTCGCGCCCAATCCAAAATTGTTTTTTATTAATTCATTAAACAGGATCGTAGCCTGCATTCCATTGATATATGATTGTCCCATCGTTTCATTGGCGGAATTGCTATTCACATTATACTCAGTGATGGCTACAGGTTTAGGAAAACCATTTTTGTCAATAATATCCTGCTTAATAAAGTCGATGTTTTTCTTTGGGTCAGTAGCTGCAACCGACAATAAATTCCCTGCGTTTGCATCGTTTCCAAAATAGTTGTGCATTACATAGAAATCGGCGCCATCGCCAACTTCACTAAAAACCCCTTCATTCCAGGTATGATCCACTGAATTCCAGCTCGTCGTACCATCAAAGTGCAATACCTGTGCACCGATATATATGGTTGCGCCCACCTCAGCCGCTGCCGCTCTCATGGAATCGGCAAAAACATTAAAATGCTGTCCGTAAAGCTGACCGGTGATAATTTCGGGCTGGCCATCCTTATTGGCATCTGTATCAATCTTCCACCCAGCTTCCCAGGGACCGGCGTTTTCATTTCCGATTTCCCAGAATTTAGTTCGTCCGTTATCATAGCGCACCCAATCGGCCGCCAGGTGAGCTGCCTGCGCAACAGGGTCATCGCTCAAGCCATAACGGGCATAGCCATAATTGACCGTGATAAGGCCTTGTGAACCCGTTTGCTCACGTAATTTGTAGTAGTTCTCCGTTGTAGTGGGCCAGTCATTCTTTCCTGAAATAGCGTAAAACTTCACCCTTTCTCCCGATGAGTCGTAAGCAGAGTCAGGAATATCGGTTGGGTTTCCATCCCAGAAAAAGATATTGGACCAGCTTCCTCCCGGGAACCGGATTAACGATGGATCCAGCAACTGGGTATTTTCCACAAATCCGGCTTCACCTGTGTTATTTCCCATCCAAACCGCCATCGCATTTCCAAAAACATATTTGGATATTTTACCTAGTGTATCGGTCGATAAAGTGACCGTTACGGTTGAAGCATTCGCTGTTTTTTCTGCCGCTTCTGAAATTGGGACCGTGGCAGTTTTGGGTTCAAAATCCTCTAAAAAGCAATTCGTATCTTGTGCAAAAAGTGATGCCGTACAAAAGATCGCAATGCCCAGAGATGCTGTAATTTTTAGTAAAGTGTTTTTCATGAATTTATAGTTTAAGTTGGAAGTCCGAAGTTGGAAGACCGAAGTCCGAAGACAGAGGTGACTTAGTGATTCTTCCGTGCACCATGGAGAAATCCTCGGATTCATATTCACTTATCGATTTAGTTCTTATAACTTGCATGCCTAGCTTTATTTTTGAGTAATTCCTTTCCAATCATCAGTCCTGAAAGGCACGGCAGGCAATCCCTCTGAATTAATGAGGTTGCACTCAGGATTATCTGCCCATGCATATCGTACCGCTACAGGTTCGGCTACTTCATCGGAATAAACGACAACCCCATCGCCTTCAATTACTGCTTTTGCCCAATGAAACTGTTTATCATTCCCAGCAATCGCAAAACCCTTTACTTCTTTTCCATCCTTCGTTAAAAGACCCGAACCAACACTCGAAAAGCTGATGCGGATGCGATTTCCTTCGGTTCGATAGGTTTTATACATCGGGCCGGATATAATTCCATCTTTCTTGTACACCATTTTATTGGCAATTAATGCCAGGCGGCGGCCAACTTCCTGTTTGTTAAGGGGATGAACACTACCAGCTTCTCCGATATCAATCGCACAAGCCATTCCTGTATTAGGTAGAGACAATGTCATTGTTTGCGCCTCTCTCAATTCGGCCCATTCACTTTCAGAAGGAAGTGGTTTTCTTTCCATGAAATTGGCCAACTGAACGAATAAAAACGGAAGATTACCCTGCTGCCAGCGTTGCCTCCAGTCTGTAATCATCATGGGAAATAATTCCCGATAATTGTAGGCTTGTTCCGCATTCGATTCACCCTGGTACCAGATAATTCCCTTGACGCCATAGGGAATAAGTGGATTTATCATGGTATTAAAAAGCACCGTGGGACGGTACTGATAGTTGAGTATTTCCGGAAAAGAGGGTTCAAGGTCTTTCTTATACGACCATTTCCCTGCTAATGAAATGCGGGAGTCACCCTCGCCAATATAAAGATCATCTGCCGGGGGATTCAAACCGCCACCACCCCAGAGCATGGCTACTCTTACAGCGATCGCATTTTCTCCTGTCTGCTGTACCAGGCTGGCTGGAATCGTATAAGAATGAGTGGAATCAGAATACCAAACATTCTTGCATATCTCCCTACCATTGAAATAAAGCGAATAAGTCATTTCCGGATGGCCAAGGTTAATGGTAAGATCTTTTCCGGCAAAGGATTCAGGCAGCGATATCTTTTTCCGCAGCCAAACCATCCCTTCATAATCTCCAATCCCAAAATCCTTTAGCACATTGGGCATATCAATTGCTGTCCAGTCGGCATCATCATAATCCACAGCAGTGAAAATTTTGTCCGCGTTATCCTGCGGATTATATACGATTTCCCAAATGCGTACCCAGCTCAGGCTGTCGGCCTTGAGGTCTTCCGCCTCCAGTGTAAGGGTATCCATACTGAGCGTATTTTCCCTGGTAATGGGTGAAGTAAGCAACATTTCCCTGCTGGTCCAGGCCTCTATGGGCGTACCACCCCAGGTGCTTTGAATAATGCCCACAGGAACCTTTTCGTCCAGATGAATTTTGCGGGCAAAAAAGTAAGCTGCCGCTGAAAAGCCCTTCACATTTGCAGTATCACATACTTCCCATTTGCCAGAAACAATATCTGACTGAAGCTTTATCTGTTTATTGTGATCGACAACCAAAAAACGTATTTGAGGAAAATTGGCATCTGCAATTTCCTCACTGGCATCTTTGGACTGCTGTACCTGCCATTCCATATTCGATTGTCCGGAAGCCAGCCAAACATCCCCAATGAGAATCCCATTCAACTCGATGCCATCACCCGGTTTTTCCTTTTCATAAATTTTCAGTGTATAGGGACCACCTGCTTTGAACTTCGGCAAATGAACGGTCCATTTTCCCTCTTGATCGGCTTTTGCCGTCGCTTTCACATTTCCCAACTCAGCAGTTATAAGCGCGTTGGGTATAGAATTTCCCCAAATCGGGATTTTCAATCCTCTTTGGAGAACCATATTGTCGCCAAATACTTTTGGCAACTTGATTTGAGCATGAGCAACTACCTGAAAAAGAAAAAATGAAAGAAACAGAAGCAATGTTCGTAAACGGTATTTCATCATATTTTATTCGTTTGTTTTTAAAAAAATCAAAAATACAATCGCAACTTAAAGTTTTATTAAATTCAAAAAGAAAACATCGTTTTCACAAATATCCAGTTCCCTGGAAAATGTCGATCCCGCTTTTATTTTTACTGTTTCAGATGAGACCGGAGAACCATCGTTTAATTTTTTGATTTGTTCTACCTGTTGCCTTGAAAGTTGCGACGGCCTGCCCAAATCCACATAGCTTGTGTGGGCATCATTGCTCCGGTATCCCACTTTGTAGACTTCAAGCGAATAGTTGCCTTCCGGCACTCCGGCAATGTTTATTTTCAGCTTACCTTTCGATCTTGCGGGTAGATCGCGAATGAAGTATTGCTGGTTGTTTACAGAATCCGGAAGGGTATAAGTATAGTCCCAGGCCAACAACTGGACATCTCCGTTAGAATCCTTGCATGCCCAGGAAGTAGCATCGTTGTTGACCAATTCGGTCTCTCCCAGTCGATTTAAAAACTGATAGGCGTAAAAAATGGGCTTATTGATCCCCTGGGTCGTCAGGATACCAAAACCTCCATGGAATGGTTCAAAACGAGGGCCAGGCTCTTCAAATATGTCTGTAAATACCCAGTACGACATGGAGTTTGCTGCATTGCCTACCTGTTTCAGTTTTTGCAGCACATAGGCAGCTTCATGATAGCTGTCGTGAATCGGATCTGCCGGAGTATAGGAGGCGCTCCACTCCGTATAGTGAAGCTCCAGGTCCGGTCTTGAAGAATTGGCAATTTCCTGACGCGACTGAATTACATCGGCACTCACTGCAAATTCATCTTTGGCAAGCACTGTACCTGACTGACCATATTCATCCAGAAATCCCTGTTTGACACCGTAAGAATGCGTGCTTATAAAATCGATCGGCACATTTTTTTCTTCACAAAATTCGATGAATTCGGGTTCCCAGGCAGCGCCAGCAGTTGCCGGACCTCCAACTGGATAGTCCTGATTAACACTTTTAACAGCCCTTGCTGCATACTCATATAACTTAAAATATTCTTCCTGAGTCCCGGTCCAGAATCCCGGCGAAAGGTTAGGTTCATTCCAGACTTCGAAATACCAGGTTTTCACCTCGTCCTCACCGTATCTCTCTGTAAAATGTTGAACGAGGTCTTTTATAAGCGCTCCCCACTTATCGTAATCCTTTGGCGGCGTCACATTCCCTCTCCACCAAAAAACAGTTTGATCTCCGCTGGCTAGCGCATTGGGCATAAAACCCAACTCAACAAATGGTTTGATATCTATACTCAGCAAAAAATCGAACAGTGCATCTATATACATGTAGTTGTACACCGGATTTCCGTTTCTATCTTCTTTGTAAACCGCCATGTCGTCGGTAAGCAGCCCGTGCATACGGATGTATTTGAAGCCACACTCATCTTTTACATAAGCCAACTGCTGCTGCCAGTCGGCACGCAAACCTTCGTTGGCACGACCGGCCCCTACACACTCCCTAAACATGGTGTTTAAAAGACCTTTTTCGGTATTGAAATCAATATTGATCTCCCGCTCGGAAAGCTTTCCTTTTGATTCTTGGGAGAAGAGTGAACAGGTTGTCAAAAAGGTAAGAATGATTATAAAAGCATATTTCATTTATATATTTTGAGTGGTTTTATCAAATTAAACCTCCAAGGTTTTAAAAAACCTTGGAGGTTGAGCAATTCAGAGATTCTATTTACTGCCTGCTATAATGGCATCAATCGTCCGTTGATCTTTTATTGTGTAATTTGACCTATCAATTGCAACACCTGTATCCCACCAGAATGGAATTAAACCATTGGCAAGTGCTTTTTTTGTCACATAAGTGATCCAATAATCGACTGCATCATTGTGTGTTTCCAGATCTTGAGGGACATATTTATTATTATCACGCCTGTATGCTCCATACTCACCCAATATTACCGGTATTCCTTTATCAACGAACTTCGTCTTTGCCAAACTAAAAGATTTGTCCACTTCATCCTCTTCTCCCCAGGTGGGATTTCGGTCGGGCTCAATTGTTGAGTGGTGCCCGGCGCCCCAGTAGTAGAACATTTTGCCCCAGCTTGCGTCGCCATCCATCAAGATGCAGAACTGTGAAGGAGAGTAAAAATGCACCTCAGCCATCAAACGGCCCTCAATCTCATCTGTAGGCATATCCATCAGCACATTGCTCTTTTCAATATTTGTGCCGGGTCCCTGAACTACAAGCACCCTGTAGCTGTTTCTTCCACCTGTGGAGCGGACTGCATTAATGAACGTTTGATGATAAGAATGAAGGGCTTCCATCTCTTCTGCTGTATTGACAGCCGGTTCATTGGCACTGGCAAACATCAGATGCTCATCGAAATCGCGCATGGCTGTTGCTATCTGCTCCCAGTAAGCTTTTTGCTTGGCATTCACAGAGTCCTTTTTTTCCGGTGTAAAGTTATGCTCAAGCCAGCCACCATCATAATGAATATTCAGAAGTACGTACATATCGTTATTGACACAATAACCAACCACTTCTTTTACGCGGTCAAGCCATTCGGTTTTAATGCGGGCTGTCTTGTAATCTTCAATATGGATATTATCCCCAGCCCAAGGGGAATCCTCTCTCCAATCCCAGTCCCAGGCACAAGGAATTCGAATAGCATTAAATCCTTGCTCCTTTACAGCTTTCACGTAATCCTCCGTGATGGCAGGATTACCCCACGCTGTTACTCCGGGAGCTTCCATGGTATTACCGATGTTCCAGCCCAATTTCATTTTAGCTGCCAGTTCCACCGCGTTGCTGCTCATCCCTGTTGCGTCCGGTGCTTGGGGTGATGTATTGTACGAAGGATATATAGAAGGTACCACATACATAAAGTCCTGGGACACCTTGACACGCCTGGCCTGGCCATTTGACGAGGAAACATCCAATACAGCGGATCGCTTTGAACCGGTGGTATTTGACTCTACAGTCAATTGAACAGTCGTACTCCCACTATTCCCACTTGTCTGGCTCAATTGAAGCCAGGAAGAAGCAGAATTATTAATAATCCATTGATCATTAGATGTAATTGTGATTGTGGTATCTCCGCCCTCTGCCGAAAAAGAAATCTCACCAGACGAAACAGTAAGTACTGGAACTGCTTCGCCCCCTTCCTTACAGGATACAAAAACCGTGATCCCGAAAAGAATTAAAACCGCAAAAAATAAAAAATTTGACTTCATGTTATAAAATTTATAGTTACAAATATATTGCTCTTCTTAGTCCACGTCTGACGGTTTGAGTATTATGTTTATGAAATCGCGTACTCCCCAAACCGTTAGACAACCGTCTCTATTTTTTCATTCCTCCCTTCAATTAACAATCAACTTCTTTGTAATATCGAGTGTATCAGAGCTTACCTTAATAAGATATACTCCTGCGTTTAAGCGCTGATCGAGTTCCAGTTTTTTACTTCCATCTGTATAATGCTGGTAAAGTAACCTGCCCTGCACATCAAAAATGGTAACGGTCGCCATTCCGTCGATTGCTGGCAGGTTCACTGTAAACTTTCCGTTAGAGGCAGGGTTAGGGTAGATGACAAATTTCAATTCATCGTCATTTTTAATGGAACTCACAACCGGCGGATCAATAGGGGGATCTACAGGGGAAGCTCCTTCAGGCTCACCATAAATGACTCCCCTACCAGCAGTACTCATGTACACACGTCCAAAAACGTTCATATCACCTACTACAAACTGCCCGTTACCTGGGCCGCCATACTCATGAGCATCATCATTTACACGCATCCAGGAAGCTGCTTCGTCGGTTGAGCGGTAAAGTCCCCGCACACCACCCACTGTACCCCATATATAAATGGTGGGATAGCTGCTACCTGATGTCTCCTTCCCAAAACCAACAGCGCCACAGTAGCTTACCCCGCTTATCGCAGAAAATGACTGGCCTGAATTGGTGGATCTCGTCAGGCCACCTCCATTTAGCGCTACCCAAACATCGCCTTCCCTGGCGGGTGCAACACGAATAACTTTTGAGCCCCAGCTTGCTACTGAACCAGCTGCGGTAAAAGAAGAGCCGCCGTTTGTGCTTACCAAAATTGATCCGTTAGCAGGATTATAAACATAAAATTTATTGGAGTTTACGGGGTCTCCCAAAGGTCTTGCATCGCCAATACTCAATCCGCTTACAGCAGACCATGAACTTCCGTTATTCGTAGATCTGTAAGTAGTACTTGAACCAGATGGACAGTGTAGAAAGGTATTTCCGTCTGCCGATATGGCCACCTGGCCGTGTTTGCCGTTCTTTGTACACTTTGTCCAGGAGACGCCCATGTCGGTAGAGTAATACATTTCGTTCCCTACACGTACCATTTTATCGGTATTTTGAGCGGCCACTGCCAATCCCGTAGTGGTTCCCATTTGGGGATTATGGATTGGTTCGTATTGGTTAATATTCGTATGCCTAAAACCATCGTAGTCGCCGATGACAGAGATTACCGGGCCGCCAGGTATGCTCACCAAACCAAGTGGTACTGTCTCTTCCAGCCCTTTTACCAAAAATCGCCAGGTGCCGCTGGTGCTGATGTTATCATTTACAAAAATACCATTGCCCGAAGTAACCCAAACCTTTTCCGTATCGAAAGGATCAAATTCTACAGAGCCAGCCCAATGGATAGAGTGCCCTTCAATCCATGTCACGCCATTTGGATCCATAGAAAATCCCCGGGCTACCACATCAATCCAACTTGTTCCCCCGTTTGTGCTAAGAAATATCCTGTCGCCCCAGGCACCACCTTGTGACATATATGTGTTGATGGTAGAAGCTACCACACGGTCCGGATTGTTTGGATCTACGCTGATACCACCAAAAGCCCTTGTATAACCTGAAGGTGTGATATCTGTCCAGTCTCCTGATGAAATATTATACTTCCATATCTGCCCATTTTCCATGGGCTCAGGCTCTGACCAGTGCCCGTGTGGGCCCGCACCGTCGCCATATGTGATGTACAGGTTTCCGTCGCTTGCCAATGCTGCCCGATGTGGCATATAAGTAGTGGTGGCGCCAGGTACGGGGGAAAATGACAGTCCACCATCATCACTTCGAAACATGTTTGTACTACCACTACGTGAAACCCCTACAATGATCCTTTGAGTAGCACCACCCGAAACACTGCCGCCATCTAAAACAACAAAGCTAATCCCGTTTTCATTTGGAGTTGTGGTTACATCAAGAGAATTCAACCGACTCCATGTAGCACCGGCGTCGGTGCTTTTAAACAAGCCATTCCATCGCGTGCCGCAGTATAGAATGTTGCTATTGTTCGGGTCGACAACAAGTTTTTCCCCAGCTTGTCGTCCCATACCATTGCCATGGGTCTTGAACTGATTGGTAACATCGGTAATAGTATAAGTATCGCCGTAATCGTCTGAACGGAGGATAGCTGTTTTCCCGTTGTTGAAATAAGAGATACCTACAAGCATATATACTTTATTGGGCGATTGAGGATCAATGGCCAAAGACTCTACGCCAAGGTACCCAGCTTCATCGTCCGACACCCAGTCTAACAATGGAACCCAACTCGAAGTGGAAGTATCCCATCGGTAGGCTCCCCCCACGTCAGTCCTGGCGTAGACCAGGTTTTGTTCAGTTTTACTGGGGATAATGGCAGACACAAATCCACCCCCACCAATCGCTACATTCTTCCAATTGTAGTTCTCTGCTGTTTGGGCTCCAACCTCATAACTCTGAAATACCAGACCAAAGAAAAATAAACAAAGAAAAACAAAAATATTTTGCTTTTCTCTGTTTTCACAAAAGTTGAATTCTCTCATAATAAACACTTTTTAAAAATTTACATCTACATAAAGTCATAGGTATTTCGTGGTTGTGAGAATGACCTATCTCAACGTTGTTAAGTCTTAAAACTTGTGTCGGATACACTGCGGCCCTACAAAAAATACTTTTACAGATAATGACGGTGGTAATTCATATTGCACATTTTGGATCGGGTAATTCTTTTTCATAATCTTTCGTCTTTGTTTAAGGCATATTTATTTATCGTTGCAAGGTTGAATTAAAACAAAGTGTGTCATGATGATTAGAATTCATCGACGGTTCATTTAACACACATAGTATAATAGAATTGATCATCACAATCTTTTGTGCTATCGCAGAAAAAAATCTGTAAAACTTTAAAGCGGTTGAAAAGCCTCAATGAGCACGTGTCAAATATATATTATTCGTTTCTCGAAGAGGTGTCGAAATGTATCGAATTAGTGGCCGAAATGTGTTATTGATTTCGTCGTGTTGCATTACGACAGGGGAATATTTCCCACCCATTTCATCTGTTTTTCAAGGAGTTGGGGGGATTATGAATCGGCCCGAACCGGAAAATGCAAAGCAGCTTTCCAGCATTTCAATGCAAATTTGATCATACTTTCCTTACAAGAAATCAATTACATTGATACGTTAGATTAAAGAAGTCTGGATCGGCTGAAAGGCATTACACTTTTTCGTCCATTGTCATCACTCAATGTAAAAGCCGGAACTTCTATTACTGTTTCTTCCTTCTCAATACATGGCAAAAAATACGACAAGAACCAAAACCAAAAAAGCAAAAAGTTTGACCTCATTTTCTACTTCCTTTTAGAGTGTGAAAAGTGGGGAGTCAGCATCCCCACTTTTCCATTCCTCCTATTAATCGACGATTAATTTCTTTGTCAAATTAAGCTGATCGGAACTTACCTTTACCAGGTAAACCCCTGCATTCAGGCGCTGAATGATCTCGAGTTTTTTATTGCCATCCGTATATTTCTGATACAGCAATTTCCCTTGGCTGTCAAAGATGCTTATAGTCGCCGTCCCGGTAATTTCAGGAAGGACAACTGTGAACTTTCCACTAGAAGACGGGTTAGGATAGATCACAAAATTCATCTCCTCTTCTTTTTCGGTGGCACGTGAATCCATCTGGCTGACAGAAAAACGTGCCCCGGCACCCGTACAGGTAATCACATTTTGTGCGGGGGCATATGTTAATGAGCTATGCGTTACATTGTCCACACACAAATTTACGGTTACGTTGCCCTTAGCTGTCCCGTTAGTGATTAAAGTCACTGTTCCGTTAGAGTCGGTTGTACCTGATACAGTTTCATTGAATGTCCCTGAAAATGTACCTGTGACGGTAGCGCCACTCACAGCAGTGCCCAAATCATTATAAACGGTGACCGTTGCCGTACCAAGCTTGTTGCCCCTTCCTGCATTTTGCGTACCGGTAAGTATCGACTGTACATGCAAGGAAGTAGCCTCACCTCCCCCAGTACCTCCATCAATCATGATAAACTGAACCGACCGCGCAGGAACGTCCAATTTAATGGCTTGACCAGTTGAATAAGCATTGGCCGGAATCGTCTCAAGTGTTTCGCGAGGGCCCCATTGTGTTCCTGTGGCACTCACGCCATTTACCGATACATACAAAGAAAAATCTCCATTATCGTTGCCACCAGTCAACGAATAATTATAGTATTGGGGTCCAACACCTATACTACCCGGATTTATTTCTACCACCTGGGCAGTATTTGCTTTATTTACAAGTACTACCCCGGTTTCACCTGAAGCAAACCTGGAAGCATAAGCTAAGACGTTCGAGTTGTCTGAAGTAGCAGGAATTACATGATTGCCGGTAAATTTCTGTGTATAATAAGCATAATAGAAATCCGGTCGGGGCTGCCACCTTAAACTTGCGTCATTCCCCTGATAAAACATTCCGTCCTCACCCGAGGCCAGTAACCACCTTGCTCCCAATCCAAAATTATTCTTGATTAATTCATTAAAAAGGATAGTAGCCTGCATTCCATTGATATATGATCGTCCCATGGTCGGATTGGCCGAATTATAGTTTATATTATACTCGGTGATGGCCACAGGTTTGGGAAAAGCATTTTTGTCAATAATATCCTGCTTAATAAAGTCTATATTTTTTTTCGGTTCCGTTGATGCGGCCACCAATAAATTCTCTGCGTTTGCATCCGTTCCAAAGTAGTTGTGCATTACGTAGAAATCGGCAGCATCGCCAACTTCACTAAACACTCCCGAATTCCAGGTTCTATCCACCGAATTCCAGCTTGTTGTGCCATCGTAATGCAATACCTGTGCACCAATATATATTGTTGCACCCACCTCAGCCGCTGCTGCTCTCATGGAATCGGCAAAAACCCTGAAATGCTGGCCGTAAAGCTGACCGGTAATGATCTCAGGCTGCCCGTCCTTGTTGGTACTTGTGTTGATCTTCCACCCAGCTTCCCAGGGACCGGCATTTTCGTTTCCGATTTCCCAGAATTTAGTGCGTCCATTATCATAGCGCACCCAATCGGCGGCCAGATGGGCAGCCTGCGCAACCGGGTCATTGCTCAACCCGTAGCGGGCATAACCATAATTGACAGTGATAAGACCTTGCGAACCGGTTTGCTGGCGTAATATATAGTAGTTATCCGTGGTAGTAGGCCAGTCATTTTTTCCTGAAATAGGGTACATCTCTACACTATTTCCCGATGAATCGTATATAGAGTCGGGTAGATCGGTTGGTATTCCATCCCAGAAAAAGATATTGGACCAGCTTCCCCCGGGGTAACGGATCAAGGAAGGATTCAACAACTGGGTATTTTCCACAAATGCGGCTTCTCCTGTGGTATTCCCCATCCAGGACGCTATGGCATTTCCAAAGACATATTTGGATATTTTGCCCAGCGTATCGGCCGATAAAGTGACCGTTGCAGTTGGTGAACTCGCAGTTTTGCTTGCCGCTGTTGAAATTGGGATTGTTGCATTTTTTGGTACAAAATCATCTAAAAAGCAATTTGGGGTTTGTGCGAACAAGGATGTTACACAAAGGAGCACAATACTCAGCGATACTAAAAGCTTAAATTTTTTCATATCAGTAGTTATTTTCTTTTTTGTTAATTTCCCGGAGTTTAACCAGGTTTTGTTCGGTTTTACTGGTGATTATTGCGGAAACAAACCCGCCACCACCAATGGCTACATTCTTCCAGTCATAGCTTGCTGTGGATTGGGCCTCCACTTTGTGGCCATGAAACGTAAGACTTAAAACAAATAAACAGAGTAAGGCATGTAACTTCTTCCAGAAGCTACTGCCTATGCATTCTGTAATAACACATAATTTAGAAGAGTTGATTTTAAGCATAATACTTGTTTTTATAGTTGATAATTAAATATAATCGAGATCCTGAGTGATCATGGTT
>JBNLGG010000056.1:0-27623 GCA_050305935.1 Cyclobacteriaceae bacterium | reverse complement strand
GAAATCCCCAAAATTGAATCGCTGGATGGCGTCTACGCATATTTTGAAAAATATCCCGATGCTTACCTGTTTACCAGAAGTGACTTTGCGGACAGTATTCGAGCAACCGGCGTTTTCAAGGAGTTAATTGACAAAAGGGAACTTTTTGAACCGAAGCATATTGTAATTTTTGAGAAGGTAGAGTAGATTATTCACCCATAATTTTTGCCTCAGTCCGCCTGTGTTTTGACCGGTTTTCCGGGCTTATATTTAGAACTATGGGCTCGCTTTCAGGAAAACGTTTCAGGTTTTACTTTTTCGATCGCTGAAGGCTCAGCCGTCGGGATGGCTTGCTGTACCGGCACTTCTGAGGTCGAATCATTTTTTGAGAGAGTAGGATTGCGTCTTTTGTAGACGTTTTAACTGGGATTTTCTCGGAAGGCAGGAGTTCTGTTTTTATCGAGTCAATAGTTGTATTCGCCTGGTTGGCATTCATCAGGTTATTAGAATAGTAAACCTGTGTAGCTGAAAGAAGGATCAAAACAGAAATAGCAGATGTTTTTTGCATCTGCATATTAGCAGTAAAGGTCATCTATTAAAAACCGCTGCTTCTGTAAAACTTGAGTGTCGACATGAATTTGTAACCCACTTTACAATTCGCTTAATATTGAAAACATTTTTCTGCCACAAATACTTAGCTATTTAGCAAGTCGTTTTCTAATTGTGTAGAATAAATGTAAGTGTATGAAAAATGTTAATAATTATTTTATTGGAATACTGGCGTTCTGCTTATTGTCAGGTGTGTTTTTATTTTTAAGTGTGTCGGCGTTGCAAGATATCCATTCGGTTAACGACGGCTTTAACTCTGAGTGGGCCCTGATTAAAACGACCTATGTGGTCAATGGCCTTTTGTACCTCTTTATTATCATGACCTTCCTGAGATTCAGAAAATCGCTTAAAAAGTCCCGGTAACTAAGTCCGGGTTTTTTTGTTAATTTGCACGGCCGTTTTGAATGCCTGTTTATTTTAGAAACAGTGTGAGAGCGGATTGATTTAAATTGGAACTAAAACCAGAAAGCTGTCTCAAAAGCCCTGAAATTGAATGACTTTTGAGACAGCTTCATTTATTTTGTTTAGCGATCAATGAGCCGTGAATTAGTCAAATACCATCTCGTCATCAGCATAGCTGCTGCATTCCTTTTCATTCCTTTTATCGGGACCGTCCATTTATTCGATTGGGACGAAATTAATTTTGCCGAATCAGCCAGGGAAATGATTGTCACAGGCGACTACCTTACTGTGCAGGCGTTTTTTGAACCTTTCAGTGAGAAACCGCCACTTTTTATCTGGATGCAGGTGGTCTCAATGAAAATGTTTGGTGTTAATGAATTTGCTGCGCGCTTTCCCAATGCCATATGTGGGATCATTACCCTGCTTGTGCTGTTTAATATAGGGAGAAAGCTGTATGACATCCAGTTTGGATTGATTTGGGTGATAACCTATGCTTGCTCGATTCTTCCCTTCTTTTATTTTAAATCCGGTATCATTGATCCATGGTTTAACCTCTTCATATTTTCAGGGATTTACTTTTATGTCCGGGCAGTGAATGATGCCGTGATAAAAAAGGAGTCTCTTTTTATCATAGCGTCCGCAGTGGCTATTGGCCTGGGTATTTTAACCAAAGGCCCTGTCGCATTGCTGGTCTTTGGTCTGGTTGCAGTTATCCTTTTGCTGTTCAAGAAATTTAAGCTGGGGATCAACTGGAAAAATATAATCCTTTATGCGCTGGTAGTTGCATTGGTTGGTGGATTTTGGTTTATACTCCAAATCATCGATGGTAAATATGACATGGTGGTAGATTTCATCGTCTATCAGGTGCGACTGTTTAACACAAAAGATGCAGGTCACGGCGGCTTTCCGCTGTACCATTTTGTCGTGCTGCTCTTTGGGGTATTCCCAGCCTCGATTTTTGCCATTCAGGGGCATAGTTATCTGGGTCCAAGTGGTTCGAAAAAGACGATTCATTTGTCGATGGTGATCCTGCTGTGGGTAGTACTGATTCTTTTTTCCATCGTGAAAACCAAGATCATTCACTATTCATCGCTGGCCTATTTTCCGATCACATTTCTCGCCGCGTATTCTGTGTACACTTTATTGAATGGAAAAAGATCCTTCCAAACCTGGCAAAAAGCTATGCTGGGCTTTATCGGCATATTGCTGGGATTGATTACTTTTTTAATCCCCATTTTCATATTTAACAAAGACGCTTTTATTGACCTCATTGACGATCCTTTTGTGGTGGGAAATTTACAGGCGGAAACAGGATGGAATGTGTTGCATTTGGGGGTTGGCCTGATCATGATGGCAGGAATCATTGCGGGGGTCTTTTTCTTTAAAAGTAATTTGAAAAAAAGATTGCTGGTCATTGCGGGGACCACATTGATGTATGTCTATGCTGCAATTGTATTTATTACGCCGGGGATAGAAAAGATTTCCCAAAATGCATTGATTGAATTCATCGAAGAAAAAGGAAAGGAGAATGTGTACATACTGACATTGTTCAGGAGTTATGCACCACCGTTTTACCGCAAACAGCAAATCCCCGAGCATTCGAATTATTACAACAATGAGATGTTAATAGCCAATGACGGATCAGTGGACAAGGATGTCTATCTCGTGGCAAGAGCATATCAGAAAGAACAGGTGGCCAGCGAATATCCCTATTTCCAATATCTGGGTGAAAAAAACGGATTTGTTTTTTATCTTCGCCCTTCTAAATAACAGCTCGCCTGGATGATCAATAATAAAAGGATTGGAATTGTATTGCCAGCCTACAATGCGGAAAAGACCCTTGAAAGGACCTATCAGGAAATTCCTTTCGACATTGTGGACGAGGTAATACTTGTGGATGACCTGAGCCGCGACGATACCGTTGGCAAGGCAACGGAGATAGGGATAAAGCACATTGTCAAACATGAGGTAAACAAGGGGTATGGTGGCAACCAGAAGTCTTGTTACAATAAGGCCCTGGAGCTAGGATGTGACATTGTAGTGATGCTCCATCCGGACTACCAGTACACCCCAAAGCTGATCCATTCGATGTGTTTTATCATTGCGAATGACGTGTACAAAGTGGTGTTGGGATCAAGGATTTTAGGAAAAGGTGCCTTGAAAGGAGGCATGCCGATCTATAAGTACGTCGCTAACCGTCTGCTTACATTTTCGCAAAACCTCCTGATGAACCAAAAGCTATCTGAGTACCATACCGGTTACCGGGCATTTCACAGGGAAGTGCTGGAGGCTATTGATTACAACATAAATTCTGACGATTTTGTCTTTGACAATCAAATGTTGGCGCAGATTTTTTTTGCTGGGTACGAAATAGCGGAGATTACCTGTCCTACCAAATACTTCGAGGAGGCATCGTCCATCAACCTAACTAGGAGCTCCAAATACGGCCTGGGCGTCTTGCTCGTTTCCACGCAGTATTTCCTTCAAAAAATCGGCCTGGGCAAATTCAAAATATTCGGAAAAAAACAAGGATGATATATTACATTGACTACTTACCGTCGTTCAGAAAGCAAGTCTGTCACAATAATCCATAAGGTTTAAATATAAGAAAGAAAGTCAGCCGGGGAGGCTGACTTTCTTTTTGTGTGTGTTTCACAAAGTCGTCACTTAACAACAAATATGAAATCACTGCCCGGTTCGTTAGATCCGAACTCGCCGAACCGCGGTTCCGGGTTTATCTTCTCCACATAGGATTTCAATTCATTTAGGGTAAGGATATTGTCGTTACCACCATAACTTCTTAGTGCTTCAAGGAATTTTCTGGTAAAAGGAGAGTGAGCTCCGAGTTGCCCGTCTGAAACATACTCCTTTCCTCCCGAGGTCAGATATTTACGTGTTTTGAATTTCAGTTTTCTATTAATGTATTCTACTCGGTTTAGTTCCTGGTACACTTCTGACCCCCTGTGGCCGGAATTGGCAATGGACTGGTCAAAGGTACCACTGAAGCAGGCATCTATGGTCAGAAAGACGTGCTTGCAGGGGAAGTTATTGACTATTTCCCGGAGATTAGAATGGGAGATGTAGGATAACTTTTCCTCGTCTTCCCTTTTACTGTCCTTGCACACCATGTAGCCCTGGTTGAAATATTGATCAAAATGACCATGACCGGCAAAGAAAACAAATAGTTGATCATTAGGTAGGAAGGTCATTTTTGAATATTTGCGTAGCGCCTGAAGCACTTCTTTTTTAGTGGGGTTGTTTACTATCTCTACTTCAAACCCATAGGTTTTTTTGAGTTCGTCAGCGATGGTTTTTGCATCATTGACCGGATTGCCCAGCTTATCCCATGAGTCGTACTCATCTGTCGCAAAAAGAACGGCATAATCTGTTCTGTTATAGGCGCTGGCCGTCATTTCATCCATGTCGACTCGCACTTTGCGAATCGAAGTTGTCATCGATCCGTTTTCGTCGACTGCGGTGACTTTGATAGTATTCTCGCCCTGAAAAAGCAGCAGATCAGTATTTACCCGTTTGCTGTAAGGGGTGCTGTTTTCATCCTTCACTACCTTAAATCCCCGCTGATTGCTCAATTCCTGGTCATTCACAAAAATATCCAGCCGGTTCAGGTTGGCATGTGACTTTACCAGGATGCTTAAATCGAGCTTCCTGATCTGGAGTATCTCATTGTCATACCGGGGGTTCTCCCAGATGATTTCAGGGACTTTTTGATCGGTGAACCTCCCTGAATAATCCAGGTAAAATGCATCTGTGGTGGCAGACGCAACCTCCTCCTGACCGTGGGCCGTGAGAAAAGCCAGTAATACTGCGCCGAGTGTAAAAATCCTTTTCATAATGCTGTTGTTAGTGTTTTACTACTTTACCGGTAAAATATTTACCAGTATTTGTTATGACTACTTTATAAAAATATATGCCTGTGTTTATGTGTTTGCTGTTGTTGTCCAATCCATTCCATTGGATCATGCTATTGTTTTGATGAAATGTTTGTTGCTGTGTGTATATTTTTTCTCCCAGGTTGTTGAATACCATGAATTCAACTTCCATCGGCTGGTCCATCACGGGTAACCGGAGCGGAATGTTGACCTGATCGGCAAATGGGTTAGGGTAGGGTAGGTCTGCTACCGGATCAAGCTTTGAAAGCTCTTCATTTACAAATTCCCTTCTCCCAAATGCTATCCTGAATTTCTTTTCATTACCCAGATTGAATTCATAAGCATCCTGCTGGTACATGTCGATGACGAAACCTGACGCAAGGTCAATGAGGACCAATTGCTTTTCACTCCTTCCAAAGTAGGAATTGTCCCAACTAAGCGAACTGCTATGAGCCAGATTAGAAGCCACGGTAAACTCCCAGGAGTATTGATCATTCGTCGGAACGATATCTTTTGCGAAAAAAGGATAGAAATATTCATCGTGTTTGATATGATAGTCTACATAGTTTCCAAAACGCGGCACCATCAGTTCGTCAAATTTGTCCTTTGAAATTGAGGCTTCCTGATTCATGCCAATGCCCCCCATTTTATAGGTGTTGTCACCCGAAACTAAATTCAATTCTACTTCCCAATTCGAATCTGATAGCGGATTCTCCAATGTAGACCCGGCGGTACGACCATTTCCGTCAGCCATCGCATAGAATGGTATTTTCAACGATGCTGCAGACTCAGCGCTGATGAAAGCTCCTCTGAAAGCTGGCAAATTTGTGCTCTTTGAAAAATTCCCCTGATCAAAAACGTACAATGAATTTGATACAACACCGGTCTGGAATAAGGATTCGTTTTCCGCATAAGAAATTACTTCCGTCCAGTCGATGTCAAACGGATAGGGGTTTCCAATCTGATTCCAGCCAGCGTTCAGTGTGATTTCCACGTGCTCGCTCAACGAATCAAAAAGCACTTGCCCTTCACCGAGGTCAATGGTGTTGCTTTGTTTTTGGTTAAACCAATAACCTTTTCCTCTTTCGAAATTCTGAATGGTGCCAGGATATTCCTGACAGCATGCGCCGTTTTCATAGTGAAGTATCCTCCAGGAATCAGCCTTCTGTATTCCCAAATCATCTTCAAAATTTGATTTGATGGAAGCATTTTCTAAATAGTAGGGAATGGCGATGATCTGATAGTTTTCCGCCTTTCCACCAAAATCAAGACCATCGAGCGTGATATCCCCTTCATCAAATTGGATGCGCATCGTGACCGTATCGGAGTAAGAGTAGTTTTTTATGTCCGACACTTCAAAGAAGTACTGCACACCTGTTTTATCCAATTCCGTTTTTTGGATTGAAGCCTCGAAAATGTTTCCCTGCGGTTGCACCGAACTGATACGCCACTGATCCGAAGAAATCGCTTTGCAATAAAAATTCACAACCTTAATCCCGGTGTCATCTATCGCCTCGATACTTACTTTTTCTGAACTATTAGTGAGAGCAAAGAACTCGCTGAAGTTTTGAGATACTATCTGCGGTGCTTCAAAATCAGGGAATTCTATGATCGAAATGATGAAGTTTTTTTCAAAGAAAAGCCCACCTTGGTCAGTTGAAGTAATGCTAATTTCTAAATGTGTTTGCTGGCTATACACCAGCACGACATTGGTGAATAGCGAGTCATTGGAAATATAAAATGAATCAGACCCGGAGGTCAATTCGTAGCTGTGCGTATTGTTATTGTCAGGATCGAAGGTGGAAAGTTTTGCGACAAATGTTCCAATGGGCATGTATTCATTGACAGCGTCATTGCTAAGATTGATGTTGATTGGCGTTTCGTTTACATCATTCACGGTGATCAGAAAGCTTTTCTCAATGGTTTCTCCGAATACATCCGTCGATCGAACCCTGATGCTCAATTCCTCTTGTATTTCGAAATCGAGCAATTGATTTATCCGTAACTCATTCCCTGTTATATTGAATGTTCCATTGTCGGTGCTGCCCTCTCCGGATACAAGTGAATAGGTAAACTGGTCATCCTCGTCAAGATCCTCTGTGGTTAGCTCCGCCACCAGCTTATTTAGCTCAGCGGATTCATTGACGCTGTTTGCTGAAATAACAAGGCCTGTGGGTGCATGGTTCTGATATTTTCTCAACTGGCTTTCGATAGCGCTGTTTGTCCCATCGAGCCAGGCGAATAGAAACTTGTCCGTGTCTTCGAAATATTGAATGGCAAATGTCTGCAACGCATTATTGGTATTGACGGTCGTACCTTTTTCGGAAGCAATCATAAAGCTTGTGCCGTTGATGATTGCCATTGTGGTGGTGTTTATTCTGGAGCCATAGATGTTATATTTTTCCAGTCCGGACGAGGTAGGGGTACCGTAAAAACTGACCAGGTATTCTCCTTTTATCGGACTAAAAGAAGCAGCAGGGAGCTTTGCCTGCTCAATGCAGGATCCGCATCCCCCTAAAGGTATTTTACTTACGAGGGTATTGCCTGTTCCCTTTTTTGTCCCGTCTGAAGCATCTATTTTTTGTCCGTAGATGGCAGCCGCTTGTTCGTAGTCCGTGGCTACCAGGTCTACGTCTTCGTATACTACCAAAAATTCTGAGGCAGATTCATTATAGGCAGCGGATGGATTTTTGTATTGATTGTTGGTAGTTCCATTAGGACTTACCTGGAAGAAGCCTCCTGAAGCCTCCAGTGTCGTAGGATTCAACATTGCTCCCCACACCTCGGAGGACGTTGCATTTTCGGCGTGGAATAGAAGTAAATAGTTGTTGTTGATCGAATTAAACACAACGATACTGCCCTTAGGCCCTTTCGTTCCCGGTATTCCCGAAGTGTTTTTATCAAAAACCACTTCGGCCCCGTCTTTTTGACCATTTGATGGATTAATTTTTTGTAGGTGAAGCGCCATATCAGAAGTACCGGTCTGCACGTGATATCCCACCAGGAATTTTTGGTCATAAGGATCAAAGGCCGCAATAAGTTTATTATAAGGATCGCCGAATGTCGATGAAGCAAATTCAACTGTAGTACTGGATTTTACCCCGTTTTCATTCACCAGAAACCCAACAACTTTTTTAGACCCCCCTTGTATCGTTTTCACAACAACAAAATATTGGTTGTTTACATCGTCAAAGACTATCTCAGGAATTTCGATGATAGATGATTCACAACTGGAGGTAGCCTCAAATACCTGAAAGGGATTGCCATTCTTTCCCCCGGTTTGATAGTCCATAAATTGACCCATCAAAACAATGTTGTTGGCACACCCCCCTTTCCCTTCTGTCCACACGATCAACACTTCTTTATTAATTGTGTTGAATGCTGAGGCAGGTTTCGTTTGGTGCACTCCATCAGCAACAGTAACCACAGCATTACCCACTTCCGATGCCGAGCAAAAAAGAGGAGTCAGCAGGAGTATCGAAAGGGCCAATATGGTGGTATATCTATTTAACATCTGGTATTACGGGTTACTTGGCGGGTCAGGGATTCCGTTTTGCTCACTGCCTGAACCTTTCGGGTTTTTACCAGAACTACCGGACAGGAACAGATAGGTTCCCCCTGCTATCACCACCGGTGCTACTTTTAGTATAAATGGGGTTTTGTTGGAAACATAAAAGGCAGGTGAAACCTCATAAACCAGTGGGTTATTGGCTGCACTCATCTTCACCCGATAGCCCCTTCCAGTTTTAAAAGTTTTTGGAACGGTCCATGTATAATGACCGCTATTTTCTATCTCCCGGGCAAAAGCCTTCTTGCCGGATGGTTCCAAGATCTCGAAGGTCAGTCTTTCGCTTTTTGAAGAGGATGTCCACGTTATATTTAACGGTTTTAATTTCTTGATTTTTTGGTTTTCAGTGATGTCTTCAAAAGAGAGAAGTGGTGTATGAATACTCCCCTTAATTTTTAAATTGATATCGCCTTTAAAATTTCCAAATTCTTTTCTTGCATCCCATCTGGCCTTTTTGCCTGGGCCCGGTGTTACCTTTTGACCGATGTCACCGGACACTTCTTTCAATGGATTCTTAAAGTTGTCGTGCGAGCCGTAAAGGAAGAAATCATATTGTTTTGAAGGGTCTGTGTCGGTCACATCATAATACACTGCAATGCCACCTTCTTCAAATTTCACCTGAACATTCCCGATGGTCTGTGCAAAGGTGGTGGCTGACAAAATGCAGCAACAGAACAAAAAAAGGCAAAAACTTCCTTTCATAATTGCAGTTGAATAACAAACTATTTTCGTGCTGTTGGTTGGTTTTGATAAGCGAATAAAAAAATACTTGCCGGCTTATCAATCATTACTTAAATGTAAGACTTATTTAGGGCTCAAAATCAGTGTATTAACATTAAATATATTTAAAAAGGCACGATGTAAGTTTTTGCACTGATTGGAAAAAAAGTTAATCGGCAGAAACTGTGTTAATAACTGTAGTGAAATCTTTAATTCATTTATTCCTCATACTCCCTTAAATCGACAGGTACCACCCTGGAAACTCCCTGCTCAATCATGGAAATGCCATACATAATATCCGTGCTGGCCATTGTTCTTTTGTTGTGGGTAACGATGATAAATTGCGAGTCCTGGGAGAATTTTTTTATGATGCTGTTAAACTTGTCAATATTGGCGTCGTCAAGTGGAGCGTCCACCTCGTCAAAAATACAGAAAGGTGCAGGTTTCAAAAGGTAAATTGAAAAGAGTAAGGAAGTTGCCGTAAGTGTTTTTTCCCCACCAGAAAGCTGATTGATTGTGAGGGGTTTCTTACCTTTTGGTTTTGCAATGATCTCCACTGCCGAGTCAAGGGGATCGTCCGGCTTTGTCAGGCGAAGGTCACAATCATCCTCCTCGGTAAACAATGACCTGAATACCTTTATGAAGTTGTCCTTAATTTTATAAAATGCGTCCAGAAAAGTCTGCTTCGCCACCATGTCAATTTCCTCGATGGTAGTTAACAACGATTCTTTTGCCTTCTCCAGGTCATCTTTTTGGGTCGTGATGAAGTCGTGCCGCTCCTTGATCTCCTCGTAGGCCTCCATTGCCATGGGATTGATCGGGCCGATGTTGTCTATTCTCTTCCTGCACCGGTCTACCTTTTCTATCAATTCCTCCTCACTTAGATCGACTTCTTCTTCAGCCTCTTTATTTTCAATAGAAAGCTGATCCGGATTAATGTTAAACTCAACGGAAAGCCTTTCCCTGACTCCATTCATTTCAATTTTCACTTCATTGAGTCGATTCTGAAGCTCCATGATCAGACCATCCGAAGTTTCCTTTTTCCGCTGAAGCTGCCGTGCATCATTTTCCAGCTCATCGATCTTGCCCCGGCAAGCATAGTATTCCTTTTCCACTTCATTCAGGCCAGCCTCGATGCGTTCTTTTTCCTGGTACATTTCTACCAGCTCGTCTTCCTGAATTTCATTACCATCCAGGATTTTTTTAATCTCTTCTTCGTTCAGTTTTAAGTCTTCCTGGTTTTTCTCCAGCCTGGTTTTGATTTGTTTGAGACTGTTTTCCTTGAATGAGATTTCCTGCTCCAGGCTGTTGAGTTTGCTTTCGAGCCGGTGAAAGTTGATGTTTTCGTCATTAAATGTCCCTGATTTTATTTCCAGGGTTTCCTTTAAACCTACCAGTTCATCTTGCTGAAGGCTAAGGTTGTCCAGCAATCCTTCGAGCGCCTGCCGTTCAGATTCCAGTTTTGGGCGGAGTTCAGAAGCTTCATTGTTTAGCTGATCAATTCGCTCAGCGAGGTCTTCCTTTTTCAGGGCGGAATTACTGATCATTTCCGTAAACTGCTCCTGCTTTGTTTTCACAGAAACCAATTCCTGAGTGAGAAGATTCAGTTCGCTGTTGTGGTTTTCTATTTCCAGCTTTTTCGTCTTTTGCCGCAACTCCTCCAACTCGTTTTGTTGGTCTTTCAGGTTTATAGCAATTTCGTCCAGCTTCTTCTTGAGGGATTTAATTTCTTTTTCAAGCTTTTCCAGGTTCTTGGCCCGGCCAATTCTTTTTCCTTCGAAAAGCCCCACTGATCCGCCTGAAACACTATATTTTTTCTTTGTTATCTTGCCATTTTGAGTAATAAAAACACAGTTGTCATGGTTAGGGATTTGATCCTCCTTGCCAGTAAAAATATACACCCCATCAAGCACATGGCTTACAAGCTTTGCATATTTCTGTTCGAATTCAATGATTTCTGTGGCTGGAATGGCATTGTCAAACAGTTTCGGCTCGAATGGTCGAAACTTTTCGAATTTTGAGAGGATGAAGAAATTGGCTTTCCCTTTCGACGCATCACTTAGTAAATTAATTGCCTGGAACGCATCCGCTTCCTCGTCCACTATGTAATAATTCATGAAGGGCTCCAGGTAATTCTCAATGGTGATGCGATACTTCTCATCACACGTGATGATGTCAGAAAGGAGTGGGGCATCCTTTTTCCAGTTGGCTTTTTTCTTTAGAAATTTAATCGCCTCGGGGAAGCCTTCCAGGTTTTCCACCAATGATTTTGTAAGGCTATACTCATTTTCCCTGGCATCGAGTTGGCGCCTTTTCTGAACTTGTTCTTCCTTGATCACCTCGATGGTTTTTTCCATGGAAGTAATTCTGGATTCTAATTTCTCTTCATTGCTTTTCAGGGTGGCAATGTCACCGTTTTTGTCATGAATGGTCTTCTCTAATTCCTTTATTTTTTTGTCAAACTCCTGGATGTTGGCCGACTGAGAAGTACTATCGACATGAGTTTTTTCCAATTCCTGCTTCAAAGAGCTTACCTGGATTTCCTTGATCTCGATATCCTTCTGGATCTGGTATAGCTCATCTTTTTTTGCCCGGTATTTTTTGTCCAGCAAATCAACTTCTTCCTGGAGGTTGGCAGTTTTTGTTTTTTGCTCGTCCCGGTCGCGCTTTAGTTCCTGTAACTTGAGGTTTGATTCAGCAAATATCTTTTCGGCGGATTCTTTTTCTTTTATAAGGCTTTTTATACTGAAGTCCGTCCGTTGATCACTCTGACGGTCTTGCTCGATCTGCTCGCGTAGGTTAGCAGATTTATCATTCAGGTATCTGAGGCGCTCATTTTTAATTTTCTTTTCGCTTTCGAAATTCCTGATTTTTCCCACATGTTCATTGAGGGCTTTTTGCCGGGAGGAGAGCGTTTTTTCTTTTGTGATCAGATCTTTCTTGGCTTCCTCAATCCCCGCTTCCCTTTCCGCTGTGAGTTTGGTCAAATTTACTTTGAGGTCCTTTTCCTGAATGATTTGCTTATTGACAGTATCAAAAGACTCCTTAAATTTTTCAATTTTTTTTCTGGCAAGCTGAACACTGAATTGCTTGTACTCCTCTTTGATTTTGAAATAACTCTGCGCCTGCTTCGCCTGCCGTTCCAGCGATTTCATGTTTTTGTCTATTTCAAAAAGCAGGTCTTCCACACGGTCGAGATCGGCGTCCGTTTCACTGAGCTTGCGCATGGTTTCTTTTTTCCTGACCCGAAATTTGGAAATTCCTGCCGCTTCCTCAAAAAGGTGTCGTCGGGAATTGTCCTTGTCGTTGAGGATGTCGTCCACCATCTTGAGTTCAATGATGGCATAACTATTAGAAGCGATACCTGTGTCGAGAAAGAGGGAAGTAATGTCTTTTAGCCTGCATTGCACACCATTCAGTAAATATTCGCTATCGCCGGAGCGATAGTATCTTCTGGTAATGGTAATGCTGTTGTATTCTATAGGGAGGAGGTTTTTAGTATTGTCAAATGAAAGCGATACTTCTGCTAATTGGGTGGCTTTCCGGGTTTTCGTTCCATTGAAAATGATATTTTCCATTTTTTCGGAGCGAAGGGCGCTTGTTTTTTGCTCACCCAAAACCCATCGGATGGCGTCTACAATATTGGACTTTCCACAGCCATTTGGCCCCACAATACCCGTGATCCCTTCATTAAAATTAATGACAACTTTATCGCCAAAACTTTTAAAACCTTTTATCTCGAGTTTAGTGAGCTGCATATGGTGTACCTAAAGAAAATTGATGCTGGAGTTCCAAAAAGCAATTTTGCAATATTGATAAATAATCAAAAGTTGGCAAAGTTAAATTTATAATTATTACTTTCGTGTTATGGATGAAGGTTTTATTTTTTATATCATACTGGCGGTAATTGCCCTGATTTCACAATTATTGAAGAAAAGGAAGGCAGCGCCTCCACCACCGGTGAGCAGGCCTGGGCAGGGAAAAGCACAGCCGCAGAAAAAGCCCTTTTCGTTTGAGGAAATATTGAAAGAATTTCAGGCGGAAATCCTCCAGGAAGAAAGGGTGCCAGAGCCGGTAGCCAAACCTGTTGAAACGCAGCGCAAACCCGTCCCACCAAGATCCAGAAAGCCGAAGGCCTTTGAAGCGTACGAAGGTGCTAGCTACGAAACGCTAGAAACCGATAGTGAAGAAATTGATGAAAAATTGAAAAGGTACAAGCGGGATGAACATTATAGTTTGGATAAAAGTGAACGCCATCCCATTTTAGATGTGCTTCAATCGGAAGATGGTCCGAAAAATGCCATTATCCTCAGTGAAATTTTGAATCGTAAATACAGTTAATCACCCTTCTATTTTTTGGTGATTGTTTTTTTGCATATTATAAAATATGTTACCTTTGCCATCCCAAATAAAGGACATGTATACTATAGCAAATACATTTTTGTTAGTGCCAGAAACAAAAAAAAGGAGGCCCTGAGGGGCTCTATCGTTTAATCACATGTCTACGCGACGATGTGCATCTCCTAATCATCCTAATTATCTTTATTCTTTATTGACTGTTTATAATGGCAAATTTTGAAATATTAGTTGCATCGGAAAAGCACGTGGATTTTGCAGATGAGATCGCAAAACAGATTGAGGATTCTGCGAAAGCGAGGGGTACGGGAATTGCTAAAAGGTCACCGGAATACATCAAGCAAAAGATGATCGAAGGAAAGGCTGTTATTGCTATTGCTGACGGCAGGAGGTTTGCCGGGTTTTGCTATGTTGAATCCTGGGCGGAAACCAGGTTTGTCGCTAATTCGGGACTTATCGTTGTTGAAGAATTCCGAAAGCACGGACTGGCACAACGCATCAAAGAACAAGCATTCAAGTTGTCGCGGGAGAAGTTTCCAAATTCAAAATTATTCGGTTTGACCACCAGTTTGGCGGTGATGAAAATCAACTCTGACCTGGGCTATCGTCCGGTAACTTTTTCTGAATTGACCGATGATGAAAAGTTCTGGAACGGATGTAAAAGCTGTGTAAACTATGATATCCTGACCAGGACAAATAAAAAACATTGCTTATGTACGGGGATGCTGTACGATCCCAACGAAAAGAGCAAACACCAGCGCAAGAAATTCCAGGACTATAAAAACAAGTATAAGAACTGGCTAAAAATTAAGCGTGATTTGCTTTTAAGCAGGTTTCGAAAAGACCCTGTGGAGAAATAATATTGAAAGAACTGTAATTTAATACCAAACCTAATTTTTTATCATGTCTCAAAAAAAAGTTGTTCTGGCTTATAGTGGCGGTCTCGATACATCCTATTGTGTGAAATATTTGACCGATGAAAAGGGCTATGAAGTACACTCCATTTTAGTGGATACCGGAGGATTTTCTAAGGAAGAACTCGAAAAAGTAGAAACCCGGGCAACGCAGATGGGCGTTTCCAGCCACAAAACCTACAAAGCCACGGATGAATTCTATACCGATTGTATCAGGTATTTAATTTATGGGAACGTGCTCAGAAACAACACCTACCCACTGTCAGTCAGCGCAGAGAGGGTCTTTCAGGCAAAGGCCATTGCTGAGTATGCTAATGAATTGAATGCCGATGCGATTGCTCATGGAAGTACAGGTGCCGGAAATGACCAGGTGCGTTTTGACATGATCTTTCATATCATGTGCCCCGGAAAAGAGATAATTACACCGATCCGTGATATGCGCCTGTCGCGCGAAGAGGAGATAGAATATCTGAAAAAGCATGGTGTGGACATGGACTGGAGCAAGGCCCAGTATTCTATAAACCAGGGAATCTGGGGAACTTCCGTAGGAGGTAAGGAGACACTGACATCTGACAAGGCGCTTCCTGGTGCGGCCTATCCCAGCCAGTTGAAAAAGGAGGGAAGCGAGCAGGTGGAATTAACTTTTGAAAAAGGTGAATTGAAAGGAATTAACGGCAAGCAGTTTAGCAATCCGGTGGATGCCATTCAGGAGCTGAACAAACTTGCCTCCGAGTATGCGATTGGCAGGGACGTACATGTAGGCGATACGATCATTGGTATCAAAGGTCGGGTTGGGTTTGAAGCGGCGGCTCCGCTGATTATCATAAAAGCCCATCATACCCTGGAAAAACACACTCTCACCAAATGGCAGCTTTACTGGAAAGAGCAGATGGCCAGTTGGTATGGCATGATGGTGCATGAAGGACAATTCCTGGAACCATTGATGCGGAACATCGAGAAATTTATGGAAGACACGCAGCATCATGTGACCGGTAAGGTATTTGTCAACCTGGAGCCATATCGTTTTACCGTCCAGGGTTGCTCGTCTGATTATGACCTGATGTCGTCCAAGTTTGGAGCCTATGGCGAAATGAACAAAGGATGGTCAGGCGAAGATGTACGTGGATTTGCCAAGATCCTTTCCAACCAGGTGTCTATTTATAACCAGGTAAAAGCGGAAAATGAAAAAAGTTAACGTAGGAGTAATAGGCAGTGCCGGGTTTACCGGGGGTGAATTGATCAGCATTTTACTCAACCACCCAAATGCTGACATTAAATTTCTCCATTCTACAAGCAATGGCGGCAATAAAGTTTACGGTGTTCATAAAGACCTAATTGGTGAAACAGAGCTTGAGTTTACCAGTGAGTTTGATGACAGTGATATAGATGTTTTGTTCCTGTGTAGCGGGCATGGACAATCCCGGAAGTTTTTGGAAGAAAACAAAGTGAGAAATGAGGTGAAGGTCATCGACCTGAGCCAGGATTTTAGAATAACTGATCCTACGCATATTCGTCCATTTGTGTATGGCCTGGTAGAGGCTGAAAAAGAACAGATCGCAAACGCTGAGAATATTGCCAATCCGGGTTGTTTTGCTACCTGTATTCAACTGGGCTTAATCCCATTGGCAAAGGCGGGACTGCTCAATGCCGAAATACACATTAGCGCTACGACTGGTTCTACCGGCGCAGGGCAAAAGGCAACGGCGACGACGCATTTCTCCTGGAGAAACAACAATTTCTCCATTTATAAAGCATTTACCCATCAGCATTTAAAAGAAATTGGTCAAAGTCTGAAACGATGGCAAGCTGATTTTGAGCAGGAGATCAATTTCATTCCTTACCGTGGTAATTTTACCCGCGGTATCCTGGCAGCCATTTACCTGACTTCACCTTTAACCGAAGAAGAAGCCTTTGGCCTGTTTCTGGATTATTATCAACATCATCCCTTTGTGACAGTGACCAAGGACGAAATTGATTTAAAGATGGTGGTCAATACAAATAAAGGCGTTCTGAAAGTGGAAAAGCACGGGAATAAATTATTGATCACGAGTGTAATCGACAATTTGGTAAAAGGCGCTTCAGGTCAGGCAGTTCAGAATATGAATGTGATGTTTGGGCTCGAAGAGACTGCCGGTTTGAAACTTAAGCCCATATCTTTTTAAACTTTCCAATCATGAAAAATTACTTAACCGTAGCGGATGCCGGCGATATATCATCTTTAGTAGAAAAAGCCAAAAATTGCAAAGCATCGCCCTATGCAGACAAACATCTGGGGGAGAATAAGACAATGGGCCTGATCTTTATGAATCCGAGTTTGAGGACGCGTCTTTCCACACAAAAAGCCGCTTTGAACCTGGGTATGAATGTGATGGTTATGAGCTTTACAGGTGAGGGCTGGGCGCTTGAGACGGAAGAAGGTGTCATTATGAATGGCGATAAGGCAGAACACATCAAAGAGGCTGCCGCTGTTGTCGGAGAGTATTGTGATGTAATTGGCCTTCGATCGTTCCCCATGTTGAAAGACAGGGAGGTTGACTATTCGGAGCCTGTACTAAATGCATTCGTGAAATATGCCGGAAAGCCCATTGTCAATATGGAATCGGCTACCAGGCATCCATTGCAATCTTTGGCGGATGTGTTGACCATTGAAGAATTTAAGATAACAGAAAAACCAAAGGTGGTCCTTACCTGGGCGAATCATCCACGTGCTTTACCACAGTCTGTTCCCAATTCTTTTGCCGAATGGATCAATGAAATGAATTATGAATTTGTCATAGCCAATCCGGAAGGTTTCGATCTGGCACCGGAGTTTGCAGGAAAAGCAAAGGTGGTACACAATCAGGAAGAAGCATTTAAAAATGCGGATTTCATTTATGCGAAAAACTGGTCCTCCTATGAGAATTACGGGAGTAGATATGTGGGAAAGGAAGATTGGACGGTGACAGTGGAAAAAATGAAACTGACCAATGGTGCCAAATTTATGCATTGCCTTCCGGTACGAAGAAATGTGATTGTGTCTGACGAAGTGATCGACAGCGACGGCTCCATCGTGATTCAGGAAGCTGGCAATCGCGTTTGGGCGGCCCAGGCTGTCATCAAATCCATTCTCGAAAATATTTAAAATGGAGCAGCTTAAGGTATTTAAAATCGGGGGAAGGGTGGTTGAAAATGAAAAGAACCTGAATTTCTTCCTGGAAAATTATGCGAAGATTCCCGGTAAAAAGTTACTCGTCCACGGAGGGGGAAATTGGGTGACCGAGATGAGCGAGCGCCTTGGACTGGAAACTAAAAAAATTGATGGACGTCGGATCACCGATGCCGAAACCTTGAAGGTTGTCTTGATGATGCTCGCCGGATTGGCTAATAAAACCATCGTTTCGAAACTTCAGGCTTTTGGCTGCAATGCATTGGGGCTTACCGGTGCAGATGGAAATGTAATTGAGTCGGAAAAAAGGCCACTGAAAAATGGGATTGATTATGGCTTTGTAGGCGATGTGAAGAAAGTGAATGGGCTAGCGCTTCAAAAGCTTATCGATGGAGGTTTTTCGCCCGTTTTAACGGCGTTGACCCATGATAAAAAAGGGACTCTTTTAAATACCAATGCAGACACGATCGCTTCGGTGACCGCAGTCTCATTGGCTCCTACTTTTGATGTGGAATTAATTTTTTGCTTTGAATTGCCCGGCGTATTAAAGGATATAAATGATCAAAAAAGTGTTATTCCTTTAATTAATAGTGATATTTATAAGGAATTGCGTGCAAGCCACGTGATCAATGAGGGCATGATTCCCAAAATTGACAATGCATTTGATGCCTTGCAGGAAGGTGTAAAAAAAGTAAGGATTTGTCATTCTGAACATATCGTTAAATTTGCAGAAGGAAAGACCAATTTTGGAACTTTAATATCTAATTGATTTGAAAAACTTATTTGAACAGTCACTTAGTCTTTTGAAAGGATTAATTGAAATTCCTTCCTTCAGCAAGGAGGAAGTTCAGGTCGCGAATTATCTCAACACCTTTTTTACTCAGAAGGGAATACAGGTAGAGCGGTTTGGCAATAACATTATTGTTCAGAATAAGCACTTTGATCCGGATCGCCCCAGTATCCTGCTCAACTCTCATATTGATACAGTAAAGCCAATTAAAAGCTGGACCAAGGATCCTTTTAATCCTGAAGTAGAAGGTGGTCAATTATTTGGATTGGGTAGCAATGATGCTGGTGCGTCACTTGTCAGTCTGTTGGGTGCATTTCTCCATTTTTACGAAGAAGATAATTTAAAATACAACCTGGTATTTGCCGCGACTGCCGAGGAAGAAATATCCGGTAAAAATGGCATTGAATCAATATTGCCAAGCTTACCCGATATCATTTTTGGAATCGTGGGCGAACCTACGCAAATGAGAATGGCCGTTGCCGAAAAGGGACTGATGGTGCTGGACTGCCTGGCAAAAGGGGTTTCGGGTCATGCGGCCAGAAATGAAGGGGAAAATGCCATTTACAATGCATTGGATGATATCGGTTGGTTTCAGGAATTCCGCTTTCCAAAAGAATCGGAGATTCTTGGACCCATTAAGATGAACGTCACACTCATCCAGGCCGGAACGCAACATAATGTTATTCCCGACGAATGCAGATTTGTGGTGGATGTGCGAACTACTGACGTATACACCAATGAGGAAACCCTCAGGTTGATCGACAAATATGTTAAATGCGATGTAGTAGCCCGATCAACGAGGCTACAGGCGAGTGGATTGCCGCAGGATCATTTCATATTTGATGTAGCTGAAGAATTGGAAATCGAGACATTTGGTTCACCAACTTTATCTGATCAGGCACTGATGCCTTTTTATACCGTGAAGATTGGCCCGGGAGACTCGGCGCGATCTCACACAGCAAACGAATTTATTAAACTAAAGGAAATTGAGGAGGGTATCGCCGGATATATCAAAATCCTTAAATCCATACTGATTGAAGAAACGGCAAACCATTTAGACAATTAACTATTTTTTAAGAGCAACTCATTCTGATGACGAACCGCAACAAACTCTGGCAAAAATCAACTGACGTAAATAGTGAGATAGAAAAATTTACCGTGGGAATGGACCGCGAGTTGGATTTGCTGTTGGCCAGGTACGATGTGCTGGGCTCGATCGCCCATATCAAAATGCTGAAGGAAATAAGTCTTCTCACTTCAGAGGAATTGGAGGTCTTGGTAGGGGAATTGGAAAATATTCTCGAGGTTATTGACAACGGAAATTTTAAGATTGAAGACGGGGTGGAGGATGTCCATTCGCAGGTGGAGTTAATGCTGACCCGAAAGCTGGGCGATGTAGGTAAAAAGATCCATTCGGGACGATCACGTAATGACCAGGTACTGCTAGACCTGAAGTTGTTTATGCGTGCTGAAATGATGGAGGTCACTGGCTCTGTCCGGGAATTGTTTGATCGGTTGATTACCCTGAGTGAACAATATAAACAAGTTCTCCTCCCTGGGTATACCCATTTACAAGTGGCGATGCCATCTTCCTTTGGCTTATGGTTTGGCGCCTATGCGGAAAGCCTGGTGGACGACTTGTCCATCTGGAAATCAGCCTTTGATATTGTCAACAGAAATCCCCTGGGATCTGCGGCCGGCTATGGTTCATCTTTTCCCTTGAATCGTCAAATGACCACTGAATTGCTGGGCTTTGAATCAATGAATTACAATGTGGTCTATGCACAAATGGGGCGTGGAAAAGCTGAAAAGGTAGTGGCCAATGCGATCAGCGTGATGGCAGATACCCTTTCGAAGTTCGCCATGGACGTGTGTATTTACATGGGTCAAAATCACGGGTTCATTAGTTTTCCCGACGAATACACGACGGGTTCCAGCATCATGCCACATAAGAAGAATCCGGACGTGTTTGAACTGATACGCGCCCGATGCAATAAACTGAAGGCGCTGCCCAATGAAATCACCTTGATCACCTCTAATCTTCCGTCAGGATATCACCGTGATTTGCAAATGATCAAGGAAGGTATCGTTCCTGCCTTTCAAAACCTGAAAGATTGTCTTTACATGACCGGGTTTATGCTCGAACATATCAAAATCAATGAGCATATTCTGGAAGACGAAAAGTACCAATATTTATTCAGTGTGGAGGTGGTCAACCAACTGGTGTTGGACGGAATGCCCTTCCGCGATGCCTACGTAGAGGTGGGCAAAAGAATTGAAAATGGTGAGTTCAAACCTGATAAAAATATCCGACATACCCACGAGGGAAGTATTGGAAACCTATGCAATGACCAGATTACCGAAAGAATGAAACTGGTCGCAGCAGGATTCCCAAAGAGTCTTTGATTTCGTTTTATATCTGCCCAACTTTTTGGAAATTTATCCATCACTAAACCAAGACCACTATGATAGCTACATTTGTTCATGTGTGGGTAAGTCCGCATCACATCGAAGAATTCAAAAAAGCCTCCATGGCAAATCACAAAGCTTCCATCAAAGAAAAAGGAAACCTGCGATTTGATATATTGCAGGATGCCAACGATCCTGCCAAATTTGTGCTATATGAAGCGTATGAATCCGAAGAAGCAGCCGCTGCCCACAAGGAGACCGCCCACTACAAAAAATGGAGGGATACCGTCGCAGATTGGATGACTAAGCCCCGCGAAGGAAAGAAACACTTTTTGTTAGCGCCAAAAAAGCAAAGATGACCAGGTCCTTTTCATTTGGTTTCGCAAGAATTCCCGAGATTATATTTGGAAGTGGGAAGATAGGACTTCTGCCTGCATTGATTGACCGGTTTGGTAAAAAGGCCGTGTTTCTTACAGGAAGGAGTTCCTTCACATCTACGTCCAGGTGGAATGATTTGCAAGCCACGCTCAAAGAACGCTCTATTTCCTTTCATCACTACCCCGTTTCCGGTGAGCCTTCCACCCAAATGATCGATGATATTGTGTCAGATTGCGATGCCAAACCGGTAGATCTGGTAGTAGCAATAGGTGGCGGAAGTGTGTTGGATGCGGGAAAGGCCGTAGCTGCGATGATTGGAAAAAATGAAAGTGTCAGGACATTTTTAGAAGGAGTGGGAACTATGGAACCCGACGGTACGACCCTACCCTTTATTGCCGTTCCCACCACTTCAGGAACAGGAAGCGAGTGCACAAAAAATGCTGTGATTTCAGAAATAGGTGAGGAGGGCTTCAAGAAATCCCTTCGTCATGATAATTTCGTTCCGCTTGTTGCCTTGGTCGATCCTGAACTGACCCTGAATTGCCCACCCGATATATCAGCAATGGTCGGCATGGACGCCTTCACCCAACTGCTGGAATCATATGTCTCGACCAAGTCGAATCCAATGACCGATGCTTTGGCCATCAGTGGATTAGAAAAAATCAGCCTGCATTTTGAGCTAATGATGCATAATCCTTCAGATATTGTGGCCAGGGAAGGCATGGCCTATGCCTCCATGCTTGGAGGGATCACCCTGGCTAATGCGGGCCTGGGGACCGTCCACGGATTTGCTTCTTCGATAGGAGGTAGATTTGAAATACCTCACGGAGTTATTTGCAGTAAGCTAATGTTTCCGTGCAATGACAAGACGGTCAATACACTGGGCTATCGGAATACCCCAAACGACCAGTCCGTCTTGAGTAAATACAAGCGGGTGGGGAAGTTCTTCTCTGACAAACCAGGCAAAGACAATGATTATTATGTACAAGGGTTGTTGGAAACTATTCACCGTTTCGACCAAAACTATTGTAACTATTCTTTTTCCCAATATGGCTTCGATCCGTCTGCGATTCCCTCCCTTGTCGCTCAGACAGAAAACAAAAATAACCCGGCTGAGATGACAAAGGAACAAATGACCTCTGTACTTTACTCGCTTGTCTGATATTATTATACACACCCCGTTCATTTTTTGTCGAAATGTGATTTCAGTCATAATACAAAGAGAGATTCTTATTTAGATTTGATATAAATAATAAGGCAATGGTATTAGCAGAAAAATTTACATTTTCAAACTTGATCGACTACACTGAAAACGGGATCATCAGCAAACAGATAATAAAACTAAATTCAGGTAGTATTACGTTGTTTGCTTTTGACGAAGGGCAGGCGCTGAGCGAACATACTGCACCTTATGATGCCCTCGTGCAGGTGGTCGAAGGAAAAGCAGATATAACCATCGATCAGGAGGTCGTTACTGTGGAAGCAGGAGAAAGTGTTATTTTGCCCGCCAATGTACCTCATGCGGTGAAAGCCCCGACCTCTTTTAAAATGATCCTGACCATGATCAGGGAGTGCAAACAATGAACAGAAAACTTTTTTTAGTTGCCCCTTTCGTTTTGGTGTCCCTCGTTTTGGCTATTTGGACGGGCTTGTTACGCTTGGGCTGGGAAATACAAATGACACAGTCCGCCATTCACCATGGTGCATTGATGGTGGGAAGCTTTTTAGGGACGGTCATTATCCTGGAGCGCGTAGTTGCTCTGAAAATGAAAGGGATGTATATCATTCCAATGATAAGTGGGTTGAGTGGATTGCTCTTTCTGCTTAATTACACGGAACTAGCCTTTCTTTGCCTATTAGTGGCCAGTCTGGGTCTTATGGCAGTGTATGCGATCATCATAAGGAAATATAAACACTATTATTTTTATGTGATGATGTTTGGTGCCTTTTGCTGGTTTGTAGGGAATTACTATTTATACCAAAAGGTGATCTACGCAATGAGTGTCAACTGGTGGATGGCATTCATCCTTTTTACTGTTATTGGTGAGCGACTGGAGCTAAGTAAATTTCTACCTCCGAGGAAGCTTAAAATGCCTTTGTTCTGGACATGCGTTGGTATCATCTTTCTTGGTCTGGTACTTCCATACCACGGTATTGGTTCCACCATTTTTGGGACTGGATTTATTGCCATATCGATGTGGTTATTTAAATATGACATCATTCGGAAATCTATTAAAATAAAAGGCATTCATCGGTTTACAGCGGTGATGCTGGGTTTCGGATACGCCTGGCTGTTGCTATCCGGGTTGCTTATTGCGCTTGCCAATGTGGGCACTTTTCATTACGACGGGGTGGTACATACTTTTTTTATTGGCTTTACCTTTTCTATGATCTTCGCGCATGGCCCCATTATATTTCCGGGGGTGGCTGGATTCCCATTCAAACCATTTCATCACATTTTGTATTGGATAGGAGGTCTTTTGCAGCTTTCACTTTTTGCAAGGATTATTGCCGATCTAATTGGAAGCGTATCCCTGAGAAAAACAGGAGGTATGGTCAATGGGATAACGATCCTTATTTTCTTTGCAAGCCTGGTAATTTTAATCATCTTCGAAAATAAAAAGTGGAGGTCTCTTCAATCTAAAAGGAATTGATTTGCTGGTAAAAGAAAGAGTATTTCAGTTTTCGGTATTATTGTCCCTGGTCAATTTAATGATCACATCCTTGCTCGGCATTTTTATCCGCTCAATTCCATTTTTGGGATTTGCGGTAAATAGCCGGTATGCGATACATGCCCATTCCCATGTTGCCTTTTTAGGATGGGTGTTTATAGCTTTGATGGCCTTGATTTATGATGCCTGGTTTTCAGGATGCCGGAAAGTGATGAGGTGGTTTCTTATCTACCTGGGGATTATTCAGGTAGCGGTATTTGGCATGCTGCTGACTTTCCCGTTTACAGGATACGCCCTTTGGTCGATCATTTTTTCATCCATCCACATGGTGGCATCCATTGTTTTTGTTTTCTTTTTTCGAAAGAAGAGTTTACCCGGCAATATCAAGGTCAAGCCGTTTATCCGCTTGGCGCTGATTTTTATGGCGGTTTCTGCCTTGGGTCCGCTGGCCTTGGGTCCGCTTTCTGCATCGGGACAAACCGGTGGGATTCTGTATGATGGAGCCATTTATTTTTACCTACATTTTCAATACAATGGCTGGTTTACCCTGGCAATTATTGGGTTATTGTTAGCGATGGTAGATATGGAAATAATCCCGGAGGCAAGCAAAAGATTGAACAAAAGCCTGTGGTTTTTTGGAACAGGAATTATTCTGACCTATGTCCTGTCATTGTTGGGGTATCGTTTGCCAATTGGCTTTAATGTGGTAGGAGGGATTGGTGCCTTGCTCCAATTGGTTGGCTTTTTTCTCATAAGGCCGTTAATAAACAGGGCGATTCAAAACATCGATCAAAAATTCATCAAGCGTCTGATAAGTCTATCTCTTCTGGTACTGATGAGCAAATTGGTCATACAGTTTCTCACCTCCGTTCCCGCCATTATTCAACTTACTTATTTTAACCGGGACTTCGTTATCGCCTTTCTGCATTGGATGCTCCTGGGATTTGTAAGTACTTTTCTTCTGGGTTTAATCAGCTATCGAACCATTCATTTCCGATTCCACCGGGCATTAAAAGCTTCGCTGGGTATCTATCTTATATCGTTTCTTTTAACTGAGGCTGTCCTGGTGGGAAAACGGATAATATTGCTGGAAACGGGGATCGAAGTTGTGAATGCTGGACTTCTAATTTTATCTATTGGATTGGGAGTATCCTTTTTTTCTTTGTTGATCATCGTGTTAAAAAGCATCATACACGGCTCGAAGCCTGTTGCTTAAGCTTTTGGTTATATTCTTTCTGCGAATATTTCCATCGCTTGTGTGACCAAAGCCAGTCAGCCGGATTTCTTCGGATATATTCTGACAGTTCGGTGGCATAAGCTTCTATCAGGTAGTTTTTTTCTTTTTCAAATGGAGGTTCTCCCAGCAGTTTGGCATCGATTTCATAATAACCGCGTTTTATTCTTCTCATCCCAATAAAGGCAACCCCTCCCTTGGTCAACCTTGACAGGGTATCACTTCCCACAAAAAAGGCCGTTTCCTGGCCGAGAAAATCTGTCCAGTATTTTTCTTCCGGAAATGCGGGCATTTGATCTGCTACCAGTGCGAAAGCATGCACCCCCGTTTTGTTTCTCCTGATGATTTCCCTGACGGCATTGTCTTTGGGGATGGGTGTTCCGCCAAACCGTTTTCTGTTTTCAAACATCAACCGGTCAAACCACTTATTTGACAGTGGTTTATAAACAGCTTCTGCTGGATATTCGCAGCTCGCATTAAATCCATAAAGAATCCATTCCCAGTTTGCCACATGCCCCGCCATGCAGATAACCGAGCGTCCCTGTTTAAATTGATCGGTCAACACCTCGATGTTATTGAACTTCACCCGCTTCCTGATATCGTCGATGGACATATTGAAGGACTTGATCATCTCTACAATAACATCGGACAGGTTCCTGTAAAAAGCTCTCATCAATGATTTTATTTCTTTTTCTGTTTTTTCCGGAAAGCTATTTCTCAGGTTATTCAGGATGACTTTTTTACGGTATCCAATAATGTGGTGGGCAATGAAACTCAAAAAATCGGAAAGAAGGTAGAGAACGGGAAATGGAAGGTATGATAATAGTTTTATAAGCATCCGAAGGCGCCAGGTTTTTATAAATGTTAAACCGATCCTGACGCTGCAAATTTAAAAATGATTTGAAATGGAGAGGTATTAACTGCCAAGCTTTTTCTTTCAATTAAAGGGCGGGATATTATTTTTGAGGCCTTAAACAATAATTGATGATTAAATGATGAGAAAAGCCTGGCGAATGGTCCCTAAAGCGGGTGATATTAAAAACCTGCAATTAGTAGAAGAGAAAATTGATGACCCGGATGTGAATGAAGTGCAGGTAGAAGTGAAATCAATAGGATTAAATTTCGCAGACATATTTGCCATGTATGGATTGTACGGAGCTACTCCCGATGGTTCTTTTGTTCCCGGACTGGAATATGCGGGAATAGTGAAGAAAGCTGGAAAAGGCGTAACAGCCTACAAGGAAGGTGATCGAATCATGGGAGTGACGAGGTTTGGCGGCTATACTTCTTGTCTGAATGTGGCGCAGGAGTATGTCACTTCTCTACCGGAGGAATGGGCCTTTGAGGAAGGGGCGGCGTTTTTGGTACAGGTGATGACAGCCTATTGGGCATTGATAGAGCTGGCGAAGATGAAAAATGGAGAAACCGTTCTCATCCATAGCGCAGCGGGTGGAGTAGGCTTATGGGCGAATAGAATTGCCAAAAATCTCGGCGGATACACCATTGGAACCATTGGAAGTTCCTCCAAAGTGGAGCTGTTAAAGGCGGAAGGTTATGATGACTATATCATCCGGAGTGAAAAATTCCGGTCTGATCTGAAAGACAAGCTTAATGGCCGACCATTAAACATCGTCCTGGAATGCATCGGCGGACAGATTTTTATGGACAGCTACCTGAATATGGCCTTAATGGGAAGGATGGTGGTGTATGGCTCTGCAAGATATGCGCAGACGGGATCCAGGCCCAACTACCTGAAGTTAATCTGGCAATATTACAAACGGCCAAAACTAGATCCGCAGAAAATGATCGAGCAAAACAAGGCGGTGTTTGGGTTTAACCTGATCTACCTGTATGAAATGAAGGAAAAGATGGCAGAGATCCTGGAAGATTTGAAAAGATTTGATCTCGGCAATCCGAAGATCGGCCACCGGTTTCCGTTCGAGGAAATGAAACAAGCCATTCAATTATTTCAGACAGGAGAGACCACAGGCAAGGTAGTGGTGAATGTGGATTAATCAATACTCGTACCAACAAAACCCCCAAGGTTTTTAAAACCTAGGGAGTTTCAAGATTTGAGGATTTTGACTAAGCTTTCTTAATAAACTCCGGTTCTGAAAGGTTTTCCACTATGGGCAGGCTAAAGCTAAAAGTGCTCCCTTTGTCTATTTTGCTCGTCACCCAGATTTTGCCATTATTCTGTTCGACAAAATCCTTGCACAGGATGAGGCCCAGGCCTGCTCCGGTCTCATTTGCTGTTCCCTCTTTAGAATAGTTTTCAAGTTTGAAGATGCTTTCCAGGTGTTCTTCTTCTATTCCGGTTCCATGATCGGTCACTGAAATAATAGCTGTCTCATTTTGAATTTCAGCAGATATTTCCACTTTTCCCTGTTCATAAGAGAATTTTAGTGCATTTGAAATAAGGTTTCTTACTACAGTTTTTATAGATTCAGGATCTGCAAAAACAAATGTTCCATCATCAAATTTATTATATATAGCAATGTTCTTTTTTTGCGCCATGGTACTAAGAAAACTTACAGTTTCTTTAATTGAATCAGCA
>JBNLGG010000055.1:0-29221 GCA_050305935.1 Cyclobacteriaceae bacterium | reverse complement strand
TAGAGGTCCTGTTTTTTCTGATCAATAGGGGGATATGCCGAAAATAGTATTCAAAATACCGGGCTGTATTATCGCTTCCTGTGGCGACGAGCGCGTCAACATTGCTCAATTTATCTACCTGGTGAATGACAGAAGTCCACTGTCTGTTGATGTCAATTAACAACTGGAATAAGAAGGGGAGAAGAATGTCATCCTGGTGACTGAGTTTTATGTGCAAGTTGTGGCCGCTCATTAATACGCATAACACATCGTGAAATCCCACCATGGGAATATTGCCTGCCGCAATTACCCCAATGTTTTTAGTAGTGGTATTTTCGAAGGCATATTTTGCAGCCCAGGTTTTAAAATTATCTTCTTTTAGCAGGTGAATTATACCTTCAAATGCAAGATCAATATTTGCTGGTGTGAACCATGGATTTTTACTTCCCGCCTGGTTTTTTAGATCGGATAAAACCTGCTCAGGCAATTGTAAAAGCTTGTTTCTTAATTGTAAAAAAGATTCCAGCCTACTGATGAATTCCATAAAATATTATTATTTTGCAGAGCCTAAATTATTACAAACATAAATTCTTTTTGTTTGTAATTATACATAAACCTTAAACAATATACATATGGCAATAATGATCACAGACGAATGCATAAATTGCGGAGCATGCGAACCAGAATGTCCAAATAACGCAATTTATGAAGGAGGTGTTGAGTGGAGATGGGCTGATGGTACTGATCTAAAAGAAGTAGAAGTAGGCGGCCAGATGGTTGATGCTAACGAGCCTCAGGATCCTGTTTCTGATGAATTCTACTATATCGTTACAGATAAGTGTACGGAGTGTCAGGGCTTTCATGAAGAACCGCAGTGTGCTGCTGTTTGCCCTGTAGATTGCTGTGTCCCAGATCCTGATCACGAAGAGACAGAAGAGGAACTATTGGCCAAAAAAGCTAAAATGCACCTTGATTAGAATAATAGATATAATTAAATACAAAAAGCTATCCGAGAGGGTAGCTTTTTTAGTTTAGCTTACTGCGTTTTATTAGAAAAGAAGTGAGCACTTTGTCGAAATCCTCCACGATATCCGCCTCAATAAAATCAATTTTAAACTGGTTGCACTTCAGCTTTATGTCATGATAAAATGTTCTGAGGTCCTTCACATAATTGCTCTTTACTTCATAGGGGTTTACCTTGATCTTGTCACCCGTCTCCAAGTCAATAAATTCGTAAGGCCTGTCCTCAAAATTAAATTCCTTTTCAGTTGATTTGTCTGTCACATGGACCAGAAGTACTTCATGGTGATTGTGTTTCAGGTGGTGCAGGGCGGTTAATAGTTCGCTTACATTGTCAATGTTGTCAAACATATCGCTAAAAATGATTACCAATGATCTCTTGTGGATCTTTCTTGCGATGGTATGGAGTACATTGGGAATGCTTGTGCGTTTATTCAATTGATTTTCCTGGAGCATTTTTTCCAGGTGAATGAATAATTTGTGCAGATGGGAAGAAGTGGACTTGATTTGGCTTTGGTATTCCACCTCATCAGAAAAAGTGGTTATCCCTACCGCGTCTCTTTGTTTTTGAAGAAGGTATGCCAGTGAAGCAGCGCATAGAATACTAAAAGTGATCTTCCCGAGGTTGTGCGTAGGATAGTACATAGAGGAAGAATTGTCAATCAGAATACTGCACCTCAGATTGGTCTCCTCTTCATATCTTTTCGTAAACAACTTGTCCGTTCTGGCAAAAACTTTCCAGTCAATGTTTTTTGTACTTTCGCCGGCGTTATATGATTTATGCTCGGCAAATTCCACCGAAAAACCATGATAGGGAGACTTGTGCAGGCCGGTAATAAATCCTTCTACTAATTGCTTTGCCAATAAATCAAAGCGGGCTGTTTGTCGAATTTTTTCCAGATCTATTTTCATTCCTTAAATATGAACAAATAATGTCTTCCGAACCATTTTACTTTGCCAATTCGTTAGGTAAAAGTTTTTTTATGGCGAATTTTATTCCTCTAAAACGCTGTTTTAGAACTCATTAAAGCAAATTCGTCACCGTATATTTATCAGATATTAAATATATTTTTTAATTTCGATTGATTATATTTAATTCGCACTAACCTAAAACTTAGAGAATTGTGGAAGAGAACAAGGAAAATGGAAGAGCTGAGATCTTTTCAAAAAGAGTAAGAGCCGGAAAAAGAACCTATTTTTTTGATGTTAAATCAACCAGATCAAACGATTATTATCTAACAATTACAGAAAGCAAAAGACGTTTTAAGGACGACGGGTATTTTTATGAAAAGCATAAGATATTCCTCTATAAAGAAGATTTCCTGAAATTTGTAGCTGCTCTAAATGAAACTGTTGATCACGTTAAGCACACCCTTTTACCAGACGTAGACTTCGAGCAGTTTGAATCAACTGATGACGACGCTTCATCAGATGATTTGAGTGAAGAGTTAAGGTGGGATTAAGATATTCAAAAGACCATTTTTAGCCCTTGCATTTTTCAAGGGCGTTTTTTTACGATTATTATGAAATGACACAAAGGCCGCTCAAGATTATTTCTGTCCTGTTACTTGTGTTGGCAGTGCTGGCTTTTTTTATTTTTTTAGCGTGGTTTTTTTCTAATATTTTTATCTATGTTATTATTTCGCTGGTTGTATCGGCTATACTGAGACCACTTGTTAATACACTTAACCGGCGACTTATTTTTAATATTGAGGTACCTCGTTTTCTCTCCATTTTTGTTTCCTTTATTGCCTTCGTTTCACTCATAGCTTTATTTGTGTTTCTGTTTATCCCCTTATTATCCGAACAGGTAAGGATATTTACAGAACTTATCCGATCAGAAACATTTATGGGAAAAATATTTACACCTCTTTCCAGGTTGGAAGAGATGTTGATCCGGTATGACCTCACTTCTGAAAGCGAAGGCTTTTTAATTGAGAGCGCAAAAAGTGCTTTTTCGTCACTTATTCTGGAGATCAAGTATGCAGAAATATTCACAAATGTCATTTCGATTACTGGAAGCTTGCTGGTAGGAATACTAGCCGTAATTTTTATTACCTTTTTTCTTTTATATGAAAAAGGGCTGATCAAGCAGAATATGATAAAAATGATTCCCAACAGGTATTTTGAGGTGTCGATTGCGGCTCTTTACAAGATCGAAAAGCTCCTTTCAAACTACATGTTTGGCCTTATTATCCAGATGATTTCAATTTTCACCATTGCCTTTGTGGGGCTCTCCATTTTTGGGATTAAGTATGCGGCTTCCATAGCCCTGTTTGCGGCCGTGATTAACCTTATCCCATACCTTGGCCCATTGCTTGGAGCCTTTTTTGGGATTTTTGTAGCAATATCCACCAGCGCCCAGTTGGTCAATAATAATGAGTTGTTATTTATGGTAATTAAGGTGATTGGTGTTTTCAGCGTTGTGCAATTGACAGATAATATGGTGCTCCAGCCGCTTATCTTTTCAAAAAGTGTTAAAGCCCATCCATTAGAGATATTTATTATTATATTTGCCGGCGCTACACTGGCGGGTATACCTGGTATGATTGCAGCCATACCTGTGTATACTATTGTAAGAGTTACAGCTATTGAAGTTCACAAAGGGTATAAGAGTTATCATATTTTTAAAGTTTAATACAGGATGGGTTTAAAGTGTGGGATTGTCGGGCTGCCCAATGTTGGGAAGTCGACTTTGTTTAATGCGCTTTCCAATAACAAAGCTGAGGCAGCAAATTTCCCTTTTTGTACAATCGAGCCAAATGTTGGGGTTATAAGTGTTCCGGATGAACGGCTGGACAAGCTGGCAGAGATTACCAAACCGGAAAATATTTTACCTACTTATATTGAATTCGTTGACATCGCCGGGTTGGTAAAAGGCGCCAGTAAAGGGGAGGGATTGGGTAACAAATTTCTAGCTAACATAAGGGAAGTAGATGCTATCATTCACGTTATAAGGTGCTTTGACAACGATAATATCGTTCATGTGGATGGAAAGATTGATCCGGTCAATGATAAAGAGATCATCGATTCCGAATTGCAGTTGAAAGACCTGGAATCCATCGAAAAGAGAATTGCCAAGACGGAAAAAATAGCCAAGTCGGGCGACGCACAAGCAAAAAAATTATTAGAAATACTGATTAAATGCCAGGCACACCTGGAGCAGGGAAAGAATATACGAACCCTTCAGCTTACTCCTGAGGAAAATGCCTTAATCAGGGATCTTTATCTGCTGACAGAAAAGCCTGTGATATTCCTGGCCAATGTAGATGAGGATTCTATTTTAAGCGGAAACTCTTACGTTACAACATTGGAGAAGAGTGTAGTGGATGAAGGAGGTCATGTTATAAAAGTTTGTGCCAGCATTGAAGCACAAATTGCCGAATTAGAAACCACAGAGGAACGAGCTATGTTCCTGGAAGAATATGGCTTAAAAGAATCAGGCCTTAACCGACTAATAAAAGAATCTTATGCGACATTGAACCTGATTACCTATTTCACAGTAGGGCCAAAGGAAGTCAGGGCATGGACCATTGAGAAAGGGTGGAAAGCCCCCAAAGCAGCCAGCGTCATTCATACCGATTTTGAAAAAGGGTTCATAAAAGCAGAAGTGATAAAGTACGATGTTTTTCTCCAATATAAATCTGAACAAGCATGTAAAGAAGCAGGTAAAATGGCCATTGAAGGAAAGGAATATACCGTTGTAGATGGCGACATTATGCATTTCAGATTTAACGTATAAATTTTAATAGCTTAAAAATTTAGCAATGATTTCATAATTGTATATTTTTACTTCTGTTATTAACATGAACATCTATTTACTAATTTTTTTTGGTAAAGTGTTTTTTAAAGTTGATAAAGGTACTATATTCATATACAATTAGTTATGTGAAATAAAATTAATAGATTGGGTTAAATTTTTAATCAAGCCAAAACGGAAATAGATCAAGGGAGTTGCTAAATTTTTTCTAATCATTAAAGGCAGTAGTTTTGAGAGTAAGAATAATTTTTATTTTAAAAAATAAAGGAGCATTCGTTCCGTTTCACCATCAGTTTTTACTTGCCCAGCAAATAAAAGGCTTAGTAATAAGTGGTGGTAAGGCCGAATTTAGTAACTATAATTTTTACAATTTCTCAGGTCTGAAAGGCCAGACAAAGATTAGCAGGAACGGATTACATTTCTTTTCAAATAGAGTTACCCTTGTGTTTTCCAGCCCCAATAAAGAGTTCCTTGATTACTTCCTGAAACAGTTATTCAGTCTGACGCATATTGATATCGGGAACTTGGTGTTGATACCGGAAAGTGTAGAGATCGAAGATATCCCGGATTTGAAAAAGGTGGATAAGTTTATTTGCATTTCGCCCATTGTGATTATTCCTCCAAAATTCAACAGCAGTGATTCAAAGAGGTTTATCTCTCCCGAGCTTGATGAGTTTTCTGATAAGCTTTACGAATCTACGATGTTGCGGATGTCAAACCTGCTTTCGTATTCAGAGGAACAATTAGCATCGTTCAATAAATTTCAGTTGGTTCCCGATGTAAATTACCTGAGAAAGATCCAGGAAAGTCAAAAGAAATTTGCGCGGATATATCCTTTGTATGATCAGGATGTGAAATACGAGATACGTGGATACACTTTTCCATTTACATTGTATGCCGAGGAGGAAGTGAAGCGATTTATCTTTTTGTGTGGCCTTGGCGAATATGCACACAAAGGATTTGGCATGATCGATATTGCCAACTCAGACCCATCTCAACGCACAACGCCTTACAAAGGCCTTGAGGAGGTTAAACCCTCTGCTAACGTAAATTAGACTCAAACGAGGTATATCCCAGCAATACATCGGTACGGAGAATTGGATGGGCGAAGTACACCAATATTTCATAGGTGTTTCCGGTCTCAAAATGATTTCCTTCGATGATGTTTGGGTTGTCGCTATACCCAGGCACATAATACTGATAATCATATACACCCTGTTTCAGCAATAATGTGGTAGTATAAATACTCCCCCCTTCATTCAACGTCAGCTTTGATTTATCATCCGTCTTCCAGTCGTTAAATCTACCAACTACATACATGTCATCCCTGACATCTTTGGGAACCTCCAGGAAGAAATGAACATACACATATTCGCCATCCAAATGGTGATTGGGGTAGTCTTTGTTTTGCACTAAAAATCCCCCGTTCATATCCTTTAATATGCCATATGCTTCATAGCCACGAAATTTATCCCTAAGCAGGTATGCGTCGAACCGGCTATCTGATTCAGCAATGCGGTTGACATTTTGCATAGTATAATTCACTGAGGTGAGGTCAAAGAACCTGAATTCATTGCCAGCCTTAAAATTGTTCGTTAGGTTAAAGTTCCGGTATACTAATTGGCTTTTGTCAGGATGTATAAAGGAAGGTTGGAGGTTTTTAAGTACGTTGTCCCAACGGTGGTTTTGCCTAATCACGACTTTAATTTCCCTCATCGGATCAGAGACCGGGTAATTGCTATAATCGATGGTAAATTCAATTTGATGATCGGTGGAAGAATGCATAGCGCCCAGCGCAGAACTGTTGGCGAGAATCCCTATTTTTTTGTCGTAAACAATAAACCGCCTTACAAAGGAGGGATTAGTTTCCCTTCCCTCTTTATACACCATGATGATGTAATTGCCGGGTATCTTTACCCTTGGAATCTCGAAAGTAAAATGCGTATAGGGAATCTTTTCATTGGAGGAGAACTCGTATTTATCGATGGAAAATTCATTAAAATCCTGGAGATATTGGCGCTCGGAGATATTTGATAAATTCCAGTCGGCATCACAATGAAATATCTTCGCATAAAAGTAGTTTGCCTCTTCCACATTTATTTCATCAAACTTTAAGATCAGTGGAACACGTCCGCTGATGTCAATTGCCCTGGGAAGAAGAGCGCTTTGAGTCGGATCACTCGCTGGAAAAATCAAAACGGTTTTTATGTTTTGGTCAAAAGTAGTATCAATAGTCGTCGGCTGGCTAAACGCTATAAATCCAATTAAAAAAAACAGTATGAAAAGGATAGCTTGTATATTTACTTTATTCATCATGCCGTTAAAAAAGGTAAATTATTTGCAAGGATAAAGATAAATCTAAATTCAATTATTGTTCCAACGATTTAAATCGACTGCGTGTCTAAAGGAAAACAACATATTGATCAATCACCCCGGGAATCAATAATGCACGATCAGAAAAAGTTATTAGAACGATGTGCAGCATCTGACAGGCATGCTCAAAAGGAACTCTATGAGTTGTTTTCGGGTAAAATGTTTATGATTTGTCTACGGTACTGCAAGTCACGGCTTGAAGCAGAAGACGTCTTGCAGGAGGCTTTTATAAAGGTGTTTAAGAATATAGAGAATTTCAGGGGAGACTCGAGGCTCGAATTTTGGATCAAACGGATCGTGATTAATACAGCACTAAATAGTCAACGAAGTAAATTGTATCAGTATCCAATGTATGATATTGAAGATCAGCATCAATCGCAGAATTACAACAACGTCCTCGCTGATTTCCATTTGGAAGAATTACTCGATATGATTCAGACATTGCCGGAAGGGTGCAGATTGGTTTTTAACCTTTATGCCATTGAAGGCTATAATCACAAGGAGATAGGCGAATTGCTAAACATAAGCGAAGGAACATCAAAATCTCAGTTTTCCAGGGCCAGAAAGTTACTACAGGAAAAAATATTGAAAGAAAAAGAACGAAGCTATGAAAATGTCAGGTGACAAAGGCAATTTCGAGAGGGAGTGGGAAAGGGCATTTCTAAATTCCGAAGTCCCACCACCACCCAATGTTTGGGAGAACATCGAGTCAGAACTTGATTCCGGCAGGAAGAGGCTTTTTGTTCCATGGTATAAGGTCTCCATTGCTGCGTCTCTTTTACTTGCCGCCTCGTTGGGTTTGTACGTGGGAAAGTTTTCTACTAATGAAGGTGAGGAAATAGCTTATCAAAATACGGAAATAAGCGAGCCGGAGCATTCTCCTGGCGTTGGTAATGAGTCGTCGGTAAATGTAATTGAATTAAAGGGAAATAGCATCGCTAACCAGGATTCAAATACACATTCAAATGGTTCTGTGACAAGTAAGTTGGAAGACAAAACACTTGATAGTGATGTAGTTGGAGGAAGTGAATCAGCTACTAAATCTGCAATCAGTGCTACCGGGGAGGCTTCGGGCGAGTATTTTTCCAGCAATTCATCATTAGGGAAGAATTCCTCGCCGGTTTCTTTTAAAGATATAAACGACGAAGGAGTTGCTATAAATCTGGATTCAGGAGATGAAGTAAATTTGGTGACAGGCAATGCAAATGAAATCCTTTTTGCCAATAATATTGGGGTAAACGAGCCAGAATTCGTGCCGCATCCTTTAACTGAAATTCCAGAGGTATACAGAGGCTATGATTTGATTAAGGAGGAGGATCAGAAAAAAGGTCGGATGTTTATTGCCGGTGTTAATTTCTCTGCCGGCACATTTGATCCAAACGTAGCTACAGCTTCTGCGGCTTCACCAGGAAATGGAAGTTTTCTTAGGGTGGCTGCATCTCCTCAATATTCTGCGGTGAGTGACGGTGTTCAGTCAATTTATCCTGGGTATGAGATACAACAATTCGAGGAACTGGCACCATCAGTGGCTTATAGTTATGGTGCCAACATCGGTTTTGCTATTACCCGGAGGATCATTGTTTATAGCGGTGTCAATTACACACATGCTAATTCCATCCTAAACACTGAACCTGTGATTACCCACAACGGGAGGGTGCTTGCTTATAATTTTTATTCGGAAAATGGGGTGAATTCCAGGGATTTATCCGCCGATAGCTATGACGTCAATAATTCGTTTGAGTTTTTGTCCATCCCTGTTAAAGCAGGCTATACTTTGCTTAACAAACAGATGAATATTACGCTGTTAGGGGGGGTGTCAACTGAATTCCTTTTGTCAAACTCTTACTCAAGCTCTCAGAGTGAATTTTCAGTAATAGAGGGCTATTTGAATGATGGTAGTGAAGAGATGTACAATCCCGTATATTTCAATGGTTTGGTGGGACTTAACATTGGTTATACCATTGCTGAAAGGTATTTTATTTACACTGAGCCCTCGGTACAAACAGCTATAAGTCAGTTTGCGAAAGAGGGGGTTAATTTAACAAGTAATCCTAGTTATCGGATGGTAATGTTCGGATTGTCGTATCGGTTTTAAAGAAGAAATGAAAAAGTTGATGAAAAGACTTCTTTTGGTTGTGGTTGGTGCTACTGTGTTTATGTCGTGTGAGATGGCGGATGAGGCAGGTTATGAAGAACCCTACGATTTAGCGTACGTCGAATTATTTGATACAGATGTGACTGAGTGGTTTGGCGGAATTGCGGATTATCCCGATTCGCTGGAAGGAAAGCTGGATTTTCAAATTAGCCAAACTTCCATTACCAGTGGTTATTTTAGTAGTGATAATAACGTCCTGCGTGTTTCAGCGAAAAACCCTCATGCAGATTTGTTTTATTATATAGCGCGCAAGTTTGATGGGCTTCAGGCGAATGCTACTTATCAGATTTCTTTTACTTATGAGCTTTTGGTAGAGGCGGTTGATACCAGTGTAGAAGACTTCACTTCCGACCTGTATTTGAAGGCAGGTGGAGTAATGAACAAGCCCGATGTAACGGTTGATCAAAATTATTATGGGCCGGGTGTTGACAATATCGCATTGAATTTCGACAAAGGAGAAGGAACTATAGATGGTACTTCGACGATATATTATATTTCCCATATAAATAGATCGATTGGGCCTGATCATCCAATTCTGGTTCAGGGAGAGACAGAAAACGAAATAATTATCCAGACAAATTCCAACGGTGAGTTCTGGGGGGTTTTTGGCATTGATTCCAAGAATGACAAGGAATTGGCATTTTCCTTCAATACCGTAATAGTATTCTTTCGATGGATCGGGTAATTATTTACCGAAGCTTTCCACCCTATAGTTAAGCCTGGTTGAGAATACGGGGAAGCTTATTTTTACGGTAGAGTAAAATCCCTGGCCCTCTAGGCCGGGGCGGTAACCAACTTCAGCCGCATAGCCCCAACTAACATTTCGATTAAAACGGCCTTCAAGTCCGGCCCGGGCACCAATGAAGCTGGTCTTTATTACATCAGCAGGATAAAGTTCACCATTAATAAAGATGTCGGACATTGTCACAAATGGAGTAATCAAAACATCAAAATATGTATTGAAAATCAGGTCGTTAACCAGTGTTCCGTAAATCCTATCGGGCTGTATAGCTACATTTTTAATGAGTGTCATTGACCCACCCAACACGAATCCCTTGGCAGTCATATCACCATAGATACTTTCATTTGGGTTTACTGGTACACCCTCAAGATTTGCCATTTCAACACCCTGGCGGTCCATGACGCTTGAAAAATCAACCGCTGTTGCGAAAGCCAAACCTCCGACCCTTACACCATACACTTTTCTCATTTTTGTGGGGTTAATTGAATGGAGCGGAACAGTTGCCGCCCATTTTGCTCCCTCATATCTTTTTGAATATAAAATAAACTTGGTCTGTGTGTCTTCCTCACGGTCAACGACATGATAATTGCCAATTAGTTCAAAATAATTGTAAGCCCGCGTTTCATTATCAACTGTCGAGTTCACATCAGCGGCATTTCTTGTCATCTCGAAGGTCTTAGAATAAGCTGATCGAAAGCTCGCGCCAATATCAAAAACATCGTTTTGGTAAAAATGCATTTCGAAGCCAAACCCAGCATTGATATTAACAGAATAAAATTCGCCGTATACTGGTTGTACCTGGATGAATAGTTTGGCGAGATCGTAAGGATTGTCATATAACTCCTCATACGTAAAGGTTTTGGCATCCGTATTTTCCTGCGCAAAAAGTGTATGCCAACTCAGGAAACCTACCAAGAGAAAAAGTAGCCTTTTAACCATCAAATCCATAAATAAAAGTTTCAACTAATTAGGTACAATATAAATTTAATAATATTAATGCCAAAACATTCAATTGACGAAGGAATGTAAGGTTATATACGCTTCCATAATAATATGTAACTATTCACTATTATAATTCTCAAATATAGTGAAAAAGTATTGATATATAGATAGTTAAATGTATTTGCTTAATGGATAGCTTTTAATGATTTGTTATTCGCTTCAATGATCTTGCCTGCTATAGCATCGTCAATGGAGTCTGATATAAAAAGTGTCTCAAACTGCGAAGGGGCTAAATAAACGCCATTTTCCAGCATACTGTTAAAGTATTTACCAAATAAGGTTGTGTCTGAGGTCTTTGCTGATTCAAAATCCACCACCTCATTTTCAGTGAAAAACAGGGAAAACATCGAGCCAATGTGATTTATTGTATAACTTTTCCCTATTTCGTCCAGGTTGTGTTTAATACCTAATACAATTTTGGACGTGACCGTTTTCAACCGTTCATAGATGCCGGGGTTATCATGCAAGTGACGAAGCATCGTTAAGCCTGCTGCCATGGCAATCGGATTTCCAGAAAGGGTTCCAGCCTGGTAAACAGGGCCTGAAGGAGAAACAAAGTCCATAATTTCTTTTTTTCCTCCATAGGCTCCTACGGGCATTCCGCCACCTATGATCTTACCCAGCGTTGTGATATCTGCCTGCACGTTAAAAAGCTCCTGTGCGCCACCCTGCGCTAATCTGAAACCGGTCATGACTTCATCAAAAATCAAAACAATACCCTCCCGGGTGCAGAGGTCTCTTATCTGTTGAAGAAAATTGCCCTTAGGTAAAACGCAGCCCATATTCCCTGCTACCGGCTCCAGGATAATGGCTGCCACCTGGTTTTTGTTTTTTTCAGTGAGTGCCTTTACGCTGTCAAAGTCATTGAATTTCGCCAGCAAGGTATCTTTTGCTGTTCCTTCCGTTACACCCGGACTGTCGGGGGTTCCCATGGTGACCGCACCGCTTCCTGCCGCAATAAGAAATGAATCCCCATGGCCGTGGTAGCAGCCTTCAAATTTGATGATCTTGTCCCTTCCGGTAAAACCCCTGGCAAGGCGTATCGCAGACATCGTTGCCTCAGTACCTGAATTTACCATTCTAACTTTCTCAATAGAAGGAACCATTTCTATGATCAATTCAGCAATTTCAATCTCCCGGGCGGTGGGTGCACCAAAAGACATTGAGTTTTGAATAGCATCTGCCACCGCTTTTTCAATGTCTTCATTGGCATGCCCAAGGATCATGGGACCCCAGGAATTGATCAATTCGATAAAGGAATTGCCATCTTCGTCGTAAAGATATGCCCCTTTTGCTTTTTTGATAAAAAGTGGATCACCTCCTACCGCCTTAAATGCTCTTACCGGTGAATTAACTCCTCCGGGAATGAAGTTTTGAGCACGTTGAAAAAGGGATTTACTTCTGGTTTTTTTGATCATCAAAGCCTCAGGTTTACTTTTTTAAGTTCGGAATCTTCAAATCGTATCACGGGGATGTACTGGTTGTCATTTTCATGATTGAGCACATATTTGTCGGAGAGCTCTGTCTTAACTGAAGAATCTTCATAGTCAAATTGAAAATGGTTGCCGTATTTATGCATTAATCTTCCCAGGATCATAGCAGTTTCATATCCCATGCATGCATTGCTGGTCGGTAGCGTATGATATTTTTCTTTAAACGTGTTTTCAAAATACTGGTATTGGCTACTCTTCTTGTCAACATAACCGGGGGCAAGCATGTGGCAATTCAGGCGTTCGAGCGCTTCTAAACTAACAATCTGGCTCGAAAGCCACTTTTCATGTCCTATAAAGAAAATACTATCTGCTCTTGTTTCAAGAGCTGAAATGGTGCTGGCGGCCAGCGACGCATTTTCCGACGCTACAAAAACAAAACCCAGGCTATCTTTTGGGATTTTGAACAAATTAGTTTTGGTCACGGTGTTGTTTTCATCTACACTCAATTCGACTTCCGCCCCGGCGGTTAGTATTTGAATTATCCTTTTGGAATTCGCATCTCCTATTTTGAATAGATGGACAGCACTGTCGCCATCCTCCAGCATTTTCTTTTTAAAATTAAAAGCCATAATGGAATCCTTTTCATCTTCGCCATAAAAAATGAGACCATTTTTCCTTGGTGCTTTTTTATCTACAATGCGGGCAGCATACTCACCTATCGTTTCGTAACTGGGCATGTAAAGAAAAGAATAGGGATTATTACCGATCACCTGCGAATTGCCCGAGAGCGGGTTAAACATGTTGATCTTGTAGTCAAAAGAAAATTGATTGGTCAGCTTAACAGGTTCGGGATACAGAGGGCCATATATCAGGTCTACATGCTGTAGTTCCGGCTTACTTAGTAATTTTTCAACCTTTGTCACACTTTTTTCTGTATCATAAGCCAGCACGTCTAATTGTATTCCCATCGTTTTGAGTTCTTCCTTGCCCAGCATAAATCCCTGGTACAAATCGATCACAAATTGATTTCTGATATTAGATCGGTTGTTTTCAAGGTCGCCCAACATAAATGGAAGCATCACTGCTATGGTGTAGGACTTTTTCTTTTTAGAATCGCTTATTTCGATCAGCCTGTATTTTTCGGTATCAAGATCAAACTTGTCAACGATGGAAAACAAAAGTGCTTTGTCCTGCTCCAGCAGTGGAAGGGCCGCTATGGCATTGGCCATCCTGATGGCCACAGGTTTATTATGGGAGTATTTTTCATACAGGCTTTGAATACTGTCGTACGATTTCTGTTTGCTTAATCCGGAAAGCAATAAGTCGGTGCCACATTCAATGGATGTTTCTTTTTTAAGGTCCTCAAATGATAAAATGGCCTCAACAAAATTATCCCTTGCCAGCGAGCATTTTATCAGCCACAGGTTAACCTCGTCCATCTGGTCCCAATTTGGGTAGTTGCTCTTCAAATAACTGAAGCTGCTCTTGGCTACTTCGATCTGATTTTCGTAGTAGGCGGAAACACCGTAGTAAAAGTTTGCCTGCCTGATAAACGGATTTTCATTAAACGAACTGGTTAATGGTTTGAAAGCCTGCATGGCAAGGCCGTATCTTCCCATTTTAAAAAGCTCTTTGCCATTTTGGTATTTTTGCAAAAAAGAAGATCCATCCTGACTATATGCTTGAAATCCTAACAGGAATAAAAGAATAAATAGCGATTTTTTCATATCCGGTTCATTATTCCCACTCGATAGTGGCAGGTGGTTTAGAACTGATGTCATATACCACTCTATTGATGGCTTTGACTTTGTTTATTATCTCATTGCTCACATCGCTCAGAAAATCATAGGGCAAATGACTCCAATCTGCTGTCATGCCGTCTACGCTGGTCACCGCCCGCAAAGCAACTACATTTTCATAGGTTCTTTCATCACCCATCACGCCCACCGATTGGATGGGGGTGAGAACTGCCAATGCTTGCCAGACCTGGTCGTACAATCCACGCTTTTTCAATCCGTTGATAAATATGTAATCCACTTCCTGAAGGATTCTCACCTTTTCAGCCGTCACTTCCCCTAAAATCCTGATCCCTAAACCTGGGCCTGGGAATGGGTGTCTTCCAAGAATATTGTCTGGTATATCAAGTGTTTTTCCCACTAACCTAACCTCGTCTTTAAACAGCGTGTTTAGAGGTTCCACTACTTTCAGGTTCATTTTTTCAGGCAGTCCGCCCACATTGTGATGCGATTTGATAGTGGCAGATGGGCCTTTGACAGAAACGGACTCAATAACATCGGGATAAATGGTTCCCTGTCCGAGCCATTTTACATCTTGTATTTTATGGGCTTCTTGATCAAAAATGTCTATAAAGGTTTTGCCTATGGCCTTCCTTTTGTCTTCAGGATCTGATTTTCCTTTTAATTCTTCATAGAAGCTTTCCTTCGCGTCGACCCCTTTTACATTAAGACCCATGTCCTTGTAGGAATGAAGGACTTCTTCAAATTCATTTTTTCTCAGCAAGCCGTTGTCCACAAAAATGCAATATAGGTTTTGCCCAATTGCCCGGTGAATCAACATGGCTGCGACAGAGGAGTCAACTCCACCCGAAAGCCCTAAAACCACTTTATCATTGCCCAATTGCTCCTTTAGACTTGCCACAGTAGACTCGACAAACACATCAGGAGTCCAGTCCTGGTGGCAACCGCAAATATGAACCACAAAATTCCTAAGCACGGTTTTTCCTTCTGTGGAGTGCGTAACTTCCGGATGGAACTGGATACCGTAGGTCTGCTGGCCATCTACCTTAAAAGCTGCGACCTCTACCGACTCAGTACTCGCAATTATTTTAAAATGATCTGGTAATTTATTGATGGTGTCGCCATGGGACATCCACACCTGCGTGTCGATAGATATTTCCTTTAGAAGATCGTAATGCTGATCAATTTTATGAAGCTTTGCCCTGCCATATTCCCTGATTTCGGATGGTAGCACATTTCCACCATTTTTTGCAGCCATGAGTTGAGCCCCATAGCAAATGCCCAGCACAGGTATTTTTCCAACAAATTTTTGCAGATCAATTTCAGGATGACCGTCGTCTCTCACGGAGCATGGACTACCCGAAAGTATGACGCCTTTTAATGACTCTGTATTTTCCGGCAAATTATTATATGGATGAATTTCACAATACACATTTAACTCTCTCACCCTTCGCGCAATTAGCTGAGTGTATTGTGAGCCGAAATCTATGATTAGAATTTGTTCTGACATGCTGCAAAAATAAGAGGATTATTTTATTTGAATAGCATTTATTGCTAAAGCAGTTTAAATCGGTTTTGATTTAAACTGAGGGTTCAATGAAAAAATAAATTAATGATATGCTGCCTGGTAATTCGAAAAATATTTGGATCAATTGCCTCCAAATTCGGTAGTCACATTTATGTATCCCGGATAGCTTACGGGCACCTGTCCGATATTGATGGTCGGCTTTAGTTTTAAACCAATTCTTGTCGGCTTGTCACTGGCATCTGCCAGATTGAATCCAAAATTGAGCAAAGCATCTTTGCTCTCGTTTTGTAGTAATTCATAAATATTAAATGAAAGTTGGAGCGGAATTTCTGAGACGCCGTTATTACCGGGTATTTGCACCTGCTTTGTGTTTGTTCCACGTGTCATCTCGATGTCGTCAATAGAAAGGATCCAATCGAATTTTGTCATCAGGGCGGGGGAGCTGTTCGGGTTTTTTGCTTCAAGGTTTAACTGGAAGGAAAGAGGAATGTTTTTGCTCAGGTAGGCGGTAGTAAGCTTTCCCACATCCATGATTCCCAGTGAACTGACACTTGACTTGTTTTCAATGTTTATGCCTGCCAATTTTGTTTGGGTCAACGATTTCATTCTAAAATTACAGTTGACAATGTTTGCCATCTGCATAATGGAAGAACAGCCATTGATCGTCCAGAGGAAGATTAGTATTGGAATTATTTTAACCAGCTTTTTCATAATTAAATAATTGTTGGGTGAATTGAATTTTAACAACTAAGCTTCATTCAACTCAAAAGTAGTAAAAGAATTATCTCTTTTTGATAAAAAAAGGATGGTAAGTTTGTGAAAGGGAAAAATTACTTGCCGTAGATATATTTTAAAAATTCTCCCTTTTTCTTTTCATCCTTAAACCTACCGCCGTAATGTGAAGTAACGGTGCTGCTGGCCACATCCTGGACTCCACGAGACGAGACGCACATGTGCTTGGCATCGACTATAACTGCCACATCTTCCGTTTGCAGGATTTCTTTTAGCTCTTCAGCTATCTGTACGGTGAGCCGCTCTTGAACCTGGGGCCTTTTTGAGAAGTATTGTACAACTCTATTGATTTTGGAGAGACCGATCACTTTTCCGCTGGAAATATAAGCTACATGCGCCTTTCCATAGATGGGCACAAAGTGGTGCTCGCAATAGGAATACAAGGTGATATCTTTTTCAACGAGCATCTCATTGTATTGAAATTTGTTTTCAAACAGCCGAATGTCGGGTTTATTGGCGGGATTTAGACCGGAAAAAACTTCCTCAACAAACATTTTTGCTACCCTCTTTGGAGTGCCGGAGAGACTGTCATCGTTAAGGTCAAGCCCCAATATTGACATGATTTGTTCAAAATGTTCTTCAATAAGTTTTACTTTGGTCTTGTCGTCAATATCAAAGGCATCCTCCCTGAGGGGGGTGTTAAACGAGGTTGCAGCGTGGCTATCACCTATTTCCTCTACTTTCAGAGGGCTAATCGGCTGGGTATTCAACAAAATTTCTTTCGGTTTCATATAGCTTTACTTTTAGCTCTAGTTTTTGATCAATTTTTTTTCTTAAAATATTCCAAATAACCACTGCAATGTTCTCTGCAGTTGGGTTAATTTCACTAAACTCTGGCACATCGATGTTTAAATTTTTATGGTCGAATTTTTCAATAATGTTTTCATTGATAGTGTCGCTGAGGATTTTCATGTCCATCACATACCCGGTTTCCTGATCAGGAATGCCAGCAACCTTTACTACGAGCGTATAGTTATGGCCGTGGAAGTTTGGATTGTTGCAGAGTCCAAAAACCTTCCTGTTTTTCTCATCAGACCAATTTTTATTATGTAACCTATGCGCCGCATTAAAATGCTCAGTTCTGTACACCGCTACCTTCATACGAATTAATTAAACTGCAAGCAGGACCAAATGTTTTGATTTAGATTAAAATGACACTCTTTTTCAAGCCCACTTCGATAATTTGAGGCGCAAAGTTAACTAAATATAGCTAAACGGAGGGCTAATTGAAGACTAATAGTAGGAAAAGAAGGATGAGCATTTTGATTTAAAATATTCTTTTTGCCTGTTGTTTATAGGTGTGTTTACAATGATTGCGTCAAATGTGGTGTTTTCCGGAATTGACAAGGACGGATTTTTAGCTACGAGGTAAAACTTGTTTTCAGCAGTGATCAAATCAAACATGGTAGATTTCCGGATTGAAATTGGGATTTTCTTATTCAATTGGTAGTAATCAATAATGCTCTTTAAATGATAATCAGAAGGATTTGATCCATTGATTGAAAACGTAAAATACCGGTTCGAAGAATAGGCAACGACATGGTTTTTTGAAATAAATTCCACACCATCTTGGTGATGCCTCGTAATCTTCTTATGAAAAGCGATCCCTGAAATCGAAACAATCACAGCGGTAAAAATGACATAATAGCTAAGCTTTTTTCGGAAAACAAATGCGCAAATGAAATACAATCCTGCATAAAGCAAGATCACCTGTATTAAATTGATTTGGATATTCTGAAGGGCGGGGAAAATGGAATTCAGGGAGGAAATTAATGCATCAAAGGTGTAAATAAGCACATCAACAAGCTTACCCACGTATGCTGAAAATAGTTTAATGGAGGAGATATTAAGCAGCAGCAGCCCAAGTGAAAGGAAGACAAAGGCAGCCGGGATAGCAATCAGATTAAAAAGTAAAAATGCTGGCTGAAATGTCTTAAAGAAATACAAAGTGATCGGGAAAGTACCAATTTGTGCAGCGAGAGATACACAAAGGATTTTCCAACAAGATTTTAAAAATTTATTTTTTATGTCCAACAGTCGATAGAAATTCACATAAAAAAGGATAATTGAAAAAACAGCTGCGTAGGATAATAAAAAGCTTATCTGGAACAATGCGTTGGGGTTAAACAGCAAAATAAGAAGCGCTGAAAATGCCGTCGTATTTAGAGGGTAGTGTTTCCGGTTGATCATCTCTGCGATGAGAAAAATTGAAAACATGAGTGTGGCCCTGATCACGGAATTAGACCACCCGGCAATCAGTGCGTAGCTCCAAAGAATAGTGAGAATTAAAAGATAATAGGCGGGTTTGCCAAATCTATATCGTTTCAGAAAACCCAGTATATAGTTTAGGATCAGGTATAGAATACCTACATGCAGGCCACTAACAGCAAGAATATGCATGATTCCGCCTTCCGAAAATTTGGCCTTGGTTTCAGTATCAAGCGCGCCTCTATCACCGAGGAGAAGTGCATTTAGTATTCCGAAAGAGAGCGCGCCAAGGTTTTCATTCAATCGTATCTCACATCTCTCATTTACCATTTGTCCAAGATTCCAAATATTGAAGGATGCTCTCTGGCTTTCTAATACATCTATTTCATTTGGTTTGACGAATTGTTGAAGAAAAACTCCTTGGTTTATATAATAAGTCGAGTAATCTATCAAATATTCTTTCGATGGACTGGTAATACGTTTAGTCTTGTTTTTAACAAGGACTCTACTTCCAATCCCTACATCCATTGAATCCCGACTTATTAATAGAATCAACCCAGTTCCCCTGTGCCACACATCCTGGTTTTTGTAGTGCGAAACTTTGAGCAGATACCTCCTGGAAACACCAGAATTCCATTCCTGGTGAATGGTTCCTTGTATGTAATCAGCGGATTTGTAGTGTTTTGCAAAATTTGCTGGTAGGTAGTCCGGGCGTTTGTTTTGGGCTATTTGAAAACCGAAAAGAACGAGTGTCAAACAAATAAGCGTTCCCCTGATATATGATTGGCCATTAATTAAATAACTGGATTTTGCTGCTGCAAAACTTAAAACTATTAATGTTCCGAATGTAACGCAGAAAACCGGATAGCTGATGGTAAAACTTAAATTTTTGGAAAAAACAATACCTGTGCAATAAGGTATTAAAAATTTAAGAAAAGGAACTGAGTGCCAAAAGTTACCATTGGCTGAAAAATAATATTTAATATTAAAATTATTCAAAATATTAAATGCGATTACAAAGAAAAGTGCGTTCTGCGTATTTGGAAAAAGATTTCAATTTTAAAAGCCTGTTTCAAACCAGTTACACAGTGTTCTTTATCTGGCTCAAAATACGAAGTTTGAAATTAGGACAAATTGCACAGCAAAAAATTTTTAATACATCTAATTTTCGAATTAAAGAAAACTGTTCCATGAAAATCACTTTTTAGAATGGATTTGTCTATCCTAAGTGACTTGATCAATTCAACTGAGGAGGCGATTCTGATTATTGAGGGAAACGGAAAAATTACTTTTTCTAACAAAAGGTGTGACGAGCTTTTTAATTACGGAAAAAGTACAAGTGGGCAGGAAATCAGATCCTTTTTGGGTTCAAAAGCCTTAGAGTCCTTTGACAGGGAGTTTTTTTTCCTTGTTCAAAAAGGACTGTCTGAGGTGTATTTTAATGCATTTCTCGAAAAAGAGGAATTAAATTCACTGCGATTTCGTATCAAGCCATTTCAAAAGGAACAGTTTATGGTGACCGTAACTGCCCTGGAAAAATCTGAACCGTTTAACGCCTATCAACTTTACAAAGTCCTGGCGGACAATGCGTATGATATCAATATCATGTTTCAGTCGGACAAGATATTCTACATAAGCCCATCTATACATGATTTTTTAGGATATTTTGAAAGTGACTTTGCGCGGTTTGACGACTGGTTGGAATTAATTCATCCGGATGATCGACATCACGTATTGGAAGAGCTGAAAACCGATGATCGCGAGAAGATTTCTTATTCTTTTTTCAGCTACCGGCAGCGGCATAAGAAAGGTCATTACTTATGGTTTGAGTCGAAAGTGCGTAGGGAGTTTCAGCAGGACGGATCGATTGTCAATGTATTGACTTCCCAGGATATTACGCAACGTAAAAAGGCAGAAACAGCTCTTGAAAAACAAAAGGAATTTATCGAAGACCTTTTTGATACTGATCCGAATTTGATTTTTGTAAAAGATGGATCCGGTAAAATAATTTATTGCAATAAAGCTGTCGCCGAACTGGTGGGGGTTCCCAGGGAGGAGTTTTTAGCGATGGAAAACAATCATTTCCCGGCGCCAAAGCAGAAAGAGCAGGTCTATGCCGACATGGAATACCAGGTGATCAATCATGGACTGGAAATTCTGATTGAAGAAAAAATAGAAGACAAAAATGGTGTGATCAACCATTTTCAGACCCTCAAAAAACCATTGCGAACCAAAGACGGTGATGTCAATCTTTTGAATATTTCCACTAACATCAATAATATAAAGTATTTCCAGCAGCAAAATCAAAAGGCGATGACGGCCCGTACCGAGTTTTTCTCTGCGATGAGCCATGAGATCAGAACGCCGATGAATGCCATCATGGGAATGACCGACTTGCTGTTAAAACGAAAACCACGGGAAGATCAGGTAAAACTTCTGCAGGCGCTTCATTTTTCTTCGAAGAATCTGCTGACACTGATCAATGATGTGTTGGATTTTTCAAAAATTGAAGCAGGTAAAATTGAGATTGAAGAAATAAACTTCAGCCTGAAAGACCTTATAGAAAATATTCATTTAAGTCTGAAACCTCGGGCCCTGTCCAAAAATCTTTCGTTCGGATTGAGCTATGACGAGAGGGTGCCACACATCGTGCGCGGTGATTCTATTAAGATATCGCAGATACTCAACAATCTTATCGGAAATGCAGTCAAATTTACTGACAATGGTTATGTGTCGCTCGATTTGTCCCTTGTTAAAAAGACAGATGAAGGTAGCCGAATCCAGTTTGTCGTGTCGGACACAGGCATTGGAATTGACAATTCGAAAATCAACGATATTTTTGATCCTTTCAAGCAAGCCAACTCCAGTACTACCCGTAAATTTGGAGGGACCGGCCTGGGATTGACGATTGTTAAAAACCTCGTGGAGCTTCTCAGTGGAGAGATTACAGTGGAAAGCAAAGAGGGTGAAGGTTCCCGATTCATTGTAGAACTTCCTTTCAAAATCCCGGATAGTGATTTCGTTGAACAACCTGTTGTCAAGTCTCCTGTCTCCGAAAAAATGAAATTGGATCTAAATGTCTTGTACGTAGAAGATGTGCTGACAAACCAATACCTCATTGAAGAGATATTGAAGGACTGGGGTATGAAGGTGGAGGTAGCGTCAAATGGAATTGAAGCCATTGAAAAAGTCAAATCTGAACGCTTTGATATGATTCTTATGGATATCCAAATGCCGGAAATGGATGGATATCAGGCTACGAGGATTATCCGCGAGATGGAGGGAGAGTATTTTCAATCGGTACCGATCCTTGCGTTGACTGCAAATTCTTCTAAATTCACTGAAAACAGGATCAGAAAAACGGGCATGCAGGATTACATTCTCAAACCTGTTAGTACCGAGGACCTGCGAACCAAAATTGTTTCCCATTCGCGGTTTAAAGGCAAAGTTGATCCGCAGCAATTAGTAGATATCGAGGAAAGCGGGATACCCATACTATCTTCCATCAGCTACAAAAAGACCGATCAGCTATTTATGAATAACCTGGTGAGATACCAGGAGTTTTTGAAAAAAACAATTCAAGAATTTGAGGTCAACCAGCAGGAAATGATCGTTGCGATCGAAAAATCAGACCGGGAGGCTTACCGAAGAATCCACCACCGGATGAAGAGCATTTTGTCAACATTTAATATGATCGACCTCACGTCTGTCATTGAAGACATAAAGTCACGACTGGCGGGAAATGGGGAAGATTTTGAAGGGAAAAATGAATTGGAAAATCTCAAGTTTCAATATGACTTTGTGCTGGATAGCCTGATAAATAAGCTATCTTCCCTCAAATGGCATTAGCCATTTAGTACCATTTTATAGTGCATAATTCCGCACTCGTCAAACTTTCCGCCCAACTTCTTAAAATTAAACTTCTCATACAGGTGCACGGCGTCAATCTGGGAATGGAGATAAACCTTCTCGCTTTCTGAAATCCGCTCGCTTTTCACATCTTCCAGCACCACCTCTACAAGCTTGCTGCCAATGCCCCGTCCCCGATATTCCTTTAAGACCGCAAAGCGTTCCAGCTTAATTCCACTTTCCGTTCTTCTCCACCGGGCAGTCCCTACCGCTTTTTCCTCGCCATCAAAGGCCAGGTAGTGGTGGCACGTGGACTCAAAACTATCTATTTCGTCTTCCTTGGGGACTTTTTGTTCTTCGACAAAGACTTTTTCGCGGATAAGGTAGGCTTCCAGCAGTTGGCTTGCATCTATTTTCTTAACCTTTATCATCTTCTTTTGCAGCGCTTTTGTCATAAGCGTTAACGATGTCTTTCACAATTTTATGGCGTACAACATCCTGGCTGTCCAGGCGAATAATGGAAATGCCTTTGACTCCTTTCAATATATCGACTGCGTGATTAAGTCCCGAGGACTGATTTCTTGGTAGGTCGACCTGGGATTGGTCGCCGTTGATGATCAGTTTGGAATCCGGCCCCAGCCTCGTCAGGAACATTTTCATCTGCATGCGGGTGGTATTTTGGGCTTCATCCAATAGAATAAAGGCATTGTTTAGTGTCCTTCCCCTCATGTAGGCTAAAGGTGCAATTTCGATCACTCCGCTTTCCCGGTAAAATTTCAGCTTTTCATATTGGATCATGTCGCCCAGGGCATCGTAGATTGGACGAAGGTAGGGATCGATTTTTTCCTTGAGATCTCCCGGAAGAAATCCCAGGTTTTCCCCCGCTTCTACAGCAGGCCTGGTGATGATTATTTTTTTAATTTCCTTATTCTTCAAGGCTTTTACTGCTAACGCGACGGAAATATAGGTCTTCCCCGTTCCCGCCGGGCCAATGGCAAATACCACATCGCTTTTACGCACAGCGCTGACCAGGCTAAGCTGATTTTTTGTTTTGGGTTTAATGGCAAATCCCTTTGTGCCGTAGACTAATACGTCTTCCTTGTCAATATCCAGTTCCGGGTTTTCCTGCTCTATGTAAGTCTTCACATTTGAGTGGGTGACCTTACCATATTTGTGGTAGTGATTGACCAGTGAATTCAGAATGTCATTGATCTTGAGGATTTCAGATCCGGTGCCCTGAATCCTAATTTCATTGCCCCTGGAGATGATCTTTGTCTTTGGAAAAGCGGAGGCTACTTCTTTGATATTTGAGTTGTCAACACCTAAAAAGTCGACAAGTGATATGTTTTCGAGTGTAATAACTTTCTCTACCAAATGAATTAATTATTAATGATTGCAATTATACTATTCTGCTTAAAAAATTTTTACTTTGCAGCTTTAAAAATACACAATTATTGGCTTCTCTCTATGGCAATTGTCACCTTTATGTCAGATTTTGGAATCAGAGATCACTATGTCGCCGCAGTGAAAGCCAAAATTTTAACCATTAATCCAAGCATCAAAATCGTCGATATCAGCCACACGATAAGGCCCTTTGATCTATCGCATGCTTCCTATGTACTTGGTGCCGTTTTCAGGGATTTTCCTAAGGGAACCATCCACCTTTGCGCCGTTGACAGCATTGGCGTCAAGGGCAGTAGGTATGTGGCCCTGCAATTAGAAGATCATGTTTTTGTGGGTAATGATAATGGTTTGTATAGTTTGATCAGCGAGAAGGAACCTTCCATGATTGCTGAGCTTTTTAGTACGGATATTGACAATAAGACGTTTCCCGCAAAAGATATCTTGGCCAAGGCAGCGGCAATGCTCGCCAGTGGATCCAATCTTAATGACGTGGGTAAGTACACCAAAACCATCGAACGGAAAATCTCCCGAAAGTCCCGTGCCACGAAAAAGCAGATATCCGGCAATGTGATCCACATCGACCATTACGGGAATCTCATTACCAATATCGAGGAAGAGGTGTTTAACATCATCTGCAAGGGCAGGAAGTATACCGTGCAGTTTGCCCGGGAAAAGCTCAATGAGATCAATAAGCAAAGCAACGAACCTGACGATGGCGATTGTTTTGTACTGTTTAACCGAACTGGATTTTTAGAAATAGGAATCAACAAAGGCAACGCGTCTGAACTCCTTGGAATGAAGTTCGACAGCCCAGTGAATATATTCTTCGAAGGGGAATAGGGCAGAGGGCTGAGAGCGAAGAGGTAAGAGCAGAGGGCAAGGAGAGTCGGAAGACCGATGACCGAAGTCCGAAGTCTGAAGACCGGAGATGCGGTATGACAATTGACGGAAGATGGGGCAGAGGGCGGAGAGGTAAGGGCAGAGGGGTTGGAATGTAACCTTGTTAACGGTCGTAGACCTAAACAACGGTTGATGGGGAGTAGGAGGACGGATGACCGATGCCGAAAATTCGTGGCCTTTCATCCCACCACTGGACGTGCGCATGCCTTGCGGGAAGTGGTCGCCCGCCTAGCCGGTCGAGGATGGGATGGATATTCAACGACCAAGCGTCACGGGGCAAGGAAAAAGAAGTGAAGGAAAAATGGGATGGTCAACCTTATTTAGAGATTGTCAAATTGTCAACCGACAACCGATAACCGACAACTGATAACCGACAACAAGAAAAACCCAAATAACTATTGACTATTCTTTTTGAAAATAAGAACTGATTAAATACTTTTGCAAGCCCATTAAAAGAGTGGGATTAATTTATTGAAATGCCCAGGTGGCGGAATTGGTAGACGCGTTGGTCTCAAACACCAATGTCAGCAATGACGTGCCGGTTCGACTCCGGCCCTGGGTACGAAAAAAGGCTTATACGTTTTGTGTAAGCCTTTTTTATTTGAATGTCGGTTTTGTTTTTAAAGTGGAGCAATCCTTAAAAGTCCCAAAATGAAAAATTCAGTTCGTTCTTGATTCAATGAGTAACTTTCAACCCTGCTTTGACAATCGACAACAATCCTCATGATCTATCTACACCTATTCGGCTATCAATAACCTGTTTTAATTCGTTTTTCTCATTTAGGTATTCGGTGGTGTTTAAATAGTTAATCCAATAGCTCGGAAGTTAAGAGAGCAACAAACATTTTAATATTAAAGAAGTTTAATTAAGTGTGGAAAAATTTAAATTTGCTATCCATTTTCGAATTTATGTAGAATCATTTTATATATTTAGTCGTTACTAAGTATCCAAAACACTATACTATGAGCATTAATAAGGACATTTTGGAAGGGATGGTATCTGCTTTTGATCTTTCGGGATCCAAAAACTTTAATAGCTTCAAAAACTATCCAAGATTTAATAAATCAATAAGAAAAGCTTGGCTAAATACTGGGTTACATATAAGTAACGCCATGGGAGAGGTTGCGCAGAAAAGAGGGCTTAAGGATTATCATAAAAAAAGGAGTGCAAGTTATCCTGAAGTATAATGAGTGAAAATAAGCCAGCTCCAAAACCAAATATACAACCTACTGTTGGGGAGATAGAAGAATTTCTTTTAGACCAAAATCCACATTTATTTAATGGGATTTCAAATACCAAGCGAAAGCAAATTCTTAATTCATTAAAGGATCTGGCGGTTCAAAATGTTGATATTTATGAGGCTCAGATACATGAGCGTTTTTTTCAAGGGCCGATACCGTCTCCTGATACTTTACAGGGTTATGCTGATATTGATCCGGATATAGCCATTGAAATACTACAAATGGCTGTTAGGGAGCAAAAGTATAATCAAGACAGGGATAATAAAATTATCGATAAATCATTTGAGTTAAAAAAACGCGGCCAAACTTTTGCATTGCTTATTGCGCTCACAGCTATTGTTGGCGGCGTCGCTTGCATACTATACGGTCAGCCAGTTGCTGGAAGTATAGTTTCTGGTGTTGGTTTAGCTGGTTTGGTATCCCAATTCCTAAGAGGTTCTGAAGCTGAACAAAGTAGTCAACCAGTTTTACAGGAAAATAAAGAAACTGAGTAGGAATCTCAATTACTACTTAGATCCGTTTTTTTTATTTCCATCTGCACATTTTCAAAAAAACCGAACAACCACCTCTGGCTATCCGGTTTATTAATCTGGTAATTTGAGATTTTATTCTACTGAAAACTTATAAATCGTTACAGTGTGGTATTCCTCGCCCGGGTTTAGCCTGGTGGAAGGGAAATCAGGCTTGTTGGGCGAATCGGGGAAATGCTGAGTTTCCAGGCAGAGCGCTTCTCGGTATTCTAATGACTTGCCGTATTTGCCTGTTTGTTTACCGTTCATAAAATTGCCTGCATAAAACTGTAGGCCGGGCTCCATGGAGAAAATTTCCATCAATCTGCCTGAGGCCTGATCGTAGAGCTCACCGTGTTTCACCAGCGAATCGGAAGCATTCGTCATGACCACAAAATTATGATCGTAACCTTTACCAAAAGCCATTTGCTCATTTTCGTCATTGATCCTATCGCCGATAGCCGTCCTGCTGCTAAAGTCAAAAGGTGTTCCCTTTACGCCTAGCATATTTCCGGTAGGAATTAATTCATCGTCCACCTCAGAAATGTATTCTGCATTGATTTGCAGTAGGTGATCGGTAATCGTTTCGCCCGTCCCACCCAGGTTGAAATAGGTGTGGTTGGTCAGGTTGGCTACCGTTGGCTTGTCAGTCGTGGCGTGGTATTCAATTTTTAATTCATTGTCATCATTTAAAGAATAAGTGACCTTCGTTTCCAGCGTTCCCGGATACCCTTCTTCGCCGTCTGGGGAAGTGTAGGAAAAGGTGACAGCCTGATCACTTACATTAGATGCCGACCAGTATTTTCTGTGGAAGCCCCCTCGCCCTCCGTGAAGTGTGTTTCCATTGTCATTTGGATCTAACACATACTCTTCATCATCAAGCATAAATTTGGCATCTCCAATCCTGTTTCCGTACCGGCCGATGGTAGCGCCAAAGAAATTTTCCTGTTTGTTGATAAAATCATCCAGGGAGCCATATCCTACAGCGACGTCTTCCAGGTTTCCATCCCTGTCTGGCGTGAAAATGGTAACGACGCGTGCACCAAAATTGGTGAGGCTGACCTCCATACCATTGGCATTTCGCAGGATGTAGAGATGGTAGGCATTCCCATCAATGGTATCCGTAAAGTCGTCGATAAATTGCTCAGAAAGGATTTTTTCCACTTCCTGGTCTTCTGTGGTGGCTTTTTTGCTTCCGCATGCATTGAGAAGCAGAAGCGCGGCAGCGGTGAATAGCAGTTGTTTCATTATATCAAAATTTCAAGTATAGTTTATTAAAAGTAAAAAATACTTTTATTATGAGGTAATAATATCCCTATTTTTTCTTTTTGTGCGATTCCCTTAGTTTTATACTTTTAATTAATCACATCAAAAATGAATGTTAACCAACCATTTGAAAATTTAAAAGGGAAGGTATGTGTCGTCACAGGCGGGGCAGGGGGCATCGGAACTGCTTTGTGCGATAGCCTGTCGGCAGCAGGAATCAATATAGCTGTACTGGGGAGAAATGCCGATAAGGCAAAAAAACTTGCCACGGATTTAACACAGCAACATGGAAATAAAGCCATGGGTATTGCTTGTGACGTACTCGATAAAAAAGATCTGGCGAGGGCTAAGGAGGAAATAAACAGGTCACTAGGTCCGGTTAGTTTTTTGATCAACTGCGCCGGGGGAAATCATCCCAATGCTACGGCTATGGCCGAACAAATCAAGGACCTGGAAAAGGACTTCAAGAATTCATTTTTGAATTTTTCCGAGGAGGGGATGGATTTTGTGTTTGACCTCAATTTTAAAGGAAGTGTGTTGCCGTCGATGGTCTTCAGTGAAGACATGATCAAAGCGGGCCATGGTGGTATCATCAATATATCATCCGTTTCCGGCGATTTGCCGCTGACGAGAGTTGGGATGTATTCTGCTGCGAAGGAAGCAATCAATAGTTTTACCAAGTGGCTGGCCGTTCATTTTGCGCATACGGGGGTAAGGGTAAATGCCATCGCGCCGGGTTTTTTTATTACGGAACAAAACCGGTTTTTACTGTTTGATGAAAAGGGGGGCTACACACCGCGGGGTGAAAAGATTATTAAAAATACGCCGGTTAATAAATTTGGTGAGGTAGGCGAATTAGGAGGAACGGCCCTTTATTTGTTCTCCGATTTGGCCTCATTCGTTACGGGAGCGATCATTCCGGTGGATGGTGGTTTTACCGCCTACGGGAGAGTGTGAGTTTCAAAAATCTTGGCGGTCGTTTTTTTCCACGCAAAGGGCGCCAAGTTAAATCACGCGGAGATCGCAGAGACTTCATCCGGCCATTGGACGTGCGCATGTCTGCGGGAAGTGATCGCCCGTCTAGCCGGTCGAGGATGGGATGAATATTGCTGGATGGCAATTGCTTCCTTGTGATTTTTTCCACGCGAAGCGCGCAAGGGAGAGACACGCAAAGTGCTTGAGTCTGCCACCTCTCAGCGTTCTTTGCGTTTTTATGCTTCGCGTCCTTCTATGTTGAATAGCAATAAAAGCCGCTAAAATTCTTTAGTAAGGAGCTTTTTTCTTTTTTTTCAGTCAAATGTT
>JBNLGG010000054.1:0-29383 GCA_050305935.1 Cyclobacteriaceae bacterium | reverse complement strand
TTAACAAATAGACCCATGCGGGCCCCCTGTATTATGGGGTATTAATCCATGTTTCCACGGGCTATCCCCCTGTAGTGGGTAAGTTGCATACGCGTTACGCACCCGTCCGCCGGTCGCCACCAATCCGAAGATCGTGCTGCCCCTCGACTTGCATGTATTAGGCCTGCCGCTAGCGTTCATCCTGAGCCAGGATCAAACTCTCCATTGTATATAATCTTGTTCAGTTTATACCAACTGAAAATGTCTGTCCCGGCCCCTTTTTTTCTCAAGAGTCTCCTCTCAAGCGGTTTACTGTCTCATCCATTCAAAGAACTTTCTTACTTCCAAATACCCCTTTCAGGTATCCTTCTGTCTTGCTAGTATACGACTCCCGTACACCCTCGCTTTTTCCCGTTTTGCCTTCCGCTAAACTATCCGCTTCCCATTCTTTCAAGACCTCTAAATCTGCCTCTTTTTTCTATCCCTCTCCCTGAAAGCGGATGCAAAGGTAATGAATTTGATTCGAAATAAACAAATTTAAAAATGAAAAAAATTATTTTATTTTTAAATCGATGTAAATCAAGTATTTACAAACTGTTTAGACCAAGATCTTAAGCGATTTCAAATTGGTTTCAAAACTTTCTTTCGAAACGGGAGGACAAAGTTAGAGCATGAATCTTTATTACCAAACTAATTCCCGAAAATAAATTCTAATTTTTTGGCTTCTTATAGATAGGCACGGTACTGCAAGGCTCACCATACATCAAACTACTTACATAGGGGGTTAATTTGTTTGTAATCTCCATATATACCGAAGCCGGTGTATCAATCTTTCCACACCCCTTGACTACCACTTTTTTATCCCGGTAATCAACGGGATTTATTTTTTCGATTTGTCTCAAAAAAAGACCAGACTCTAATTCTTCCTCATCCCCAAAAACAATTTTCTTCGCTATGCCAGAAAGCTTTGAAGCTATTAACATATATGCCCATTTAGGTATAATTGCATCAACAGAACAATAGACAGCCACAAACTTATCCCGATATTGCTCCCATTCATGTTGTTTTATAAACTCCCGAAAGTCTTTCTCACGAAGCAGAAATCCATTTTCCAAATTATCTTTTAAATCGATAATTACCCGGTCACCCTCTACATAATAGTCATTGAGGTCCAGCGTGATAAGCGGACTATTCTGTACCCTATTTATTAATTTCTCCTCCATATCAAACCAAGTTTTTGCCGGATGGTTTCTTCACCATAAATTCCTTGAGATAGTACGGTTCAAAATAGGCCAGGTTTTCAAACTCTCCTAACTTGAATTTCTTCCAGGCCAATATTCCTATATTTTTCGCATAAGGATAAACATCTTCGATCAGAGTAACTTTTAACCCGTTCAAAATTTCTTTGCATTTACCAGCCCCGTCACCAAAATAATAGACATGTTCCCTTCCAACCCAGTCCTCAAGACTGCTTGCATCGATGATCAACGCCTGTACATCACTAAGCTCCACAAGTGCATCATCAAAAAATTGACAATATACCTCCATCCTGCGGGCATCGATCATGGGACAAAGAACACCTGAAATATTCTTTGCGTTTTTAGCCTCCAATGCCATGCTTTTCAAGGTGTTGATACCTATGAGTGAAATACCATTCCCATAACAAATTCCTTTTGCTATAGACACACCTATGCGCAAACCCGTATACGAGCCAGGCCCTTTTGAAACGGCAACCGCAGATAAATCCTTAAAATCAATCTTACCGTCCACCATGACTTTTTTTATCGCTGCGGGTATGCTTTCCGCATGGGAATTTTCTACGGTATTAACACTTTCACAAACCAGCTCACCCTGTCTGTGAACAGCGACGGAACTAATCCTGGTTGATGTTTCTATGCTCAATATGTAATTCATTGACTTAATAAAAGGTATAATTTGTTGATCATTACTATCATCGTAAACAATAAAAATATGCGCTCAATATATTTTGGATTGCTCCTGTGCGCCAATTTTACTCCCAGCCAACTTGTTACAAAAATACCTGCCAGCATTGGTGCAATTACTTGTATTTCAAGTAGTCCAAAGGTGCCATCTGGTCCCTTCGCATAAAAGAAATTATACAAAGACATACTTCCTGTCATCAATAAGATCATTGCAAGTGATATTGATTTGGCCTTTTTTATTGAAATCCTTTGCCAATGCTGCATGAGAGGGATCAGTGTAATAGCGCCTCCCACTCCACCCAAGGACGAAACAATACCCGAAATACTCCCACTAACAATATATACAATCGATTTCTCCTTCTCGTTGACAGTCAATTCCTTTCTACCATTTCTTTGTAAAAAGTAAATCAAGAGAACTATCGACATGAGTGCCACAATGAAAAGGTTAAAATAGAAATAAGAATATATGGGTGACGTGACGATAAATTTCAGTAGCACCAGCGCGACTAATACCGCTGGTAAGGAAACCAGGAGCGATTCCTTCACATACAATGTTTTAAGCCTGGCATGGGTAACTACAGAAAGCAAAGACGCAAGGAAGATCCCAAAAATAGAATTGGCGACAATAATTGCCGCCAATGAATGCTCTTCTACTCCCTGTTTGGTAAATACATACGGGAGGACCATTATATAAACAATGCCTCCTCCTACACCCGTATAGCCAGCTAAAAAACCTCCTAATAATCCGGCTAGAAATAGAGATATTGTCTCCTCCATTAATTAGATGATGCTACCAGCAATTCCTCATATTGATGTGTATTATTTAACACCTCAATGGCTTCCTGAAGCTGAGGATCAATTCTAAATCCAGCCTCTGTCCTGCCTTTCCTAAGATAATACCTAGAGGCAATTTCTTCCTCCAACACTTTTTTGATCTCATCAGAAAACTGCCTCAGATCACGTTCCTTGTTGTGGTGTACTTCCATCCTCAGCTCTGCAATCTTATCCTGAATATTTGAATAATATTTTTCCTTCTTCGCAATCTCAACCAGATCCTCGATGGTTTTCTCGACCCTTGTTTCATAATCGTAGTCTTTGTCTGAAAGAAACGCAACAAAATCTTCATATTCCTCATCTGTCAACTGGAACTCCTGCGCTGTAGAAATTTTGGGGTGGGTGTAGTAATATTTAGTTGCGTAATCAAAAAACAATCCTTTGGCTACCAGGCTGAATGTAATGGGCGCAAAATTCCTCCTGTCTGATTCCACATCCGGATCAACCCCACCACCGTCATAAACTTTTCTACCATTGGCTGTTTCAAATTCCACTTTCAGCGAATCCGGTATTTTGCTCACACTTCCATCTTCATTTCTTTCGCTGTAGTTTATCGCCTGAATGCAGCGACCACTTGGTATGTAGTATTTGGCAGTAGTCACTTTCAATTGGGAATTGTAGGTGAGAGGTCTGGTAGCCTGAACCAGCCCTTTTCCAAAAGTTTTTTCACCAACCAAAACCCCCCTGTCATAATCCTGCACAACGCCTGATACAATTTCAGCGGCTGATGCACTTCGACTGGAAGTTAATACCACTAGGGGAATTTCAGTATCCACCGGAGTGTTCAATGTCTTATAGGATTTGTTCCAATCTGTGATTTTCCCTTTGGTACTAACCACTTCCATTCCCTTGGGTATAAAAACATTCGAAACATTTACCGCCTCTACAAGCAGACCTCCCGGGTTATCCCTTAGGTCGAGGATTATTTTCTTTGCACCCAGTTTCTTTAATTCTTCCAATGCCGAACCTACTTCCTTACCTGCTCCCTGGGTAAAATCAGATAATTGCATGTAACCTATATCATCAGACACCAATCCGTAATAAGGCACGTTGTCAATTTTTATTTTTTCCCGAATAATACTAATGACCATTGGATCTTTTTGCCCAAATCTTTTAATAGTGACCGCTAATGGTTTTTTTGCCTGGCCTTTTAATAGCTGGCTAATTTCAGATGTGTTAAGGTCCGTTACATCCACGCTATCTACCATCAATAACTCGTCACCTATCTTAAGTCCTGAAGTATGGGCTGGATATCCCTCGTAAGGCATGATGATCACATTCTTTCCATTGTTCTTTCCGATCAGGGCCCCTATTCCACCATACTGCCCTGTTGTCATTGTCCTATAATCTTCGATGTCATCTTCCGGTATATAATTCGTGTAAGGATCCAGTGAAGCCAGCATTGCTTCGATTCCGGTCTTCATCAAGTCGGATGGGTTTACTTCATCAACATAATAAGCATTGACCTCCTTAAAAAGAGTAGAAAATATATCCAGGTTTTTTGTGATTTCGAAATAACGCTCATTGGGTGTTTCAAAGGAAACAAATGTGAGGGCGAAAATCAGCACAATACCAATCCCAACTTTACTAAATTTTATCTTTTCCATACTTACAGGATTTATTTTTCTTCAATAGTTTTCAAACGTCGCAGAGCTTTTATTATTCCCTTTTCAATGTCTTGATATGGCAAAACCAATTTACTAATATAAACAATCGCCACCGAATAGTAAATATTGTGTTGACCATTTTTCAGGGGCGATTTGTTTAATCGGTAGGCTTCCCTGCAGCGGCGTTTAATCGTGTTGCGTTTATTGGCTTGCTTAAAGTGCTTTTTGGAAACGGAAAACAAAACCTGATGGTTATCTCCTTCTACCAGTGGGTGGTAAAATATTTTGAAAGGGTGCAAAAAAAAAGAGGAACCGCTTAAAAACAGTTCCTGTATTAATTTCTTTTTACGGAGAATTTCAGATTTTTTTAAAGAGTGTCGTATTTTCTCATCACCATGTTGCATTACAACAGGTAGGTTTATGGCATAGAGAATTAACCCTTAGGTCCCTTCTCACTTGAGACGGTAAGCTTTTTACGTCCTTTCGCTCTCCTTCTCGCCAACACTGCTCTACCATTGGCAGTTGACATTCTTTCTCTAAAGCCGTGTTTGTTCTTTCTTTTTCTTACTGATGGCTGAAAAGTCCTTTTCATTTTATATCCGATTTTGCAATGGGCTGCAAAGATAAAGAGCTTTTTGGTAAATACAAACCAACCACGCCAGATTTTAATTAACGTGCAATTCTTTTTTAAGAAATATCCCCGTATGACTGAGCGGATTATTTGCGATTTCCTCCGGTGTTCCCACACAAACTATCTGGCCACCCTTCTCGCCGCCTTCAGGGCCTAGGTCAATAATATGATCCGCCACCTTTATGACATCTAAATTATGCTCGATTATCAAAACCGTGTTTCCTTTGGCGACAAGTTTGTTCAAAACATCAAGCAAATGCTGGATGTCCTGAAAATGCAAGCCGGTAGTCGGCTCATCCAAAATGTAAAATGTCTTGCCAGTATCTTTTTTTGACAGCTCTGTCGCTAGCTTTACCCGCTGAGCCTCTCCACCTGATAAGGTTGTGGCGTGCTGCCCAAGGCTAATATAGCCTAAGCCTACTTCATTCAATACCTTTAACCTGCGGTGAATTTTTGGCTGATTTTCGAAGAACTCCACTCCCTGCTCCACTGTCATCTCCAATACATCGGATATTGATTTTCCCTTGAAGCGAACTTCCAGCGTTTCCCTATTGTATCGTTTCCCCTTACAGGTCTCACAGGGCACATGCACGTCCGGCAGAAAATCCATTTCGATTACCTTCATGCCCGCTCCTTCACAGGTCTCACACCTTCCCCCTTTCACATTAAAGGAAAAGCGACCTGGTTTATAACCCCTTATCTTGGCTTCTGGTAGTTGTGAGAATAAATTTCTGATATCGGAAAATAATCCTGTGTAGGTCGCTGGGTTTGATCGAGGTGTCCTCCCAATTGGCGATTGATCCACTTCGATCACTTTATCAATCTGATCAATCCCTTTTATTTCACTAAATGCCAGCGGGTCTTTTTTCGAGTTATAAAAATGCTGCCTCAGGATTGGATAAAAGGTGTCGTGAATCAAGGTAGATTTCCCACTGCCTGACACTCCCGTCACGCAAATCATTTTCCCAAGGGGAAATTCAACGCTCACATTTTTCAGGTTATTTCCTGTTGCCCCCGACAATTTGATCGACTTACCCTTGCCATCATTTCTTTTCTTTGGCACGGGAATCTCCAATTTTCCCAACAGATAATCGGAGGTCAGGCTTCGGTTATTTACAAATTCTGAGGGATGGCCCTGGGCGACGACCTTTCCACCATGAAATCCGGGTCCCGGACCAATATCTATAATATGATCTGACTCCAGCATCATGTCTTTATCGTGCTCCACCACGATCACACTATTTCCTAAATCCCGTAGGTCTTTTAACGCATTGATAAGTTTCACATTATCACGCTGGTGCAGGCCTATGCTGGGTTCATCTAAAATATACAAAACACCCACCAACTGAGTACCAATTTGGGTTGCCAACCGGATTCGTTGCGCCTCTCCCCCCGAAAGGGTTTTTAATGGGCGATTTAAATGCAAGTAATTGAGGCCAACATTCAGCAAAAAGCCAATCCTCTTTCTAATTTCCTTTAGCACCTCTGCTGCAATGATATTTTGCTTTTCACTAAGCCTGGATTCTATTCCTTGAAACCATTCGGAAAGTCTCTCAATGTTCATCTCAGCCAGTTCCGAAATATTTTTGTCATCTATTTTAAAGTAAAGTGACTCTTTTTTCAGACGGGCTCCATTGCACTCAGGACAGGTTCTGGAGATGGTATATTCATTGACCCAATCCTGCACTTTTTCGCTACCTCCTTCCTTTTGTTTTTTGAGAAAATTAATAATCCCTTCAAACTTGGTGCTCCACTCTGTGCCCGGATATTTTACAGATGGCACCGCTACTACCTGATCGTCTCCATAAAGAATAGTCTCCATTACTTCTTTAGGTAAGTCTCTGATTGGTGAAGATATACTTGCATTATATCGCTTCAATAGCGCTTGAATCTTTTTAAAAATCCATATATCCCTAAATTCCCCTAACGGAACTATACCCCCCCGACTGATACTTAATGAATCGTCAGGAATGATTGACTCCCTGGTAATATCATCTATCTGACCCAAACCATTACATGACGGACAAGCACCATATGGAGAATTAAATGAAAAGGTATTGGGAGCCGGCTCATCATAGGAAAGACCTGTTTCTGGATCCATCAATTGCTTGGAAAAATGGTGTGTCTTTTCCTTTTCATCCGATAAAAACATTAACCCCTTACCTTCCTGCATTGCCTTTTCAATAGACTGGCTGATGCGGAACTTATCTTTTTCGCTGACTTTGATCCGGTCTATAACCAGCTCAATATCATGCGTTTTATAGCGGTCAACCTGCATCTTTGGGCCAATCTCTTCAATCTGCCCATCCACCCTTACCTTTGTAAACCCGGACTTCCTTAACTGGACGAATAGTTCGCGGTAATGCCCCTTTCTTCCTCTGACCACTGGCGCAAGCACGACTACTTTCTGACCGTCAAAGTTTTTTATGATCTGTTCAATAATCTGCTCCTCCGTCTGTTTTACCATTTTTTTTCCGCTGAGGTAAGAGTAGGCCTCACCTGCCCTTGCAAAAAGCAAGCGGAGAAAATCATAGATCTCCGTCACAGTGCCCACCGTACTTCTTGGATTTTTGCTAATGGTCTTTTGCTCAATGGAGATGACCGGACTCAGTCCTTCTATCTTATCTACGTCCGGACGTTCCATCTCCCCAATAAATGACCGGGCATAAGCTGAGAAACTTTCCATGTAGCGTCGCTGCCCTTCTGCGTAAATGGTGTCAAAGGCCAGGGACGATTTGCCACTGCCACTGATTCCGGTAATTACGACCAATTTATTTCTGGGAATATTTACATCGATATCTTTCAGGTTATGCTCACGCGCACCGTAGACCTCGATGTTTTCAAACCCATAAAGATCAACCGGATTATTTTCTTCCTTCATTCACTAATTGTTGGGGATTAGAATCGTATATTTTTGACCACTTTTTACTGTTAAAGTATTTTTACGCAACCAGGGATTATGTCGCTTCAAAATCTTATAATTAATTCCTTTCTGAAAGGCAAAATCACGAAGGTTATCAATACTCTCTGTGATTTCTACTTCCTTTAATTCTTCCATCTCATACAGTTGCTTTTCGGTCAGGTTAAAACCGTAGGCCGATGGATTCTCAAATATGAGCTTTAGGGCAATAATTCTCAATACATAGCGCGAGGTTTCTTCGTTCAACAGCAAATCATAATAGCTGTCCACACCCTGTTCTTCCAGCCGGTTTTCCAATCCCCTCATACCAATATTATATGAACCAGCGGTGTTCGTCCAGGTGCCAAACTTTTCGTGGGCTTTTTTGAGGTACTTACAGGCAGCTTCTGTCGATTTTATAGGGTTATACCTTTCGTCGACTTCATTATCTACTTCTAGTCCAAAATCCTTGGCCGTTCCCTTAAGAAGCTGCCAGAAACCCACAGCTTCACTTGGAGAAACCGCATTGGTCAAATCACTTTCGATGACAGGTAAATATTTAAAATCAGCTGGTATCCCATTTGCTAAAAGTACTTTTTCAATTTCGGGCAGCCATCTGTTTCCCCGTTTTAAAAGAAATATCGTATTGGAATGCCAGAATGTATTCACATGCAGCTCCCGGTCTAACCGCTCCCTGACATCCGGATCGTCCAAGGGAACTTCTTCACCAGCGAAAGTTACTTTGTCAGGGATGGTAATGGAAGGAAGTTCATAGGCCGGAGCAATTTCAACCCGCGTCAGAACTGGCTGCTCTTCTTTAGGACTGAAATATTGGAAGGTGCCATACAGCAATAAAAATCCAACAATAGAAAGCAAAATGTATGCAATGGAATCCTTCAGCATGTACTCTTAGAAGTTTGGTGTCAACAAATATCGAGAATAGAATTCATCAATGATGTCTACCGCCTCTACCTCGTCATCTACTACGTGAAAAAGATCAAAATCTTCTTCATCAATATTTTTGTTTATTTCAAAAACCCTTTCTCTCAGCCAATCGATTAATCCGCTCCAGAAATCCCGGCCCACTAACACGATTGGGAACCGTCCGATTTTTTTGGTTTGGATCAGCGTCAATGCTTCAAACATTTCATCCAATGTGCCGAATCCCCCGGGCATCACTACAAAGCCCTGCGAGTAGCGGACGAACATTACTTTTCGAACAAAAAAATAGTCGAAGGTAATCAGCTTTTCCGGGTCGATATAAATATTGTGTGATTGCTCATGGGGTAATTTAATATTCAATCCAACGGAAATACCTTGCTCGCGTGTTGCCCCTTTGTTACCTGCTTCCATGATACCCGGCCCTCCTCCGGTTATTACTCCATAGCCTTCTTTTACCAGGCGAGCCGCGATATTTTCTGCCAACTTATAGTATTTGTGATCAGGTTGCGTGCGAGCAGATCCAAATATGGACACGCAAGGTCCCATTTTGGCCAGTTTGTCAAAACCGTCCACAAACTCGCTCATTACCCTAAAGATGACCCACGAATCGTGACTTTTTATTTCGTTCCAGTCTTTTTGCTTAAATGCCTGCTGAATGATCTTTTCATCGTCACGAGACAATTTCATCGACTCATACTCAATCTCGTCGAGCTTGCGCTTCATTTTACTCATAGTTGTAATGTGATTAAAAAATGAATTAGGAATAAATACTTTTCAATGCTGAATTTAAGTCAGGATATTGAAAAACAAACCCCTCTTGTATAATTTTTTCATTGCTGACTTTGTTGCCCCCTATCAAAATATCAGCCATTTCCCCCAGGGCGATTTTAAGAAGAAAAGATGGGACTTTAGGAAAAAAATAAGGGCGTGACAACACCTTCGAAAGCTGTCTATTGAATTCATCATTGGTGACAGATTCACCTGACACAGCATTGAATGAACCCTCTAATTTACTTTCCAGTGCATGTACATACATATTGACCAGATCATCAATATGAATCCAACTCATGTATTGCTTGCCCGATCCAATGGGTGCTCCCAGTCCGAATTTCACAGGCAATGCCAGTTTAGGCAATGCACCTCCATCCTTTGATAGTACAATCCCCGTACGTAAGCAAACAACCCGGCTGCCCCGATCGCTAAACTGGTAAGCAGCTTTCTCCCAGTCTCGCGTTAGGATTCCTATGAAGTCATTTCCCAATTCCGGCTGATCTTCCATTTGCAGTGCACCTCCAGAATCTGCACCGTAAATTCCAATGCCGGAAGCTGAAATGAACACTTCCGGAAAATGATTCAATTCCTCACAGGTTTTATATAATAAATTAGCAGTATCGATTCGACTACTATAAAGTTCCTGTTTTCTTTTCTCTGTCCATCTTTTATCCGCTATTCCCGCACCTGCCAGGTGAATGATAATATCTGCATTTAATAAAGCCTTAGGATCAATCTCCCCATCATTGGGCGACCATTCGTACTCTTTGAAATTGGTTTCCTGCTTAGGTGATCTTGTAAGAATCCTTATGTCATATTTTTTTATCGAAAGCCGTAGTGCCAGTTCCTTTCCTATCAACCCATTTCCACCTGTAATTAGTACTTGTTTCATAATAAGTATAAAGAGTCATTGGGAATATAATTAAACTGAAAGGTAGTAATAAAGTTAAGTGAAGTGCTTCCTGTTTAAAATTAACCCCGCCAAGTATAGAAATTGATCATAAAAAAAAGCCGTCAATGAATCATTGAACGGCCTACCCACATTAGAACAAGATATTCTAATGTATTATGTGTTTAGGTTACAACTCCAATTGAATTATAAACTATTAGTGTCTTTATCCACTTTTAAAAAGAAAAAGTATATTTTAAAGTAAACGTTCTTCCCGGATTTAATTTTGTGAACACTTCCTCCGGAGATTTATAATTTTTCCACACTTGTCGTTTTTGTGAACCAAGAATATTATCAACTCTAAGTGTTAACATAGACTTACTATCCACATGTAGTCTTCTTGACACATTCAAATTCAAGCTATGAAAAGGTTTTAAATAAACATCTGGTACCTGGGCAACACCTACAATATAAAGTGTTTCACCCTGGACATTGTATGAAAAGTTAATATTGGACAGATTATCTTTATCCGAATAGTTAAGGAATGCATTTATCAGGTAAGGTGCCTGACCAGCCATCGGCCGGGTTTTATCGATAGTTTCGCCATTCCTTGCTTGTGCCCTTCTTGCTTCTAATTCTGTTAAACCTGAATTTTTATCAACAATAATTTCGCTCATATCCAGGTTAGACTTAGCCAGGGAAATATTTGATCCGGCGGATACACCTCGAACCAAGAAGTCTAGATTTTTTCTGAATTCAAATTCTAATCCAAAAATCTCACTCATTCCTGCGTTTTGCCAAGTAACCTGAGAAAACTCTACTTGATACCTGACTTGCTCAATATGGCCCTGGAACCTTTTATAAAATGCAGAAACTGCAAACATTTCATCATTGCCAAAGAAATCTTCAATTCTTAAGTCGAAATTATTTACATCGGTTTGATCCAGATCAATATTTCCATTCCATAAAATTCCTGAAATTGGATCGATGATTTGAGCAATAGATTTCTCTCTAAATGAAGGTCTTGCTAATGTTCTACCATATGAAGCTCTCAAGTTCATATTATCTGTAAAGCTATACACCAGGTTAACTGATGGCAGGTAATTCAACTTATTTAAAGTCTCTTGATCATCATAAATTATAGTACCAAAGTTGTTTTCACCTGTATAGTACATTTTTGCTTGTTCAACCCTCAATCCGTATATTGCTCTGAATTTATCATTCAAGTGTACGTCATTCAAAATATAACCTGCATACACTGAAGATCTTCCTTCATAGTTATTTGCAGCTTCGTAGTTTCCAGATAGATAGGTTCCGGCATCTTTCTCAACAGTCCATATATTTTCAGGTTGAAGTAAATAATCCGGATCGTTTGGAATTCTTTCTGTGCTCTTAATTTGGAAAGCGTAGGTATCAAATGTTCTCCATTTTAGCAGGCCAGCTCCACCAAATTTAATTTTATTTTTATCACTTATTTCGTAAGAAAGATCCACTTTGAAGTTTTCATTATCTTCATTTAAATCCCTCCAAAAGCGTCTCACTCCACCACCTTTGCCGGCATCAATAGAAAAATATGGATCAACTTCTTCTGTACCTACATACTGTTTTATTTCTGCCAATTCTGAAATTCTGTAGTCCGGATCATATACCCTGGAGATTGAATAAGAATTTGACCATTCTAATGAAAGCTTATTAAATTGATGTTTTCCGTAAATAGTTGGGTTTAAAATAGACCTTTGTGTATAGGTTAATATATCCTGATAGACCGTTTGTCCGGTTTCCTCCAAATCCTGCTTTAACCTTTGAGAAGCACCGGAAATACCATTTTGAGTTCTTAATAATCGAACGCCAAACTGATGACTATTAAATTTGATTGCTCCTGTAACCAAGCCGCTCCATAGGACATCATTTTTTGCCAGCTGGCCTTTGTTAAGCATTTGTGGATCTAACACGATCACATCTTTATCCGAGTCTTTGAAATAAAGGTTGCTGATTTGAGCATTATCATAATACTCGTAGCTATTTTGATAATTTAATACAACACCATAACCTATTTTATAATTTCCTTTATCGATTTGATTACCATGATTAAAAGAAAATTTAGAATTTAAAAAGCTATTCATTTTAGCTGCTGCCATAATCGGATTTAGCTTTCGAGTCAAAATTTCTAATTGTGGATCATTATCATAAGTATATGGCACACCAGCGATGGGGTCATCCAATGGCAAATCCCTTGTGCCATCATCAAAGCCCAAAAAGTCGGTTTTACCTCCGTCATATAAAATGAAATCTTTGACCAGGTTCATGTTTGGATTATAACCAAGCCCTAAAGTTACCCTTGTGGCATTTTCTTCAGGGAAACTTTTGGTTTCAATATTTACAGTTCCTCCAGTAAAATCTCCTGCTAAATCCGGTGAGAAGGTCTTATAAACCTTTACATTCTCTAATATGCTGGTGGGGAATAAATCTATTTGCACATCATTTCTTTCAGGATCTAAACCAGGAATACTCATTCCGTTAAGTGTGGTACGTGTATATCGGTCTCCAAGACCACGCACATATACATATTTGCCTCCCTGAACTGAAACCCCTGTAACACGTTTCATAGCGCCAGACAGGTTACCATCACCTATTTTTCGGAAGGCTTGAGAAGAAATACCATCCATTACAACTGGTGATTTTTTTTGTGCTGCTAAAATAGCTGCCTCTGAATCATTTAATGCTTCGGCAATTACGACTACTTCTGAAAGTTGCTCAACATTTGTTGAAAGATTTACATCTAACGTAGTAACCTCATCTGCTGTAATTACTACACCTTCAACAGTCTTTGTTTGATAAGCCACATACTGAAATACTATAGTATGTGTACCCGGCTCCAATGGAAGCGAATAGTTTCCATCAAAATCTGCTACGGCTCCAACAGTTGTTCCCTGCTTGATAACAGCAGCTCCAATTAAAGCTTCACCATTTTCCGCATCTGATACCTTTCCTCTCAAGTAGCCCTTTTGCGCTAACAGGTCCAAGGAAATAAAACAAACCAAAATTGCGATCAATAATATTTTCTTCATTATTCTAAAAATTTGTGCAAAGCTAGCTGCTTATATACTCTCAATCGCAGATAATTCAATTACCTTTATTTTAACATTTTTTATTTTTTATGTTAATTGATTAACATTTTGGTAATACAGATTCAAGCATAACTTTAAATCCTCTGGGACGCCTTGCAATACGTTAAAAAGAACAACAGGCTATAAGAATTGGCTCTTAACATTTAGGTAACAAAAAAGGCTCTCGCTAACATGTAGCAAGAGCCTTTTTTTAAGTATGGATAAGATTTCTTTTAATCGAATTCTTATAATAAGTCGTTAACTGATGACAAACTCCATCCATCAAATACAGTGGCATCAGTAGCTCCAGAAGCTGTCTCACTTGAGATTTTACCTTCGGCATTTGTTTGATAACCAGCAGGTAGATCACATGCATCTGAATCATCACCGTCGTAAACTTTTATTGCGCCATATTCAACAGTAGTGAAAGTCAGAACATCATTTATTAAATGTGTGTAAGCATCTGTTTTGTCTGCACAAGCATTTCCAGCATCAAAACTTGCTCTGAATTTAATAGTTGCACCGCCAGTAAAGCCTGTCCATTTAACATTGCTTACTGTACCTTGTGCTTTTGATTTGAAGTCAGCAGCAGAACCACCTCCATCAACAGAAGTGATTGTACCATTTTTGATAGTAAATTTACCATCTGCATTTTCAGCACCTTCTGGTCCATCAATTTCTAATCCTTCATCAGATTCGGCAGCAGTACTGGTAAATACCATGAAGTTATCTATTGTACCTGCATACGCCTGGTCAACATCCAAACCATCATCACCAACAGTGTAGATCAATACATTTGATAGGTTTACTGTACCTCCGAAAAATTCGATTCCGTCATCTACGTTAGCAAAAATTTCAATATTTGAGATCTCAGTACCAGAGCCTACACCACCAAGTGTCAGTCCATTGATATCATTTCCTTTTGAAGGATCGATAGATGTACCACCATGTCGGATCGATACATATTTGAATTTACCTCTATTGTCAGCAGCATTATTACCACCATAAAGTCCTAATGTTTCACTTGCAGGAACACCTTCGATTTGTGCTTCAGTACCAGCATCCGGTGAGATAGGTGCATTACCAAGAATTACTACACCTCCCCAGGTACCTTTATCACCAGCATCAAGGTTTGTACCTGCTTTTTGTCCAACTTCAATGTTGTCAGCCTTACCTGTGAAAATAATAGGTTTATCTGCAGTTCCTACAGCATTGATCATACCATCTCTTGCGATGTAAAGTCCGGTAGCATTAATACCCTCTCCTGGTCTTCCTTTTATAATCGTTCCAGGCTCAATAGTTAAAGTAGCTCCGTTTGTAACAAATACTTTACTGGCAAGTTCCCAAATTCTGTCATTAGTCAAGGTCATATCTTTATCGATATTTCCTGAGAGAACCTCTGGAGCTAAAGTCTGTTCAATTGGCGTTGGTTTACTATCATCACAAGATGACAAGAATACCATCACAGCCATAAGCGATAAAAAAGTTAGCGTTAATAAATTTTTCATAACAAATAAGTATTAGATTTTTTAGATTTCACATTTACGTCGCAAAGGTGTAAATCCAATATTAACTTATGTGCCCACTAAACTTTACTTTATTGTTAAACAGGGAGGGGTTATGTTATCAAATGTTTACCTACTAAATTTTAAATCAACTTGATGGCGAGCAGATTTTTCCTAAACAATTGATGTACAACACATTAAAACAGAGCTTTTTCCAGTTCTGGTTGAATAAATATAAACGTTTTGCAGAAATGTTTACTTGGAAATAGGCACTTTATGAAGGATGGTGTCAATGATGTCGTAGGTTCTTACGCCATCTGCTTCAGCCTCATAATTGAGCAAAATTCGGTGGTTAAGCACGTCGTGGGCGATTTCCTTGATGTCCTCAGGCAATACATATTCCCTTTCGTCAAAAAAGGCAATGGCCTTTGCTGCAAGGTTTAAATTGATGGTCGCCCGTGGGGAAGCGCCAAACTGAATGTACTCTTCTTCTTTTGCCAGTCCGTAGTCTTTGGGCCTCCTAGTGGCAAATACGAGTTCCACAATGTATCGCTCCAGTGATTCGGAGATCTTGACGTTATTGATCTCGTTGCGAATGGAAAAAATATCTTCTTTGGTAAGGATGGTTTTTACATCTCCTTCAAAGGAAAGGTTGGCCATCCTTCGCATGATCTCCAGTTCATCTTCCTTCGATGGATAGTCCACAAACACCTTCATCATAAAGCGGTCTACCTGGGCTTCGGGCAGTGGGTAAGTACCTTCCTGGTCCACCGGGTTTTGGGTGGCCATTACCAGGAACGGCCTGTCCAGTTTAAATGTAGTCTCCCCAATGGTCACCTGCTTTTCCTGCATAGACTCCAGCAGGGCTGACTGCACCTTGGCGGGGCTCCGGTTAACCTCATCCGCAAGGATCATATTGGCAAAGATGGGGCCTTTCTTTACTTCAAATTTGGAATTTTGTTGATTATAGATCATCGTCCCGATGAGGTCAGCGGGAAGAAGATCGGGAGTGAACTGAATGCGCTGGAAGTCCAGGTGAAGCACATCCGCCAGGGTATTTACCGTAAGCGTCTTGGCAAGTCCGGGTACGCCTTCAAGCAGGATATGACCCTGTGTAAACAAACCAACCAGCAGTCTGTTAACCATATATTCCTGGCCAACGACTACTTTTTTTACCTCGTTAAATACTTCTTTTATCTTTACCTGGTGCTCTTTTTTAATGTCTGCTGTTTGCTCCATCACGAGTTATCAATTCATTTAAAAAGTCAAAAATAAATAATTTCAGCATTAAAACGCACAAAGATGCGAGATGTTGAAAAGAATGGCAACAATTCCATTTGGTTCCATTTGATAGCTCCAAATATTGCAGTGAATTGTTTCTGTTTGGGATCAGTCATACTCCATCCTAACTTTAATCTGGGGAGTATCCCGGGAATACCTACTGAATATCTCACCAGATATTTACTAAACCATCAGTAAATTTGTATTCAGTTGTATCATTTTGATATTTGCTTCTCTTTCACTTTTTTGAGTGAAAGGGTCTACAAACATTATTTATATCATGAATAAAATCTATTACCTGTCTACCTGCAGCACCTGTTCGAGAATCATCAAGGAATTAGGCATTAATGAAAAGAATTTTGAAATGCAGGATATTAAAACTGCTCCCATCTTAGCGTCCCAACTGGACGAAATGAAAGATCTCGCCGGTAGCTATGAATCCCTTTTTAGTAGGAGGTCAATGAAGTTCCGGCCCATGGGATTACATGAAATGGATTTGAAGGAAGAAGACTATAAACGATATATATTAGAGGAATATACCTTCCTGAAACGTCCCGTTTTGCTCATTAATGGCAAGATCTTTATCGGCAATTCAAAAAATGTAGTGGAATCCGCAAAGGCAGAATTATGAGTTGATCAGTTAACCTTTCCTTTCGAACCACCTAAATTAATTTCCACCCATTTTTTTAGGATTTTCATTCATTAGCTTTCCTTGCCCATCTGCCTTTTTTTACCTTTTTCAACTACTTTATTTTGATTACATACACTAACTTAATGATAGGTATTTTTTGAGGCTATTGGTACCAGGAGAGTAACGGGAAACATGAGACTGATCCGACATTTGATTCGATTGAATGGCAATCTTCTTTTCAATAAATGGAAAGATTTTTTAACCTGGAATAACTTGTTCACCATGTTCGTGGTACCTGTTTGGTGCATCAAAAAAGGAAATGGAATCTCCAGAGGTAAATTTGCTCTTCCCAATAAAAAGTTGGTTATCACACTAATTTTTATGGTAATCGCTCAATTGGGTCTGGCTCAAATCTCCATATCAACTGGCGAAAATCCTATAAGCATCGATCGTATTTTGGGTGACTACTACCTTGAAAAAAATCTGCCTGACAAGGCCATCGAATATTATAAAAAGTCTCAGGCTGACAATTCACAGGATTCCGAAAAAATGCTTCGTATCGCAGAAGCTTATGCTTTTTTAGGCAATAAAGATCAGGTTTACAGTTGGTATCAAAAAGCCGTTGAGGCAGATCCCAATCTATCGCCCGCTGTAATTCTGAAGTATGTTTTTGCCTTCAATCAAAACAAAATGTATGATGAAGTCAATAAATGGATCGGTATCTATAATCAAAAAGTAGCTGCTCTGGATAATCTGTCTAACTATAAGGACTCGACCATCTACCTGATCGAAAATCTTTCGTCGATCAATACCCCCTTTGAGGAAATGAGCCCGGTGATATATAATGATGAACTCCTTTATTTTTCTATGCGAAGTTCTGTTTCGGATTCCCTTCCGGCGCTATTCTCAGTTACATCTCCGGACAAAAACAGCAAAACAAAGGCTTCTTTAGTGTACAACCAACTCCATCCCTTTCTTCACAGGGGTCAGTTTTCGGTATACGCCAGGAAGAAGCAGATTTTCTTTAGCGCGGCAGATGTACATGGAATCGAACGCATTTATTATTGCAATATCCCATCTCAACCTGCAGAAAAAGTCAAAGCCGAACAAATACAATTTTCAAATTTCGATGGTGCTGCCATCCACCCTTCGATCAGCGCTGATGGCACCACACTTTATTTTTCCTCCCGTCAATCCGGCATAACCAGCGGGTATGACCTTTACCGCAGTGAGGGGAAGGGAAACAATTGGTCGACTCCAAAAAAACTGGGGGCGAATATTAATTCAAAAGGGGACGAATTGTATCCAGTGATAGCTGACGATCATTTATTGTTTTTCGCGTCAAATGGCCATAATTCTTTTGGACAACTCGATGTTTTCAAAGTAAATCTATCCGATCCCTTTGCCAAGCCGGAAAACCTGGGGCCGCATGTCAATGGGGCCTTTGACGACTTCAGTTTCTTTCCTACCTCTGACGGTAAGAATGGTTTTCTGGTCTCCAACCGCCCAGGGGGACAAGGACTGAATGATATTTATAGGTTGACCATTAGAGCATTAAAAATAAACAGTGAGGCAGAAGAAGAGTTGGCTGGAAACGAACGAGGAACTATCACTCTATTTAGTTCAGGAGGAGAACAGATCAAACTCAAAGGTAAGCCCCACGAAAATATCCGGTTCAGCGTCACTCCGGCATCTAACTACCATCTGTTCATACGGCGTTTCAATGTAAACGGTGAAGTAAAATCCAGGAGCGACAATGTGGAAGATTCCCCTACTATGAATTTGAAGGTAGGAATGGAATACAATTTCCTTCTCAAAAAATTTGTGGAGTCCATGGTCGACTGGCGGGATTTGGGCCTAAGCCCACTACTAAGAAATCTCCAGGCCAATCCGGGGGACCTGATTACGTTCCAGTTCATCCCGACGGGTGAGGCGAATCCTGAGCTTTATGAAAACTGGAAGGATACAAAAATTTCGTTTCGCTATGAGACTGCCACGGTTTTGAATTCAGATACGCTGGTGTTGGGATATACGGTTGAGCAAAATAACTATCCGACATCAGAAGCCTCGGAGGAGCTATTAGCTGCAAACGATCAAGAAGCTGAATTGGAACAACTGAATGAAACTTCCCGGCAAAATGTCGACAACGCCCAGGATGATCCCGATAGGCTGGATGAACCGCTTCCTGGAGAAATCTTAGCTTCCAGGCAAATTGAAAACAACCTGGAAGAAACCAGTGACACGGTATCCATTCCAATAAATCACCAAGGTCCTTCTACCGACGAGCTATTAGCTAAAAATATTTCCAATAACCTTCCATCATCAGATTCGACTTCGTCAGAAAAGCCTGAGCTCGCACAAGAAGAAAAAACTGAAACGGTAATCGGGGAAGACTTGGACAATGTAGACCCCTCCGATCATACACCTGCTTCAGGGGAAACGATACCCCTACTTGCAAGTAGTATCGAGTCAGACAGCATAGAAGATGATTCCATACCGATGGCTTCTGAGAACATGATTTCCCAACCGGAAAATTTAGCAAATGATACTCCCAATTTGAATGATAGCATGGCTTTGGCTTCTATTGTTGAACCAAATAAACAGGAAGAATCGGAAGTCGTAGATGGTAATTCCGGACAAGAAGCGCTTGAATCTGCCAAATCTTTTGACGGTTACCATTCCATTACCGCGGATGCTGATTCCATCATTTTGGCAAATACATCATCATCGACAAGCGATGCTGAATCTGACATCTCAGAAAAAAATGAAACAAATGATTTATTGAATTCTGAAAATGTGATCCTTCAGAACGACTCCTCTTCTACCTTACCTTCCGGGGAAAAAGCACTGGCCATGGCTGATGTAGAAAATGCCTTGCCGGATAGTGAATCCAACGAAACTAAAAACGAAGATGAAATTCAACCTGATAATAAAGAAATAGTTGAACCCGGAGACGATCAAACTGAAGACTCATCGGAGGACGCCAGCGCCCACAACACGCAAGATGAGATTTCCAATGAAAATCAGGATTTGCTGACTCATGATCAGCCCCTGGCCCGGGAGACAATTGAAACAGTCTCGGATGTAAATCAAGCAACTGACTCAGAAACAGCGGACAAATCAGTCGATGCCGAGGTAGAAAATGTTTTGGCGGATAGCGAATCCAACGACATTAAAACCGAAGATGAAATTCAACCTGATAAAGAAGAAACAGTTGAACCCGGAGACGATCAAACTGAAGACTCATCGGAGGACGCCAGTGCCCACAACACGCAAGATGAGATTTCCAATGAAAATCAGGATTTGCTGACTGATGATCAGCCCCTGGCCAGGGAGACAATTGAAACAGTCTCGGATGTAAATCAAGCAACTGATTCAGAAACAGCGGACACGTCAGTCGATGCTATGGAAGCAATCGAAAACACCAACACAAACAGCAATTATCTACCTGACACAAACAACTCAGCCGCTGTAGCAAAAGCAAATGAGAATTCTTCCGAAGTCGAAGCAACAGTATCAAATGCAAACACTTCGGCAGTTAATGCAAATCAATACCGGGTACAGATAGCAGCCTCCAGGGTGCCATTGAGATTTCCGGAACTTGGAAGAATTTATTCAGGCGACAAAACCATCAAAGAGTTTCAAAAAGATGGGTATTACAAATATTATATAGCAGAGGAACCTGTGCTAGCTGACGCAACTCGTATCAGAAATCAAAGTGGCGTCAAAGGTGCTTTTGTTACTAAAATAAATCCAGTTGAATTTCCAGGAAAAACGATTGATGCATCCGAATCATTTCTATCAAATTCATCTACGCTCAGCCTTAATGAAAGCTCCTCATTGCCAACCGGAGAAATCCAGCGCGATAATATGGAAACTCCTACCCTCGAAGCAGGATCCGATGAATCGGGAATTTACCAGCAAGAAATAGCAGAAAATGAGGTAAATGCTAATCTGATTTCTGCTGAAGAAACACCTGTCACCATTAAAACACAGACTCCTCAAATTGAGCCAAGCGATGAATTAATGGTTATGGAAGAAGACAATATGATGCAGGAAAATGAGCCTAAGCTGTCTTCGGACCAACCATCTAAGGAAAATCAGGAATCAGTCGAAGCTTTCGAAAGCGAAGCGGAAAGTCGCCCCATCAATTCCAACGTCTTTAGCTATCGTGTCCAGATTGCCGCAGCAAAAGACCGTTTGGATGAACAATTTCTGAGCAAACTATATAAAGGAGATCGATCCGTCAGTCACTTCACCGAAGATGGATATTTCAAATATTACATCGCGGATGAACCCAATTATTTTGTGGCAAAAAATATAGGAAGGGAGAGCGGTATAAAGAATGCATTCGTCGTTGCCTACAAGGGTGATGTAAAATGGGACTTAAAAGAGGCCCTTCAATCGCAATATAAAGAAGCCATGCAACGCAAGGGTTCAGATCTTCAGGGGCAGATTCGACAAATGATCATTGTTAATTTTGATTTTGATGAGTTCACATTAATTCCGGTTGAAGAAGAAAAACTGCGGGAGCAAGTGATAGATCCACTGTTAGAAAACGATCAGCTTTTAGCCGTGGTGAATGGACACACAGATACCAGGGGAAGTGATGCCTATAATTTTGGGCTTTCTGAAGAAAGGGCATTATTTGTCCTCCGGGAAATCATCCGGGAAGGAATCCAAAAGAACAGGGTGGAAACGCACTATTTTGGAGAGACTCAATTGATGGAAGCCTGTACCGAGCATGAAGATTGTGATGAGGCCGTTCATCATGCTAATCGACGCGTTGAAGTGATCCTTTACGTCAAATAGTTTGAATCGCCAATTACCCAAGGTGTCGTGACCATTTGTATCAATTACCTCCTAACATTACACATCAAAGAAATGACCGATAGACGATTAAACCGTCAAAGCCAAATAGATGACATTTGTCCAAAAACGAATATCTATGTCCGGATGGAATAATTTTTTGGGAGTAGTACTGATTGGGTTTGCCTTGTTTAGCTGCTCGAACGACGGTCCGACACCTTCGGCGGAATTCCACAATCCGCTGGCAAATCCTGCTGCGGGCCCACCTGCCGGAAACCCGGAGGGAAAAGCGTTCATCCCCGCAGAAGCCGCACCTGCGGAAATCAATGAATTTGACCATGTCGTAGGGGATGGGACACCGCAAAGCTGTACATGTGATGCGGTGGTGGAAGCAGTGGCCAAAGGTGGAAAGATTGGTTTCAATTGTGGAAAGGATCCTATTACCATTGTCATGGATCGCCCGGCAAAAGTTGTCAATGATGCAAGTGAAGAGATTGTCATTGATGGCGGTGGAATGGTCACGTTGAGTGGCAATGGCAAGACGAGGATTCTATACATGAATACATGTGATCAAAATCAAAAATGGACCACCTCCCATTGCCAGAACCAGGATCACCCCAGACTCACCGTTCAAAACATCACCTTTGCAGATGGCAATTCAACGGCGGAAAACGAGTACGATGGCGGTGGCGCCGTTTGGATACGAGGAGGAAGATTTAAGGCAGTTAACTGCCGGTTTTTTAACAGTGTTTGCGCCAGTACCGGTCCGGATGTGGGTGGCGGGGCATTACGAGTTTTCAGCCAATATAACAACCTTCCCGTTTACCTCGTCAATTGCACGTTTGGTGGAGCGAAAGGATATGGAAATACCGGTTCCAATGGAGGGGCTATCAGCAGCATCGGCGTTTCATGGACCATTCTTAATAGTCTGTTTTCATACAATAAAGCCATTGGAAATGGTGGCAATCCTGCCCAATCAGGAACACCCGGTGGAGGAAGTGGTGGAGCGATCTACAACGATGGAAATTTAATGACGCTTACCATCAAAGGAACTAAAATCGAACAAAACGAAGCCGTGGCCTATGGGTCTGCGATATTCTTTGTCACCAATAACCATACAGGGAATATTGTCATCGAGGATTCTGAGATTACCAATAACATTGGCGGATCGTGGTACCCGGCCTATCCCCAGATATCAATGCATAGTGATACGAAGATTGAGGTGAAAAATTCGGTGATCAAATAATTTAAGCATTTGGTGAACTAGTGATGTGTTGATTGGGTTGGTTGCTGCCGGTCATCGGTTGCGAGATCGATATTAGCCCTCTATTTTTCCCGGATGGATTGAAAAAAGTATCTTTAGAGTATAACTCTTTGTACTCCATGCGAATCTCCGTATTTTATTTCCTTCCTGCGAAAATGCCCTATCCGTCCTGCTAGATTACAAAGTCTCCCATGGTATCGTTGACAGGTCGATAATGTGCTAACGGCAAAGGTTCGTTGGTATGTTTACCATTCTTTTTAACAATTCGACCCGGATCGCCAACCACCGTACAATTTGCCGGCACATCACGGTTAATGATCACTGTGGTAGAGCCAATTTTACAGTGATCTCCCACATGTATGGGGCCTAATAAGGTAGCCCCTGCTCCCACTAACACATGGTTACCAAGAGTGGGGTGACGTTTGTCCTTATGATGACCGGTTCCCCCCAGGGTCACACCATGGAAGAGGATACAATAATCACCTACCTCTGCAGTTTCGCCAATGACAACACCTGCGCCATGATCTATAAAAAATCCCTTTCCGATTTTTGCGCCCGGGTGAATTTCCACGCCCGACCAAAATCGGCTAAAATTAGAAATAAACCTGGGAAGAATGGGTATTTGAAGCTTTGTATGTAAAAAGTGAACCAACCGGTGGGTAAGAATTGCATGAAAAGGCACATGACATAATAATATTTCGAGATAGCCCTTAGCTGCCGGATCATTTCGTTTGATGGCCTTTATGTCTTCCAGGATTGTCATCACTTAAAAAGATCCGTACTGAGGTAACGTTCGCCAGTATCACAGATCACTGTTAAAACAGTTTTCCCCTTCCCCGCTCTTTTTGCCACCTGGAGAGCGGCCCAAACATTTCCACCCGCAGAAATACCGGCCAGGATGCCTTCCTTTCGGCTAAGTTCCTTTGCGGTGTTAATGGCTGCTTCATTGGGGATTTTGATCACCTCTTTGAAAAGATTGGTGTTTAAAATATCCGGCACAAATCCGGCTCCAATGCCTTGTATTTTATGGGGATTGGGAGATCCGCCTGATAACACCGGTGAATCGGCCGGCTCGGCGGCAATTACCTGAAGATCCGGAAAATGGCCTTTCAGGACTTCACCTGCACCTGTAATAGTTCCTCCCGTCCCTACTCCAGCCACAAAATAATCCAGCTTCACATCCTCCAGATCATCGATTATTTCCAGTGCCGTCGTTCTGCGATGGATCTCCGGATTAGCTTTATTCTTAAACTGCTGGGGCATGAAATATCCATCTTCCATTGCTAATCGCTCCGCCTCTTCAATGGCGCCTTTCATTCCGGCCGGGCCGGGAGTCAGCACAATTTTGGCACCCAGATGAAGGAGTAGGGCACGGCGCTCCAGGCTCATGGTTTCCGGCATGGTAAAAACGGCCTCATAACCTTTTACTGCGGCGACCATCGCCAGGCCAACTCCTGTGTTACCGGAGGTAGGCTCCACGATTATCATACCGGGTTTCAATTGACCATTTCTTTCAGCATCTTCTATCATACTCCAGGCAATCCGATCTTTTACAGAACCACAAGGATTGTGTGATTCCATTTTAACGATTACCCGGGCATCGTTTTCTGAGACTAATCTATTTAACTGTACCAGCGGTGTATGGCCAATGGTACTGAGGATATGGGTGTGGATCATGGCTTTTTCGATTAATAGGTTTTTACTGTTGCTAAATTAAATTAAAATATAGTTTCTTATGAGTTTTATGACAGAAAGGATTCAGGTTTTTTACCAGTGAGTAAATCGGGCAATTGATGGTAGAATCTACAGAAAGAAAGCAGACCGTCCGGGAATTTTGGAAGACCATTCGCTCGCACAATAAAATATTTCATAAGTCTCCCTATTTATCAAGGTGAGGCGGCTCTTTTATAAATTTCCCGGTAGGTGGTTAACCACAAAACATTAAACCTGTCTACCTGTCTACCCCGGGACTACCGCTCTTTTACTTCAATAAAAAACTTTAACTGGTACAGTAAAGATCTTTTCATTGGGGAATTCTGAGTTTTAGAAATTGTGATTTTTTGTTGATTGAAGAAACAGAGATGTGAATTCTCAGGTCATCGTTAGAACTCAATCGGGGCCTATTTTGTTTACACTACACAGATTCGCCTTTAATTATACAACTTGATTTGTAAATGGCAGGGATTCCATTCACATATGACATTACTCAAGCAGCCATGTTTGGTTTTAATCCCGCTGGATAAGTAAAAGTTGCAACAAGTAAATTTCTGATTACCCATGCTATTCCAAGTACGAGGGCCTTAAAGCTTCTCTTCCTTTCTTCTTTTATCCTTCACTTAAAATCCAAAAACTATGAAAAATAAGATATCATTCATACTGCTAATTGTGTTGATTTTATTTTTGGTCGTTCCCTTGATTAATTGTGATTCCAGTGAGGAAAATAATCCAAATAAAGCTCCAAGCTGTACCATTTCAAGCCCTCTGAACAATGTTACCATTGAATTAGGGGAGCTGGTAAAAATACTGGTTTCCGCAAGTGATGCAGAAGGAACCATTGAAAGTGTGACAATTAGTATTGATAACGTTACGGTGGCAACTCTTAACTCATCCCCCTATTCCTTTGATTGGAACACATCAAACGAAACTGAAGGCACACATACCATTATTGCAAAAGCTACAGACAATGGTGGTCTGAGTACTTCCGCCCAGGTTACGGTAACACTGATGGCCAATATTCCGGATGTAACTACCAATGATATAACCGAGATAACCGGTTCCACAGCAACAGGCGGAGGAAATGTGACAGACGATGGCGGCAGTAATGTTACAGCACGGGGTGTGGTGTGGAGCACTGCTACGAACCCGACGGTGGCAAGTAATGACGGCTCAACTTCAGATGGAAGTGGCATGGGGGCATTTACAAGTACAATTTCAGGACTGAGCATCAATACCACCTATTTTGTCCGGGCGTATGCTACCAATAGTGCCGGAACTGGGTATGGATCAGAGAAAAGTTTTACCACAACCGGGCTTCCAATAGTGAGCACTGGAGATGTCACCGATATTACCAGTAATTCAGCGATGGGTGAAGGTAATATTACGGATGATGGGGGATCTGCCATTATCGCCAAAGGTTTGGTATGGGGTCCCGATGGAAGTAATCCAACACTTGAATCCAATGAGGGTTTTACCAATGAGGGTAGCGGAACAGGGACATTTACCAGTACCATGACTTCGCTGGCTCGATTTACAGATTATGCATACCGTGCTTACGCAACAAACGATGCGGGTACTACTTATGGTAATTCCAACTCTTTCATGACCCAACCTGCCCTGCCGGTTATTACTACCCTGGATGCCACTGGAATTGCCGCACATACTGCCACAACCGGTGTGTTGTTAACAGACGATGGCGGAGTGGATGTGGTTTTTGCCGGGGTGCTATGGAGTAGTACACCTAATCCCGATATCAATAATTTTGAAGGCCTTATAAATACCAACATGATGAACGGTGAAACATATGAGGACCTGATGACAGGATTAAATGAATCAAGTACATACTACATGCGGGCATATGCTACAAATGACAATGGCGACCACTATGCTTATGGAGAGGAAAAAACGGTTACTACATCAGGATTTGCTGTCCAGCAGGGTGATTTTACAGATACACGGGATGGCAAGCAATACCCCACTGTCGAAATATACGGTCAGATCTGGATGGCGGAAAACCTGGCCTATCTGCCGGAAGTATGCGCCTCTGATGCTAACTGCGGTTATTGGGTGTACGACTACCAGGGTGCTGATGTAAACACCGCCAAAGTTGCTGTTAACTTTCCTGTTTATGGCGTTTTGTATAATTGGGAAATGGCCAAGGCCTCATGTCCTGCAGGCTGGCACTTGCCTACCACAAATGAATGGTCTGAACTGGAAATAAACCTTGGCATGAGCCTGAACGATGCCACTCATAATTTCCCTGCAAGAGGTACAAATGAAGGTGGAAAACTCAAGGAAACCGGCGAAACTCACTGGACGTCCGGCAATACCGGCGCGAGTAATGAGGCATCCTTTAATGCCGTACCCGGGGGAATGAGGGACGTGTTGGACAATAGTTTTAAATGGCTAGGGGTTAATTGCTATTTTTGGACAGCTTCTACCTGGGGAGCACCTGAACTTAATATCTGGTACAGAAGTTTAAGTAATACTTCTTCCAGGATCTCTCTGAGTAGCTATAGTTTGAATTTCTATGAGAACTTAGGAATGAGTGTTAGATGTGTGAAAGACTAAAAATGCATGTGATAAGCTATTGTGTGGGCGGATGGAAGGATTGGAAGATTGAAGGTTAAGGATGGGGGTCGAAAGATCCCCTATCGCCACATCACCAAGGCACGTATTTCAATGTCTCAGACAGAGGAATGGATAAGGAAATAATTTTAGCAACAAAAAAAGAGGAGTTTTCGCTACCTATCACGTGCAGGTGTGGGGCAAACGCATTAAGATAATGCTTTCTCAAGTCTTAAAAATTATTGGCCATCAAACCAGTAATCATCATACCTTTCCGAAAGTTCCAAACTTTCGGAAAGGTTCCCGGCATGAATTGGTTGATTTGAAACTGGATCAAACGACAAAAAGGGCAAACACAGGGTAATTGATATTTAAATACGTTTACCCTACGTGCAGGTGTGGAAACTTAGGAGGACTTGCGACATCTGCCAAGGTTGGCTTACTTATGATGTTCGGGTATGATTGAAAAAAATCCGGCCCAAATGATCGATCATCCGGGAATTTCAGCCTCGTCCGGTTGCTTGCACAGGTGCTACTCTGCGGAAGCGATCTTATTTTCAATTGTTCATTATAAAATTAGCCCTCAACAATTTTTTTCCTCATTTTCCAGTCAAAGAACGAGACAGTGGTAATAGGAAGCATTACCAACAATGGGATTAAAATCGAAAGGAGAAAAAACTGCGGAAAACTAAACGATGAATAAGAAAGCACAAAATGAGAGGATACAACCGACAAGATAAGACTGCCAATGGAAGCAGCACGCCAAGCTAATTTCTTGGTAGGCTTAATCCAACAGGAATACACTGGTTGAGAAAGAATGGGCGAGAAAATTACCAAGCTGATTAGCCCCGTCGTGCCAAAAAGTAATGAAAGTAAAAGACTCACAAAATAGAGCATGTAGAAATATCCAGTGAATGATTTCAGCCTTTTGGCAATGATAAAGGCTATCACAATCATGATGGTAAATATTAGAGAAGGTAAAAAAGTGTAAGGCATACTTGTCTATATATGTTAGAAAAATAGATACGAACGTTCAGCTAAAATTAAACATTCAATGTCTTAATATGTAGAAAAATTGGGAACTGTTCCCGGATTCATTCCGGGACCTCTGGCAATTTGCAAACCAAGCCCTGCGAACGTACCGGCCTCTGAAAGTGCTGCCATTCCACCTACCTCCACATCCTTGAAGACCCCTGCCTACGCAGGGGTGACGAAAATGTGGGGCAGTAAGAGCATTCCGCACGCGTTACAAACGCGCGCGAGACCATTCCTTACTCCGCTTCCAAAGGAGGTATGCTGACATTGACGCATTCATTGGCTGGTAGTCCTGTGAGTTATCATATTAGGGTAAGCTCCATCAGTCCCGGTTGGATAGAAAGAGGCGACTATTCCAGGTTGACCGATGCAGATCACCTTCAACATCCCGCTGGCGGGTAGAGCATCCAAAGGATATCGTTAAAGCATCCTTTTTCTTTACCGATTTCGACTATGATTTTATCACAGGAGCCAACCTTATTGTAGATAGTGGAATGACAGTAACGATGATTTACTTGGAATAATCATCCATTGATAATTTGTATTAAATTGGATAATCCAAAGAAATGCATTTTATCAGGAAAATGTTATTCCCATGAAAAATTTAACCATTGGTCAGAAAGCCACCCGAAGTATTACCTTATCTCAGGACCATGTAGAAGCTTATGCTAACATTAGTGGTGATTACAATCCGCTACATTTTGATGAAGTCTTCGCATCGAAAACTAAATTTGGTAAGCTCGTTGTTCAGGGAGGGCTGACCACCGGATTATTGCATGCCCTGGTAGCGATGGATATGCCTGGACCAGGTACGGTCTTTTTAAGTCAGAATTGGAAGTTTACAGCACCGGTATTTATTGGGGATACCATTACGGCTGAGGCTATGATCTTAAGTTTGCATGAGTCCAAACCCGTTACCCAACTTGCCATTAAAATTGAAAACCAGGATGGATTAAAGGTACTGGAGGGAGA
>JBNLGG010000053.1:0-29446 GCA_050305935.1 Cyclobacteriaceae bacterium | reverse complement strand
CCACCTATGCCCATCAAACTAAAATGGTTGGCAATTGGTTTAGGAGGTATAGCTATCTTTTCGAGCCTGAGCAACAATCCCGACGACAATGTCGCTCATTTAGCACATCTTGGGGGAATGGTTTTTGCATTTGTTATGATTCGGATCTGGAAGAATGACAGGAGAAATTTTTATTAGCATCCCATGAACACTATTCTAAACGATTTTAAATATGCCTGGAACCGACCGAATAATGCGGTCGCACAGATTATTATTATCAATGTAGCCATTTTTGTGGTGCTTACCATTTTAAGGATTGTTTTACCTGATGCTATTAGTCTAATCATTCATCAGCAATTTGAAATACCTTCAAAAATTGAAGATTTTATTTACCGGCCCTGGACGGCTTTAACCTATGCTTTTAACCATGCCGGTATTTTACATATTCTGTTTAATATGATCGTATTTTATTGGTTTGGCAGATTAATCCAGGAATACCTTGGCAGTCAAAAACTGATAAATATCTACGTCGTAAGCGCTTTAGCAGGTTCATTGGTCTTTTTATTCATCTACAATGTCATTCCTAATATGCCTTCCATCCCGATGGTAGGCGCCTCCGGTGCAATTTATGGAGTGATGGTGGCAGCAGCGGTTCTGTTACCTGATTATAAATTCCACATGTTGTTTATCGGGCCGGTTAAAATACTCTATATCGCCTTGTTCTATATTTTTATTAGTGTGTTTGCTCTTGAACAAGGATCAAATATCGGTGGCAATTTGGCGCATATGGCGGGAGCAGCAATGGGGTTCTTGTACATCAAACAACTTCAAAAAGGAAATGAACTGGGTGTTTGGGTATTTAAAACAATGGAATTCTTTAAAGGCCTGTTCAAGCCGAGGCCAAAAATAAAAGTGTCCCACCGAAAGAAAACTGAAAAGACTTCCTCTAAATCTGGCTCTACCACCACCAAGAGTTCTGTCTCCCAGGATGAGATTGATGCCATTCTTGACAAGATCTCCGAAAGGGGCTACGAAAGCCTGAGCAAAGAAGAAAAGGAAAAGCTGTTTAATGCCAGCAGGAAGTAAAGAAGGGGGAGCCTTACACCCACGCTTAGTCAAACAACCTGATTTTACCATGAATCTTATCGATCTTTTCTGCTCAGCCTCCTAAAAGAGCTTTTTTTTGAGAATTTCTGTCGAGTTTAACTGAGGTCATGAGATTTCCCTTTGAATTTGAATCCACAAGACACAAAATATCCATGAATTAAGGGAATTCAGGTCAAATAGTAGTGGCACAAATTAGTTCGCTTACTAACAAATCATCACACTACGTTTTCAGAAACAAAAAAAGGCCTTGAACATCAATTCAAGGCCTTTTTTTCGACGTGGTAATATCGCTGTTATTTATACATTCACGTGGCGTTCTGCATGATAGGATGACCGTACCAGTGGCCCCGACTCCACGTATTTTATTCCTTTCTTGACTCCTTCTTCCCGGAATAAATCAAATTTATCGGGATGAACGTACTCCTGCACCTCTAAGTGTAGTTTGGTAGGTTGCAGATATTGACCCAGGGTTAATATATCCACACCATGGGCTACCAGGTCGTCCATTGTTTTGAACACTTCCTCGTCCGTTTCACCGAGTCCCAGCATAATGCCTGTCTTAGTGCGGCAGCCATAATCCTTTATTTTTTTCAACTGTTCCAGACTTCTGGAATACTTGGCCTGTGGACGCACTTTTCTGTACAAGCTTTCTACTGTTTCCATATTGTGCGACACCACTTCCTGTCCTGCACTTATCATGCGATAAAGCGCTTCCCAATTTTCTTTGACATCAGGAATAAGGGTCTCAATTGTAGTCTCGGGAGAAAGTTCTTTTGTTTGTTTCACTGTTTGATGCCAGATTTCGGCACCGCGGTCTTTCAGCTCATCACGATTCACCGAAGTGATCACGGCATGTTTTACACCCATCTTAGCGATGGCTTCTGCCACTCGCTGCGGCTCCATTTCGTCATATTCGGGTGGCCTGCCAGTGGCAACCGCACAAAAGGTACAACTCCGCGTGCAAACATTTCCCAAGATCATAAAAGTAGCCGTACCAGCTCCCCAGCACTCCCCCATATTTGGACAGTTACCACTTTCGCAAATGGTGTGTAATTTATATTTATCAACTAAGCTCCTGACTTTTTTGTACTCCTGGCCTACGGGCAGTTTTACCCGCAGCCAATTAGGCTTTTTATTTCTTGGAGCTGTACTCCCTTCAACTACTGGTAATTCAATCATGTCACAAAATTTCGCTGCAAAGTTAAGATATAAGGGGAAGAGTTGAAAAGTGTGGGGTAAAAACTACTTCCGTGACCCGTAATAAAGAGTGAAATATGCATTCGGGAACACGTTAGAATTATTCGCCGTGGGTATCAGAATGATTTCCCTGGTGAAAAAATCACATTGAAACCCTGTTTCAATTCCCACTACATTACTTCTAAAGGTTCCAAATTCAAATGCCAGCGCCACTTTTGCATTCACGCCGGGAACGATACTCGATTTAAATAATCCCTGCAAAAAATTGCCTGTACCTACTATGTTACTGGAACCATTGTGTTTATCGGCATCATAGGGTACTTTTCTGGTTTTCCCATTGCCTTCTGATATTTCCACATAATATGGGGATTCAAGTCCAATGGTAGGCCCTACCATTCCAATAAGATTTATCTGAATACCCTGTTGTGGAGCTTTTCTGAATAAAATGTACTCTCGATCATACGATAGCCTGATACTATATAGATAGTTCTCCTTTCCCAAGATAAATGTGTTTCCCGCGCTGGTGTAGAACTTTTGTTCCTGGGGATGTTTGATATTGACCAATTCCAGTGAACCTCCGTGAAAAACGTCTGGCTTCAATTGAATGGTTTTTCTAAACATAAGCCCACCAATTAGTCCACTGTTTGTAGCTTTTGCTATACCCCATACAAATTCACTGGAGTACTCATAGTCACCACCGTATTGTGCCCTGCCCGGAAATGCTGACGCAAATAAAAGAAGTGCAATGCAACAAATTCTTAAACCCCTCATTCTGGACTTATTAAATCAATTTTTTATGCCGGTAACTATAAAAATAAACATTTCTCATCAATTTTTGCTCTACCAGCTTGAATTAATTAACTGATAACTCACCCGATAGTTTCTTTATATTTTCATAATTAATCCCCATGTGGGAATCATCATAAAAACATGATCCATTTCTGATCAACAGAACCTGTGGGGATTGATGTATAACGCCAAATTTCGAAGATATTTCATTCGAAATGGAGCGGTACCTGATCAAATCAAGGTAATAAGGCTTCACGTTTACCATCTCATCCTCCTTCCAGTTTCTCTCCAGCCTGTTAATTGCCATAGCACTTACGGAGCACCTCGTACTATGTTTAAAAATCATCACAATTTTGTTGCTAGATTCAGACATGATCTTGTCCAGCGTCTGATCGTCTTTCAACTCACACCAATTCATAATCCTATTCAAAATTAATGATACCAGATTTCAGACTCCCGCGTATCGTACTTTGGCTTTTTCTCAATGTTATCTGCCTTTTTCAATCGATCGCCACTCTTGTCGGTCACTTTGTACCACACACGCGTTATCCAGCTCGTTTTGGCACCTCCCTCCCAATTATGGATCCGGGCAGACTCTATCTGGTATTCCAAATCTTTTACAAACTTATACTTTAATCGATAATCACCGATTATTTGCTGGTTTCTGGCCGACAATTCACGATAATTTTTGTCCTTTTTGTTTTGTGAAACGGCTTTCAGGTTTCCCTGGTAATTGTGTACCACTTTCGACATAAACTGATAGTTCAGTTCATCTTGCTTGAGGGATTGCAGCCGTATGTCACCCTTATAACCAGATAAAACTGCAGCTTTTGCCTGGCTTTCCTGGTTAGCATATTTTTCTTTTTTCACGCGTAGTTCCCCTTGGTAATCGGCCAGGTTCAATGATTTGCCTTCCAGCATTTGGTCACGCTGTTTTTTTGTGAACCCTCGTTCTTCCCCGGAATAGTTGGTGACGACTTTGGCATGAAACTTAAAGTAGCGTTCGTCTTTCTTCTGCGAATTGGTGCGATGAAAGCCCTGGTATTCTGCAAGATCGAGGCTTTTTCCTTCCAGTTCCTGCTGATGATCCTTTTTCTTCATGCCCTTAAGGTTTCCTGCATATTGAGCAACAGACTTCGAGTGCCTTTTATGCCATTTCTCTTTGTTGGAAATTTTCTCCTGCTTTTCCATCCCCTGATAAGAAGACAGGTTTAGGGATTTACCTTCAAGCATTTGGTTACGCTGTTTCTCAGTGTAGCCCCTGTAAAACCCGGAATAATTCACATTGTATTTGGAGAACTTTTTGCCCCATTTTTCTTTGGCAGATTGACTCCCTCTTTTAAAATCACCTTTGTATTTTGACAAAGTCACGGATTGAAACTCAAGCGCCAGCTGCTCTTGTTTTTTTGTGTATCCTTTCAAATAGCCCGAATAAACCACATTCTGTTTGGAGAACTTTTTACCCCAGCGGTCTTTGGCATTTTTTCCCTGCTGTTTTACCGTCCCGCTGTATTCCGCTTTCAACAGTGCATCTCCCTCCAGTGCCTGGTCTTTCTGCTTTTTGGTATATCCTTTCGAAAATCCCTGATAGTTCACATTGTATTTTGAGAATTTCTTGTTCCATCGGTTTTTAGCTGATCCTGGTTCGGACTTAAAATTGCCCTGATATTGCGACTGGGTTGAGCTGTTGAAGCTTAATGTATTCTTTTTCTGTTTTGGAGAAAGGGCTTCTGCATCGCCGCGGTAATTGGAGGTGGAACGGGAGTTATACTTATTGTTATTCTTTTTTGCAAGAGGTGATTTGCTTTTCTGGTCGCCTGCGTAATTTGAAGTGATGTCGGAATTGCCAGAATATCTTCTTTCTCTTGCATTCTTCCCTGCGATTTTAAGGCCACCCGCATATTTTTGCATGGCTTTGGAATGATACTTCCCTGCCAACTTTTGGCGGTCACGTGCGACGACGACATCGCCCGAATGTTTTTGCTGGATAGCTGAGGCTTGTCTATAGTCAGCCCTTCTTTGATAAATTGACTTTTCTCTGGATTTACTTGGGTTTTTGTCCACCCTGGCCCTGGTCTCGTCATGATCCTTTTGGAGCATCTTAGGCACCAAAGCTATTTCCCCTTTGTCCCTGGCTTGAATTTTTGAATTTCTCTTGCGTATCTGATCGGCTGATATGTACTTAAGGTTCCCTTTATAGTTCCTTTGCGCTTTTTCATCAAAGCGGTAGGTCAGGTTTTTATTTTGGCGGCTGAAGGGCTGTGAGCCAAAGCCTTTTTGTACCCTTCTTGAAGCATACCTCAGGCTTTGCTTTTTAACCTTAAATGTCTTTTCATTTTTCTTTCCCGGTCGTCTTTCAAAATTTTCCTGCTGCCTGGCCATCTTCACCGACAAGGGTTCCTTCTCGATATACCCGGGATTTTTTTGAATTTGCTTTGCCCTGCTGCCAAAATAAAACCGTTCTAACAAATGCGATTTTCTTTTTACCGTCTGAGTTTTTCCGGCTTTTCGCTTTCTCTTTTTTTCGTGTTTCTTTCTTTTGAGCTCATGCTCTAGTCGGGCCTTTGGTTTCTTCTGGGCGTAGGCGGGTGTCAATGTTGATAGACTAATAAACATCAGCACCACCACCAACATTATTCCTGGAAAAGATGATATGTTAATTTTTAAAATGCCCAAGGATTGTAGATACAAAAATCAAAAATAATTGTATTTAATGATTTTCAATGATTACAGTCTGTATTTATGTAATTAATGTACTTATTAGGCTAAAATTGCCCAAAACGAGGGACATGTGTTAAAATGCAAGCAATTCGTCAATCGCGTTCTTTATTCTGTCTTTTGGCAAAAAGTCCATTTCCAGGGATTTATTGAATGGAACAGGAGTGTCAAGCGAAGCTACCCTCTTTATCGGCGCATCCAGGTACTGAAAACAATGCTCACCGATATATGCTGAAATCTCTGCCCCAACACCTCCGGTGAGTGTGTCTTCATGAACGATCAAAAGCCTGCTTGTCTTTTTGACGGAATCTGCAACGGCGTCTTTGTCCCATGGAAGCAGGCTTTTGAGATCAATCAATTCGATATTGCCGGAACCATACTCTGACAATAAGTCCCTTATCCATACAACTCCTAACCCGTAAGACACAATAGTAAGCCCTTTCCCCTCCTGCACAACTTCCGCCTTGCCAATTTCCTCCAGGTAAAATCCATCCGGAACATCACCTTTCGCAGAACGGTATAAGAGTTTATGTTCAAAAAACAAGACCGGATTCGGGTCTTCGATGGCCGCCAGCAGAAGGCCTTTCGCGCTTTTTGGCGATGACGGGTACACAATTTTCAATCCAGGTACGTGAAAAAACCAGGCTTCTGTGGATTGAGAGTGGAAGGGCCCCGCTCCCAACCCGGCACCTGTTGGCATCCTGATCACTACGTCGGCGTGTTGCCCCCAGCGGTAATGGCTCTTGGCAAGGTTATTTACAATTTGATTAAAGCCGCAGCTTACAAAATCCGCAAATTGCATTTCAATCACTGATTTAAAACCCTTGACCGACAAACCCAACCCAATTCCAACAACAGCAGATTCGCACAAGGGTGTATTCCTGATCCTTTCTTTTCCGTACTTTTCAACCAACCCCTCAGTCACTTTAAATGCACCGCCATACTCTGCAATATCCTGCCCCATGAGGATAAGCCGTTCATGCCTGTCCAAAGACTCATCCAGGGCATTCGATATTGCATCTATAAACCGCAATTCTTTGGCATTTCTGCTTTCGGGTGAGCTGGTGTTTGGAATACAGGACACATAAACGTCTGTCAATTCCGTTTTACTGTTGGTTAGCACCGGTAGGTCTTCGGCCATTTTCCATTGCTCAGAAATATATTGGCTTAATTGTTCTTTTGTCTTCACGATGAATTTTTGTTCGAGAATTTCCGAGTCAAGTAAATACTGTTCATAGTTTTTGATCGGATCACGTTGCTCCCATCTTTTTATCAATTCATCCGGTACATATTTTATACCTGAGGCCTCCTCATGCCCTCGTATTCGAAACGTCTTTGCCTCAATTAAGATGGGCTCTGGATTTTTTCTGATGATCTGTGAAGCATTTTTCATTGTATCATACACCTCCAGAATATTATTCCCATCAATAGAAACTGACTTCATTCCATAACCGGTTCCTTTGTCAGCAAAAGAGGAAAAAGCAAACTGTTCTTCTACCGGTGTTGAAAGCGCGTACCCGTTATTCTCCACTAAAAATATCACGGGCAATTTCCAGACAGCGGCAACATTCAGCGCTTCGTGGAACTCGCCCTCGCTCGTACCGCCCTCGCCTGTAAAAACAAGGGTGGTCTTTCTTTCCTTTTTTAATTTAGAAGCAAGGGCAATCCCGTCTGCCACAGAAAGCTGCGCCGCCAAATGTGAAATCATCCCTACAATATGGTATTCATTAGTGCCAAAATGAAAGGAACGGTCACGCCCCCTGGTAAATCCTTCCTCCTTGCCCATAAACTGTGCAAACAATCGCCAGGGAGGAATATCCCTCACTGTAAAGACCCCCAGATTCCGGTGCAAGGGGAGAATGTATTCGTCATCCCGAAGCGCCATGGTGGCCCCTACAGCTATTGCCTCCTGACCGATACCGGAAAACCACTTAGATATTTTTCCCTGCCTCAATAAAATGAGCATCTTTTCTTCGATCAACCGGGGGAAAAGCAGTGCTCGGTAGAGCTTTTTGTGTAAAGTGGGAGGATATTGAAACCTTTCAAAATTCATTTGGATAATATACCTAATACCCACGAATTTTATCCATACCATCCGCCGACTTTGTTATATATTTGAACATTTAATCCGTAACAATGATAAATTATTCGAAGCATACCCTGAACAATGGGCTCACAGTAATCATTCACGAAGACCACACAACACCCATCGCGGCTGTCAATACCTTGTACAATGTCGGCTCAAAAAATGAAAGCCCTGATAAAACAGGATTTGCGCATTTGTTTGAACACCTGATGTTTGGAGGTTCAAAAAATGTTAAGGACTTTGACACGCAATTGCAAAAAGTAGGTGGTGACAACAATGCCTTCACATCGACGGACATTACCAACTACTATGTGACACTACCCTCTCAAAATATCGAAACAGCGCTGTGGCTGGAGTCTGACAGGATGCTGGAATTATCTTTTGATCCGCAAGTGCTGGAGGTGCAGCGAAAGGTAGTAATCGAAGAATTTAAGCAGCGCTACCTCAATCAGCCCTACGGCGATGTATGGCTAAAACTTCGGCCATTAGCTTATACCTCGCATCCCTACCGCTGGCCGACAATCGGCAAAGACATTTCCCACATTGAGGATGCCACCATGGATGACGTCAAGGATTTCTTCTTTAAGTATTATGCACCAAACAATGCAATTCTGGTGGTTGCTGGAAATGTGAATGAGGAGCATGTTTTGTCATTGGTCAATAAGTGGTATGGCGATATTCCTTCAAGGAATACTCCTTCGCACGAATTACCAACTGAGCCTGAACAACCAAAATTAAAGCGGGAAAGCACTAAACAAAATGTGCCAGTAGATGCTTTGTACATGGTTTTCCACATGCCTGGAAAAAAGCAATTGGATTTCTACACCGCCGACCTGACATCAGATATTTTGGGGCGTGGCCAATCCTCGCGCCTTTACAGTGAATTGGTTAAAAAGAAAAACATTTTCAGCTCCATTTCTGCCAGCATCACCGGTTCGTATGATCCCGGCCTACTGGTCGTCTCAGGAAGATTAAGCAATGGCATTGACATAAAAGAGGCTGAAAAGCATGTATGGGAAGTCATTGAAAAATTTAACAATGGCACCATTGAAGACTATGAAATTGACAAGGTCAGAAACCAGGCTGAAACGACTCTACTGTATGGTGAGACCGAAGTCCTCAACAGGGCAATGAACCTTGCCTTTCATACGGTGCTTGGTGATACAGAAATGATTAACCGGGAAGCCGAAATTCTCCAAAACATTTCGAAAAAAGATATTTCCGGTATGAGCAATGCCATATTGAAAGAAAACAATTGCTCGATATTACATTATTTATCGACCAACTAATACCAACTTTTATGCATAAAAAGTCAGTTTTAGTTGAATTACATTACTTTCCCTGCATTGAATACATTGCCCAAATTTATCATTACGGTGAGGTTGTGATTGAAAAGTTTGAACACTTTGATAAGCAGTCGTACCGGAACCGCTGCAGGATACGCGGAGCCAACAAAATCGAGGAATTAATTGTTCCGGTAAAACACTCGGGCAAAAGAATCATTACTGAAATCGAGATTGACCATCAACAAAAATGGTTGGGAGTCCATAAACGTGCTATTATGTCAGCTTATGGCAAATCACCATACTATGAACACTTTGGTGAAGAAATATTATATGTTTTACGTAAGAAACATAGATGGCTCTATGACCTCAATCTGGAATTAATGTCATTATGTCTTGATTTACTACGGATTGAATACTCGATAAAATTCACTGATCATTTTGATAAAGTGGCTAAAAATGATCAAATTGACATAAGGGGTGTGATTCATCCAAAAAAAAGTAGCAAGGACGTGACAAACTATCAATCGGTTAGCTATCATCAGGTTTTTGGCAACAACTTTGTTGACAATTTAAGCGTATTGGATTTATTGTTTTGTGAGGGAATTAATGCAAAAACAATATTAGCGGGTTCGAAATTAGGTTGACATTCAACAGAATTACAGCCGTTTTAAAAAAAGGTAAAAAAAATTATTGATTTCATAGAATTTTGAGGGCGATCCCTTAAATTTAAAAAAATAAATAAGGTTATTTTATGGAGGCTAAATTTTCGAATAGAGTGAAGGAAGTGATATCATTGAGCAGGGAAGAAGCTTTGCGCCTTGGCCATGATTACATAGGTACAGAGCATTTATTGCTTGGGATGATTCGCGAAGGAGAAGGCGTGGCAATATCGCTTTTGAAAAAACTGGGGGTTTCACTGGAGGAATTGCGCACGACGATTGAACAAGCTACCAAAGGCACCTCAATCAATAATGTTAAAAATTTAGCCAATATACCCTTAACCCGACAGTCCGAAAAAGTACTTAAAATTACCTACCTGGAAGCGAAGATCTTTAAAAGCCAATTAATCGGAACGGAGCACCTATTGCTTTCGATCCTGCGGGATGAAGACAATCTTGCCACTCAGATACTGGAAAAATTTGATATCAATTACGAAGTGGTAAAAGAGCTTTTAGAGTATCAAACAGAAAACCCAATGGCCTCTTCATCAGATACCGATGATCCTGATGAAGATTCATCATCCAGAATTTTTGGAAGCAGCGGTGGTTCCGGATCAGGTAGAGAAGGATCGAAACAAGGTGAAAAATCCCGAACTCCTGTCCTTGATAATTTTGGGCGGGATTTAACCAAACTGGCGGAAGACAATAAACTCGATCCAATCGTTGGGAGAGAGAAAGAAATTGAGCGGGTCGCTCAGATACTGAGTAGAAGAAAGAAAAATAATCCCATCCTTATCGGTGAACCAGGTGTAGGTAAAACAGCTATTGCCGAAGGGTTGGCACTGAGGATTATTCAGAAAAAAGTCTCAAGGGTGTTGTTTGGAAAAAGGGTCGTTACACTTGACCTGGCCAGCCTGGTAGCAGGCACCAAATACCGGGGCCAGTTTGAAGAGCGGATGAAAGCCGTAATGAACGAGCTTGAAAAGGCCCCCGAAGTCATTCTTTTCATTGATGAACTTCACACCATTGTGGGCGCTGGCGGTGCTTCAGGTTCGCTGGATGCTTCCAACATGTTTAAACCCGCCCTGGCGAGAGGTGAAATCCAATGCATCGGCGCCACTACCCTGGACGAATACAGACAGTACATCGAAAAAGATGGCGCTTTGGCACGAAGGTTCCAGGTAGTAATGGTTGACGCCACTACGCCCGAAGAAACGATTGAAATCCTTAATAATATCAAGGAAAGGTATGAAGAGCACCATCATGTAAACTATACTGAAGAAGCTATTAGCTCATGCGTAAAACTTTCTGACAGATACATCAGCGACCGGTTTTTGCCTGACAAAGCAATCGATGTTCTGGACGAGGCCGGTGCAAGGGTTCACATCAACAATATCCATGTTCCTGAAGATATTATCAAACTGGAAGAATCCATTGAGAATATAAAAAAGGAAAAGAACAAAGTCGTAAAAAGCCAGAAATACGAAGAAGCCGCACAATTGAGGGACAAGGAAAAGAGATTGCTGGAGCAATTGGCCGTGGCGAAGGAAAAGTGGGAAGAAGAGACAAAAACAAAGCGGTATACAGTCAATGAAGAAAATGTGGCCGAAGTGATCGCCATGATGACAGGTGTGCCAACTAAGCGAATTGCCCAGAATGAGTCCGCTAAATTGTTGAATATGTCGGGCGAACTGCAAAACAAGGTAATTGGCCAGGAAGATGCCATCAAAAAATTGGTGAAAGCAATCCAGCGCACAAGAGTGGGTTTAAAAGATCCTAAGAAGCCGATAGGTACCTTTATATTTCTCGGCCCGACCGGAGTTGGAAAAACAGAGCTAGCTAAAGTCTTGTCAACCTATCTGTTTGACAAAGAAGACACGCTGGTGAGGATTGACATGAGTGAATACATGGAGAAATTCTCGGTGTCCAGGCTGGTAGGAGCGCCTCCGGGTTATGTGGGTTATGAAGAAGGTGGCCAATTGACCGAAAAAGTAAGGAGAAAACCATATAGCGTAGTTCTTCTCGATGAAATAGAAAAAGCGCACCCTGATGTATTCAATATCCTTTTGCAAGTCCTGGATGACGGGATACTGACGGATGGCCTTGGGAGAAGAGTCGATTTCAGGAATACGATCATCATCATGACATCAAACATTGGTGTACGTGACCTGAAGGATTTTGGAAGTGGAATCGGTTTTGCCACAACTTCAAAAGCTCAGAATGATGATGAGGTTATGAAGTCAACCATCCAAAATGCGTTAAAAAAAGCGTTCAGCCCCGAGTTTTTGAACAGGCTTGATGATGTAATTGTGTTTAACTCGCTTTCAAAAGAACACATTCATCAGATCATTGACATCACACTTAAGAATTTGTTTACCAGAGTTGACTCTCTCGGTTACAAAGTTGAATTGACTGACAAAGCCAAGGATTTCATAGCTGATAAAGGATACGATCCACAATACGGTGCCCGACCACTTAACCGGGCAATTCAAAAATACCTGGAAGATCCTTTGGCGGAAGAAATACTAAAAGCGGATTTCAGTGAAAATGATGTGATCGTAGCAGATTACAATGGAAAAGGTGAGGAACTCACATTTAAAATAAAAACCAAAAAGAAATCTCCCACTTCGGAGAGCAAAGAAAATAAAGATTAAAAAAAAGCGGGGCATCCCGCTTTTTTTTATTGCTCTATTAATCTTCTGTGATAATTTATCTGCCCCAAATGATAATTCAAATGCCCCTGTAAATGAATCAAAAAGTACCTGGTGGTCATTTCATATCCAAACACCTGGATGGGAAAATTAGCATTCAAAAGCCCTGGCTCCATTGACAGAAGCTTCTCTTCAAATAATGTAATCGTATCATCCACCTGCTGGTTTAGTTCGCTCACCGGGACGTTTTTATCGCCAAACTCCGCTTCCCTGTCCCTGATGTAGCCGGTATCAAAAATCACTGCACCGATGAAATGGTTCAGGTTCCCAACAATATGCAGGCAAAGGTTTCCCGCCGAATTGCTTATCCCCTTTGGTACTATCCAGATATTCGCCTCTGTTTTATACAGGTTAATTTCGTCCTTTAGACGATTCAGATCCCTGACAAACAAATTTTTTAGCTCAGCTAACATGCCTTAATTTAATTTAGTTTTAGTACGTCTACCCCCTGCTCAAAAATGATATCCACAGGAATCCCCTTTTTGTTGAGTTCGTCAAGATCCCGCTGTAGGCCGTCCGTGATAATTCCCTGGGTTTCAAATAACTTCCCCGCACCATCATAGTCGCCATTTCCCTGAATCACTAACAGTTTTGCCGATAATTGGTCAACAGCCTCCTGCATTTTATCAAAATTGACAGAATAAAATCCGGTCGCTTCATCATAGGTGAAGGCCCCAAGCTCCTTGAAAAAGTTAAACCGTACCATGTTAGCTTTCCCGTGAGCGCTCGACGCGCCGAAGCGAACGGATCGGAAAATGCTTGTCATAAAGGTCACATAGTACTCTTTCAGCTCACCTTCCAATTCACCTTTTTTTATCAGCTCGGTGATCATGTAAAGCCCAAGGATATCAGCTTTGCCTTCTTCGATCGCTGAATAGTTTTCCTTTAATGCACGTCTGACGGTTTCGTCACTCCCCACTACCATCTTAATACCCAGACCATGCGCTACTTCATGGAACATCGTATTCGCAAAAAATGCGTCAAAGGTGATGTAATCCCTTTGCGCAGGGTCGATCAGCACTTCGGAAATTGGCACAAGTATTTTATCGAACTTTGCACGCATTGCATTTTTTAACTGAAGCCTCCTGCTGCCCTTCGCCAACTGCACCCGTTCATCGTTTGGCAGGTTAATCGCAATCGTCTTGCTTCCCGCATTGCAATCTCCCGCATAATACACCACATCGTAGGCATTCAGGTCGGCATCCGTGCCGGGTTTTTCCTGCTTGTATGTTGGATCAACCGGCAAGCCTTCCTGCAACTCTGGTAAAAATGCCGCATACTTTGCCAGGCGGTCACTCCATTCCATATCTTTAATAAGCACATAGGCTTCATGGGCAGTTTTATAATTGTAAAGCTTGTCTTCATAATTTTCAATCGGGCCGATCACCACATCGATTTGATTGGTCTTCATATCCATCCATGCCATGTCACTATCATAGTAATTGTCGGTCCGCAAAGCCTTTGCCCTCAATTGCAAATACCTCTTGAACCCTTCGTCTTCCGCCAGTGTAGCCGCCTCTTCCAAAAGACTCGCAGCTTTCTTTGTCTTCTCTTCAAAAAACTCATGGTATGGGGTGGTGAAAAGTGCACCGGATGAATCCCTTCTTAACATGGTATATTGGCTTGATTTGTCTTTTAAGTCAGCCGCTTCAAACTCATCTTTTGTCATATCATGCGGATAGAAGTTAGCGGTCAAGGGCTTTGCCCCTACTCCTTCAATGAAAGATGTGTCACCATCCAATCTATCCCACGGACCGTAATTGATAAGGGCAAATTTCCTTAAATCTTCGTCGTCAATGCTGTTAAGCAATGCCTCCTTATCGCCATAGGCCTCCTGCCAGAAAATATCATCCATCAATTTCGCTGCGTCGATCAGCAGTGGGATCATTTTCTTTTGATTTTCACTCAAACCCGACAGGTCTGCCTCCAGCCTGAAGGTCGTGTAAATATCTGATTTCCCCTTTTTCACCTTTTCTTCTTCATTTGAAGTCTTTTCATCTTGCTTTTTGGTACAATTGGATACACCAATCGACAGACCTATAAACACAAATACCCAACTCAACCTTGTGAATTTATTCCTCTTCATAATCTAAATTTAAAGTAACATGCGTTAATAATTAGGTAAATTTAATTATCCCATTGACAAAACCGAAGGTGTGAAACTATTCCTTAGCATCATATGGATATTTTACTTGTGCCCGTTGTTTGCCCAGGTGGATGATGAAATCAATACTCCTTTAAAACACCTTCAACAAGCGGAAAGACTTTATGCAAAAAATTACTGTGGTGAAGCCCTTAACTACGTCAATAAGACGATAGCGGCACAAATGAATAATTGGGAGGCGTATCAATTAAGAGCCAGGATCTATCAATGCCTCCATACATACGATAAGGCAATTTCAGACTATTCTATCTTACTACTATGGCAACCGGAAAACCGTGAATTTCTGTTTAGCAGAGGTGAATTGAGATACAAAGAAAAACAATACCAACTGGCCCTGGAAGATTTGAGAAAAAGCCTTGAATTACCTCCGCAGGAAACAAACCAGGTTTTTTTCAGCTCAAATCCGGGTGAAAATGGTATTTCAGGAATCACAACGATGGCCACAATGGAGGCCGAATTGTACAACCTCCTCGGGCTCTGTTTTCACCAGCTTGAGAATTATGATTCAGCCATCTATTCATTTTCTCGCGCAATCAATCAAAAAAAGGAATCCCGGTTCCTGAACAACCGGGCGCTAACATTTGAAGCTATGGGAAAGTGGTCGGAAGCTGTCAAAGATTATGAAGAAGCACTCGCCATTGAACCTGACAATGAGATGGCGAAATACAATTTGGCTATTTGTTATGGGAAAATTGGGGAATTTTCGAAGCAGGAAAAATTGTTCCAAACGCTGGGACGCGGGAGGGCACTGCCGGAAATATTCGTTTTAAAAGGTGTCAATGCCTATCAATTGGAAAAATACAAGCTTGCAGTGGCGTATTATGATTCGGCAATTCAGTTGGACAATTCGGAAGATGAGTATTATATCTATCGTGGCCAGGCCAACGAAAAAGCAGGCGAAAATGACCAAGCAATTAATGATTTCAAAAAGGCAATACGCTTGTCGTCCACCAATCCTTCGGCTTATTTTGGTTTAGGTAATACTTACTATGGAATTAACCAGCTCGACAGCGCAAAACTTTGCTACGATCTGGCAATCGTGTATGACAACACCTACTACAATGCCTACCTTAACAGAGGTATCTGCTACTTGAGAGAGCTTGACCTTAAAAATGCCTGCAAGGATCTTTCCTTCGCCATGAACGGTGGATTAAAAGAAGCAAAAGCACTTTTTGAAAAGAAATGTAAAAACAATGGTGAACATCCAGATTTGAACTCCTCAAACTAAGAGGATCACCTTTCGGGCGAGTATGGTCTCATCGATGGAAATAATCAATTCCCATTCACCTTTTTTGTTATCAACTGGCTCCCAAATGGTATCACCCAGAAAAAATCGATAAGGATTTTGTTTTACCCTGAAGGTTCCTTCAAATGGCGGCTCAATATTTCCTTCCTGATCTGTGAAGGATGGATGATTTATGGTGAAATCAAGGTATCTTCCTTTCGCTTTCCTGATCTCCACAATCATCCCGAACTCCACATCAAGCTCCGCTTCCAAGGTGTCAGTCAATTCGACGAATTCGGGAAGTTTTTTTTCGTCCCTATTCCACCGGGCATAACGACCATAGTTAATGATTTCTACTTCGGGAAGTGGTTTTTTGCTCTTTTTCATCAACCGGGATTTAACTTAATTGCTACTGATAAACACGATCTTTTCTGGTATATGGATCAATTGAAATGCTTCTTCCACCAATACTGAAAAACGATCAGCGCCCAGACCTGGGCATGAACATCCCCCGGATTCCAGCTAAATAGCTTCTTTTTAATCCTTTTAATACTTGCAGGATTAAATATTCCCTGCTCTACGACAAAGCGGTCAGCCAGCAGGTCATCATTGATCAATCCTTTTAGCGAACCTCTGAACCATCTAAGTAACGGCACCTCAAATCCATGTTTTGGTCGCTTGTACAATTCACCCGGAAGCATCTCCCGAAAGGCATCCTGGAGAATTCGCTTTCTGATATTTCGGTTGATTTTTGACCCCACCGGAAGAGAGAACACATATTCCACTACTTCATGATCAAGGAACGGTACCCTCACCTCCAGTCCATTTGCCATGGACATCAGGTCAACTTTTTTCAACATATCGTTCGGAAGTACCAAATTCATGTCGGTCAGGAGAATTTCATTGAAATCATTCGTATTGAGCTTTTGCAGCAAGTGGTTTTTCCGCTCTGTGAATACCTCTTTTTGATATTTTTTTCGCAGGCTTTCGCCCAATAAACCCAGCGATGATTTTTCACTCCCCAGCGAAGCCCACCGCCAGTATCGTTCTTTTACGTCCAACTTAAGCGCTTTCGAATAGCGGTTTAATTGCCTGAATTTATTGGTAAGCGAAGTGCTTCTCGATTGCGGAAGGACATTCGTTATAAAACCAAAGGTCTTCAAAGTGGAATTTAAAGCTGAGTTTTGGGATGCTTTTAAAAATGCCGAATGCTTATTGTAACCAGAAAACAATTCATCCGCCCCATCACCAGACAGCGAGACGGTAATATGTTCCTTCGTCAGCTTGCTTAAAATGTACACCGGAATACAGGAAGAATCGGCGAAGGGCTGGTCGATTTTATCCAATACATCAAACAAATGATTTTCAATCTCCTTCGTCGTAAGAGAAAAAACCGTGTGGTTGGTTTCAAATTTCTTCGCCACCAGGTTGGCGAAATTTGTTTCATCAAAGAAGGGCTCATCTGCATAGCCAATGGAAAAGGTATGGAGATCGGGCTTAAGCCTTTTTGTAATACCGGTAATGACCGAAGAATCTATCCCTCCGCTTAAAAAAGTGCCCACAGGAACATCCGCCACCAGTCTCCTTTCGATGGATGTTTCCAGCAAGTCCTTCAATTTCTTTTGCTGCTCTTCGTAAGACAAAGGGTTTGACCTTGTCCTTCCCGAGTCGTATGGCAGTTCATAATATTTCTCTACGGCAATCTCCTTCTTTTTCACCGTCATGTAATGCCCGGGTAAAAGCGCCTTCACATGCTTAAAAATTGTATCGGGCTCCGGGATGTAATTCAGTTGGAAATAGGTGGTAAGCGATTCTACATCAATCTCTTTTTCAATGCCATAATGAATGATGGCTTGCATCTCCGAGGCAAAAAGAAACTTATCTTCATCAAACAGGTAATAAAGCGGTTTTATGCCAAAGCGGTCCCTGGCGAGAAACAACTCCTTTTCATGTGTATCAAAAATAGCAAAAGCAAAAAAACCATTAAGCTTATTGATTGCGTCTCTACCCCAATGTATCCACGCTTTTAGCAAAACTTCCGTATCCGATTTAGAATGAAAAGAAACGCCTTTGGACAGCAACTCACTTTTTAATTCCCTGTAATTGTAAATCTCGCCGTTAAAAACGATCACATATCTCTTGGAGTCGTCCCACATGGGCTGGCTTCCATCTTCGGAGAGATCGATGATCGACAGCCTCCTATGACCAAGCCCGATGTCGTCATCCAGATGGGTGCCAAATGTATCCGGGCCTCGATGGGTGAGGCTGTGGGTCGCTTTTGACAGGTTGATCAGATGCACCCTACCCACTAAATTAAAAGGAAATATTCCGGTGATTCCGCACATTATGTTCTAAAAATAAAGGCTGGAAGATAGAACTTGCTTTCGGTAAGAACAAACAGTAAGATTTAGAATTGCGGTTTTTCAATATTCACTTTATCTTTATGGCCAGTTCATTAGCATTCCATTTTTCCGCAGCAATATTTCGATACGAAAATAGTTATTGACCCAAGAATTATATTTCTGTGAAAAAAATACAGCTACCTAATCTTATTCCGCGACTGCTTCTTTTACTGCTTTTTGGCTTCGCCCTTTCTTCCTGTACCACTACCCGGCAATCCAGAAACCAAAAAACAAACATCGTTGTCACCCAGGCACGATCGTATATCGGTACGCCCTATAAATATGGTGGCACGACGGTGATGGGAATGGATTGTAGCGGTTTGCTGATGAGGAGCTTTGAATACATTGACCTCTACATTCCGCGAACCTCCAGGGACCAAAGCAAGATGGGTAAGCCTGTGACTCTTGATATGATCCGACCGGGTGATCTGGTATTTTTTGCGGGCAACCAATCCTCCAACAACATTACCCACGCCGGCCTGATCACGGAGGTGAAAAGCCGCGATGAAATCATTTTTATTCACGCCTCGTCCAGCAGAGGCGTCGTGGAAAGCAACCTGATGAACAATTACTACCGGAAAATTTTTGTGAAGGCGAGAAGAGTGAAGTATTAGGGATTTCACTCTTTGGAAGTGGCTTGTCAGGGGACAAGCCAGGGATTCGGGCTCAATGACAAAAAAAGGGACCGACTTTCGCCAATCCCTTTTTCATTATTGTGGAGCATATCGGAGTCGAACCGATGACCTCTACGCTGCCAGCGTAGCGCTCTAGCCAGCTGAGCTAATGCCCCTTTTTTATTTAGTGATTTAGTGACTTATATATTTTGTGATTTTAAACCACCAAATCCGTTTCTCAATTTCAATACTTCCCGGATCGATCCAATGACCTTCCCGATTCCTTTCGGGGCGCTCTAGCCAGCTGAGCCTGTCTGCCGACAGGCAGGCTAATGCCCCCTTTTTTATTTAGTGATTTGGTGATTTATATATTTTGTGATTTTAAACCATCAAATCTGTTTTTCAATTTCAATATTTCCCAAGTCGATCCGATGACCTTCCCGATTCCTTTCGGGACGCTCTAGCCAGCTGAGCCTGTCTGCCGACAGGCAGGCTAATGCCCCTCGTTTTTTTTAGTGATTTGATGATTTGTTTATTGTGTGATATAAATAATTAAATCACTCAATCGTTAAATCAACCAATTTGGATATCACCAAATATTTTGGTCGGCAAATATATTTTAAAATGCCACATTGTCAAAGGAAATTATCAAATCACTTCCTTGTACTGCATATTATACAAATGGCGGTAAAACCCATCCTTTTCCATTAATTCCTGATGGGTTCCGATTTCCTTTATTTCCCCCAAGTCAAGTACCATAATCTTATCTGCACTTTGTATGGTGGACAACCGGTGGGCGATGACGATGGACGTTCTGCCTTTCATCAACTTTTCAATGGCAGCCTGGATCAATTCCTCCGTTTCGGTATCGACCGAAGAAGTGGCTTCATCAAGAATTAAAATTTTTGGATCATACACCATAGCCCTGATAAACGAAATCAATTGCCGTTGGCCCACGGAAAGGGTCGCACCTCTTTCCTTGACGTCGTAATCAAGTCCGCCATTCAGGCGCTTAATGAATTTTTTGGCCCCGACCAGCTTTGCTGCTTCCATGATCTTTTCATCTGTGATGTCCGGGTTTCCGAGGGTGATGTTTTTATGGATGGTATCAGAAAAAAGAAACACATCCTGCAAGACGACCCCAATATTCTCTCTAAGCGCAGTGAGGTCGTAATCCCGGATTTCCATTCCGTCTACGAAAATCTGTCCCCGGTTAATATCATAAAACCGGTTTAGCAAATTTATGATGGACGATTTCCCCGCACCCGTAGCTCCGACGATAGCCAGTGATTTTCCGGCTTCCACCTCAAAGGAAATATCCTTCAACACATAGTTCCGGTCTTCATAGGCGAACCACACATTTTTAAAGGTAACATTGCCCTCGACTTTTGCAGGCTTGTAATTTCCGTTGTCGGGAATCTGCTCCGTGCTGTCCAGCAACGTAAATATTCTGGATGAACTGACGATTCCCATCTGAAGGGTGTTGAACCGGTCGGCAATCATCCTGATCGGACGGAAAAACATCTGGATGTACATAATGAATGCAATCAATTCACCCAGTGAAGAACCGGTACTTTCCTGTACAATCTGTTTAGCTCCCCACCACACCAATAAACCAATGCCTAGCGCCTGGATCACCTCCGCCACTGGAAAATATACTGAGTAGTACATTACCGACCTGATATTCGCCCGCTTGTGCTCTTCGTTGATCTCCTTAAACTTTTCGTATTCCCGCTTTTCACTATTAAAAATCTGCACGATGCTCATGCCCGTCACGTGCTCCTGGACGAATGAGTTTAGATTGCTCACCGCATTTCGTACCTGATTGAACGCAAATTTTACCTTCTCCTTGAACACATATGTAGAGAGCATCAGAAGCGGAAGGGTAGAAAGGCTAATCAAGGTAAGCTTCCAGTTCATGTAAAACATAAAGCCCAGGATAATACCTATCTGGAGGATATCGCCTGTCAAAGCCGCCAGACCTTCACTGAACACCTGTGACAAAGTCTCGATATCGGAAACATTTCTGGTGACCAATCGACCAATCGGTGTCTTGTCATAAAACCGCAGATTGAGACTGAGGATGTGCTTGTAGAGTTTAACCCGGAGGTCTTTGATGATCGTCTGTCCCAGCCACCCCGACACATAGGTGTGAAGGTATTGGATGATTGCAGAAAGCACCAGAAGCCCGACAAGGATGCTTATGATTCTTACCAATCCCAGATAATTGCCCACACTCACGTAATTATCAATGGCAAAGGAAATTAGTATTGGGCGGACGGGCCCAAGTATTGCCGTAAGCAGTGTTAAGCCAATAAGGAAATAAAATGTAAATTGATAAGGCTTGACATACTGATAAAGCCTCCTCAGTACTTTAATGTCAACAATATTTCCAGATGTTGTTTTTTCTTTTTCCACTAGTTTCTAAGATGCATAAATTTTATCTGAATATTCCACACAGGACAGGTAGAGGCCTTCAGGCGGCACAGACCTTCCTGCCTTCTTGCGGTCCCTGGCCATTAATATATTTTCAAAATCCTCCATTGACAGTTTGCCTTCGCCAACCAATAGCAAAGTGCCTACAATCGTCCTCACCATTCCCCGTAAAAAACGGTTGGCTGAAATATGGAACAGAAGCCCATCCTTTTCCTTTACCCATTTTGCTTCGCTCACGTTGCAGATAAAGTTATTTACTTCCGTTTTTACTTTGCTGTAGCTTTCAAAATCTCTTTCCCCCAATAATTTTTCCGCCGCCCGGTTCATTGATTCCACATCTGGCTTTTTGTAATAGGTATAGGACAAGCCATTCAAAAAAGGATTTTTAGTCTGATTGATTCGATAGATATATGACCTCTTCATTGCATCAAACCTCGCATGCGCTTCCGGATTCACCGCAAATATATCCTGAATCGCAATATCCTTCGGCAGTACGGCATTGAGTTTATAAACGGCCTTTTTCGTATCTAAAGATTTAATCGAATCAAAATGAAAAAACTGTTGGGAGGCATGTACGCCGGTGTCTGTCCTACCACTTCCTGTGATGGTTATTCTCCATCCCAAAACCATCTCCAAGGCCTTTTCTATTTCATCCTGTACGGTGTGGGCATTTGCCTGGGTTTGCCACCCATGATAGTTTGTTCCTAAATAAGATAATTGACAGAAGTACCGCACCTAAAATCCTTTATCTCGCGAAAATACAAGAATTTGATTTTAAAACCGGTGAAAAATACATTCCCGGCTTTTTAATGCCTTTAATTGTCACTTTATTTGTGCAAAAATTTAGAAAATGCTTCAGCGAATTCAAACAGTACTTTTACTAGGTGTGGTAGGATGCATGGGTGCTTATTGTTTTTTGCCCATCTGGGAAAAGGTTAGCCAGGATGGTGTGCAAAAAATGACCCTCAACGCCATGGGATTCAAAACGTGGACTGCCAACAACGCCGACGGCTGGGATCTCCTAAGTCACGAATACCCTTATCTTATTTTGATAGCTTCCTGCCTGGTCATCGGCGTGGTGTTTTACTCCATTTTCAGGTACGACAACCGCCTGACACAGATCAAGCTGGGAGCTTTGATCGCATTGTTGATAATGGTGGCAGTTGGCCTTTCGGTTATAATTTTGCTGAAAAATGAAATGAATTTCAATGCCGGTACGAAAGGAAATTACCTGGTAGGTTTTTTTATCCCGCTGGGAGCGCTAATCCTCAATTCCCTGGCTAACCGGTTTATCAGGAAGGATGAAAAGCTGATCCGATCGGTTGACCGGATCAGGTAGTTTTTTCAATATTTTATGCCGATTGAAATCGCAGCACGCTAAGTCGCTGTACTACAATATCCCACAGATGCTGGTATGGGATGATCTCCATATCCGTATACACATCTCCTTCGATTTCCGACTCCTGAAGCTTTTCTGTCAGGTATTTACTCTTTTGGATGATCAGATCCAAGTCCCTGTGGTGAGCTACCACCTTGTTAAGGAGTTTGCAAAATAGTTTTGTTCTTTTGCTGAAAGAATTGTTTAAATATTTATTGACATATTCTTCTATTCCGGACATAATGGTGTGCAACGTGCTAAGATCACTGTCAATATGCTTGAATACCTGTAGAATCAAAGTAGCAACGTTAAGCCCCGCTTTATCTTTCTGAAACTCAGGAATGACGCTAACGATAGCATTATAATCAATCTTTTTGGAAAGGGATTTTTCGTCTGTCAGGTAATACATGTAGGCCCTGTACAGGCTCCATTTTTCCCGTGTTCCTTCCGGTAATTCCTCAAAGCTTTTATTGCTGAATACCTGCTCATTGATGTCAATCGCCAAATCGTAATCCCTTTTTTGAAGTGCCAGCAGGAAATAATTTTCCTGAATGGCATACCAATGCAATGCTTCTTTCTCTGTTTCGTTCAGATACTGCTCTGCGAGTTCCAGGCCTTCTTTGATCCTTCCGAGTTTTAAAAGTGCATAAAGCCTGGCAATTTTCAGGCTTTCACCGTTAAAACGCGCCTGGTTTACCTGCCCATTTTCAAAAGCGGCTTCAGCCGATTCAATTGTTTTTAGTGAATCTTCAAAATCACCACGGTATTCATTAAACCAAATGGACAATTTCAGGTGTTTTTCCCACACATTGAAGGATTGGGTTTCCACATATATCTTGCTGATCTCCTTTAAGCCCTTTTTGATAGGGCTCAGGTCCTTTTTGCGGTTATTAACCGAGCTGTTCAGAAACAGCTTTTGCTGGAAATAAATATTATTTGCCTTCTCCTCTTTTTCGGCCAGCGCCTTGTAATCATCCAATTGGCCTACAATTGTCTGGAATAACTTGGGCCGGTAGGTGCTTGCGTAGATGTCCCGTAGCTCAATAAGACAGCTTACCAAAACATCATTAAACTCGCACTCTTTAGCCAGGTCAATGGTTTTGTAGATCAGTTTTGTCGCCAGTTTGATTTCGCCGATTTTCAACAAGAGCTTTGAGAAGTGAAGTAATTCCATGCACTCCTGATGAAAGGTAGCCGACTTGTGGAGCTTCACGGTATTGTAATCCATAAAAAACAGATGGTTCAACAGTTTTTTGTTGAGTCTTGATTTCAACATTCTGAATTTGAAATCCACTTCCTGCTCACCATAAATTCCTACGGAAGCCGCCTCGTCTGAGTCGTAATTCCCACTCTTGATGCCTAAGAATAGATTAAGCTCTTTGTTGTCCTGAGCATCATGTGCTTTTAGATCGATCAACGGTAAATTCTTACGAGTAAACCGATTGACGATCTTGATCAATTCGTTTAATTCCTCCATCCTGTAACTAACTTTAATAAAATCTCTTAAAAAGTGGGTTTGCGATAGTGCTCATTCCTTCCCTCTAAAAAATGAAACACAGAAGATTGATAGCTCAAATAAATACTATAAGGAGAAATAGAAATTAAGTCTCTCTAAATGTAAAAATTGTAAATTTAAAGCCTTGATACTTTTTTTTTCTTCTACCATATTGATATTATAGACATACTATACAAATATGTCGATGAACCCTCAGATCACCAGGATAAATTTTTTACAGATATTGGCGTTTTTTTTATCCATTTCATGTGCTCGTCAAAACATGGACCGACCCCTAACGGTGAGATTGGACAAAGATCCTGAATCACTCAATCCGGTGACGTTTAAATTTATTTCAACCAGGCAAATTTTCGATCTTATCTACCAGCCACTTTATGCCATCACCCTGCCAGAAAAAGAAATAAAACCGATTCTTGCCTCCTCCCTTTCCGGGCTTGTGGAGACGGATTCCGGGTTTTTTATGACAATCAGCCTACAAGAGAAAGCCTTTTGGGACGACAGAAGACCGATTACTTCGAATGATGTGGCCTTCACGTTAAAAATGCTAAACCTGCCTGGAGGGGCGGAAATTGGAATCAACAACCAGACCGATATTTTTAAAGATTTTATAGTAAATAACCCAAAAAGCATAACATTCAAATACAACTATAATGTGGAAGATCCTCATATTGTGTTTGATGAATTTTATATTTATCCCGAGCACCTGTTTGATCCAAATTTTCTTTTTAGACAATATACCCTCAGGGATATCCGGGAAAACAAGGATCCTGGTCTGACTACAAGCTTTTTGGAAAAAATCAGGCGGTTTAACTTTCTTGAAAATGAAAAAAAGATTTGTGGAAGCAATGCCTACAAAATCAAATCCTGGAAACCAGGGGAAATGGTGTCTCTCGTAAAAAAGGATCATTATTGGTTTGAAGAATTGCCATTTCCCGAGTTTGCGGCAAGTCCCGACACCATCATTTTTCAGGTGATACCCAATGCCACCTCGGCGATCATCGCCCTTGAAAACCATGCGATTGACGTGGCGTCCAACTTTTCTCCGCAGGATGCCTACTACCTTAGGGAGAAATTCAAAGATGATGCCTATTACACCTTTAATGAAGTGGAAACCTACGACTTGACCTTTTTTGGCAGCAATGGACAAAAAGCTCCTTTTAACGATAACAACTTTAGAAAAGGATTAGCCTGGGCAATGCCCTATCAATCCATTTTTGATCATGCTATTCATCGCATTGGCGTTCCTACCATCGGCTTTGCTTTTCCACATCAGGAGAATTACTATAATTCTTCCATTTCTCCGAGGATTTTTAATATGGATTCGGTGTTGCATTATTTTTCGAAAGCAGGCTGGAAGTTAAATGCTGGAAATTTACTGGAAAGGAATGGACAACCTGCTGAATTTGACCTGTTGTATCGAAAATCAATTAAAGACCATGAATTGACAGCATTTCTGATCCAGGACTCCTTTAAGAAGGTTGGCATCAAGGTTATCCTACACCCATTGGAAACAAGCCTGTTGAAAGAAAAATTAATGACCCTGGATTTTGATTTGTTCTTACAGAGAATAAGTGGTGGAGCCACTGCTTTTGATTACGAATTCATCCTTCATACCCGGTCAACCCCTCCCAACGGCTGGAACTTTTCCTCTTTTGGAACACAGGAGAGCGACTCACTGATCTATGTCATCAGGGACGCATATGATGCGAATGAGCGAAGGCCGGCTATTCTTCGATTTCAGGAAATTTTATTTGACGAGTGCAATCTTGTCACGCTGTACAATGAAAAAAATGTGATCATTGTAAACAGCAAATATGAAAACCTAAATATTTCAAGTTTAACGCCCGGATACACTCTTGCTACCTTTAAACCCAAAACGCGGTGACCGGCTATCTTCTTAAAAGGTTACTACTGGTCATCCCAGCGATGCTTTTACTGAGCATCCTGGTTTTCTTTCTGATGGATCAGATGACAGCAGATATTGTACGCAATGAGCTGGAGGCAATCAATTGGGAATCTAAAGCTTATTCCCAAACTGACAACTATAGATTGCAGGACGCCATCGTCAAAAAATATAATTATCAATATCCGCTCTTTTATTTCTCGCTTTCAAGAAAAGCTTACCCTGATTCATTGCATCAAATATTTCCCGTCCATAAAAGGGAGTTCATCAAACGACTTTCCACCTCCTATTCGGACAAAAATTTAGTCAACGCTTTAATAAAAAGAATTGATTCTGCCGCAATAGAAATTTCCGAATTCAACCGCTTGTATCTAGCGAACCGTGAAATACTTTTTGAGGAAGAGCTTAGCCACCTGCATGTTTCACATCCACATGAAACTTCCGAAATAGGCTATCTACTGGATGAGTTAAAAAAAGAAAGGGGTGATATCACTCGTTTTATCCCCAGGCTCCTTTGGAACGGCTCCCATTGCAGATATCACCTTTGGCTAAGAAACTTTTTACAATTCGACTTTGGACGGTCCATTCAGAATGGTCTACCCATCCGCCAAAGAATGGTCCCGGCACTTTTAATTTCCATGAAAATTGGAATTCCTGCCATTCTAATATTGTTTTTGATATCCGTCCCCTTCGGCATTTACCTGGCCAATTCCGCAAATCTGGGAAGCAACATTATTATCAACACGATTTACATACTCCAGGCAATGCCATTGTTTTGGATCGCTGAATTGTTACTTATTTTCTTTGCATCAAGACCATTTCTCCAGCTTTTCCCTTCCTTTGGAACGGGAAGTTCCTCCTTCGATATAAAAAATGCGGCACTGCCCGTTCTTTCCCTCGTGATTTCCGGTATGCCCATTGTAATCCTTCAGACAAAAAAATCTATTGAAAACCTCTTGGGGTTACCTTTTTTTTTGATGGCAAAATCGAAAGGTTTAAGTGAAAAAAGGATTCTATGGAAACACGTCCTCCGCAATGCCCTTACACCAATCATCACTTTGTTTTTTTCATTCCTTCCTTCGGCAGTAGCTGGTGTGATGATCGTGGAATTTGTTTTCTCCATCCCCGGTGCGGGCAGGTTATTAGTAGAAGCTATCGGCCTTCATGACCATCTGATGATCCTTATTCTCATCATGATGGTTGGATTGATCAAGATCCTTTCAGGGATAATGGCGGATATTGCATATCGTATGTCAGATCCCAGAGTTACTTTCCGATGAAGACGTTTACTGTTTTGAAAACAATGTTCGGTAAACGTGGAATCCCCTGGATGCTTTGGTTATTCATATTCGAGATTGGGGTGGGAATTATCTTACTTCTATTTTCAGAATTCTCTCTTGAAAACTCCGTCCTGAATTTGGAACAAATTGGCACACCCCCTTTTGCGGAAGGTTTTTTATTGGGAGCGGATCAATTAGGAAGAAGCGTGTTCTGGCAGCTTGTCCTTGGGATGCAATCCACGGTGCTGCTCCCACTTTTTGGGATTTTATTGGCATCAGCCTTTGGTACCATATTGGGAATTACCTCCGGATATCTTGGCGACCATCAATTAAAATTTTCGACGCGAATTTTCCTTTCCGCCGCCATATTTTTTGTATCGTTTCTATTCCTGTCGAATGTAACATCGTTTCACTCCTCACTGCTTTTTGATTGGATCATCCCAGTCGGTTTATCAATCACTATGGCAATGATTCCAGTACTATTCATGAAAAAGAAAAGATTAATCGTTTTTCCTTTTGATTTGACGACGAGCAGAATGGTCGAGATTTATATGACACTGCCCCCCATTTTTTTGGTCATTCTGTTGACCTCTATTTTCCGGCCTTCACCGCTGTTGTTTGTCATCTACTGTACACTGGGTCTTTGGCCGGAATTCTTTCTTTTCTCCAGGGCCGAAGCACTGAAGATCAAAGAAGTCAATTTTGTCGTAACTGCTGAAGCTATTGGGCAACGCAGACGAAACATCCTCTTCAGGCATCTCCTGCCGAATATCAGCGCACCTATCCTGGTGTTGGCGTCCTTCGGTTTCGCCCGCTTAATGATCATTGAGGCAACTCTCTCGTTCCTGGGGATCGGTCTGCCACCTGAGTATCCCGGCTGGGGAAAAATGATCCTGGCGTTTCGGGAAAACCCTTCCTACTGGTGGTTGCTTGGTTTTCCAGGATTGCTGCTCTTCATCAATATTATTTCCGCACAGAAATTAGGTCGATGGATAGAAAAACCAGACAAAGGCCGATAATCAACTTCTGGGATGGTAATCAATGATCACCTGGCGCAAATAGTCCCTGTCCAAATGAGTATAGATCTCGGTGGTTGTAATTGATTCGTGCCCCAGCATTTCCTGAACAGCGCGAAGGTCGGCGCCTCCTTCAATCAAATGCGTGGCAAATGAATGCCTGAATGTGTGGGGGCTGATATTCTTTTTGATACCAGCCTTTTGTACCAATCGCTTGATGATCGTAAATATCATCACTCGTGTCAATGCACTTCCATTTCTGTTGAGAAATACAAACACCTCCTGCCCCGGTTTTATTTTACCATGTACCCGCACATCTTCGATGTACATTTTCACATATTTCATAGCAGTCTTACCTATCGGGACCAGCCTTTCCTTGCTCCCCTTCCCAAGAATTCTCAAGAAGCCCACGTCAAAATAAACGTTGTTTAATTTCAGATTGACCAATTCAGACACCCTCAGGCCTGAGCTATAAAGTGTTTCCAGCATCGCCCGGTTTCTCATGCCCTCTGCCGTAGACAGGTCGATTTGCTCAAAGATCGAATCAATTTCCAGGACGCTAAGCACGTCCGGCAGCTTCCTGCCCAGCTTGGGCGGATCCAGTAATTCCGTCGGGTCTTCTTTGAGATATTCTTCGTTGACCAAAAACTTGTAAAAAGCTTTCAGTCCCGACAGCATCCGAGCCTGGGAATAGGCCGAAAATTCGTCTTCACCAAGCTGCTGTAAATATTGATTGAGATGCTCCGTTTCCAGGCGAAGTGGTGAATCGGGCAAATTGGAGTTTTCAGCAAACTGTTTTAGCTTTATGACGTCCCGGGCGTACGCTTCCACGGAATTTTCGGCAAGCGAACGCTCCAGTTTTAAATAATTTTTAAATTGCTTGATATAGAGGTCCCAGGACATCCATTAATTAAATAAAATGAAACTACTAATTATCAACGGCCCTAATTTAAACCTACTTGGCAAAAGAGAAAAGAATA
>JBNLGG010000052.1:0-30171 GCA_050305935.1 Cyclobacteriaceae bacterium | reverse complement strand
GCTACCGGGCATTCCGCACGGGACATATTTTATAAGCTTCATGAAAAGAATGTTGCGATACAGGCTAAATCTTTTGCGATGGGGGTGAGGGTAGAGCATCCACAGCAAATTATCGATTCCATTCAATACCATTGCGAAGGTTTGCGGGATGAGCTTTTACCGGCTGCTGCCTATAGCCTGGTACAACAAATCAATGACAGGGGTGTGTATTCATTTTGCATGTGCCCGGGAGGTTTTATCGTTCCGGCTGCGACAGCTCCAGGCGAGGTGGTAGTAAACGGGATGTCGCCGTCGCGCAGGGACAGCAAGTTTGCTAATTCAGGGATTGTGGTGGAAATAAATGTAGAAAGCGACCTGGCAAACTACGAGCATTTTGGCGCTTTGAAAGGATTAGAATTTCAAAAATACCTGGAAAAGCTGGCCTGGACAGCAGGAGGCAAAACGCAGACCGCTCCCGCCCAGCGATTGACCGACTTCGTGGAAGGAATTTCGTCAACAGATCTTAATCCGAGTTCTTATCAGCCAGGGTTGAAAGAAGCGCCCTTGCATTCGCTTCTTCCCAAGATTATTGGAGGAAGGCTTAGAAAAGGGTTTAAGGCCTTCGGAGAAAAAATGAAGGGATACTACACTCGTGAAGCCAATGTGGTGGGGGTGGAATCAAGGACTTCTTCACCTGTGAACATTCCACGCGATGAATCACTCGAACATCCGCAAATTAAAGGGTTGTATCCATGTGGAGAAGGCGGCGGTTATGCCGGAGGAATAGTTTCTGCGGCGATGGATGGGGAGCGGTGTGTCGAAGCCGCAATCAAAGGCTACAGATAGTTTTCCCTGTTAGTCAGACAGTATACAAGGTCATTTCTTCTCCTTTTCCCCGTAGTTTGATGTGCCCCATTTCTCTGGGGTCGCCCAGGTCTTTCCCGAATGTTAAAAGTTCTTTTAATTTATTAGAAAAGAGAATGTTAACACCAAGATCGTTACATTTTGACTGAATTCTGCTGGTAGTATTGAGTACATCTCCGGAAAAAGCGATGTCCTTCTTAATGACTCCGATTTCACCGGTCATCACAAACCCACCGTGTAACCCTGCTTTAAACTCTGGTACGACATTATACTTGCGGAGGAAATGACCTTTTTGATGACTCAATATTTTTTGAACTTCAAAAAAGCAATTAATGCAATTAGAATTTTGTATTCCTTTATGCGTCTTCCAGCTTATTACTATTTCATCCCCCACATATTGATATATTTCCCCTTTGGAGTAGATGATGCTGGGTGTAATCGCCTCATAGATCTCTTTTAAAAAATTAAAATATTTTTCTTCCCCCAATTTTTCCGCAATGGTTGTGGACGAGCGTAAATCCAAAAACATAAAAATCCTTTCTTCTCTTTTCGGATGGTAGTACTTTCCCAGGAGAAAAGAGCGGAAAACTCCGGGGCCGTACTTGTCATTAATCTGGAGAGCGATCAGGGTTAAAGCTACGACGATCATCCAGCTAAAATAGGGTTCTATTTGGCCAAAGCTGATAAACTCTTGTTGCATCTCCCGGAGCACATCAGGATGGTAGAATGGTAATTCAAGTGTATGTGAATACACATAAAAACCTGTTATAATTGACACGACCAAGAATACCAGCGTAAATGTCCACCAAATGTGAATGAGGGCGGTTACATACTTCATGCTCCTCAACCATTTTTCCCACACAAAAACTAAAATACTTCCACCTAATATTCCTGCAAAAAGCCCGGTAACGATACTGCTTGTCAAAAAAAGCAGTGGGCTGACAGCGCCCAAATCACAATTTAGTTGGTTTACAATATTGTAGCCAATACCAAATTGGAATACAGATATAAGCACCCATCCAATGGTGATGTAAATAACTTTTTTTATCTGGGTTTTTAGTTGATTAGAGGCGATCAGGTTCATGGTGTCAATATTGTCAGGTAAGCAAAACTAATATTTTTGAAATAATGATTTGAAAAAAACCGTCTGTGAAGGTCAGCGCCGGAACAGTTGCAGGTGACCGGGACGTTCCAAACCATTGCAATTCTGCGCCACGAGTTCAATACGTTTCTTCATCAGGCATTGTAGGTGGCATATCTATAATTTGTTCCATTTATAAATGGGTTAAACAAAAAACTCTTATTTTGTTGCTAACACTATATGTTGCTATTTTTTTTAATTGAAGTTGTCTTTTGCTGAATGAATAATTCAAATAGAAGTGTTTTTTTGGAGTGATTGATCAATCCGGATAGCATTGGATAGACACAATCCTTCCAGCATTGGTTTAATTGCCTCGATTGAATAGACATTCAGCGATTATTTTTTAACCTTTATTGTAATAATGAATAGAATTCCTTTATAGCATATTAATCATACAAAATGGAACCAGAAAATAAGAGTGATCAAAATAAGGGGCGTCAAGCTTCAAAACGAAGAAGCCGGGGCACCACAAAAACAAGTACGAGGTCAACCAAGAGTACTGCCGCTGCGAAAGAACCGACGACAAGATCAGCCAAAATAAAGACTCCGGACACAAAATCCGTTCAAAAGGCTCCTGTAAAAAGAGCAGCTACCAAGGTCACAGTGAGTGAACCAAAGGCAACGGTTAATGCCAAAGAAAATGAAGTAAAGGCAACGCCGAAGATTAAAGTCGAGGTTTCACCGGAAGTTAAGCTTGACGTGAAGAGTTTAGCAGGTAAAAAGAAAAAGAAGTACGAAAAGCTAAATAAGGATATGGTGGTGCTGACTGTGAAGCAGGAGGCGCTACAGAAGGAGTTGTTAAAAATATCAGGCGAAGTAAAAAAAGTTCAGGAAAAAACTTTGCAAGAATTCAAAGCAGGTGTCGGACCCAAAAAGAGAGTTAAATTATTGAAAAAGCTTGATCAACAAATGACCCGGGAAGAAACGGTGAAAAACAAGATCAGAAAGGTAAATGAAAAGATAGCCCGCAAGAAAAAGAAAGCTGGTAAAGTTCTAAAGAAAACAAAAAAAGCCTGATAATTCGTAATGCAAATCTATTAGAGGATAGGAGTTTTTTTTAAATCCTGCCAAATCCCCTATTTTCACGTCTCCAAATTGAATGAGTTTATGAAGAGATTATTTTTACTGGGAAGTGTACTTTTTTTGATGACCTTGTGCAGTTCCCCAAAGAAGGAAAGTGTGAATGAAACCGCATCGTCCGATCCAAAAATTCAAGCCTATCTTTCACAGTACAAGCCTTACCCGATGGATTTTGATGCTTCGGGGTACGACGAAAAGGACAAATTGATCCTGCAAAAATTAGTAACGGCAGCACAATACCTGGATACCATTTATTGGCTTCAGAATTCCAAGTATGGATTGCACTTAAGGGATAGCCTGGTAACAATTGGAGGTGACTCACAGACAACAGATTTATTGACGTTGGTCAATCGAAATGCGGGGCCATTTGAATTACTGAATCACTATACTCCGTTTATGGGGAATCAGGATTATTACCCCGGGCATGAGCTTTATCCTCATGGTATGACAGCCGAACAATTTGATGCCTATGTTGCGACATTGTCGGAGGAAGAAAAAGCTGAGTTTATGTATCCATATACCGTGATCCGGGAAGATGGAGAGGGAGGATACAAGGCCGTACGATATCATGAAGAATATAATGAATATATTCAACCAATAGTTGCCCTGCTGAACGAAGTGGCAGAATTGACTGATAACGAATCGTTTGCCAGGTTTTTGCGATTAAAGGCTGAGGCCTTGACTACCGATAATTATTATGATGCCGATGTAGCCTGGATAGACATGGAGGACAGCAAATTTGATATGGTGTTCGGTCCCTTTGAAACATACTCAGATGGAGTCAAAGGAGTAAAGGCGATGTATGAGGCATTGATCGAAGTGATCGACGTTGAAGCGTCAAAAGATCTGGAAAAGTACACAGCCTACCTGGCGGAGATGGAAGAAAACCTGCCTATCCCTGCCGAATACAAATCTGACGCATCTGGACTGACTGCGAAATTTGTTGTTGTGAATGACATTATCCGCACCGGAGAAGCAGGTGTGGGCTATCAGGCTGTCGCTGCAAATTTACCCAATGATCCCGCAGTACACGCCGCCAAAGGAACTAAGAAGACCTTCTGGAAAAACATGCTTATTGCCCGTTTTAATGGCATTATCGTTCCGGTAAGTGAAGTATTGATCGAGGACAGACAACTGCCGTACCTGTCTGATGAAGGGTTTTTCCAATTTGTGCTTATGCACGAAATATGCCACGCCATTGGACCTAGGACGGTGAAAACCGGTCCTAACAAAGGCTTGGCCGCAAATGCATCCATCGGTCCCAACTACAATGCCCTGGAAGAAGCGAAAGCAGATATTGTGGGTCTATATTCTCTAAAATATTTGATGGACAAAGGGGTGGTCAAAAGTAGCAGAAAAGAGGAATTTTATGTGTCTTATTTGGGCAGCATGTTCCGTTCTATCCGTTTTGGCCTGAACGAAGCACACGGAAAGGCAGCGGCCATTTCGCTGAACTATTTGCTGGAAAATGGTGGGATAAATTACAATACAGAAACCGGAAAATGGTCGATTGACTTCGAACATTTTGAAGAGGGGATTAAAAAACTGGCAGCGGAAATGCTGATTCTGGAAGGAGATGGCGACAATGCAAAAGTGCAAGAGTTCTTTGATGCGTGGACGAAAGAGACACCTGCATTAGCCGACGCGATGCAGAAAACCGCTGATCTTCCTATAGACGTATTGCCTGTTCGAAGTATCAAATGGGAATAGTGCCATAACGATGATTGTAGGATATTATTTGCTAAAAAAATGGGGCAGTTAGCGGCCCCATTTTTTTGTAAATTAAGTCGTCCAACTTTTCAACTACGATCAATCATAAAAAAATACTTTGTCATTCCCGGAGTGATTTCATTTTTTGCCCATACTAAAATCCAGTAGGATCAGAGCGCAACGATTGAGTTGTCGTATGATTTGACCTTGAACTTGAAGCTTTTCAGTCATGTGGTTACCCATGAGTTTCATCACAAGGGGCAGATATTATCTTTAAGCAGGTATTTGGCGTATATTCCAATTGATACCGATATTATACGACAATTGATAAGTTCGCTATGATGATAAATTGACCAAGTGCTTAATCAGTTCACCAAGTAAACTCTTTTGTCTATGTCGTCACACCCCACCTTATTGATTCGAAAGGCAACGAAAATTGATCAGGATGCTATTTTTAAATTGATAAAGCATGTGCTGGACGGATATGATTTGAAAACAAATCCTGAGGTGACAGACCTGGATATTTTTGACATTCAGCGTAATTATTTTGACAATGGAGGATGGTTTGCCGTAATGGTGGTCGAAGGCGAAGTAATTGGCTGCTATGGGTTGTTTAAGGTCAACAAACACATCTGCGAGTTGCGAAAAATGTACCTTTTGCCCAGATATCAAGGACAGGGTCTTGGTAAAATGTTGATGGAGGAGGCGGAAAGAAAAGCACGGGATTTGGGATTTGAGGAGATGGTACTGGAAACCAATACCCGGCTGGATAAGGCGTTGGGGCTGTATAAAAAGTTCGGTTTTCAAGAGTACGCTTCAGCTCACCTTAGTGACCGCTGCGATTTGGCTATGAGGAAAAAGTTAACAACGAACTCATATTGAAAAATAAATGTTAAGGTGGTTGATAGCGATTGTGAGATAACGCAAATGAATAAACCTGAACTCTATTCTCAGCAATTGGAGGCTACCAAAGATAGAATTAACTTCCTCCTGGAAAATTCCAATCTGCCAGGGCCAAGGGGGAACCTTGAACTGTTGTATGCTTTTATGAAAAGCGCCTCCGATGAACAAGTTACAGCATGCCTGGCATTTACTCCATCAATAGCAGCCACGAATACTCCGGGTGAGTTTGTCGCTGCGTGCGGAGCCGCAGGTTTAGGGAATCTGATCTTAGCGGGCGACTCAACTAAATTTAAGAAACTGAGAGAAATGGCTTCCGATAGGAGATGGAGGGTGAGAGAAGGAGTGGCGTTTGCACTCCAAATGATAGGGAAGGAGGATTTTGATTATCTAATTGGTGAAATTGACGACTGGGTACTGGGAAATCATTTTGAAAAAAGGGCGGTAGTTGCTGGATTGTGTGAGCCTGCGCTATTAAAAAAACAAGAAAATGCCATTAAAACGCTTGCGATTGTTCGGGCGATAATCCAGGCTGCTTCGGAGGTCCTTACAACAAAGGATGAGTCATTTGTTGCTTTAAAAAAAGGATTGGGTTACGGGTTGAGTGTAGCTGTTGTGGCTAATCCTACCTTTGGTAAGAAAGTTTTTGAAGAATTGATACCACTGGCAGAAAGGAGTGTCACAGTAAAGTGGATTTTAAAAGAAAACCTGAAAAAAAATCGTTTGATAAGAATGGATAAAAACTGGGTTGAGGAAAAGAAAGCTTGGTTATAATATCAATGTAAAGGTGGTCCCTTCGTCCACTTTTGAAGTTAATCCGGATTCGCTTCCAGGCAGTGGCATCAATTCTTTTACGATAAACAATCCGAGTCCAGCACCTTGAGAAGAAGAAGTTGCTCTGTAGTACATGTTAAATATTTTGTCTATACGATCTTCATAACCGTAATTTTCCCTGATCAATCCCACCACCGTCACCGTCAATCCGCAGGTTGCCAGGCTGAAACAATAAGTCATGGTTTGTTTAATCAACAGAAATTAATTTAATATTTACAATTGATCTAATGGTCTGTCTTCATTGGTTGGTTTTAGATAATCGACTTTAAGTTTTGACTGATTTTTTTTGAAAAAAAATATTGGGGTTGAAATAGCTGAAATCGGAAATAAAAAACCTCTTTTTCAAACACTTAGGTTCAATTTATCCGTTATCACAGTAGCACCAATTTTTTAACGAGTTGATAAACATATCCAAGTATTTGCAAAGAATTGGTTTTACAGAAAAACCAAATCCAAATCTTTCAACATTAATAAAACTTCAGTCAAAGCATTTGTATTCCATTCCCTTCGAAAACCTCGATATTCATTACGGGCGGAAGATCCATCTCGACTACGATTGGTTTTATGAAAAAATTGTTGAAGAAGGGCGAGGCGGATTTTGCTATGAGCTAAATGGCCTGTTTTACTATTTGTTAAAGAATTCAGGGTATAAAGTAAAGCTCATTTCTGCAAGGGTATGTTCAGAGAATGGCGAGTATAGTGAAGAGTATGATCACATGGCGATCATTGCTTCACTGGACGGAAAGGACTACTTGGTCGATGTGGGGTTTGGTATGTTCTCTCTGGATCCGCTGCCAATTGTGTTTGAACAGCAAATAGAAGATGCTCACGGTATATTTAATTTTGATAAATATGATGATAATTACATCAGGATCAGTGTTTTGGATCACGGCGAGTTAATACCTCAATATATTTTCACCGTTAAAGCACGAAACCTTAGTGAATTTAAGGAACGATGTGAGTATCAGCAAACAAGCGATGCATCTCATTTCACTCAAAAGAAGGTTATTTCTATCCCAACGAAAAATGGCCGTATCACTTTAAATGACGAGCAGATCAAAATTACGGCAGGTGAATCAGTCTATGAAATTAGCTTTGATGAAGACAAGTTTGAAGAATACCTTGAGCGCTATTTTGGAATTAAACTCGCCTGGGACAACGTTGCGGTGGTGTAGGTCACAGATCTTTAGCGGAACTTTTCGATTCATTGGTTTGTAACAATCCTTCCTTTTCACTTTTATTTGTACATGGCAAAAAGGGAAAAGCGTGAAAGAAACAAAGGTTCTGCCGGAAATAACCGTAAAGCAGCCGAAGATTTTCTGGAAAAAAACCGGATGAAAGCCGGGGTGATTGAAACCTCTTCAGGCTTGCAATACCAGGTGTTAGAGGAGGGGCCGGGAGGTCATCCCTTCGAAGGATGTAACGTCATCGTCCATCAACGCTGCATCTTACAAAACGGCAAGGTAATAGAAGATACTTTTAAAGACAATAAACCGGATGAAGTGCCCCTGGAAGAATTGATTGAAGGATATCAGGAGGGAATATTGCTCATGAAAAAGGGAAGCAGGTATAGGCTTTTTGTACCGCCTGAGCTAGCCTGGGGAAAGAAAGGGTCAGGTAATAAGATTCCTCCCAATGCACTCCTGATTTTCGATGTGCGCTTGCTTGATTTTTGGTAAACATGCAACATATTTACTAGCCTAGTAAAACACACTAACCGAAAAGAGATTTGTTTTAAAAGAAATGGGGGTGTTGATTAAAGTCAGTAAATTTCATAAAAATCTATTCATGAAAACAATCTTTCTCATTGGCTTACTCATAATTTCTTCTGCCGCATTTTCACAAACACAGTTTGAAAACACACTTTCGTTTACTGATACTGGCACTTCGCCACAAGCCGATTTAAGCTCCGTTAGCTGGCTGGCAGGTCACTGGAGAGGCGAGGCGTTTAATGGAATTGTGGAGGAACTGTGGAGCCCGCCGCTGGGTGGTTCAATGATGGGGTCATTTAAATTGGTAGCAGACGGGATGTTGCAGTTTTATGAGCTTGAAACAATAGCGGAGGAGAACGGGACGCTTATTTTACGACTAAAGCATTTTAATTCCAATCTTACAGGCTGGGAAGAAAAGGATAAAACGGTGGACTTTCGGCTGGTCAAAGTAGAAGAGGGCAAAGTGTTTTTTGACGGCTTTACCATCGAGCGTGTAGGTGACAGTGAAATGAATATGTATGTTCGAATTCAAAATGGAGAAGAGATAGAAGAAGTGAAGTTTAACTATCGCAAACTTGAATTGAAGTAAAGGGCACATCATCTTTTTTTAGAAGCACATCCAATCCGATCTCCGAATGCAAATGCCATAATAGGATAATAATGCCTTCAAAAAGATAATTCATTCTGTTACACGGGATATTTTAGTATTATTGGCTTTTAATTATCTGGATAAAAATTACACATCATGAGAGACGCAATGTTAATAGTGCACTTTATAGGGCTTGCCATGGGCCTTGGAACCAGTCTTGGATTTCTGTTTCTTGGTACGGCGGCCTCAAAAATGCAAAAGGAGGAAGGCCAAAGTTTTATGATGAAGTCTTCATCGCTAAGTAAAATGGGCCAGACCGGGTTAGTAGTACTGGTGCTTTCCGGAGGATACCTGATGACACCACATTGGAAATCCTTGGGGACAATGCCTTTGATGATTGGCAAGCTGGTTCTTGTTTTAGCGCTGGGAGCGTTATTGGGAATTATGAGTGCTAAGATGAAAAAAGTGAAAAAAGGCGATGTCCTACAGATGAAGAGTTTACCCATATTAAGCAGGATTGCCCTATTGGTGTCGCTTACCATTGTCATTTTGGCTGTGCTAAATTTTCATTAGAGGCGGGCTATTAATGAAAATGGTAAGTTGGTCAGTGGCGTAAAATAGTTCCCCCACGTATGTTATTAAAATGCAGGATTCATTCAAATGTGCGCAGGCTAATGATTTGGGTACACTACCTCGTTAGGGTCGCTTCCATTTACAATACCCAGGTCTGTAGCTTGTAGGGTTTCAATATCCAGGATTAAGTTGTTTTCTGAAAGGTCAAATACCAGCGTATCTGTCAGGTAAGCCTCGCACATGTCGTCATTTGAGTTGTGCAGCAAATATGTGTCAAAGGAAGGCGGATAAATCATTGTAATGACTTCCGGCCATATTAATTCGAATTCATGTGTTTTACACCCTCCCGAGTAAGAAACAATGATGTAAAGATTCCATTCATTGAGCCAGGCTTTTTTTAACTCAAATGCATCTGACCCGTCCAGATCATTTGATTGCATGGCTGTTGCAGTATTTTCGTACCGGTTTTGGTTTTTTACCAGCGAGTTTTGTTGGGATGGGTTATTGCCAGTTGGGTCTTCCTGTGCACACCCCAAAGCAGCCAATAATAGCAAAACGAATAGATTTTTCATTTCATTGAGTTTTTATGTATGACCCAATACCCATGAAAAGGGTTGTACTTCATTGTTTTTCAAAAACGATTTGTAATTTTTGTATAAAAACAGATGTATTTTTGCTGTAATTTTTGTTTTTATGCAATTAATCCCATAATTACATAAAAAAAACAAACTGCTGTTGTGTTTGTTGCAATTTAACTTTTAAAGAATGATTAAAAACCTGCCTTATCCGCTGGATAAAATAAAAGTTCCTTTTGAAGAAGTAATATGCCATCAGGGCGAAGTGCTTAAGAAGCAATTCAGCAAGGTAGATCACTTTTATTTTCTCCTCGAAGGTGCGGTCCACTTTTATCAGTCCATTCCCATGCAGGAAAAGGAGATATTGGCTGGAAAAAGCCACTCAATGTTCGGCCCGATTGGATTGGATGCATTCATAGCGCCCTTTCGCAATGAGACCACTGCCCGGGTAGCCTCTGATAGTGCCAGGTTACTAAAAGTAGAAACGAAGGCACTACAATCCTTTCTGACTGATCACCGGAATATTGCTATTGAATTCTTTAAATTCTTAAATGAGCAATCCCATCGATTTGTAGAGGACACGAGTGAGCTTTTCGCTAACACCTCGGTAACGCTACAGGTATTGGAGGAAAATCAACCATCTAAAGGGCACATGCCGGATGATTTCAAAGAAACAGAAGAACTTATTCACCACCTTATGGACTCTCCTTTTTTTGAAGTTTTTGAGGAACAGGAACTTTTCTTTTTTGCCAGTCAGATGAGGCGTAGAAAGTACCTGGCAAACGAAATTATCATAGGACAAGGTGAGAAAAAGGACGGCATATTCATACTTGAATCCGGTGAGGTGCAGTATTCCAGGTCAAATTTTAGCCTGGAGAGCAACCAGCACCTTAATGTGGCATTCCGAGCCCTTTCAACACCCGGTTATCTTATCAGCACCTCTACATTATTGGCAGTAGAAAGTGCAATGAGTTCTTTTGTTACCCAGGAAGCGGTTATTTTGCAAATTCCCGGCAAAGCAATTGAAAAGAAGTGTGAGGAGAACAAGGACGTAGCATTGCGGTACCAACAACGCATCCTTTGGCTGATCAATAACCAGCTGCGGGCTGTACGGACCCGCCTTATTGCTACGCAGTTTGACCAGGAAATACTTGTTGCCAAAACCCTGATCAACAGCAACAATACGAAGATATCCATTCTGTCGCCACTTCATCAGGTACCGGTATTGTTAGACGATAAAGAGACAATCCCATATGCCATTGACCTTTTGCATCAGGTGGAGTTGACCGGCAGTGGTTCAGAAAAGAACCTTGCTTCGCTATGCCTGGACAATTTGCCGAAAACACAAAAAGAGTCTGATTTTTATTCTGCCCTAAAAGATATTTACAGTTCTGTGGCCGAGACCGCGGAAAGAATGACACCGGATGAAATTAATCAAGCATGCATTGAGGCCAGCGAAAGGGCATTTTCAATTCCGTCAATCCACATAGAAGGCACTGAAAACCTTCCAAAAAAGGGGGGATGTGTCTTTATCTACAATCATTTGTTGAATGATCCATACTACACCCTGCCAAATCAGTTTCAGATAACCCTGGACTCACATTTCATTAGTTCACTCATCTACGAGCAGTACGGATCACAAGCCCAGCGGGTGGTAAGAATAGGCAAGTCTGACGAATTTGGTCATGAAAACTATTACAGCAAGCTGGGTTTTATCGAAGTCAAAACCAAAGATTCCGACCAGTTAGCGGAAACCGAAGAGCAGAAAATACTGCGCCATCAGTGGTTTTTCGACACATTTAGGAAAACCTTGGCCGAAGGAAGAAATATTATCGTCAGTCCCGAAGGAGCCTCCTTTAACAGCCAACAATCACCTGGTCATTTCAAATCAGGGATGTTTAAAGTAATTAAGAAGTTAGAGAAGGAACCCTACATCGTTCCGGTGGTGATGGCAAACTTTGATAAACGCATTTCAGAGTATAAGTATGCTTGCCGGGTAAATAAGCCTTTTAAGCTTAGCGAAAAAATGGCCGAGTACGGCGTGGTGGATGTGAAGAAATTTTTAAGGAGGTTTGAGGAAGAATACCGGCGAGAAATAAGAAGTTTGATTGATGATACCGCCAGCGAAAACAGCGCGCAAATGTTATTTGAAGAGGAAGTAAAGGCGTTGAAACAGCGCTTGTCTTCTTTGCCCGAAGACAATTTTACGGTATTTTATGGAAGTAGCACCATTAGGCTCTGGGAATCCCTGGAAAAAGAATTTGAAGGTCGCAAAGCGATTAATTTAGGATTTGGGGGATCTTCTTATAAACTGTGTCTCCATTATTTTGATTTTTTATTCAGTGACTTCAGGCCTTCATCCTTTGTGCTGTACGGCGGCGATAATGATCTTAGCCGCGGCCAAAAGCCGGAAGAAATCGCTGATACCCTGGAGAAATTAATGACAAAAATAAAAAGGTTGAATCCCGGGGCTGACATTACTATTATTTCGATTAAGCCAAGCCCAATCAGGGAATATCTATTGCCAAAAATTAAACGGACAAATTCCTTGTTAAAAGAGCTGGTAAACAGATATCCAAACGCTAAATGGGTGGAAGTTTTTGATTACATGCTAACCCGGGAAGGAGCGCCCCGAGCGGACCTGTTTAGTGATGATATGCTGCATCTCAATGAACTTGGGTATGAGGTGTGGGGGAGGGAGCTAAAGCGCCAGTTAAACGAGTACAAAGAAGCGGTATAAAAAAAGCTGCCCTTTATTCAAGAGGACAGCTTTTCTTATCCTTAGAGATTTTCAAAACTATTCAGGGTAATGTCAAATTTGAGCGGCTCGAAGGATGGAATGCTTACTTTCCCCTGTGAAATAACGCCTTTTGGTCCGTAGGCGAGATGGGATGGAATCAGCAGAATGAGCTTTGCACCAGCTTTTTGGTCTTTTAACCCTTGTTTCCAACCTTCAATAAGATTGCTTAATACGAATTCTTTGCCGGTTCCACTGTCAAATTCTGTTCCGTTTAAGAATGTCCCTTTATAGTCGATGTTTATTTTACTAGCGCTGGCAACCTGCTCAACACCAGTTCCCTCTTCGACAACGATAGTGAATAAACCTGTTTCTGTCGGTTCAGCAGTTAACTCAAGTTCTGTCAATTTTTCAAGCAGGAGATTGTTTTCAAATTCCTTTTGTTCTTCTGTGGTTCTAATGTCAACGATTTCATAATTTGCCTTGATCATCTGATTGGCAGCTATGGCCACATTGTTGAAAGTGCCACTGGAAGAACCGAACAAGTAGGTCGATGCCAGGTAAAAATCTGATTTTCCAAATTCCTTTAACAGCGTGTTTGCATAATTCAAGCTTGTGACATTGCCGACAATGTTTGGCACGTAGAAACCGTTATTGGGGATCAATACATAGGAGGAATCAAAAAAAATGACTTGATCCGTGTCAAATTTCCTTACGACATACTTTAGTTCAACAATCTCACCCCCTTTAATTTTTTCACCCGTGCCTTCGTTGACAACCACCTGATAATATCCATCGCCAATCTTTGTAGCGTTTATGGAATTGTCTTTGAAATAAGCCTCGAATTCTGCAATCTGGTCGTTTAATACCTGGACATCAACCGGTTCGGAATTACCGGAATCATCGAGACAAGAGTTTAAACTTATACTCAGAACAATTACAAAAAGTGGCAGGGCGATTCTGTTCAATCTCACATTCATTATTTTCATTTTATTACTGTTAGACTATAATTTTTTTTTTTTGCCTAAAGACACGACTTTCTAATTGAAAGTTTAAAGACTAGTAAAAATATTGCTTAAAAAGACAATCCCACACCCAATTTCACCTGCAATCCTCTCACGGGGTAGCGATAAAGCGTTGAGTATTGTCCTCCGACAATATTGTTAAGCATCAAAAATGCTGATGCCTGTTTCGAAAACCTGTAGTCAATTTCTGCATTCCAATCTAAGGCTGGCTCGAGGGCTACCGTTTCACCAGACAAAGGGTCCAAAGCCTTTATTCCTGAAAGTAGGCTTAAATCCGTGGAAACAATGATTTTGTCATAAATATTGTACCAACCGGAAAGCCTGAAATCTGTTTTCGGCCGGTGCCATGCTTCAGCGACATTCCCGGTGCTATACCCAAAATAAGTGACCGCCATTTCAGCCCCGTATTTTTGCTCAATGCTGTATGAAAGTGATGCATTTAGCTTGAGAATATTGGTAATGTCAGTGTCGTAGATCACGTCAAACTTATTTCTTTCTGTGGTATCATTCACAAAGAAAAACAGGTTTCTGTATCCTGCGAATGTTGCGGAAGCATTATACCCAAGGTTATTGGTCAGGGTTCCCCTTATCCCTCCGCCTAATTCCAATGCCTTAATGGTGTTAAAAAACGGAACATTGGACTTCAAATATGGATTAAGTTCAGTAAGGGAGGAAAAGTTTACCTTATCAACATTTCCTTCCAGCAGACCGAAAACGATAAAGCTCTCTGAAAATGTATAATCTGCCGTAGCTGCCGGGTATATCGCAATTTGATTTACATTGCTAAGCGTATCGTTATTGGAAATAATCTTAAACCCGGCCTTTAAAGAAAGAGCGTCCAGGTGATAGGTAATATAAGGCGTGATGTCAATCAGGTTCCTGGAAATCGTGGTTGCTGATTTATAGTTTCTAAAGTCAAAATTGAGATCAGCACCTGCACCAAGCTCGTCACTCAAAGGGCTATAACCTTTTAAGGTAATGTCAAAAGCGCTTTCGGACGTATTAAAGTCATCTTTCTTGTATCCAAAGTTTAATTTTCCGGTCATTTTAAAGCGCGACTCCGGATTGGCATTGGAGGCAGTGATGCCTGCATGAAAGGTGCTAAAAGTCTGCTTGATGGTGTCCCTGTCGACATTGGTTTCAGGGTCATAGCCATAAAAGCGGTAGTTTTCAACAGAATATCCTAATTCAGCGCCAGTAGTGGCTGCATTCCCCATATATTTACCATGCACTTTGATTTCAGAGAGTCCATTCCCTGAGTTTTTGCCATCAACAGGTCCATTCACTGCCGAATGATGGAAAAGGCTTGCTCCATAGCTGGCATTTTTGTTAGGAGTATTGTGAAGGTAAGCTGCCAGGTAGGGGCTTAAATAATTACCAAATCCCAGTTTCACGTAATTTTCATATAACTGAACTGGCCGCTCAGTCTTTATTTTTAATACCTTCAGGGTAGGATTGAGGTCAGGAATATTGCTGCTGTTCACGTAGGAAATATCGTAGATTAATTTTTCCGTATCGGCGGATTGGTCTGCCGGGGGAGGTACTTTTTCAAAATTGCGGTCGGCCTCTGGCAGGGTGATTTTCAGATTTTTCTCTATGATCACTTGCCGCCCCTCAATTTCACCTTTATTTTTTTCGTCCTGGGCAATCGCAGGGCTTACTAATGAAAAGGTGGCGAAAACTACAATAAAATTGATGATGTATATTTTCATTTTCTACTTATTCCGGATTTACGATTTCTAATGTGTCAGGTGCATCTATCTCGACTTTGGTCTCTGAGGAAAGTTTAGCCAGTTTTTCTTTTGCCTCGGCCACTACCTCCGTCACTTTGGAATACTGCACAATGGATTCCAGCGTCGCTTTTGCCTGAAAGTTTTCCTTCATAGCAATATAATTATCGGCCATCAGCAGATAGGCTTTGCTCACCCAAATCTCATACATGGAAAATTTCTTTGTCAGATCAAAAAGAGTCTCCAGGGAGGTCTTGTATTTTTGTTGTTCGTGGTAAATCTTTGCCAATAAATATTGTGATTCTGCTCCGTACTCATCTTTTGCAGTATTTAGCGCTGACAGGAAATAATCAGTCGCGGCACCCATAAATTTGCGTTGGTAGGCGCTTTTTCCCAGGTAGACCAACGCCATGGTTTCAGCATCTGTTGTCACCAGGCCTTTTTCTAATATGACATTGGCATAATAGTCTGCAGAGTCATACTTATTCATCTGGTAGTAGCTGTCCATCAGTCCCGACCATGCCTTGTATTGTATTTTTTTATTCGAAGCGATGGTCTCCAGTTTTCTCAAGTAGGGAATGGAAGCGCTATAATCACTACTTGCTATTTTAATATCGGCCAACTCTTCAATGACCCTGGCATACCTGGAGTAGGTGGTTTCCCTTTCCAATTTTTTAAAGGTCTGAAAGGCCAATTCATTTTCACCGTTACGTTGGTAGCTGTCTGCCATGTAATAGGTCGCTTCGTTTCTATAACTGCTTTGGGGATATGCGCTCAAAAATGTATTAAATGCCTGGATTGCCTGCGGGTATTTCTGGTCGAAATACAATGTTTTTCCGGCTTCAAACTCTATGTTTTCCAGGTTGCTCTTGTTTGGATTGGCCTTTTTATAGGAAGACAGATAGGTGCTGAATTGATCAGAATGCCCTAAGGCTGCCAGCTCCTGCTGGAGGCCGAGCAATGCATTTTCAGAAATCGAATGGCCTTGATAATCTGACAAAATTCGCTTATAGTCATTTGCTGACGCCTGATGATTTCCCTGGTTAGCATGCGCCAGGGCCCTGCTTTGCAATGCAAAAGGTATAAAGGGGCTATCAGGATAGGAGTTAATTAATTGATTGAAACCACTGATGGCCGGATCGTAATGACCACCCTCAAAATTGAATTGTGCTTTTTGGAAAAGGGCATCGTCTACATAAACCGAATTCGAATGCCCGGACAATAATTGATCAAACTGGTCATTGGAAGCGGTTAGGTTACCGTTGATCCCAAGGATAATGCCTTGCTGAAGCAGGGCATAGTCGCTGTTTCTTGCATTCATTTTAACCAATCCGCTGTAGGTGGCTAAAGCCAGATCGTATTGTTTGGTAGTATAATAGCAGTCGGCCAGGCGGGTAACGGCATCGTGGTAGTTGGCAGCGTTTCTTCCTTTTTCTACATAATATTTAAAATGGGGCAGTGCCCTTTCATAATTTTTTTCATTGTAATAAATGTATCCTATCCCGTAGCGGGATTTGAGGTAGGCCTCAGATTGCCCTGCATCGTCCAACCGGAAAACAGTGGCATAGCTGTTTTTTGCGTCGTCAAATTGATTCATCAGGTAATAGGTTTCCCCTTTCCAATAATTTGCCTTTAGCAACACATCTTTCTCCACAGGATATTCAGTGGACTTTTCAAACAGGTCTATGGCCTGGTGGTAGCGCCCAAGGTTAAACTGCCGGGAACCTTCATTAAAAGTAATCATCTGGTAGGCCCTTTTTACCTTTGTGCTTTTTACGGTAATGCTTTCAAAATGCCTGATCGCAGCGTCGTAGTTATTGGTCCTGAAGTAGGCATCTGTCAGCAATTCGTGTAATTCCTGGTTGGACGATTCCTCCGGGTACTTTCCCAGGTACTCGTTAAATGCGGAAATGGAAACCGCGTAATTGCCCAGGTTATAATTTACTTTCGCAAACTGGTAGAAGGCCTGTTTTTGGATCGCTTTGTTAAAATTTGCTTCCGCGGCAGTCCTGAAAGCGGCAGGGGCAAGATCAAGTTGATTGGTTTTTATATACAGATTGCCCAGGTAAAATGAGGCTATTTGACCAAGTTCGCTTTCCAAAAGAGCGGCTTCTTTGAATCCGCTGATGGCTCCCTGGAAATCGTTTGATCGCTGGCGTGCATCGGCAATCCGGAACATGATTTCAGGTGATGTGGCCTTTTTTGTAATGTCAATGTACTTATTGAAATTTTCGGCAGAGTTGGCAAAGTCACCTTTTTTGTAATAGGCTTCTGCCAGGTAGAGGTAAAATTCCGAGGCATTCTTCACATTGGGGGTTTTAAGCTGAGCAGTGGAGTAGCGGATTACCTCATCATATTTTTTCTGCTTGTAGAGGGTTTTATTGATCAGCTCGGGGACAATCGTGGCGTAGTATTCGTTTTCGCCCGCCCGCATAAAGTCATAATACGCCCGATCATACTCTTCTTTTTGAAAGTTGATATAGCCGGAATAGTAATTTGCGGCATACTGAAAGGGATTTTTTTTCTTCTTCAATTCATTGAATTGCCCATAAGCTTCATCAAATTTTTTATTGGTAAAATAAGAGTAGCCCAGTTTAAACCTGGCTTCGGCTTCCTGATCGGCGATCAGGTCGGGCATGTATAGCTTTTTATAATATTTGATGGCGTCATCGTACTGCTTCCGGTCGTATTTGAGATTCCCCAATTCAAAATAGGCGGTTTGCGATTTTGGATGGGCAGGATGCTCTGTGATGAATTGTTCGACGAGCAGTTCGGCATCATTGTGTTCTAATTGGATGGCGCAATAGGCGATATAGTAAGACGCATTGTCGAGGTATTCTTTGTTGCTACCTTTTTCACGATAGCTGGCAAATGCTTCCCGTGCAGCGCCAAATTTACTTTCATTGATCAGAGAGATCCCGGTTTTGTAGTAAAAATCGGGGGATGAAAAATGAAGGGTGTTTTGGGCCTGAGTGGAGGGGTGATTAAAAAAGAACGCGACCAAAAGAAGGCAAAGGAAAATCCGCATCGGGAAAGACATATGTTGATTTTTAATTTTGTTTCAAAACGTTGGCTAAGATAGATAATTGCATGAAGCCAACCAGCCACTAACGTAATTTTCGATCAAAATACACGCCACAAAATGGAATCAATACAAAATTTTAAAAATCAGCTCATTGAGAATTTCCTCATCTTCCAACGAGTTTGCGTTGATCCCTTTTGACTGCATGTCTGCGTACCTTAGCTGGGCAATAATATATTCAAGTTTTTGAGGCGGGTAGTTGGCAATGGCCTGCTTGTATTCTTTCGCCGCAAAGAAAGGTACTCTGAGCGCAGAGCTAATTCCTTTTTCTGATTTATCGGAAAGTGAATGCACAAGTAGGAGCCTCGAAAAGAAACTAAAAAGGACGGCAATCACCATGATGACCGGATTTTCCTTCGGATTGGCGGCAAAATATTGGGCAATGCCAAATGCCTTTGAGCTGTTTTTGAATGCCAGCGCATTCGTTAGCTCAAACACATTAAATTCCTTGCTGACGCCAATGAATTTATGGATATGTTCACCTTTGATCTCCTTGACATCTTTGAGGTTGAGCTGGATTTTTTTTAGTTCATTGGCGATTCTTTCCAGGTTGTTCCCTATAAAGTTTGCCAGCAAATAGGCAGCTTCTTCCGTGATCGTAAATCCGACGGACTTTACATATCCCTTGATCCAATCCGGCACCTGGTTATCGTACAGCTTTTTGGTATCCAGGAAAACTGTCTTTTTAGCCACTTCTTTCCCCAGCTTTTTTCGTTGGTCCAGCTTTTTATATTTATGACACATCACCAGAATGGTGGAGGGGAGGGGATTATCAAGGTATTCGCCAAACAGTTTGTCCCCGGCTTCTTTATTGAGGTCTTTGATGTTTTGTGCTTCTTTGACGATCACTACTTGCCTTTCTGACATCATAGGAAAGCGCTTGGCATTATTGATCACGTCAGCAATGGAAACATCTTTTCCATACAGGACTACCTGGTTAAAGCCTTTTGCCGCTTCGTCCAGGGCATTTGCTTCAATGAAATCAGACACCTGGTCAATAAAAAAGGGCTCTTCACCCTGCAAAAAATAGATGGGGGCGTATTTATTATTGTTTAAATCGGAAAGTATTGAATTGATGTCGGTGGCCATTATTCAGCTACAAATTTTTCTGTCATTGAATTTTCAACTTTGATCGTGGTCAGCTCCAGATTTACGGACGAAATGTTATTTATGTGGTAGACCAATGAATCAAAACTGTTTTTGATAATTACTTCGTGTACCTTGTCATTTTCGATAAATGGATCTGAAATAAACCACGATCCCGCCAGGTAATACCCCTCCTCATGTTTACAATCCCCAGGCTTTTTAGCACAAAACGCAGAATCAACTTTCCAAATTTCCGGATAGACGTCTTTAAAATCCTGATCGGTACAAGTGGCTTGTCTTGGCTGTACGAAAACGAGTCCCAGTGTGTCCTTTTTATTCTCTAAGAAAGTGAATTGATATACTAGGCTGTCAATGCAACCTCCTTCCATGGGCTGTCCATTAACCTCACTGGTAAGCCGAATCCAATTTTTTTCACTATTGTCTGAAAGAAGCAGCGTAACTTCCGATTTGATGAAGCCGCTGAAATCTTCAATTTTTTCACCGCAACCGTGTAGCATTAAAACCAGAGGGATAAATAAAAAAGATAGAAGCCAGGTGCGCTTTGAGATTAAATATGTATTTGTCTTATAAAAACTCATCAATTATTTAGGATACTCTTACTGTTCCTTTTCCTTTTATCACCCATTTATAAGAGGTAATTTCCCTTAATGCCATGGGACCTCTGGCGTGTAGTTTTTGGGTGCTGATGCCTATCTCTGCACCAAGGCCAAATTGTGCGCCGTCGGTAAAAGCGGTGGAGGCATTGGCATAAACCGCGGCGGCGTCCACACTTTTCAGGTATTTGTCAATGACTTTTTCATCGTCAGCAATGATCGCCTCGCTGTGCTTTGAGCTGTATTTTGCAATGTGGTCCAATGCGGCATCCAGGTTGTCCACGGTTTTAATGCTCATCTTGTAGTCAAGAAATTCGATTCCAAAATGTTCTTCCCGGGCTTCTTGTAGAAGTTCAGGGGGATAGTTGCCCGATAGCGCCTTGTATGCTGCGTTATCAGCATAGATGACCACATTTTTTTCAGACAGCTTTCCTGTCAATTCCGTCAAGTCGTGGAGTCGGCTTTTGTGAATAAGCAGGCAGTCGAGGGCATTACAAACACTTACGCGCCTCGTTTTCGCATTAAACACAATGTCAGCGCCTTTTTGCACATCACCACTTTCATCAAAATAGGTGTGCACAATGCCAGCGCCGGTTTCGATAACGGGTACCTTGGCATTGTCCCGAACGAAGTTTATCAGGTTCTGACTTCCCCGTGGAATAATGATATCAACATACTTTATTGCATTAAGCAATTCTGCCGTCGCAGCACGATCGGGAGGAAGTAGCGCGATGATATCGGTGCTGACTTCAAAGTCGGCCAATACTTCTTTTATCAGGCTGACGATAATTTCATTTGAAAATGCGGCATCGCTACCCCCTTTTAAAATGCAGGCGTTTCCTGACTTCAGGCATAGGCTAAACACGTCAAAGGTCACGTTTGGCCTGGCTTCATAAATAATACCTATTACACCAAGGGGAACAGATATTTTCTCCAATTCCAGATCATTGATGCTTCTTTTCTCCAGCGAAATGCCGAGGGGCGAGGGTAGGCCGGCAACATTCCGCAAGTCGCCTGATATATCCCTGATACGCTGATCTGTCAGCTTTAGCCGGTCATACTTAGGGTCGGATTCCGGCATTCTGTCGAGGTCTTTCTTATTTTCTGCGAGGATCCTATCAATGTTTTCTTCCGCCTTTTGAGCAAGGGAAAGCAGGATCTTATTAATGGTTTCGTTTTCGATCAATCCAAGCTTTCTACTGGCTTCTTTTACGGTTTTAAAGGTGTCTTCTAACATTTTACTGATTGATAACTAGTGCAAATATAAATGATCGTAGTGGATTATTGGTTTTTGATTTTTTTGGCCAATGATTTCTTCCGCTTTGCTGCTGTTGATACGTGAGAGGCCAAGGCCGAGTTCATTGTTTTGATCATCTACTATCTTGATAATGTCTCCTTGCTTAAATTCACCAATTACTTTGACGACACCAATTGGTAGGAGGCTGTTAGCCTTTTCCGACTGCAACACTTTTTTTGCGCCTTCATTGATCACTACCATCCCCTTTATTTCTTCCAATCCATGGCCCAGATATTTTTTAATGCCGGAAGCGACTTTTTTCGCTGGGAAAAATGTGCCTATCTTCACATTGCTTTGGACTTTTAACAGTACATCCCCGGTACGCCCGTTTGCAATGACGACAGGAATTCCCATTTTTGAGATTTTTTCGGCGGTGTGGCACTTCGTCAAAATTCCCCCTCTTCCAAAACCAGACTTTTTCCCATTGGACACTATTTGGTCAAAATTCACGTATTTACGGTCAAAGACATCGATTAGCTTCGTGTCACTGTTTTCCGGATCGCCATCGTATACACCATCAACATTGGTCAAAATGATCAGTTTACCGGCGTTCATCATGGAGCTTACTAGGCCGGCCAGCTCGTCATTATCAGTGAACATCAATTCCGTAATGGAGACGACGTCGTTTTCGTTGATGATGGGAACGATATTATTATTAAGCAGCGCAGACAGGCAATTCTGCATATTTCGGTAATGGTTCCTGCTTCTGAAATCCTCTCTCGTGACAAGCACCTGGGAGCAAAGCATGTGATGCTCCTCAAATGTTTCTTTGTAGAGTGAAATGAGCTTTACCTGCCCGATGGATGAGAGTACCTGCCGCTGGGCTATCGTGTCGGTTTTTTTTTCAAACTGGTAGATGCTCCTGCCCGCAGCTACTGCACCAGACGAGATGAGTAGTACCTGGAAACCTTTTTTCCTTAGTTCTGAGATTTGACTTGAAATGGACGAGATGAAGTTCTTGTCCGGATAGCCTCGTTGGTCGGTGATGACGTTCGAGCCAATCTTTATAGTTATTAGTTTATTTCGAGAGGCCATCTTATCCTTCTAAAAATTTTTGTAATGCCTGCCAACACTTGATGACCTTTTCCTTTTGGGCTGTAATGGAAGGGAAATCCGGCATTGTCAATACGCTTTTGTCATCCAATCGAACCGTTGAAAAGTCCTCCTTCAGCGTACGTGAAGCAAAAGCGTCTTTTGCTCCCAATAAAACAAATTTGCCGGGTTTCAATTGCAGGAGGGCTTTTTCGAAGTCGTCCAAACCAGTATACGACGAAAAGTAGACAATATTTGTGTCCCGCTCAGTCAGCCCAAGTTTTTCCAATAAGGTATTAAACCGGACGGATATTTCTTTATCCAAAGATTCTTTTAAAACAATCACCACTTTCTGTCCATCCTTTTCAGGAATCAAGGTTTCTATTTCGGAAATGATTGGTTCAAGATCTCCTTTTTCAGGTTCGGCAACTTCCTCTTCATTGGAGATTTGTTCTTCCGGATCGCTCACAAGGTAAATCTCCTCTTGAAAGAGGTGTTGTAAAAATTGGTAATAGCTTTTTTCTTCGTCCATGCTTACTTAAAAATAGACTTAAGTTCTGTGGCGTCATCGGGTTTTAATCTTCCCCCCAGGATCAACCGCAATTGCCTTCGTCGCAAGGCCCCTTCAAAAAGCTTGATTTCTTCTTCGGTTTCGGGCACAGATTGCGGAACGGGCAGTGGTTTGTTTTCCTTATCCACAGCCACAAAGGTAAAAAATGCACTGTTACTTTTAAATTTCTTATTGTTGGGAATATCCTCGGCGATTACGTCAATATGGACTTCCATAGAGGTATTAAAAGACCGGGTGACTTTTGCGGTAAGGGTTACGACATGCCCCAGTGGGATGGGGTTTTCAAAGGAGATGTTGTCAACAGATGCCGTCACTACATGCTGGTTACAGAATTTTTGTGCTGAAATGGCGGCTACTATGTCCATCCAATGCATCAGCTTTCCGCCCATAAGGTTGTTTAGTGGATTGGTATCGTTGGGCAATAATATTTCGGACTTAATGACCAGCGACTCCCTGACAAATTTCTTAGGTGTTGACATGTTCTTTCATTATTATTTCCAACCTTCCTTTCCGAGCAAAGGAACGAATTTAAAGTAATCAAATTTCTCCTCCATCAATTCGGTTTCGCTAACCCTTGTGATTCGGTACATCAATTGGTTATCCGTATCGCCTACCGGAATAACCATCTTTCCACCAATTGCCAACTGCTCGGTTAAGGTAAGAGGGATTTTTGGCCCGCCTGCTGTCACTATTATTTTGTCAAAAGGAGCAAAAGGTGGCCATCCCTGTGTGCCGTCACCATGTTTAAAATGAGCCTGGTATCCTATTTTTGGTAAAAAGGCTTTTGCTTCCTCGTACAATACTCTATTGTACTCCATAGTATAAACTTTGGCTCCCATTTCCAGCAAGACACAGCATTGATACCCTGACCCGGTGCCAATTTCCAGCACCTTGTCGCCCGGTTGCACCTCAATCAATTCGGTTTGGTAGGCAACGGTAAAAGGCTGGGAAATGGTTTGTCCCTGCCCGATAGGGAATGCCTTGTCCTGGTAGGCGTGTTCCAGAAACGCATTTTCAAAGAAAAAATGGCGTGGCACCTTCCCGATGGCGTCCAGCACACGCTGGTCTTTTATGCCTTTTTCCCGGATTTTATTCACCAATGTCCGGCGCATTCCCTTGTGTCGATATGTGTCGATTAAACTGTTCATGCTACTAATGGCGCAATGATAGGAAAGTAATTGTAAAATTACTTAAAAATACAGCCGTTTTAGTTTGTGGAAAGCAATTATTAAATTCTATTAAAATTCATTGTTTTGGCTGAATAACTTTCTTAAAGTAATTTTTTAGTTAAAACATTTTTAATTTATATATTACAAACCAATCAAGAGGTAGATAAAATTGGAACAATAACAAAGGAGGGAATGGAATATAAATGCATTATTGTAGATGATGATGAAATGTCGAGAAACCTCATTCGACATTTCGTTATGAAAACAAACTTCTTGTCGCTGGTGAAGGAGTTTGATAATGCAGTAGAAGCGGCCAATTTTTTGAAGAATGAGAATGTCGATATCCTTTTCCTTGATGTTAAGATGCCCGAAATGACAGGCATGGAGTTCATCCAAACGCTTGAAAATGATTACCAGATCATCCTTATTACTTCCGAAAGTGATTATGCGGTGGAAGCTTTTGAAAAAAGCGTAACCGACTTCCTCGTAAAGCCTGCCGAATATCCGCGATTTCTAAAGGCTGCTCAAAAGGCAAAAAATAATATTGAAAAGCAGTCGAAGATCAATGAAGATCTGACTGAACTATATGTGCGGGCAGATGCCAAGTTAGTGAGGATTCCCCTGGACAACATATTGTATGTAGAGGCACTCGCAGACTATGTGATCATTCATACGCCTGAAAAGAAGCATATCGTTCACTTTACGATGAAGGGAATTGAAAACCGGCTTCCGGGCAAATCTTTCATCCGCACACACCGATCTTATATTGTCAACACAAGTAAAATTGAAACCCTGGAAGATAATTCCATTTTAATCAATAAGAAGTTTATCCCAATTGGTGCGTCGTATAAAGATAGCCTGATGGAGCGATTGAACTTATTGTAGTCCTTTTTATTTCCCCATTTTCTGAGAGGTTAATTTAACTAATTTGAGAAAGGCCATCGCAAACAAACTTCCTATCATTCCCCCAACCAGAATATCCCCCAAATAATGCACACCAAGATAAACCCGCGAATATGCCACAACGGTAGCATACAAAAAGAGCAGCCCGATAAATCGAAGCCGATCCTTTAGCAAGAGAAAGAAAAATGTAGCTACGGCAAATGAATTTGCCGAATGGCCAGAGACAAAACTGTACAGTCCACCACATTTTTTGTAGTTGTGGATGAGGGGAGATATCTCCGGATCATGGCAGGGTCGGAGCCTTCCTATCCAGGGCTTTAAAAGGGAGGATGTAAACTGGTCGGTCGCGGTAATTAGCAATACAATCCCAATCAACCAAAGCCACCAGTCCTTAGGATAATGCTTAATGAGAAAGTAAAGTAGTAAAATGTAAAGTGGTACCCAGGTGTATTGATAGGTAATAACCCACATGACCTGGTCCATGAAGGAGGAATGAAACCCGTTTAAAAAAAGGGTGATTTGCTGGTCTAGTGATTCAAGTTGATCGATCATTCTGCAAGCCAGTTTATCCCTTTTTTCAAATGTTGGAGGGTGAAGTATTCTGGCGATCCTTTTTTGGGCTGATGATTGTAAACCCATTCGGCCTGGGGTGGTAAGCTCATGAGTATGGATTCCGTTCTGCCATCTGTATCAAGCCCAAACTTCGTTCCTTTGTCATATACCAGGTTAAACTCCACGTACCTCCCTCTTCTAAGGTTTTGCCAGGACTTTTGCCTTTCATTAAATTTCTTCCTGCTGTTTTCCTTCATGAATTTTCGATAAATGGGCGCAAACGAATTTCCCACATCTTGTACAAATGAAAAGAGCTCACCTTTATCTTTTCCGCGGGATTCATTTAGCCGGTCGAAGAATATACCACCGATTCCCCGTGTTTCATTGCGGTGTTTGTTAAAGAAATAGTCATCAGCCCACTTTTTAAATTCCTCATAATAGAAGGGGTCATGTTGGTTACAGACCTCAGCAAGCTGCCGGTGAAACCATTGTGCATCTTCTTTTACAATGTAGTGCGGTGTCAAGTCAATGCCACCACCAAACCACCAAATTGACTCTCCTGCCTGCTCTCTGCTCAGGGTTTCAAAATACCTGACATTCATATGGATGATGGGTACGTTGGGATTGAATGGATGAATAACTATGGAAACTCCCGTTGCGAAAAATTGGCTTTCCGGAATCTTCAATGCTGATGAAATACTGGTGGGCATTTCCCCAAATACAGCCGAAAAATTCACTCCACCTTTTTCAATGATATTTCCTTCCGTAATGACCCTGGTCCTTCCACCACCGCCCCCGGGGCGCTCCCAGCTTTCCTCTAAAAACTTACCTTTTCCGTCCTCGTGCTCTAACTGGCTGCAAATATTGTCCTGTAGTATCTTAAACCAGTCAGCAATAAATTCTTTGTCTAAAACCATAATTAAAATGGATAACCAATTGCAAAATTAAGTAAGGCCTGGTCTTTTAAGCCTTTAAATTTGAAAAGTGAAAACTGATCTCCAATAAATCGTTCGCCTTCCGGCCGTATTGGGTCATATACTTTAACACCGTAATCAAATCGGATAATCAAAAAGCTGAAATTCAGCCTAAGCCCCAATCCCGATCCAATTCCGAATTCTTTGTAAAACCGGTTGAAATTAAATTCCCCACCGGGGCGGGTGATATCTTCTTTTAACAACCAGATGTTCCCGGCATCGATGAAAAATGCCCAATCAAAAAAACCCACTAGCTTTGAGCGGTATTCAATATTGGCTTCTATGAGGATTTCCCCCGGTTGTTCCACCTTATTGGAATAGCTGTAAAGATCCTCACCCTCCACATCTGGATTAGTGTCGTTGTGGTTGAACGAACCGGGGCCCAGCCGCCGTGGCCTCCAGGCCCTGATGCTACTGCTACCACCGGAGAAAAAATACTTTTCATAGGGGAGTGCTCCATTTTTGCCATAAGGCAGGGCATAACCAATTTTGATCCTTGTGGCAATAGCGCCGTTTTCAGTTACTGGTAGATGGCGTATATATTCGCCACTTGTCTTAAAGAATTGATAAAACTCCTTGTTTTTAAAAACCTGCGCCGGGTCGAAGAAATTATAGGATGTTCCACCCAGCTCTCCAAACAATTGCAGAAAAGAGGCACTGTTATCAAAATTGTCAATGGGATCAAAATTAAAGGCCACGTTAAACTGTGTAGTGCTGACGAATGATGGGAGAAAGGCATTTCTCAGGTTATTTCCCTGACTGGCCAGCGTGTCCAGGTAATTCTGGAAATCTTCCGTAATATCGCGGCTATTGATAAAGCCAATTTCCAATGCTGTTAATGTGTAATTGATTTTCTTTTCATAGTTTTTCCAATTGTATTGCCAGCTATTGCTAAAGCCCGCCCGTCTGTATTCGGGTCGGTCGATAAAATCAAAACCAGTCCGGAAGATGGTTTGAGGATTTAGGTTTCCAGTGGTAGATTTCCAATTCCTGAGGCCAGGGATAAGGAACTGGGGAAAGTAAAAACTCAATTTTGCTCCAGCTTCAGTGGAGCTGTATACCGAACCCTGCTCCCCGGTAGCGCTGGCAACCCCTTCAAACGCATAGTAGCCGGATAGTTCCATGTTTTCCAGGCCTTTAAATACGTTCCTGTTCTTTAAGGAAAACCGATAAAAAGGTCCCGGCAGCCCAACCGTCACGTTCACACCAAGCTCATTGGTCATCTGGTATTTTTTCAAGCCGCTGGTAAATATGTTGGCGATAAAGTGCCCTCCAGTGGTATCGTAATTTATGTTAATGAACTTAAAATTGTCGAGGTTGGCCAATTGCCGCTGAGTATTCAGTGTGCTTGTTTTGCTGTATTTGTGATTGGGATAGATGAATACCCTTTGATCCAGGATCTTCTTGGAGAAATGGCTTTCGTAAAATCTGTATTTAATGTCATTGTAGATTAGCGTCTGTCGTTCGCCGGTCATTCTTTTTCCTGCGTCTGTCGTGAATATCACCGAATCGATGGTAAATATCTTGTGATAGCCCCGCTTTGGAAGATTGATCACCATTTCGATATCTGCATGAAATGGCTCAGACAAGGTGTCAACCCGATATTCCACATACTGTTTTTTAAAATCGAAATAGCCATTGTCCTGAAGTATTAGTTCCACCCTGTCTCGCTCCTGGACAAGAATCTCCTGGTCATAATTGTCCCCTTGTTTGATCAGGCTTTTATCCAGGTGTTCATTGAGAATTTGTCTGATTGTATCGTCAACGGAGGTAACAAAAAAGGTGTCGATAACGTGTGGTCTGTTTTCTTCAATTTTGTAGGCGATTGAAATAAGTCGACCGGATTTATTGACGGAATAGGTAGAGGTCGAATTGAAATAACCCTTTGTTTTTAGGTAAATTTCAAACTGTTTGTTAGTCTCTTCGGCTTTTTTCTCGTCATAGATAGAGAGTGGTTCGCCCCATCTCATTAATTGATTCCCTTCTTTCATCGCCGTGATTTTTTTGGACAATTTCTTATCCATTTTGGCGCTAAGTTTTCTCGCTTTCCTGCTGGCAGAATCCACTCCTTCGATTTTCGCCTGGTACTTCCTCTCAATTTTTCTCATATCCAGCCTGATGCCGACGGTATCGTAGCGTTTCAAGCCCATGTAGTACACCCACACGTAGGGAGCAAAGGGTATAATAGGAAGTATCTTGTTCGGTTGTTGACGAAAAAATTCCTCCAGTTCATCTTTACTGATGTCATCGTTCCCCTTGATTTTTTGTTTGTAAAGAAGTTGTTCGCCTTTTTTAAGATGCCTGGTGCCGAGGCACGACGAAAGCAATATTGCTATTAAGAATACCCAAAAAATACCGAACTTTAACCGCATCAATCTTTCCGTAAATAAATAAATGCTCTCAAATCAAAAGGCAAAATACATTAAATCCCTGCAAATTAAGAAATACAGGACGAAGCATAGCAGGTTTTTGGTAGAAGGTGCAAAAAATGTGCAGGAGTTGCTGCGTTCTGATTTTAAAGTGGAATTGATCCTGGCCAGTGACTCCTTTACTAAAGAAAATCAATCGGTTCTTTCTTCCCTGGCAGCCGAAATAATTGCGGAGAAACCGGATCGAATTTCCTCCGTGGGAAATTACAAAACCAACGATGCCGCATTAGCCGTGGTCGAGATGCCGGAACAAGGTCCGCTAGCCATTGGCAATGAAATAATCATCGCCCTCGACGACGTGCGTGATCCCGGGAATTTAGGTACGATCATAAGGACGGCAGATTGGTTTGGGATCAAGACGATTGTTGCATCTAAGGAAACAGCCGATTTTTACAATTCCAAAGTCATCCAGGCAAGTATGGGGTCTTTTTTACGGGTGAAAGTTCACTACGAAGACCTCGATCATTTTTTTAGTGATCATCCAAATTTACCGGTAGCCGCTGCAGTGCTGGATGGAACGCCCGTGTCAGCGATGAAAGCTGAAATTCCAATGGCGTTACTAATGGGGAACGAATCAAACGGTGTAAACCTCAATCTAATGAAACATGTCGATCAAAGAATAACCATTCCAAAATATGGCAATGCAGAATCGCTCAACGTGGCGATGTCCACAGCGATTATTTGTGACAATATCCGGCGGATATTGGGTTAATATAAGTTCAATTTTATAAATGTGGTTTTTTGTTTGAAATGCCTTAATTCTCCTCCTCGGAGGAGACACAGAGGTGGGTATAAAAAAAGTCCATTTCAAACAAAAAACGGCGTGCAAAAAAAACCTCAATGAAAACCTATTTTTTAAATTGACCTACCCCTAATCCGCCAGCTGGCGGAAATCAAAGGAGTTTTCATTGAGGTTTTTTTTAATTGAATACAGGTTAAGTTAGAACAATGATTTATCTGTACTCGCTTCATCAGCCATCTGATCAGCAGCTTCGTGCCCCAGGTATCGGTCG
>JBNLGG010000051.1:0-31461 GCA_050305935.1 Cyclobacteriaceae bacterium | reverse complement strand
TTTAAGATAATAGCTAATTCCGATGATGGTATTGGCGATGCTTCGTATGGATTTTAGTTTTTCAAAATTTGGGGCTGCATCAAAGAAAATTACTTTTCCGGTTTGATAATAGGCATCATTAGGAGCATTTCCGAGTAGATACCCTAATGCCCAAATTGTTCTGCCAAAAGAATCTTCAGAGCCTACCTCATCCAGGAAATTTCTGTTAAAACTTAGGAAGTTCCTGAACGTTCCATTTTTGTTTTGCATATAATGGATATAGCTGAGGTAGACGGGCATTAATTCCAGCGCTACCGGATCTTTTTTTTGTCTATATGCCATCAACACCATTAACAAAGCCCTTGAATTATCATCCAGACAATAACCTTCTTTTAGATTGGGTATGCCAAATTTTGCATGCTGAATGATCCCAGTATCATCGGTGAGCCGTTTGATATGATCCAAAGAAAAAGAAGGTAATAGCAAGGGGTCCAGACTTGTTTCTTTCTTAGGTAACTCAACGCGTGAATCCCCTAAGATCTCCCCCACAAGTCTTACATATTGCTCTCCTATTTTAGGCCATGTAATGTTCCTTCCATATTCTTGTGCGTTGTATTGAAGCTCTGCCAATACCTCCTTTTGGTCGAGCAAATCTATCATTGTCGAAGCCAATGCATTGGAATCCTTAAATGGAAAGAGCCTACCCCGGTTTTCTTCCAATAATTCCTGTGCGTGCCAGTATGGAGTAGAAATAATTGCACATCCGGCACCCATGGCATAAGATAGTGTTCCACTGGTAATCTGGGCTTCGTTGACGTAGGGGGTAATATAAATATCACATGCCGACAAGTATTTAAACAGCTCGTCCTGATCAATAAACTCATTAAGAAAAACGACATGATCATTTAAGTGCAGGCTTTTCACTAACATTTGCAAATAGGTTCGGTATTCTTCCCCGGAATGCCTGAGTACATTTGGATGGGTTTTACCCAACACCATATAGAGTATTTCGGGATGCCTTTCTACTGCCTTCGGAAGGGCCTTAATAACCGTTTCTATTCCCTTATTTCTGCCAATAAATCCAAAGGTTAGCACCAGCTTTTTATGATTGAATTTGAGTTCCTTTTTACATTGTTGACTATCAAAATGAACATCCGGAACGCCATGCTGTATTAGTGAAATCTTATCTTTCGGAACACCATAAATAGTGGTCAAAAATGTTATGGCTTTTTGACTCATCACCACCACCCTGCTAGCCATCTTGCAAATCTCTTCTAATATGGCCTTTTCGTTGTAAGAGGGGGTTTCCAATATGGTATGCAATGTGATAACAAGTGGAATTTTTAACCGATACAATAGAGGAAGGATATAAACGCCATTCTGACCTCCATAAATGCCAAATTCATGCTCCAGGATACAAATATCAGCTCCACTTAAATTTATAAAATTAGCAGCCTCAAGATAGTCCTCCTGTTGCTCCTGTTGTATAGTTAGTTTTACTTCCTTTGGGTATGGATAGTGTTGGTTGTGATCGTCTATAGCCACAACAAAATTCTCACCCACCGAACCTTCCACTTTGAGGGATTCATTAACCGAGTGAATTAGATTGTGGGTGAAAGTACCAATACCGCACTCTCTGGGAGGGTAAGATCCTATATAAGCAAGCATCATTTTTTTTTAATTTAATAAGTGGGAGGCCACCGCCAATTTCTTATTTCAAGCCACAGGCAAGTCATTAAGACCCATTGAAATAACTCGCAGTTTCCTCTGCAGCACAATTCAAATCATGGACTATCGAATTCATGTAAATCTTTTTCAAAAAAGACGAGTAGTCTCTTTCCGGATTTTTCCTGTGTCTGACAATAGTAAATATTATCACATATTCTTGTAACTGTTAATTTTTGATTTGGGCGAACTCGGTCATAAACAGTTTCTCCTATACTAAAATGTTTTTCCGTGAGTACCATGAGTTTCATCGTTTACAATTTAACCCAACATTTTTGCCTTGTACTTTAAGGATGCAAATGTTGTGCATTGAATCCAAAGGACTTCTCTCGCCTTCAAAGAGTACAAAAAAAGAAAATGGCTTATTCGCCCTTATTTTTTTCGCGACGTTTTGCTGCTTTAGCAGCCCGTTTTTCTTTAAGGTTTTTTGCAGGCGGTGTTTTATCAGACTTTGATTTGCCTTCTTTCTCTCTTGACATGTTCTCTAATGTTAGTGGTGACACATTTAAAATCTTGAAACAGAAAAGCATCTATTTGAAGATCAGTGAAGGTACGCCCAATCATTCAAAGAAAGTTACATTGAAAGAGATCGGTCTTACATAAATCATAGGTTTTCCAGATTTTTGGCTCGTTTCTGCCTAATTTTCTTGTAATAGGAAGGGGTAAGACCTGTGATTTTTTTGAATTGGTTTGACAAATGAGCAGCGCTGCTGTAATGAAGCTTGAAGGAGATTTCTGAGAGCGTTAACTCATCGTATAAAAGAAGTTCCTTTACTTTTTCGATTTTATGTAAAATGATAAACTGCTGGATCGTGGTGCCTTTTACCTCAGAAAAGGTATTTGCCAGGTAGGTATAATCATAACCCAGCTTTTCACTGATATAATCAGAATAATTTACCTTTGGCAGATCATCTGAGTAGTGGATCATTTCCACAATTACATTCTTAATTCTTTCGATAAGAATACTTTTCTTATCGTCTAGTAACTCCAATCCTGATTTCAATAGGTTTTCTCTTAGCAGTTTCCGCTGTTTTGAAGTGATGTTCTCTAAAATCTCAACCACGCCCAGGTCTACGTTTATGTGGTGAAGGCCAAGATTTTCCAATTCCTCCTTCACCATCATCTTGCACCGTAAGCTGACCATGTACTTTATATAAAGCTTCACTTATAATATTTTAACCCCCAAACAATTTACGGGCAATTTCAATAAAAGTGAATTTTGAATCTACTATTTATACTTTTACATATTCTGGTAAGGTGAAATAAAACTCAGCCCCTTTTCCGATTTCGCTCTTTACTTTAATGCTCCCTCCATGGATCTCAATAAATTCTTTACATAGAAAAAGGCCAAGCCCAACACCATTTTCATTGTTGGTTCCCGGAGTGGTGTGCATAGAACTTTTTTTGAATAGTTTCCTTCTGGCGTTCCAGCTTAACCCCACGCCATTGTCACAGACTTGTATTTGTATAAACTTACCACAGGCAATCGCCTTAATCCTTATTTCGCCTCCATTGGAGGAATACTTGATGGCATTGCTGATCAGGTTTCTAAGAATAGTCCTCACCATTTGTGGATCTGCCTTGATTTCCAGATCAGGTGTGACAGTATTGACGATTTCAATGCTTTTTTGCATTGAAAAAAGTTTGAAGTTGCCTATTTCGCTTTTTACCAGGTCAAATAAACCAATCCTTTTTGGATTGAATGTTCTTGATCCATTTTGTGAAATAGACCATGACAGCAGATCATTCAATAAGCTCAGGGTTTCTTTAGCTGAATTTTCCGCAATATCAATAAGAAGGTTTGATTCACCGATGTCTTTGTTTTGTAGGCTTTCTTTTAGCAAATCCAGGGCAGTAAGAATTACACCAAAGGGGCTCCTTAAATCATGGGAAATAATGGAAACAAAATTGATATTGGCATGGTCATGTCGTGTGATTTTTTTGCTGAGCTTTAACACAAGTTTTTCCAAATAGTCAATGTGATTCTGTAACCGATCAATGGATATCTTATCATTTTTGATAGCTTTTGCTGGCGTTTTTAAATCTTCAAGGTGGCCACTGCCTAGGTCTGATCCAGTTTCATCAGAGTTGAATTCATCAAAGGTTTCTTTATCATTGGTATTCATACTTCGTGTTTAAAAAGAGTTAACGCAGAGGGAAATCCTATGTCATGGTGTTAAAAGTCACTTAAAAAAAACGGACGGTCTAACGGGTTTTCAGTTTAGGAATGGTCATTCCCTGAATTCATTAATTTCCTTTTTTAATTTATCGATATCCTGAGTGAATTTGACTTTAAAATATTCCCATTGACTTTTCCCATTGTACGTTACAAGTTCTTTGGTTAGGTCAATATTTCTTCTTTCCAATTTGGCCACCCTTTTCTGATTTTCGATTTTTTTATGGGTATCCAATTCCGAGAATTTCTCTTTAAGGACAGCTATCATTTCATCATTGTTTTTTATTTTCTCCCCAGCATTGGTTTTAAATATTTGGAAACCAGTGGCAAATCCAAGAGAGTCCATACTGGGTCTATTTTTAATTCTAGTAACTAATTTTAATTGATTATTCACTTCCTGTCCATAAATATTTATGTAAACCGCACATGTCATCACCACAAAGACAATTGATGTTTTAATCACGCTCCTAGTTTTAATTTTTCCGCACAGTAAAAGTGATACCCTTTAATTGAAAAGAGCTTACATAACTAAAAAATGAAATTACATAAATCCCATATCCTTGAAATATCAATTTCGGAGACCAGTTGTGGGAAAGATATAATTCCTATAATTAATGTGTAACATAAATGACCCATGCATTTTCCAACTTTGTGTAAGTGGGGTTTAAGTGAATGAACCTCTCACCAGCACTTGAAAATGGTAGGAATAAAAACACTCACAGATCATGAAAATGATCAAAATGTCAATTTAAGCAATGATAATAGGGTCATTAAGAAAGCATTTATCGGTTTCAAAAAAGGTGGCCTATTGGGAGCAGCCTTGTTTTGCACATTGATAGTAATTTTAATTCAACGGAATATTTATCTATTAAACACCGATTTACAAAGTTCATTAGTCTCAAGCATTTTAATCGGTTTTATTTGGGGAGGAATAATAGGTTCATTAATTAGTCCCATCATTTCAATCAGGAATAATTTAAATAGGGGCATTAATCATTATGACTGAAATGTTAGCTAATTTTAATCTCTTGCCTCTTTATTCTCAGCTGCTAGCGTAAGGTTTTCCACCAGCTCTCTTTCGAAATAAACCAACTCATTTCTATCAGGATCTCCCTGTACTTTGCAATAATAAACCTGATCGATATACCGTCTTATAACCAGCGATAATGTAGGATTTACTTTTGCGTAAACCACATCACCTGGATTGTATTTATTTTGGATAAATTGTTTAGCCATGATGTTTTATTTGTATGTGAAAATTGAAATCTTCTGTTAGCAGTATTCTATTGGTGATAAATTGTATAGGGGCTCTCCATTTTTACCATGGAAAGCGACACTTCCATGGTGCTTTCTGCCCCACCCCGGAAAGTGCCTATTACTGGCAAGGTGTTTTGTGAATATGCACTGGAACAGATCGGTATATGTGAACTTCCGGCAATAATTCCATGGCTGGGATCAAATCCTACCCATCCGGCTCCCGGAAGGTAGACCTCTACCCAACCATGGAGCTCATGCCCTGAATCTTCTGATTCAATGAAGTAATAACCGCTGACAAATCTCGCAGCTATTCCTAAGTGCCTTAATAACTGGATCTGCATCCAGGAAAGATCGCGACAAGAACCTGCCTTCAACTTAAAAGTTTTATCTGCCTTAAACGGCTCACCATCCGGACGCGATTCCAATTTGAAATCACTGTGAATTTGTTGCGTCAGGTTGGTGATGAAATTGAGTGTTTTATAGGTCGACTTTTCGAGTATGTGATTACCAAATTCAATCAGTGGCAGATCAATCCGCTCAGAAAATAAATCTGCAAAGAGCATGTCCTTTAAACGATCTGAATAGTGAAATGGGAGATCGAAATAACTATTGGGAAAAACAATAAAATTAAACGGATTGTTTTCACTAAGTATTACTACTGATTCCGAATGAATAGAAAGCTTTTCATGCATTCCGTCAAACCAGCAGAAATGCACCAGATTGTTTTCTGCATCTCTTTGTTCTGTCAATCCCATCGGGGCTGGCCATATATTCAAATGGATACTTTCGAGCTTATTATAGGGTGTGGTGCGCGGTCTAAACCTGAGGTAATGTGGTTCAATGAACACTTCATTAGTGAACCTATATTCCGTTTCATGTACAATTTTTAACCTCGTTTCCATCAATCCTCTTTAGACATTTCAATATTTATATTGTGACTGCTTCATAGCCGCTTTTTATGACGGTTGAGATGATCTTGAATCTTTCTATAGCTTTTATTATATGTCGGGAATGAGCTGGGATGATCATTGATTGGCCGGTATCGAGTTGATGAGAGGTGTCATTGATAGCAATTTCAGCCCTCCCGTCAATCACCTGGATAAACGTGTCAAATGGCAAAGTCTTTTCTGTCAAAGCCTCTCCTGTATCAAAAGAAGATACTGTTACATTTCCGGTGGTCTTTTTAATGATGGTTTTAATCACCACAGATTTCGGAACGTATTCGATAATTTCCACTATGATAAAAGCTTTCCCCTTTTCTTGTTCACGATTTTCCATTTTACTTAAGGTTTAAAGGCCTATTTATTTCCAGTTCCTCATCCCTGAGGATGGCTACCTCTTACCCTTTTAATGTGGTAGATGCCTTTTGCCTGTGCTATCTTTCTCTTATTTAATCACGAGCTTTTAGTTTTTAACTGTGACTAAATCTTTGAATCATATAAAGTTCCTGTCAAATCAGCACTTAGGTGTTACACCTTAACCAATTAATGTTACATATATCATTGTTTTGATTATACACCACCTGCACATTTCCATTTTACCAGAGTCAAAAGATTTTGGATCAGAAGTCATAGTTTGTAATTGTAATACAACTTGTAGTTTGATTAACGACGTAGGGTGGTTTTTTGAATTTCTAACGATCGAAGTGCTCGATGTTTAAAAATCGAAAATTCAGAGAATACTCATCGAAAAAACACAGCGGAGTCTTTTTTTCCGGAACATGATTATGCACGGTGTATTTATAAAAGCTGGCTGCAATCAGCTTTCAAAAGCAGTGTAAAATATATATTTAATAATTTAAAAAAAGGCCAATTAGTAAGCGTACCTTGACAGGATAATTCACATTTAGCCCAGTAACATATGCCACTCTCTTTTTTTGTCATCGTTGGTTTGTCCCTGTTAGGGCTAATTCTTTTTTTTTACCTTATACCAATCAATCTTTGGATTACGGCAGCTTTCTCAGGTGTTTGGGTAAAGCTAACGGACCTGATATTTATGCGATTCCGAAAAGTACCTCCGGGTTTGATTGTGAGCTCGTTGATACTTGCCACCAAAGCGGGTATCAAAAACATCACCACCCAACAATTGGAAACCCATTACCTGGCACATGGTAATTTAAAAAATGTTATAAAAGCGCTGATAGTAGCTGACAAGGCTAACCTCAACATGAATTTTAAGCAAGCTACGGCGATCGATCTCGCTGGCAGGGACGTGTTACATGCCGTACAGGTTTCGGTCACACCCTATATCATCAATGTTCCTTCCGTGACAGCAGTTTCGATTGACGGTATTCAATTGATTGCTGAAGTCCGGGTAACGGTACGAACGAACATTAATCGCCTCGTTGGAGGAGCAGGAGAAGAGACTATTCAGGCAAGGGTTGGGCAGGGAATTATTTCCAGAATTGGAGCAGCAGCCAGTTATTTGGAAGTCCTGGAGCGCCCGGAAACCATTTCCAAACGCGTGTTGGAAAATGGATTGGATGCAGGCACGGCCTACGAAATCTTATCGATCGATATTGCAGATATAAACATTGGCAAAAATATCGGAGCATTTCTCCAGATAGACCAGGCGAATGCGGACTTGAATATAGCAAAAGCCAAAGCTGAAAAAAGACGAGCAATGGCAATCGCCCTCGAACAGGAAATGCTAGCCCGAGTTCAGGAAGCCCATGCGATGGTCATCGCAGCGGAAGCTGAAATACCCATAGTACTTTCAGAGGCTTTCAGAAAAGGCAAACTATTCAAAGATTATTAATCGATCAGTTTTACATTGTAGGCATTTAGACCTTTTAGACCTTCCTCCTCTTCGTAACTTACCTTATCGTTTTCCATGATGTCATCCCGCAGGCCTCTTTCATGGACAAAAATATCCGGTCCATTTTCTTTTGGTTTAATAAATCCATATCCTTTGGATTTGTTAAAAAACTTTACAATCCCCTCTTTCATATGTCTACATTTTATTGATTCTTCATTTAAATACTTTCGCCCTTACCCGACGAAGGTAAAGGCTTTACCTGTTTTTCCAGCTCTACCTGTTCTGCCGATGCGATGCGTGTAGCTGTCATAAGTCATGGGCATCTGGTAATTTATCACATGGGTAACATCGGAAACATCGATCCCTCTGGCCGCTACGTCGGTTGCTACTAACACGCGCACAGACCCATTTTTAAATTTATTTAGGGCGTTGTTTCTATACGACTGGGATTTATTGCCATGGATCTGATCTGCCTGAACACCTGATTTGTTCAATTTTTTACACACGCGATCCACCCATCTTTTGGTTTCGGCAAAGATCAGTACCTTTTCAAATTCGCGGTCGTCCAATAGCTTTATCAGTAAGGTAAATTTATCCTGCCCTTCAGCAACCCTGATAATATCCTGTTCAATCTGTTGACTGATCGAAGGACCTTCCTGACTGACTGTCACGTACGCTGGGTTTTTCACCAGGCTATCTATCAATGATTGCTGGCTCGGGTCAACTGTCGCGGAAAAAAGCATCGTTTGCCTCCTTGAATGCATGGCTTGCACGATTTTCTTAATATCATTCACAAAACCCATGTCCAGCATCCTGTCATACTCATCCAGAACCAAAATAGAAATATCCTTAAGGGATAAAGCTCTCCGGTTATGAAGATCCAACAATCTCCCCGGCGTACCAATGATCATTTGCCTGGGTTTCTTAAGGTTTTGCAAGTCCTTATTAATATTGGTCCCACCTATAAAGCAGCCCATCTCAAAGCCCATATTATTTGTAAGGCTTTTAAACTCCATTTCTACCTGCAACGCAAGTTCACGTGTGGGAACTACAACAAGCGAAGTCGAAGATCCTTTTGATTGAAGCATTTGCTCAATAATGGGTATCAAAAAAGCACCCGTTTTTCCCGTGCCGGTATTGGCAATTCCTATTAAATCCATGCCTCGGGTTAAATAATCCATCGATTCGATCTGTATCCTGGTTGGATTCAAAAATCCCTTTCTTTTCAGGTTTGCCTTTAGACTGGCATGTATGGGCATTTCATCAAATGATACAGTGGGTACATTAGCCTGTGCAGGGGAAACTCCGCCTTTATTGACCAGTTTGTTGGGATCAAGGTTAGAGACGAGTTTTTTCTTTTTGACAGGAAGCTGTTTAGAGTGGGTCGGTTGCACTGACTCATGACGGTAGTTGTTAAAGGTCCGTTTCCTTTTATTTCTATTTTTAGTTTTATTCATTTTACTTCTTTTTTGTATTTAATTTTTTGCCGATCATAGGTTAGTTTGAGGGAATAATATCCTCCCTCCCCAATCGTCTCAGCATTCTTATATGGTCCCATATTGCCGCAATAAATGTTTTTTTGAAATGGTAGGGAGCACCATACTCCCGGGCTGTTTTTTCGATTATATGGGATATATTCTTGTAATGGACATGGCAAATGTTCGGCAACAGGTGATGTTCCACCTGGTAATTCAATCCTCCAATTATCCAGGAAAAAAACCTGCTCCGGGGAGAAAAGTTAGTGGTTGTGGCCAGTTGATGTAATGCCCAGTTATTATTTATTAAACCATTTTGATCTGGTAAAGGAAATGACGTGCTGGGCATAACATGAGCCGTCTGGAAAACCAGGCTTATGCATAATCCCGTCACAAAATGCATGCTCACAAAGGCCAGGACGACTATCCAAAAAGGAAGGGGAACCATGATAATAGGCAGAACAAGTGCATACGAATAATATACTACTTTCCATCCGGTAAGGGACAGTAATTCCTTTCTGAAAGAATTTTTTCGACTAAAAAACCCCATTTTTCTGTAGCGGTTTATCCTTACAAAATCCTTTGCCGTTACCCAGGAGATGGTCGATAAACCATAAAAGAACCAAACATAAATGTACTGAAAATGGTGCAACCAGTTCCTTTTGGTATGTGGGGAGAACCGGAGGAAAAAAGGTGTATTGATGTCATCATCGGCTTCCGTAATATTGGTATAGGTATGATGAAGGACGTTGTGCTGGATTTTCCAGACTGTTGCATTTGCTCCTATCAGGTTCATGGTATAGCTCATATATTTATTTATGAGCTGACTGCTGGAGTAAGACCCATGAATGGCATCATGCATCACTCCCATTCCTATGCCCGCCATTCCAAAACCACTTACAAGGTAAAGACAAATCAAGAGCCAGGTACTGGTGACGATGCCCGTATTGATCACAACCAAGGGGCCCAGAAAAAGCGTAAGCATGACAACGGTTTTGACTACCATACTTGTATTACCGTATTTACTCAGATTATTATTCTCGAAATACGCATTCACCCTACTTCGCAACGTCGCTGAAAAGTCGGTGTCCTTAAGGTTAATAAAACTTAGATTTTTTATAATATGCCTGTTTAAAAGGTGATTCTTTTAAAGCATCTATTGTAGAAGGGAATAAATTCAAATCGACAAATCACTAACCCACAGGCCGTGAATGCTTCAAAATTTGTAGAACTCTGAGAGAATTAAACCGGATTCTTTTTAGGAAGGCCTTCTGATTCAAACAGGGAGATCGACTATTATTACCCGAAGGTACGGATACTTTATGGATAAAACTAAATATGCCCGACTCCAAGCATTTTTATTTATAATTCGTTGTAAATGACATTTCTGATATCAAGATGTTTTTTGGTGGGAAAATCCAGCACTACTGTCTTAATCCGGAAAAAAGTAAGACATGAAATAGCATTTTTTTCTCTATCCAAGATAATTCCGAAGTCCTTTATTTCTGGAAGTGCTTCGAAGGAGCCTGATGCCTTTTTCCTTGATCTGACGAACCCGCTCTCTCGTTATCTCAAATTTTAACCCAATTTCCTCCAGGGTCATAGGAGCAGTATTTCCCAGTCCGAAGTAATCGGTGAGAATCTCTGCCTCCCGCGTGTTCAAGGTGGCCAATGCCTTTTGGATTTCAAAACGGAGGGAATCCACCATTAAGTCTTGATCGGGCATGTCAATATTTTCATTTTCCAGGACATCAGAGAGACTCCTCTCTTCGCTGGTGCCGAATGGTGCATCCAGTGATACATGCAGGGCAGACATTTGAACATTGGTTTTTAACTCATGTAAATCAACATCCATTTCTTCCGCCAACTCATCGTTGGTAGGCTCCCTTTCGTATTTTTGCTCCAGCGCTGAAAAAGCTTTTGATATCTTGTTAATAGCATTTACCCGGTTTAATGGAAGCCTTACTATCCTTGCCTGTTCGGCCAGCGCCTGAAGAATGGCCTGCCTTATCCACCAGACGGCATATGAAATAAATTTAAATCCCCGCGTTTCATCAAACCTCGAGGCCGCCTTGACCAGTCCAACGTTTCCTTCATTGATCAAATCGCCCAGGCTTAGTGACACGCTCCTGTACTGCTTGGCAACAGATACTACAAAACGCAGGTTCGCTTTCACTAACTTTTCCAGCGCCACCTGGTCACCTTCGCGTATCCTTTGGGCGAGTATCGCTTCTTCGTCTGAAGATATCAGGTCTACCCTCCCAATTTCCTGGAGATACTTATCCAAAGACTGACTCTCACGGTTTGTTATCTGTTTTACAATTTTTAATTGTCTCATACAAATTGATTTATACCTTAACCAAAAGGATATTCTTACTTTAGATGGTATCTCAGTGTCTGTAAATGGAAAGGTGTATCAAAGAAAAGCCAGGAATTTGTCAAGGAAAGTTTTGACCCGGCAATAAATTCAATATTCTGTACAGATGGTCAGACTGGGATCTTTTCCACTATTTTTTTCAACTAATCTAGTGAATTGTTGCGAGTTTATTGCCAATTCCGCGATTATATTCAAAACAATCATATAGAAGAAATACAACACTTGTAAGTGTACAAAAAAAGCCATTTGTCAGATGGCTTTAATCAACAAAAAAAGGAACTTTATTTATTTAATCAATTAGTTCAACATTGACTGCATTTAAACCTTTCCTGCCATTTTCTACATCAAATTTCACTTTGTCGTTTTCACGAATGTCATCGACCAGCCCACTTTCGTGAACGAAAATGTCTTCACCCTGATCTGATGGTTTAATAAAACCAAAGCCTTTGGTATTATTAAAAAACTTCACTATACCTTCTTTCATGTGTTATTAATTAATTATACAAATACATGGTTTAATCCATGCTTATTTTTCTAAAATTGAAATACTTTTTTTTGATAAATCATTGGGCCGCCTTCAAGAGGGCCAATCAAAGGAAGGAATAAAATCAATGCTAAATAAGATAGATGCCAGGAGTAGGCCTTGAGTAGAAATGTTTTTACTGCTTTCCTGTCGTAAACCTACGACAAATAATTGACATTATTGGTTCAATCCGGCAAATATTAAAATCGACAAACCATTAATTTCCATCAAATTACTTTTCATTCTTTTTTTTGCCGGTTTCTTCAGGTGGCTCCGATGTAATGTTCCCGTTTTCATCTACGTAGGCAAGCATGTCGTTGAGAGAGCCCCCCTTGTCACTGTTTTCCTGACGCTCCTTCTTTCTGAGTTCCTTCTCTTTCTTTTTCTTTCTTCTTTTTTCCTCCTTTTGCTTCTTTATGAAGCTGTTCTGTGATCTGGCCATAACGTAACGGTTAAATGAATCCTATTTAACAATTAACAAGGCAGAGTAAATAATCCCTTCAATCCTCAACATTTTTAGGAAGTATGGAAAAAAATAAAGCGTGATAAAAAGCCGCTCTTCGAAATCAGAAAGCATTCCTCCAATTCTGATTTTGAAAAATAATCCCCTACTAAAATGCCGGTGAGATGATAGGAGGCTACGTATGAGTGGTCTGCTACCGAGTTAATTTCGACAAAGATAACAGATTTTATTGACATTCAGGTCGATTAAAAAATATAATCGGAATGAAAGCAACCTTCCTTGTAGAGGGAAATTGCTCATAGTTAAGAACCACGACGGCAAAATCAATGAAAATAAAAAATACACTCTCTCATATCGTATTGTATTCATCTCAAATTACTTTCTCCTTATATTGAACCATGGAACGACGGGATACTCATCCACACCAGGAGAAATTCAACTATGACCTGCTTGAAAATGAAAGCTTGCGTTCCCGATTTGTGGGGATTGTCATATTGATCATTTTCGTGATCTTCACGGTTTTTATGCTGTTCGATAGTGATCTGTTTTTAAAAAATTTCACCAATCGATTTTACTGGTATGGTGGTATCTTCTTGCTGGCATTTATGGCAATCAGAGCCTTCCTGGTTTCCCGGGTGGTAAGGACGATCTACCGTAAAAAGAGATCTTTCCTCCCCTCTTTTCTCTATTTTAATGTATTCATTGAAGTAAGCATTCCCTCTGCCATTATTTTACTATTTTCTTTTCAGGAGAATCCTTATTTATCTTTGATATCTCCACTCACGCAGATCTATTTCGTTATGATCGTTCTTACCATCATGGAGATGAACATGCGTATCTCTACCTTTGCGGGAATCCTGTCCGGGCTGGAATTTTTCCTAATCTCGGTCTATTTCAATTCCAGAAATGCACCACCCTCTGAATTTGAATTGATAGGATCGAATCTTTATTATTTCGGCAGAAGTATGTTAATGGTCGCCACAGGTGTGATTGCCGGTTTTCTTGCAGAAAGGATTAAAAAGAATTCCATCAAATATTATAGCCAACAAGAAGAAAAAAGAAAGATGGAGACGATATTCGGACAGCAATTGTCACCACAAATCGCTGCAAGGCTATTGGAAAGCGCCGCCCTTGATCAACCGGAAAAACATATGGCCTGCATTATGTTCCTGGATGTGCGCGACTTTACCCCTGCTACGGAAACCATGACTCCTGAGGAGATCATTGACTATCAAAATCACATCTTTCCGGGTATGTTCCGAATTATAAATGACCACCGGGGTATAGTCAACCAGGTAATGGGCGACGGACTCATGGCTACCTTCGGAGCACCTATTCCGTTAGAAAACTGCTGCCAGGAAGCCATGTACTGTGGCGAAGCACTATTAGCTCACCTGCAAACCATAAACAATAACAATGGATATCCCGCAACCAGAATTGGAATTGGTCTACACTTCGGAGAAGTGGTAACAGGTAATATCGGCACTGAAGAACGCAGGCAATTTTCCATTACAGGCAAAACAGTGATCGTCGCATCCCGGATCGAGCAGCTGAACAAAATATGTAACACCCGGCTACTCCTTTCTGAAAACGTCTACGGCGAGTTAAAAGCAAATAGTTTTCCTATCAAGGAATTTGGAAAGCACCAGGTTAAAGGGATTAACGAGCCCATCAACATTTATGGAATGGCGTAGTTATTAATAATTACCAATTCAAAAATGTGGCTTTTTTTAAATGGGTATTGGAAAAAATGACATTCTGATTTTTTTATTCTACACCGGTATTTCGAAGTCCCTTCTAGTATATTCGGTTTATTTTTTTAACCCAAATAATAGTTTTTCACTATGAGGGAATTTTTATCATACATTTCCATTGGAGCCTGTTTGATTCTCACTCAAATCTCCCTTAATAGTGATCTTCCTGGCAAATTCATCCAACTTGCTTGTGCTTATTTCACAATCGTTACTTTCTTATGCACCAAATAGATGAATTCCTCTTCTGATTCCCATTGATGTTTTGGCATTTCTTATTCCCGTTCGCTTTTAATTTTTTCTAACAGGTCCTTTTTAAATTGATCAGACAAGTGCGGAGGATCTTTCTGTGGGCCAATTTGATCTGATGTAAAATGTTTGTTTAATGCATTATCTAATTGTTTGCTTTGCTTTTGATAGGCATTGCAAGCATCACACATTTTGGTATGTACATATAATTGAATTTTCTCCTTCGAAGTTAGCTTCTTATCCAGGTTCTTCTCGATCAACTCTGATGCCTTGATACAGGACAGAAACAGAAAATTCATCAATCGTTTCATTTGCAGTTTTTTGTTTATTATTGGTCAGAAGGAACCTTTGATGATTAAAGCAATTATTACTCTTTGTGTTTAATAATTGCTTTAATCATGTTGGTTTCATCTGTTAGTTAATTTCGTCATACCACTTTTTTTTAAGACACTCCCGCAATTGTAGTTTCGATCTATGGAGAAGCTGCCAATAATTAGACGGCGTAATCCCGAGTTCCTGACAAATATCTTCGGTTTTTTTTTCGAACAAATACTTCATTTGAATCACTGTAGACCATTTATCAGGCAGGTGATTGATACAACCCTGTAAGACTGCCCTGAATTCATTGTCATCCAGCAGATGCTCATCCACATTCATCGAGTCGTATTTTCTTACGCCATCGTTCCAGTTCCCATGGTTGTCAAATAGATGCTCCAATAAATTACGGGATTCGGCATCTTCCGTGAGAGTGGATTGATTAAAAGTCATTTCACGATATTGTCGACGGTAGTGATCCATAATTTTGTTATTCAATATGGAAAACAACCATGTCTTTAAATTACTTTGGTTTTCAAATTTGTGTGAAGCTTTTAATGCGGCTATAAACGTTTCCTGGACCAGGTCTTCAGCAGTTTCCCGTACAGAAGTTCGATGATATGCCCACCTGAATAAATCATCCGCATATTGTTCTACGATCGAGCCAATGTCGATGGGATTATTTATTTGAGGCGTATGTTCCATATCTTTTCAGGATTTCAATTTAGACAAAAAATTGACGGCATCAATCCCTATGTGTTCCTATTAATTGGATGGACGGACAAGGTGCCGTACCATAGGAACAAAACACACAACAGTCCCCTTTCTTTGGTTTTAAAATAGTGTGACAGTTCGTACATTCATAATAAAACTGACAGGAATCTTCCGTCATTTTTTCCTCTTTTCTAAATCCACATTCCGGACATAAAATGATAGAACGATATTGTATTTCCATTTCCTATTTCGAATCTGCCCACCAAACTTAATACTTGCTACCCAAACAAAATGTAACCGAAAAAACTTTTAGATCATTTTAAAAATGACTGGATAGGGTAATTCAGCACCACTAAAGGCAACGATTGGAAAAGTTTAATCTAAAGAACAAGAAACCGTGACAAGCCATTACATTAAACCTGCAAATGCCTTGATTTCCTCAACACTTAAGTGGTCGTTGGCATTCTCACCATAATGTGCCTTGACCACCTTGAATTCTTCGTCAATCAAAAAATCCGCAGGTATCAGGTTGCTACTCGCGTCTTTATCTTTTTCCTCTGGTAAATTTAGCTTTTTCCCTTCCTTCATCGCCGTAGATGCACCAGATGTCAGCATGGTTTTCATGAACTTCCAGGTAGACCGCTCTACCCCATAGGTGGCATATATTTTCTTTTCAGGATCACCAATTAACGGAATAGGCGAGATGTCCTGGTGAAAAATGCTTTTCAGCATCAGCTCGGGTTTGCTCTCAAAGAAGAAAATCATTTGCAGGCTATTCGCTTCAAATGCTTCCCTGAGTTTTGATAATTGATGTGCCCTCAGATTGCAAAACGGGCAATTCACATTCCTGAAAAAACCCAGGAGGATCTTTTTGCCACTGTAACCGGATAACTTTATCTCCTTACCGTAGATGTCCTTAATTGAAAAATCTACTGCATTCTGACCTTTAAAAATTTTCATTTTTTCGATATTTATTTTTTAAGACACTTTTTTTCAAGCCACTAACTTTAATTTTTCTTTGGCATTTTTGAGCGTAGTAATTAGCTCGATAAATTCGCTTTGAATTGTTCTTCCTTTGTCACGCGCATACCAGGTATGCAGATCCTTTTCGAAATCATCCCAGCTTTTCCCGGTTGAGGTTCTGTTGCTTTTCCAGTCCAGTAATAGTCTTTGTGCAGGTTCAGGGCGGGGCCCCCAGATGAAAAGTTCATTCCCTTCTTCATCAAAAGAAATTAGTTTTGGAATGGATCTGCTGCCGTCGGTATGATACTTCTCTATCCATTCCGGATTAGAATCCCTGAGAATAACTTTCAGCGATACATTTCCCTCAAATGTCTCTGCGATTTTATGGATCAGAGGCAGCGTTTGGGCGCTGTCGCCACACCATCCCTCTGTAATGACAATCCAGTTTTGTTTCATTTTCAATTCGGCAAGCTTCCTGAAGCTTTCTTTTTCTATTTGGATCGTCTTGCCGATCCTTTGCATCCTCTTCAGGTTGAGAGCTGTGAAATTCACAAGTGATGCGCTTTGATTATTGCCGGTTGTTTTTCCTTCAGACACCAACAGTTCCATCCAATGAATGAACTCATCGTAGGTGTATCCATTTACCTCTCTGTCGTTTAATAGATTCTTTTTTCCCTTCATACTTTTTAATGATGAATTTTTGTGGGATTAGTCGGAGGGTGATGATATTCCTGACAATGAAATGTTCATAAAAGCAAGGAGGGATTAGCAGATATCATTCAAAACTCCTTCTGAATCAGCTAAAATCAAAGATCTAAAACCGAAAAAAGGAAAGTCGAAAAGCGGTTGAATGTCTGATCACTGACATATTTCAGTGGATCATTTATTCAAGTCAATTCCTTCATTTTGGCTGGAATATCAGATGTCAGCAGCATTGCTTCTTTTGGCTTTTCATTCACAATTGAACGCCTTTGAAAGATGAAGATCTCTGCTCCCAGGTGGATAATTGCGGTTGTCAAAATACCACCCAACACAGGAAAAAAGTAAAGAACGGGTTTCATCTCTTGTGTAAAGACCCAATAATTGCTGTGAAGTCTGCCAAGGCCCTTTATAAATCCTGCTATACCCAATACGATCCAAAGGCCCGTCAGGGCAACGTTAACAGTCCAGACACTGAATTTAATCCTCCTTTCTCTGGCGGGCGAAATTTTTCCGTGTATAAAAAATCCGACCAAAAAAATCAAAAGAAGATTTACACCGATCATAGAACCCATGGCATGAATGACCACGAAGTAAGTGCCATGAATGTAAAAATTGATCTGTGGTATGGCAAACAAAACGCCCGATGCCACAGATACGATGGTCCATACCTCCACAGATCGTAGCATTAGCGTTGACCAATCCATTTTCCTGTTAACTTTTACTTTTAATTTCAGGAATGCACGAAGGTGCCTGATAAAGGAGACCATAGCCACCATACTGGCCAGAAAAGCCAGTATCTTCAGATAATGTGGCTGCGGTGACATGTAATGGTGATGCCCAAACGTAAACAGCAGGCTAAATACGGCAATAACATATAGCCACTTTTTCCGAAGTGGCTTGGGAGTGCTTTGAAGAAAATAAATACTGCCACCGTAAATGGATGCATTCAGACCAGCAACAAAGGTGTCAATTCCGTGCCACTGAACGGTCAGGTCTTTTACAATGTTATTCCCGATTCCGGGAATTAACCAAAAGTGAGACTCTAATAAACCGCCAAGTGTAAATAATAATCCCAATCCTAAAAGCCAAAAGCCTTCCGGAGATAATCTGTAAAAAACGGCATAGTGCTTAAAAAGCAGAAAGATTGTTGAAATCAATGCTCCGGCTGGCAAAAAAGATAACCGTGGATCCCAGGAAAAATACTCCCTTCCCGAAAAATTGCCTGCAAAGATTAGTATCGAACTAAGGACAATGAAAAATGTCATACCTGTAAACATCCAAATGTTGAGGTAGCCCGACCGCCTGAAAGAACACTTTTGTAGAAGAATCGCAACGATACCTATGACACCTGTCATCTCAGCCATCAATGCAAAAAAAGTATGTAAAGGCCTGAACCTTGTGAAGGAAAGAGATCCCATGTTCCAGTTTGCCACCGATACCCCTAAACTTGCTACCATGCCTGTAATACCTGCTACCATAAACAGCAAAACAGATAATTTCAGCCATTTGAAATGAGTGGACTTCATCTGCTTCTCTCATTTTTCAATTCACCAAATATGTCGTTTGAGCTCTTAACAGGATAAATAGTCGACTCATCGATTCTTCGCAAAAAATCAAGGAGCTGACGCAGTTCTTCTTCACCCAAATCAAACGACGGCATTTTTCCTCTCCCGAAAAGGATGGTATTTTTCACATACTGCTCATCATTTCTCGATGCAACGTTGGTAAGGTCCGGGCCTATATGCCCGCCAAGCCCATACATAGAATGGCATGTCATGCAATTTTTCTTTTGATATACTTGCAAACCTGTTTCTTCAACCGTTGATAAAGTGAATGACTTGGAATTTCCTGAAGTTAGGATGATGGCAAAGGAAACCAGTGAATAAATTAATACCGGAAAAACAATTCTTTTCGAGGATGTCTTAAACACAATTCGTCATGTTAAAAAATATCAAGGTATATCAGCACCAGAAAAACTGAAATGATATTGATCAGGTTTAGTTATGTGTTAGGACAAACACATCTTGATCAAAACAACGCCATCTGATATTGAATAACATTAAAACCTGCAAGATGCAGCAATAGCCTCATGATTCTTCCCATATGTGGAAGGATCTTTCCCGGGTATTTCATTATCAGGTTTTTAGCAAGTAGGGTGAGCAAAATGGCAATTCTCGCTTTAACTTAACTGGCGTATGTCTGAAAAGACAGTGTCGGCTATTTAATTTCGCTCAAAGTGGGCTAAGGGTCATAAGGACACCTCTAAAAACCTCTTTCTATTACAAGCGGCTGCAAAAAGGAATGGCTGCGTAGTCAGGCGAAATCCGTCCTCACCATAGCCACCGCTATGTTTGCGGAGTATTTCACCTTCCGCCTTGCCCTTGCTTCTTTCGCTCACTTTCATTGCGAATCAGGTTTTTAGAGGTGCCCATAACTCCCGGATATGAATTTGCCAAATTGCATTTTATCGCCTTTGCACAATACTTCCCTTTCTAAAAAGCCTTCTGCGCTATTTTTAGTAAACCATCAGGGCCCTGATATCCTACGGCTTTAAGCTTTATTTCCCGCTCGGGGTTAATAAAATATAAGGACGGATATGCCTCGACATTTAATGCTTTGGCAAGAGCAGGCCCCTCCCCTTTTTCCATATCAATTTTGATATTGATAAAATGTTTGTTGTAAAATTCTCCCACTTCTTCCGAAATAAAGGAATACCGCTGCATAGCTTTGCATGGTCCGCACCAACTCGCATAGGCATCAAGGAAAACGATTTTGTTTTCTTTTTTAGCGGTAGCAAGCGCTTCCTCAAAAGTGCCTTCAAAAAATGTGATCCCCTCATCCTTTTCTTCCTGAGCAAAAATTGTATTGGTAAATGCAATTACACTTACTAATACAAACATTATCAATATGTTTTTTTTCATTTTTAATTTTGGTTTTAATGATTAGATATTAGTTAACTAATTGCCTGTGCCTGATGGTAGATGGAGCTACGCCAAAATTCGGATGCACCGTTATGTTTTCTGCTGAAAGTGCAATTTTTACCAATGCCAAATGATGTACCGTATGGTCCAGGGCATAAGCCAGCTCCCTGTGTAAAGAAGTGGGGATCATTTCAGAATCTTCTGAAGAAGTTGAGTAGTTCGACCGAAGCACCAGGTTTTTATCCTGTTCTACGGTTGATAAATAGTGGATAATTTCATCAATGATATTCGCCGCGTAATTCACTCTGGACTCAATGAGCTCATTTCGCTCCCTTTCATCATAACAAATTTCACCTTTTGAAACCCCCTTTATTAAACAAATGTAAAACTCAAGTATGTGCCGGAAATGTTGCCCTGGAGTAGCTCCATTAAGAATGCTTTGTTCCTTTTGATACACCATTCCAGGTAATTCTCCGAAAAGCTTTTTTATGTCCTTTAACAAGTCAATGTTGTCTGTAATTAATTTCATTCCTGTAACCTTTTAATGATTAAAGTGACCGGATGACGTGTCGTTATTGTGTCTTTAAATCATCCGGTCTGGAAAAAAGGCAAAACGTATTTTTGCCAGCTATTTTCCTGAGAACTATTTTTCGTATTCGGTCTTGATGGTCACATCGATAACTTTGGCAACATTGGTTGAAGGTTTACCATCTTCAAAAGCAATTTCATAATCAGCCAGGGTAACCTGCATCTTTGAATCTACCGTGATTTTATTTCCCTTAACGATAATGGTTCCCTTTTCATCAATGGGATTAGTTACACCCTTGATCGTCAATTCACCTTTAACTTGAGCGCTATATGTGCCATCTTTAGAAAAATTTATATCATCTAGATTGCTGATTTTCCCAACAAATTTTGCTTTTGGATGTGTCTTCGTATCCAGAAATTTTTCACTGTTAAAGTGTTTTTGCATCAATGCCTTTTCAAATTCAAAGCTCTGCATAGGAACGGAGTACGCCACATCCCCTGTTTGAGTGTCCAGCGTGCTGGTGACTTTAAAATTGTCTGAAGAAATGTCCTCAGCCACCGTATGTGAAAAGAAATTGATATGTCCATTCTTACTCACTAATTTGTCTTCCGCTGTTGTAAATGCGCTTAAAACGATTACAAGCGCTGTCGATAATGTTAAAATTGTCTTTTTCATAATTGTACTATTTGAAAGTTTTAAGATTGTCTTTAAGTTATTTTTTTGATGAATAGATATCGCACTTTTCAAGGATCACATCCTCAAACAGGTCCAGGTCCTCGTCGTATCCCGCACCTGATCTGATCACCCCTTTGATGGTTACTTTATCACCTTTTTGAAGAGAGGCAGCATTTGTGTTTGTACTTTCCATGAAAGTGCAGCTTACACCGGCTTTATCTCTATCTTTTTTGAGCAACACCACTTTTTGATTATTAAGATCAGTATCAATCAAGTACACCGTTCCGGTAACGGCGAGTATCTTTGAGTCTCCTTCCTCCTGGAGGTATTTTTCATTGGCAGACGCTGCGTTTTGGAGATATTCATTTACGAGAACCTCAGCTTCAATGGAATAATCCACCGGCGTTGCCTGGATATCACGATGAGGCATATTAAATAGATAGAAAGCTGCGCTCCCGCCTATTATTAGTGCTGCCGCTACTACAATGACACCCCACTTTACAATTTTCTTTTTCATTTGTTTGTTTTTTTGTTTTTAAATGCTCTGATGCCGTGCCTGCCGACTGGGAACCTTTGATCATAAAATTCATCACTTGTTTATAGGTGTAATGATGTTTTTTAAGATGTCGGTTTCATGATGAAGATTGCTTTTTAAAATCACTGATTATTTCATGTAAATCATCTCGAATAGATATTCTAATGTGATTCACATGGTATTAGTCGAGGAGCAATTCTGTTCCTGACAAAAAATTTTTATTTTTTTTGAAATAGACAGCGGCTTTCCTGAAAATGTCTGTCGCGAACCAAAAACTGAAAATTTTCCTGTCTAAGAATTGGGAAAGCACCAGGTAAAAGGAATTAAGAGTCCATCAACATGTATGGAACAGTGTGGCTGCTATGTATTGACCTCTTCAAAAAGTTGCTTGTTTGAGCTGGTGAATGCTACAATGTTATCCGGGATTCATTATTCTTCACTGGTATTTCCAATTTCCTTTTTGCCCATTGACTTAGTAATTTTAAGCGTCACACTTACGGAAAAGTTTGTTCTAAATCTTTAAAAGAACAAAATTTGTCCGGAATCTAAAATCTTTACCGTAGACCCTGTCTCAACTAAATGTTTCAGACTATATATGAACAAACTATTCTTAATTAATAAACAAATTTTTATCTATATGAGATCGTTGATTATTTTATCTTTTCTTATACCGATGGTGTTGGCTTGCCAACCTAAAAAAGAAGTGAAGGAGGAGCCAATAAGCTTTCAGACCTTCTGCAACCCAATTGATATCAGCTACCGGTTTTGCCTGGACGAGCCTTCGCGACGAGAGGCCGCCGACCCGACCATCGTATGGTTTAAAGACCGATATTATTTATTCGCTTCAAAGTCGGGTGGATATTGGCATTCCACTGATTTGCTTGGCTGGACCTTCATTGAGACCAATCAGATCCCGACGGAAGAATATGCACCCACAGCTGTTGGGATAAACGACACACTGTATTTCCTCGCTTCTTCCCAGGAAAAAAGCACGATTTACAAATCGGGTGACCCCCTTAGTGGCAAGTGGAGCATTGCGAAGGAGGAACTGGAAATGCCGGTATGGGATCCTGCTTTTTTACTGGATGACGACCAGCAATTGTACTTGTACTGGGGCTGCTCCAACCAAAATCCATTGTATGGTGTAATGCTGGACTATAAGAATGATTTTTCATTTTCCGGAGAGCCGGTGGAACTCAAACATCCCAATCCTGCAGAATACGGCTGGGAGGTTCCCGGGGATTACAATACACTGCTACATCAAGCACCCTGGATCGAAGGCGCCTGGGTAAACAAGTACAAGGGCAAATATTACCTGCAATACTCAGGACCAGGAACTGAATACAAAAGCTATTCGGACGGGGCATACGTTTCAGATAACCCCCTGGGTCCCTTCACACTACAGGAGCACAATCCTTTCGCCTACAAGCCGGAAGGTTTTGCCACTGGCGCAGGGCATGGAAGTACCTTTGCGGACCGTTATGGCAATTTTTGGCACATCGGAACGATCACCATTTCCCAAAAACATATGTTCGAACGCCGCCTGGGGCTTTATCCTGTATTCCTTGATGAACAGGGAACACTCTATGCGAATACAAAGTATGGCGACTACCCCCTGATACTTCCCGGGGAAAAAATAAATTCGAGGGAAGAAATATTCCCCGAATGGATGCTGCTTTCCTATAAGAAAGAAGTGATGGTCTCTTCCTCCATTGATTCACTCCCGGCAACTTCTATCACCGACGAAGAAATCAGAACCTATTGGGCAGCAACCAGCGGATCTGAAGGAGAATTCGCGACCGTTGATTTGGGAGAAGCCATGGACGTATACGCGCTACAGGTGAATTTTGCCGAACATGCTACTAATCTGTTTGGCCGTGTGGAAGGACTAAAACACCGGTATATAATAGAATATTCAAATGATGGAAATGAGTGGACAATGCTCGCTGACAAATCAAACAACAATACGGACAATTCCCATGTGTATTATCAGTTGCCGGAAAAAATTACCGGCAGATACCTGAAAATCACTAACCTGGAAGTTCCCGGCGGACATTTTGCTATCAGCGGTTTCAGGGTATTTGGCAAAGGAAATGGAAGCGTTCCGGAAACAACAACCGGCTTGAACGCAACACGCGATCCGGAAAACGGAAGATCAGTCGTTTTAACCTGGCAACAATCAGGAAATGCAGATGGCTATGTGATTAGTTATGGCACAGAAGAAGACAAGCTTTATCAAAGCTACATGGTACATGATGATACATCGTTGACGATCAATAGCTTAAATGCCAATCAGGATTATTATTTTACGATAGAATCGTTCAATGCAAATGGCATAAGCAAAAGTGATATATTGATACATTTGGAATAGCGTTTGAAATAAGTCTAACAAAAGGAGAAAGTTTTAAAAAAAACACTCCTGCATAGACAAAAACCTCCAGGGATTCGTCGAGGTAGCAAATTAGTTGTTTTGAAAAACAATTGGCTTAAACAAAGGAAATCCCTGGAGGTTTATCATTTAGAATAATAAGACTCTCCTGGTCTTTTTTTCAATTCCCTCCCAAACTACAAACAATCTATGTCCGTTAACCAAGCCATAACCCTACAAACGAATGAAAGACTTTTTCCAGGACATATTTGAATACCACCACTACTTCAACCGGAAACTGGCCAATCAATTGATCGAGCATGAAAATCTGATCAGCGCACGAAGCATCCCTCTGTTTTCCCACATGATGAATGCCCACCAGATCTGGAATGCCAGAATCCTAAAAACCAATTCACTGGGCGTACATGATGTTCATACATTGAACCGTTGTAAGGAGCTCGATTTATGCAATTTTCAGGATACCGTTAAAATCCTCGTTGAGTATGACCTTCATCAACCATTGACATATAAAAATTCAAAGGGCGATGAATTGTCCAATACAATTGTAGAAATACTCTTCCATGTAGCCAATCACCATACCCACCACAGAGCGCAGATCATCTCCGATCTCCGGCAGCATGGGATCACGCCTTTCCCGACTGACTATATTTTTTATAAGAGGTAATCTAAGAATATTCGAAAAATTATTTAAGCGAACTTTTTTGTGTCAAAACAATAACTTTTTTTATCATTGTAACACCAAAAGAAATCCTTAACCAATCTCTTTTGGAAGTATTACAGATCATCATCTTCTCGCTAATCTTACTACGGGAATAATTTACTCCATTCCCTAACAATCATTTGTTTTAAAAAAGTCCTAAACGAATTTCCATGTTCGGAAATTTGTTATGGGAAAAAATTGACATACAAAAACTATTAGTCATAGGAACACAAATTGAAAAATTATGAAAAGAATGATTACAGGTAGATCTGGTGTCATTGGAGTGCTGATGGCTGCCACGATGGTGGCTTGCACTACCCAGGAACCTCAAATTGATCAGGATAAACAAATCAGGGAGATGATTGGTAAAATGTCCCTGGAACAAAAGGTGCAATTGCTTGTGGGAACAGGAATGCATTTTGATTTACCAGATTCCATTGCCGCCAACTGGCCACAACCCGAAAAAACCATGGATTCAGCATATTATGCAATGGTTGATAGCATTCGCGCCATCCTTCCCGGAGCGGCGGGTTTTACAGCCGCCTATCCCGAGCTTGGCGTTACTACGCAGGTACTGGCCGATGGCCCGGCTGGACTTCGCATTTCACCCCATCGAGCAGGTGACGATAATGCGTACTACTGTACGGCTTTTCCAATCGCTACCTTAATGGCTTCGTCCTGGGATAAGGGCCTGGTCGAAAAGGTGGGACAGGCGATGGGGGCAGAAGTGCTGGCATACAATGCAGATGTTCTCCTTGCCCCCGGTATGAATATCCAACGAGACCCTCTTTGCGGCAGGAACTTTGAATATTATTCCGAAGATCCCCTTGTAACGGGAAAAATGGCGGCTGCCATGGTCAACGGTATCGAATCAAACGGTGTGGGAACTTCGATCAAGCACTTTGCCGCCAACAACCAGGAAACCAACAGGACTTCGGTCAATACCATTGTCAGCGAGCGTGCCCTCCGGGAAATCTATTTGAGAGGCTTCGAAATCGCTGTCAAGGAGGCTCAGCCATGGACGGTAATGTCATCTTACAACAAGATCAATGGCGTATATACTGCCGAAAGTCATGATCTGCTTACCAAGGTATTGCGGGATGACTGGGGCTTTGAAGGGTATGTGATGACAGACTGGACAGGAGGTAGTGATCCTGTGGCAATGATGAAGGCCGGAAATGACGTATTAATGCCTGGCAACGAACAACAAATCCGTGATATCATCAAGGCAGTAAAAGAAGGTAGTTTAAACGAATCCGTGCTGGACGAAAACATCACCAGGGTACTGCGAATCATGATGAAATCACCCAAACAAAACGGAATAGAAACCGGTGACCCGAACCTGGAGGCTCACGCCAAAGTAGCCAGGATGGCAGCCTCCGAAGGCATGATCCTGTTTAAAAATCAGGATGCTGCACTGCCCCTTGGCTCTGAGATAAAGAACGTGGCGGTGTTTGGAACTACCTCCTATGAATTCATTTCCGGAGGTACTGGTAGTGGTGATGTAAATGAGGCTTATACTGTTTCGCTCATCGACGGACTTAAAAACGGTGGTTTGACCATTGATGAAAATCTCGCGATAACTTATAACCGGTACATCAAGGAAGCACGTGCTAACATGGGACGGCCAAAAAACTGGCTGGCCGCTTTAATGGGGGCAAAAGAACCTGTACCCGAAATGGAAGTAACTCCGGCACTGGCCAAATCAGGTGTTGAAAATGCTGATGTCGCTTTGATCACCATCGGCAGAAATTCGGGTGAAGGAGGTGACCGGGAGCCCATCGAAGGCGATTTTTATCTCACAAATACTGAAAAAATGCTGGTCAAAAATGTATCAGACGCGTTCCATGCAGTCGGCAAAAAAGTAGTGGTAGTTTTAAATATCGGTGGCGCCATAGAAGTGGCAAGTTGGAGAGATCAACCTGATGCGATTTTATGCGCATGGCAACCCGGTCAGGAAGCTGGCAATGCGGTGGTGGATGTCTTAACGGGAAAAGTCACCCCATCCGGAAAATTGGCAGTTACCTTCCCCATTCAATATGAAGATGCACCATCGTCGTCCACCTTCCCCGGTGTCCCTTTGGAGGCAGAATTGAATACCAACGAAACAGAAGACGATATGATGTCATCTTTCATGCAAAGGGTCCCCTGGGAGGTAGTGTATGAAGAGGATATTTATGTAGGCTATCGCTATTACACTACCTTCGATGTGCCGGTCGCTTATGAATTTGGATATGGTCTTTCGTATACAAATTTTGAATATAGCAACCTTACATTAAGCTCAGATAAATTTACAGATGCTATTACGGCTACTGTAGATGTGACAAACACAGGAAGCGCGGAAGGTAAGGAAGTGGTACAGGTGTATTTAAGTGCTCCGGCACAAAAGATCGAGAAACCTTCGCAAGTATTAGTTGACTTTGGCAAGACAGCTAGCCTGGCTCCGGGCGCGACCGAAACCCTGAGCTTTACCATTGAAGCAATGGATCTTTGTTCATTCGACGAAGCATCCTCTTCCTGGAATGCTGAGGCAGGTACTTATAAAATAATGGTAGGGTCTTCGTCGAAAAACATTTTGTTAAGTGGAGAGTTCTCATTGGCAGAGGACCGAGTGGTTGAAAAAGTATCGAAATCATTGACACCTACACGGACAATTGACAAAATGTCCAGTCGGAGATAAGCGGTAATAAAAATAAAAGATTCCTGCGGGCTGAAAACTATTTCTTATGGTTGAAGCTTTGCAGGAATTTGATTTAACAGGCTTTTTGGGTAATATATGCTAATAATTTCCGGTCCATGCACCACAAGTCCATTGAACAAACACATTCACCCAAAAGCATCCTCATTACCCCTCTCCCATTATAATAAATCTTTACACGCCTAAATTGACACTAAATTTAAATCAGAAAAAAGGATGAATTAATCAAAAATGGATTTTGTTCTACATAAAATGGACCACCACTAAATATCCCCGATTGCACATCAATGGAAAACCCTACGTCCATGCAAGACCAGTTTCTTAAAAACATCCACAAAATCATCGAGGATAATATTTCCGATGAGCATTTTTCGGTCGAAGAACTTGCAAGACAAGCAGGGATAAGCAGATCCATGTTGCATAGAAAACTAACGAAACTGACTGGCAAATCTGCAGGTGATCTGATAACGGAGAAACGATTGACACGGGCCCGGGAATACTTAGAAAAAAATTCTGCGACCGTATCAGAGATTGCCTATCGGGTGGGATTTAACAGTCCAAGTTATTTCAATAAGGTATTTAAAAAACATTTTAAGATCGCTCCTGGAATTATTAAAAAGAAGGCCACGAAAGCTGCTGACCAATCCGTTTTAAAAAGCCAACGTGCAATTCGCTCTCCATTCCCGGATTACCTGCTGAGAAATAAAGTTATAGTCGTGGTTTTGATCTTGATCCTGGCAGCAGCAGGTGTTTATTTTTCTGTCATGAATATAGGGACGGGCGAAAAATCACTCGCTATTCTTCCTTTGCAAAATTTGACCGGCCAACCATCCAACGACTATTTTGTGGAGGGTATGCATGACGCCCTGATCGGGGAATTGGGGAAAATAAGTTCTTTGCGTGTGATTTCGCGAACCTCTACCTTACGATATCGGAATACCGATATGTTACTGAAAGATATTGCCAGTGAACTAGGTGTCAATACCATTGTCGAAGGATCAGTCATTGGAGCAGGTGACAGCGTTCGGGTGGTTATCCAGCTCATTGATGTTTTCCCTGAGGAAAACCACTTATTGGTCAAGGATTATCGGGATGGGATGTCCCAGGTGCGTTTGGTACAATCAAAAGCCGTTCAAGATATTGCCCGTCAAATCGAAGTGGAGTTAACCAATGAAGAAATGTCCTACCTATCCTCCCCTGAGGAAGTCAATCCCGATGCTTACAAAGCTTACCTGAAAGGCCGTTTTTATTGGGACAAATTAACAGAAAATGATCTCAACACCTCATTGTATTACTTTGAGCTTGCCAGGGATATGGATCCCAGCAATGCGCTGGCATATGCTGGCATATCTTTGGCATGGATTGGACGGCAGCAGCAGGGGCTGAACCCCCATTCGGAAGGGTTTGAAATAATGAAAACTTCGGCATCCAAGGCCCTGGCGATGGACAGCACCCTCTCTGATGTTCATTTTGTGTTAGGAGTATTGAACTGCTGGGGGGAATGGAAATACCAGGAAGGTATAAAAGCCTTTCGAAAGGCCATCTCCATTAACCCGAATAACTCCTCGGCGAGAGCATACTTATCGCAGGCACTTTTCATAGCCCGTCAGGATCGGGAAATGGCCATTGGAGAAATAAAAAGAGCTATCGAACTAGATCCCTTTAATCCCTTATACAAGGCCCTGTATGGCATGGACTTGCTGTATGATCACCGCTATGAAGAGGCCTTGCATGTCCTGCAAAGAAACCTTGAAATTGCCCCCAATGATGCCCTTACTCTTTCCACAATCCGCACGGCCTATCATTTGCAAGGCATGCATGAAGAAGCCTTGGAAATGTGGAAAAAATCCTACGAAACCCGAGGGGATCAGTCGGCAGTAGCGGCATTAAAGGAAGGAAACAAAAAAAACGGTTACCAAGGGGCTCTTGAAAATCTGGCAGAGATGCTCATCCGGCGTTCAGATAGCACGTTTGTTACACCCTGGCAAATCGCGACCCTTTACACCCGGGCAGGAAATACAAATGAAGCCATGGAATGGTTGGAAAAAGCTTACCTGTCCCATGATCAAAACATGCCCCATATTGGAGTGGATCCTATTTTCGAATCTTTGAAAGCGGATGATCGGTTCGTGGCACTGCTGCAAAAAATGAACCTCACGGAATAAATCATTGGGCTTACATGGTGTCGAATCGCCTGATAAAAAAAGGAAGGCAACGACATTACCATTGAAAAGCGAAATATGCACCAAATTTATCATGGATTGCAACAATTCTTATATGCCACTCATCTCCTTTTCCTGTTACTTTATTCCTGTAATACATAAGGTATTGAAGGCCTTCAATCAAGATTAGACACGTGGTTTAATTATTTCGAAACTCAACACCAATACGATGAAAAACATGATAAAATTATTCGTTTTAACAGCTCTGCTGGGCTGGATGGTTAGCTGTGAAAGTACTGAACCGATAAACAATGATGAACTGGTTGATCAGGCGGGTAATCAATTCGGTTATGCGGATGGAACCGTCACTGTTCCATTTAAAACAAATCTGTCTGTATGGGATCATTCAGATTACACCGATACCCGGTGCGGCCTGCCACCTGTTTTCTACCTGACCATGATAGGCGATGGCAATATCAATCACCTGGGGAAAATGACCACACAAATGAATTTCTGTGTCAATGTGTCCACCGGATATTATTACAATACCGTTGGCAGTTTTGTGGCGGCAAATGGGGATGAATTGTTCTTCGAGATCCCGTCGGGACAAATCTTTCTTAATGAAAAGGACAACAAAGACTATTACAAAACCCGATTTGATGATCCCATTTACTTTACCGGAGGAACCGGCAGGTTTGAGGGTGCCACAGGAGAAGCTACCACCAATGCCTTTGTTCATAACGGAACCGATGAATGGCGAACGGATTTCTTTAGCAAGGGATACATCAAATTACCCAAGGAAAACAATGGAAACCATAGTTTATCGTTCGGTGACTAAGTAAGGATAAGTACTTATTGCATAGACCAGCCATTTAACATGATACAGGAGTAATCCAAATTCCATCAGGAGTTCCCGGGTTGCTCCTGTTGGTGTAATGATTTGAATCTGTTTTATCCACACCCTTAGCAAAAACCAGTCTCCACACTATAAAAACCTGATAGAACTTCGCCACCGCAAGGCTATTTCCCCCAATCCTTATCCACCGAAGTAACAACGACATGACACTCCCAATCCTTGCTCACCGCTCTCTGCCCTCTGCCCTTTGCTCTCTGCCCTCTGCCTCATCTTCCAATTCCCATCCTCTGACTTGAGTCTTCGATCATCGGTCATCCGTCTTCGGTCACCGGTCTTCCAACTTCTCTGCTCTCTGCTCTCCGCCCTCTGCTCTCTGCTCTTTGCTCTCTGCCCTCTGCTCTCTGCCCTCTGCCTCATCTTCCAATTCCCATCCTCTGACTTGGGTCTTCGATCATCGGTCATCCGTCTTCGGTCACCGGTCTTCCAACTTCTCCGCTCTCTGCTCTCCGCCCTCTGCCCTCTGCCCTCTGCCCTCTGCCCCCAGCCGACCACTCCCTTCAATAAAAAGCT
>JBNLGG010000050.1:0-31880 GCA_050305935.1 Cyclobacteriaceae bacterium | reverse complement strand
ACCTTTGTTGACAATGGTGAATTAGTCGTGAGGCATGAAAGCAGCTTATTCAATTTTAAATGGAATAGCGATGACAAAGTCTTTATCTATGCACCAACGCTCAGGGGTGTCAAAGCTTCCGGTGGCTCTGACGTAGAATCGAAGGACAACCTCAAATCAGAAAGCCTGGTGTTAAAGGCCTCGGGAGGAAGCGATCTGCGAATGGATATCGATGTGGAAGAAGTGGATGTAGATTGTTCAGGAGGCTCTGATGTGTACTTGTCTGGCTCTGCGACTTTTTTCTTAGCCAACGCCAGTGGAGGTAGTGACATCAAGGCCTACGAACTTGAAACGGAAGAAGCAGATGTCCATGGCAGTGGAGGGTCCGATATTCAAATTACAGTACATAAGAAGTTAAGTGCCAGTGCCTCTGGTGGCAGCGACATCTACTACAAGGGCAATCCTGAACGTGTTAATGTTGATTCCTCATCGGGCAGTGATATCCATCCGAGACAGTAGGCTGCCTATTCTATCATACAGATTTTTAAATAATGGGGAGCTTGTTTAACATCAAGTGAGATCGCTTTAAAAAGTCTTTCAAGTGGTTCGGAAGCTAGGAACCCTTTCATCCACTTCTGATTGAACTTTCCTAAAGTTGAAACTTTCGGAAAGTTGTTTTGAACTTCAATTGTTTGGCGACCGGAATCGAGGGAATGGGGATATGGAAATCGTTGGGCCGAAATTAAATTGTTGATGGGAAGCTAATGGCTGGTATTTCGCCTGGATTTTTTTAATTTGAAATGTCAACAAAACCAGACGACATGCCTGAAAAAACGTTTACATTGAGCCTCAACAATCTGTACTGCTATTTTGTCGAAGAAAACGAATATGACGACGTATTCCTGAAGTTTAAAGGGAAAAAAATCTGGCCCAGGAAAAAAAGGATGATGCACATTCCGATGGATTCCACGGTTGGTCTCAACGTGGAAATCAAAGGGGTAAGAGAAGGTCAGGCAATAGTCATAGAACTCTGGGATCATGACTGGTTTTCTCCCAATGACCTGCTGGGAACCTTTTCATTTGAGATCGAAGGAGTAAGCGGACCTTTCACGACCGATATGAAAAGGAATAAGGAGGAAACCGACAAGGCAAAATATACCCTGGAGTGGGAAGTGTTTTAATTTTTATAATTTCCATATCCCCTCAATCCTAAAATAATTTTAAATTAGCGCCTTGAATTTTAATCTAAATACAAAATTATGTTTGATCCACCAGTAGGCTCAGGAGCTGAGACATTTGTAATTATTGCTGTTTGCATCATCGCCATTGCGGCAGGCGTCATGCATGTAGATATTTTTAAGGAGTTTAATAAGAAATCGGACGATAAATAAATCTCCCGGATTTCTTCCCAAAGGTCTATAAATGAAAAAAGCTTAAGCCCGCTAGGGACTTAAGCTTGTTTCGAGTAGGCTGTGGTTTAAAATAAACCTCTCAAATATAGTAAATTTTTTAATTCAGTTTAGTTCCAAACTCATATTCCTCACCAAAAACCCTGTACTGGTCAAAAATAGACCTTACTGCCCAGTTTATATATTTGTCATTTTTATGGGGATTGCCAAATAGAGTGGTCGCATAACCCTGCCACACCACACTTTTCTGCTTTCTGTCCCAAAGAATAACGATGATAGTACCCTCGTACATTTTATATTTCACAGGTTCATACTCCTCATTTTCATTTTCAGTAAGAAGCCAGTTAGTGAAATCAGGCTGGTAGAAGCCATTGAACTTAAACTCATCATAAAACATTTTATAGGAAACAAGTATATCTGGCTTGACATCTTTTAACTTATACCCCTGTAGCTTCATTCTACGGGCTATCGCTTCCTCAATGGCCATTCTCTGATTTAACGAATCATTGTTTATACCAATGTCCGTCATAAAACCGAAGGAATTGTATTTCTTAAACTTTCCCCGATAACTGTAATCTGACTCAACCAGGTATTCGTTACGAAGGCAGGAACTGAATACCACAACAACTAAAAACAGGAAGATGTAATTTGTTTTCATGGATTAGTGATTGAACTAACTCTAATATAATAACATTTTGCTGGAGAATTAATCTCGATACAAAATTTTTTGGATAAGCTATACAACAAAATAATATGAAGAATTGTTGTAAGGCACCTTACAATTCTTCAACTTTTCGAATTAGAGATAGATGATTACCAATTGCATTAGTCCAATCACAAATCCCAAAATACCACCCAGGATCTCGATGAAGCGAAATTCCTTGCTCATGATGGAATAGAGGATTTGTTCAAGTTTATCAGTGGAAAAAGAGGAAACTTTTGCTGCCACGATTGATTCGACATCAACCTCTTTCTCCAGTTTATCTGAAAAGCGGTTCAGTATATCCGGCAAGATGTTTTGAAATTCCTCGTGAAGAGTGTTCTTAATTTTTGCTTTTACATCAGCGTTCATAAACATCGACAGCATGGGCATGGTAGACTTAAGTTTGTTTTCCATAAAGTCCTCCAGCTTTTCATCCAATATCTGGTTTATTTCATGGGCTGTTCCTGTGGAGGTAAACCTGTCTTTGATATCGTCAAAAGAAAAAAGTTCCGTTGCCACGATATTTCCCAGGCGAGCGGCAAGGATATGCTGTCTTTTTGGGAAAATCCCCTGAATACTGAAAAAAAGCACCTTTATTTTTTTCTTCGGATGGAAAAGCATCTTGATAGCTATATAATTGGTGATCCATCCGATGAGGGCTGAAATAAAGGGAATAGTGTATATAAACATCTGTGTTTCCATAAGAAAGGGGGCAAAGTAATGGTAAAAAATAAAAGAATGCAACCGACATTTCTTTGGAAATCGAGGGTCGGCAATTTAAATGCTGTGCCGAAAGGGAAATATTTATTATTTTTCCGCAACACAAATTAGACTACTTCACGAAGCCACCATGTAAAAGTATTGATATACACAAAGGGATAATTAAATGGTGGTTCACAGCCTGTCGGCAGGGACGGCATTTGAACCGATAAAAACAGACAATCTAAATATATGAAATACACATTGTTTCTTCTCATGTTCTTCACATTGGGTTCCTTCAAAGGTCAAGATCATACCTACAAGGAAAGGCTTCTGGTGCATAATCAGAAGGAAATCAAAACCACCTTTGAAGTGGATAGCAAATTTTTTGGCCTGTACAAAGGACGAAAAGCCGGGTATCTAAAATTAAATAGTGATGGCACCGGCGCTTATCGGTATGACTACCAGGCGTTTTTGCCGGAAAATTGCGAGGAGGGGGAGATTGCTTTCAATTGGGGATTTATCGTGGATGATGCTGGAGAAGTGCTAAAGTTTGAGAGGTCCTACGGATATTCCTACCCGATTTTATACAGTTGCAGTGGGGCCAACAGTTTTCAGGGCTGCACTAAGACCAGTATGGTCGACTACATTCTGGTCTATAAGGATGGTACTATGACCGTTTCTTCTTCCGACGATTGGAAAAAGCAATAAGCAAGCGTGATGTTTTTTAAATAGACGTACCAATTCATGCCATCACTTGGCTTTTGCAAGCGCCAATAAAAAATCCAACTTTTAATATTTAGACGGCTTTTCTTGCATTCATTGCACTATGCGCTTTTCAATTCAATGATTGTTATTTCGGGAAGGATGCCAATTCTGCCGGGGTATCCCAGGAATCCGTATCCCCTGTTTACATAGATATACTGCTTGCCTTCCTGATAGAGATCGGCCCATTGCCTGTAAATATATTGTGAAGGACTCCACTTAAAGTTGCCCAATTCAATGCCGAACTGAAAACCATGAGTATGTCCTGAGAATGTGATGTCGATGTCAGAAAATTTTGGTCGCACTTCTGCATCCCAGTGGCTCGGGTCATGGGACAAAAGCAGTTTCACGGGCTGTTCTTCTATTCCCTGATAGGCTTTTGACAGATCACCATATTTAGAGAATCTTCCTGCTCCCCAGTTTTCCACACCAACGATGCCGATGCTCTGGTTGTCTACACGCAGCGTTCTGTTCTCATTTAACAAGATGTCCCACCCCATCTCGCGGTGTCCCCGGATCAGTTTTTCCAGGTTTTTTTGTTTAGCCTGTGAGTTGGGCCAGTAGCGATAGTCTCCGTAATCGTGGTTGCCTAAGGTGGAATAAACACCCAGCGGGGCTTTCACTTTTTTGAAGACATCAAAATACTCATCCAATTCATCTGATTCATTGTTTACCAGGTCGCCAGTGAAAAATATGACATCCGGCTTTTCATTCAACAACATGTCTACGCCTCCCTGGACGGCTGTCTTGTTAAAAAAACTTCCGGAATGAATATCAGACAACTGGGCGATTCTGATCCCATCAAAAGAGGATGGGAGATTTGGCAGCGTGATGGTACGCCTCCGCACTCTATAATCATAAGCTCCCGAAATCACGCCAAATGTCATAGTAGATAAAGGTATAGCAGCGGCAGCCAATGAAACCTTCCTGATAAAATTCAGCCGTTCCACAGGGTCTACTTTTTTGTTTTCTGCGAACAGCGATGTAGTTTGCTGAAATACCCAGACAAAGGCTCTTCTGATGTCGTCAAGCAAAATAAACACAAGGCCAAATGCCTTTGAGAAATATATGGTAAATAGGCCAACAATGATGAAGCTCCGGAAGTACTTTGGCAGGTAATCCGGGATCGCCAGGTTGTATGCGATAACACCAAGGATGCTGAGGGAAGTAAGCCCCCAATAGACGGAAAACAAAATCCTCTTTACCAATAAAGAAGAGCCGTCAAACAAAGGCTTTAATGCATAATAAGCATATAAATCTATCAGGATAAAGAGAATACTGAGAAAGGCAATCTTTGTTAGCTTGTCCATGAAATGAAGGAAAAAACAGGAGCAAGTTGGTTAAGCCTGCTCCTGTCTAATAAATTATTTTGTTGATTTACTGAATTTTGCACCCGCAATATCTGCCAGCAGGTACATCACCGGCACAATTACCAGGGTAAGGAAGGTGGCAAATGTCAAACCGAATATCACCGTCCAGGCCATTGGCCCCCAGAAAGTGGCATTATCACCTCCCATGTATAAGTTGGCATCAAACTTTGTGAAAAACCCGATGTAGTCAATATTCAAACCTATGGCCATCGGCACCAATCCAAGCACGGTGGTGATTGCGGTTAACAAGACAGGTCTCAACCTTGTTTTACCAGCTACCTTAATCGATTCCAATAGCTCGTCGTAAGGCAATCTATCATTTGGTCCCAGGCCGAGTTCTAACCGCCTTCTTTTCCTTACCAGGTTAGTGTAGTCGATCAATACGATAGCGTTATTAACAACTACGCCGGCCAGGGAAATAATCCCGATTCCCGTCATAATAATAATGAAATCCATATTAAAGACCACCAGCCCAAGAAATACACCAATAGTACTGAAAAGCACAGATGCCATTATGATAAAAGGAGCTGTTAATGAGTTGAATTGTGCAACGATGATGAGGAAAATTGAAAAGACGGCAATTGCCAGGGCTTTCATCAGGAACAATCCTGATTCTTCCTGTTCTTCCTGCTCTCCTGTGAATTTATAGTCATATCCCTCAGGAAAATTCAGATCGTCAAGAAGTAATTTTAATTCATTGACAATTTCATTTCCATTGTATCCTTCCAATACATTCGAATACAGTGAAATAACCCTGTCGAGATCTTTCCTTTTAACCGATCCGTACGTCGATGAATATTTGATATCAGCAATCGAGGAAATGGGGATTTGTTTGAGATTTCCCTTATTGTCCCTGAATGTGACCCGCTTGTTAATTAACGCGTCGATATCGTAACGGTATTCATCTTTCAATCGCAGTTGAATCGGGTAATCATCTTCGCCTTCTTTAAATTTTGTTATCTCAGTTCCAAATAAAGCGGTTCTCAGTTCTGATGCAATTTGTCCGGTGGATAATCCCAATCGTTGCGCTTTATCCCGGTCGATCTCCACTAACATTTCCGGTTTTCCTGTTTCCAGGTCCGATTTGAGCTCCTCGAGGCCTCTTACTCCCGAATTCTCAATCGATTTTTTAACCATATCGGCAACTGAAATTAGTTTTTCATAATTTTCCCCAGAGATTTCAATATTGATTGGTTTCCCAACGGGAGGTCCCACAGCATCTTTGTCTACGGTAATTTCTACCCCTGGGTATTTTTGCACAAGATCCCTGATCTCATCCATTGCCTGCTGGGTATTGATGCCGCCACGTTTATCGTATTCATAGAAGGAAACGTTGATCATGGCTTTATTCGGCGTTGCTTGAGCGCCAACGAACTGGTTAGGATCGCTGGCTCCTTCACCAACCTTTGCAATGATCGATTCTACGCCAATCTTATATTTTTCGAGCACATCGATAACATCTTTTTCAACCTTCATACAGAATTCATTGGTCGATTCAATGTCGTACCCAATCGGTTTTTCCATCAAAACTGTGATGAAATTTGGCTCGTTGGGAGCAAAAAGATTGACTTTTGGAGCCCTCATCCCCAGCAATACAAACGTTAGTAAAAACAGGGCGATGGTTCCTCCCAGGAAAACCAAAGGTCTCCTCCCATGAAGGGCAAAATCAATCGTATTAGAGTAGACCCTTTCCATAAATGGAATGAGTGAATTCTGAAACCAACTTACAGACGGATTTAATACATAAAAAGTAAATGGCAAGGCGATCGCCATTAGCATCAAAATATTTCCAAATATGAATACCTCGAGGTAATAAAATAAAAAGGCAAAGGCCATTAATACACCCACAATAATAAACATGACATTGCGCTTCATTTTGTTTTCCTCAAGTTTCATATAAACCGAAGTCAGCATCGGGTTAATTACCAGCGCAACAAAAAGTGAAGACGACAAAACAATAATCAGTGTGATGGGCAGATACTTCATAAACTCACCCATTATTCCCTGCCAAAAGGCCAGTGGGACGAAGGCTGCTAATGTGGTCATTGTACTGGTAATAATAGGCCATGCCACTTCTCCAACACCTTCTTTCGCAGCACGGATGTGGGAATAACCCTGCTGCATTAACCGGTAAATGTTCTCTACGACCACGATACCATTATCCACCAACATACCCAAGGCCAGTATGAGGCCAAAAAGCACCATCATATTGGCAGAATACCCGATGGAGCCAAGGATCATAAATGACATGAACATGGACAATGGAATGGCTATCCCAACAAATAAAGCGTTCCTGAGTCCCATAAAGAACATCAATACCAATACGACCAGAATCATACTGGTGATGATGCTGTTTTCAAGATTGTTCACCATACTTTTGGTAAACTTGGACTGGTCATTGGTAATGGTAATTTCCAGGTCATCCGGGAATCGGTCCCGCTGCGCCTTTTCGATAATCTTATTGATTTTTTCTGCAGTAAGAATGAGGTTTTCCCCACCTCTTTTAACGACGTCCAGCGTAACAACCGGCTCTAATTTATTTCGTGCGAAACTCTTCGTTTCTTCATAGGAGTCAATTACTGAAGCGATATCTTCTACGTAGACGATTCGCTGATCTTCATCTTTCACAATGACCCTTTTGATTTCATTGACGGTTTTAAACTCACCGTCTACTCGCAGAGACCTTCTGAAATCACCTGCAAGGATATTACCCCCTGAGAGCGTTACGTTTTCATTGCCAATTGCATCCCTAATATCAGAGAAGCTCACTTGCATGGCTTCCATTTTATGGATGTCAGCATCGATTCTTATCTCGCGCTCCCTGGCGCCACGCACCTCACATTTAGAAATCTCTGATAGTTTTTCAATCTCTTCTTCGAGATATTCGGCAAATGATTTTAGCTCATTAATACTATAATCCCCGGAAATATTGACAAACATGATGGGCATTTCAGTCAGGTCGATGTCCATGACTGATGGATCGGTGTCAAGGTCATTGGGGAGTTCCCTTTTGGCCCGGTCCACCGCATCCTTCACATCCTGTAACGCTTTAGGGATTTCAGTGTCAGGGTTAAATTCGATGACGATCGAAGAATAATCCTGCACAGAAGTCGAGTTAATGTCCTTTACTCCGGAAATTGATTGTAATTCCTTTTCGATAGGCCGGGTAATAAGGTTTTCGATATCTACCGGTGGGTTTCCGTTATAGGGTGTTCCCACATAGATCGTGGGGATGACCACCTCCGGGAAGCTTTCTTTCGGGATCACCACATACGTGAAAACCCCAAATATGACGATCATAAAGGTCAATACAAATACGACCGTCTTATTATCTATCGAGGCAGAGCTGAGCTTGAACTCCCTTGTATAGATTTTATTTTCTTTTTTTTCCTGGTCCATAGAGGTATTGTTAAAGTACGCTATCAACTATTTTTAATGGGGTTCCATCAATCACTTCTTTAAAACCGTCTTTTATTAGCACCTCACCACCATTTAGCCCGGAAACAATCATCGTTTGGTTTTTATAGGTCATGCCGCTTTTAATGTGCGCTTTCTTGGCTGTTGTCTGATCATCTTTATTTTCAGTGATAAACACGTATTCTCCCGACATATCCTGTTGGATCAGATTGGTTGGAACGATGGATGTATTTTGATCTTCATAATCCTTGATCTTGACCACAGCGATGAGGTTAGGCTTGACTTTAAAATCAATCTTTGGCAGCGGTATTTCCACGCTAAAGGTCCTGTTTTGCTCATCGATCACCTGACCGATCGCCGAAATTCTCGAAGTAATTGTTTTTTGAATGGCTGGAAAATCGATGGTCACCGAATCGCCTTTACTAAACGAGTTAACATAGGATTCAGAGACATCAGCTGAAACATACAGGCCGGAGTGGTTTACTATCTGGGCAATTTGTTTTCCAGCCATAGCCATTTCTCCTTCATTCACAAAAACCCTTTCTATCGTGCCACCGAAAGGCGCTTTGATATAGGTTTTTCCAATTTGGGTTTTTACATTGGCGATCTGTTGTTCCAATGATTCTTTAGCGTTTTTCGCTTCCAGGTATTGGATTTCTGTACCAATCTTTTTCTCCCAAAGCTTCGCCTGTTTGCTGTATACTTCGGCTGCCAGATCATATTGGGTCTCCAGTTGGGCCAATTGTTTTTGTAGGATGGAATTATCCTGCCTTGCGATCAACTGACCAGTTTTTACTACATCTCCCTCCACTACATTGACACTTAAAATCGCACCGATCGATTCTGCACTAAGAACCACGTTCTTTTTTGATTTAACCGACCCACTTACTTCTATCATGTGAATGAACGCACCTTGTTTAACAGGTAGCGTAGTGACCAGCGTTGCTTTCCTGTTTTGTTTAGCAAATTCGGGATCCAGCTTGGCGATTTCTTCTTCTAAATGGCTGATTTTTTCCTTTAACTCATGTTGTTGTTTTTTTAACTCGTTGAGTTCTTCTTTTTTCTTTGCCGTTTTGTCGGGCTTCTCACAGGCAAAAGCAACAGTTAAGATAAGCAGTGTCGCTATAATTTGATTAAGTTTCATTGTGTTACAGGGATTTAATTTTTTAATAAGATTCCAAGGGCTTTTTCATAATCTACTTTAGCCAATAGTGTTTCCAAAAGTGCGCTAAAATAATTTGATTGTGCTTGCTTAAATGCATTATCAGCTTCTGTTAGTTCGATGTTTGAACCAACTCCTTCCTGATATTTTATTTTGGAAATATTATATACCTCCTCGGCCAATTGCATATTTCCGATCTGATTTTCCAGATCATCCATGCTGTTTTGAAGATTAATTTTTGAATTGATTATTTCAATATTTATCTGTTTCCTAAGTTGAGCAAACTGGTAATCAATCTGTTCAAGTTTGATTCTATTCTGTTGGATACGTTTTGCTTTTTTGAGACCATCAAATATCGGTAATGATCCTCTCAGACCTACTGTCTGGTAATCAAACCAACTTGGTCCACCGATATTTAGTAATTGATCAGATGAGCCTGTACCAGCATTTAACCCAAACCCAAAATATATATCAACTTTTGGTAGGTACTGAACATGATTGTTTTTCAAATCCAATTCAGCTAGTTGTTGATTAACAAACAATTGTTCATATTCAATCCTCTGGTTGTAATTAATTTCCTCTTCAAGGTCATGAACTATTGTGACCTCAAGATCACTTGGTTTATCGGCAATATTGAGATCAGTGTTTAAATTCATACCCATTTGAAATTTTAAAAGATTCTTACTATAACCTAGTAACCTCTGCTGGTTTGAGAGATTGGTTTTCATATTGTTGTATTGTACCTGGACTCTCGAAACATCTATTTTTTCTGCCATCCCATTTTCATACATTATTCTTGTTTCTCGAAGTAAACTGTCAAGTCGCTGAAAATTTATTTCAATTAGTCTTAAAGCTTCCTCGTTAACTAAAACAGAATAGTATGCTTTACTTACTGCTTCTGCAACATCCGTTTTAGTTTTTATATAATCTTTATTTGATAATTCTTTGAAAGTTCTTGCTGCCTTTAAACCAACAAAATATGAACCGTCAAACACCATCTGTGTTGCATTGATTCCGATATCCCCCTCATATGGAGTTCCAAACTGGGCTTGTATTAAGGAGTCTCCTTCTGGTATGGTTGGATTAAAACTGTTTGCATCTATCAGCGTGGTCCGGATTTTGAGATTCTTTTTGAATTCTGCACTTGCTTCAATCTGTGGTAAACCATCTGACATAATTTCACCAACATAAGCCTTTGATGCTTCTCTTTCAAGGTTGGCAATTATCACCTGTTCATTATGCTCATATGCATATTGTAAACATTCAGTCAGATTCATAATGATCTGCCCGTTTTCCTGACAAAAAGCCTTAAGGCTCAGTGTCAAAAATAATATGGGAATCAATATGTAATTTTTATTTCTCATGGGTCAGTTGTTTTTTATAGCTATTGTATAATTCAATTCCTTTTTCGGATAATATTCCATAGGTGAAATGTTCCAGCAGTTGATGCTGTATATCAAACAGCGAATGAGTGTTGTGGTCAAACACTTCATTGTCAAATGACATCTGGATTTCAATCAGGCGCAGGGTCGACAAAATCTTGACATTTATTTCTTTTCTGAAAAATCCTTCCTTAATACCTGTTTGCAAGGATGTTTCTATTTCCTTGAATAGTACTTCCTTTTCAAATTTTTGGTAGATCACCCAGGCTTTTTTGTAGTACCTTTTTAAATCCTGCAGGACCGTGGCGTGCATGTTGTTAAAGATTTCCCTGAGTGACTGGGATAAATGGAATAAGTGCTCCACGGCATTGGTAGTGTTTTTGCGGAGGTTTACCATGATCTCGCATTCCTTTTCTACATGCATTTGGGTGGCGGTAATAATGATTTCTTCCTTGTCCCTGAAATGCTGATAAATTGTTTTTTTGGAAATCCCCATCTCACGGGCGATGTCATCCATCGTCACTCTTTTGAACCCGTTTTTCAAAAAAAGCTCGATCGATGTGTTGATAATCTGTGATTTGGTTTCTTCTGCCTTTGGTTCCATCATGCAAAACTCAGGAAACTATTTAGTTTTTCAAAGTTTCTTTTTTGCCTTTAACCAATTGAGCCTAAAAAGGTTTTGAAAACGAATGATTTTTTTGCAGAATTTAGATAAAGGGTTGTATTTTGACGGAAAAGGTGGTAAATATTTAAAATCATAGTGGGTAGTGGTTGCTAATAAACACATTTTTTGTCGTAGTAATGACGATTTTCTGACTGTCAAGGTTTTCGGAGAAGGGAAAAAAAGTGTGATTGCTTTTCATGGTTACGGTCAGGATAGCGAAGTCTTCGGTCAGCTCTCCGATGTAAGCCCCGAATGGACGATCTATTCCTTCGATTTATTTTATCATGGCTTGAGTTCACTACCACCGGTTCACCCGCCTTTGGCGCCTTTCAAGCTGCAACAAGTGTTTGAGGATTTTCTGCGGCAAACCAATATAGATCAGTTTATAGTGATCGGGTTTAGCATGGGAGGGAAGTATGCCTTAAGTTTTGCGTCGTCCTTTCCTCATCTGATAAGAAAGCTAATCCTGGTAGCGCCAGATGGGATAAAAAAAGATTTTTGGTACCAGCTTGCCACAAGGTCTGTGGCGGTGCGGTGGCTGTTTAGGCAAGTAGTTGATCATCCTGAAATACTAAGGAAGACCGCTCTACTACTGGACCGGTTGAATATCGTGGATGGGCGTGTGCGGAAATTTGCACTGAATGAGATGGATACCCGCGAAAAGAGAATGAAGGTGTATAGATCTTGGGTTTTTCACAGAAATTTATTTGTAAATCTTGAAGTGATGGCTGAGAAGATCGAGGATAAAAAGATGGAAGTTGTTTTTGTCCTTGGCAAATATGATCGGATCATTACGCCTGCATATATTACGCCACTTAAAAACCTATTGGCAGCGCCAGAGGTCAAAGTACTCGGATGCGGTCATACCACCTTGCTTCAAAGATTCCAGGAAAAATTTAGCGAATTAATTACAGTTTAGCAGACCTGTTTTCTTCTGATTTCTCTTCTGCTGACCGTATTTTGCGAAGGTATGCCTCAAGATCCTCTTTGCGCTCATTTGTCCAATCCATAAGATCAGAGGCATCCGGCACCTTAAAAAGGATTTTATCTTTGGCATGTCGAAGATTAATGCCTTCCACCCACTCGAGATGAATCTTTCCGTTTAACCGGTAGGAGAGGTAAAAATTATATAAATTCTTATCGAGCATAGGTTAGGCTGACAATGACATTTAGCAAATAAACGTCGGTAAATATAATGGCTATCTGCATTAATTTAGTAATAAATTAGAACTTAATTATCCACATTTTATGTCAGACGCATTTAGAATTTCAGTAAATATTTCCTTTTCATTTCTTATATATCTGATTTTCAATTTAATGAGTAGCGATACATTTAGTCAGACTTTATTGAGAGAATATTATGAAAATGATTCTGTAAAATTGGAAGGGGAATTGGCCGCTGAAAAAAAGATTGGCGTCTGGAGGTTCTATTATCCCAGCGGCGTAATAAGCAGTGTGGAAAATTACCGGAATGATCAACTACACGGTTTATCTGTTTACTATGATGCGGATGGAAATCTTATTGCCAGGGAGCAGTGGGTAGAAGGGTTGCAGAATGATTCGTCTATCTATTATTATCCGAATGGGCGAATTGAAAAGGAAGGAGTTTTTAAAGATGGTTTATACGAAGGCCTCTGGTTATTTTACTATGAGGATGGAACCATAAAAAGGGAGGGGCAGTATGAAAATGGCTTACCTCATGGAGAATGGAATTTCTATAATAAAAATGGGATTTTGATACAAAGGGGGAAGTTTAAAAACGGAAAGGAAACTGGCGAATGGAAATTTTATTCAGATAAGGGTGTCATTGAATACTCAGGCAACTATAAAAACGGGGACAAAACAGGCACCTGGTACCGATATACCAAGAGTGGAAGGCAGCACGTGTTTGAAGAATTTCAGTAATGAATGGCATTGATCATACTACAGGCATGTAAGGCAGCAGTTTCAGTGCGGAGTCGCTTATTTCCCAGCTTAACCATTTTAAAATTTTTCTTTATTGCCAGTGAAATTTCATCATCCGTAAAGTCCCCTTCGGGCCCCACTACCACAAGGTAAGAAGAGCCTTTTTTGGCTGAGGCCATTAAGTCAGGTGTGTCGTCACTGGAAAGGTGTGCGATGTACTTATCATTTTCAGGATGTGCAGCCTGCAAAAAATCCTTGAATTTTACTGTTTCATTAATTTTTGGAAGGTAAGCCCCTTTACTCTGTTTCAGGGCGCTGATAGCCTTTGACACAATTTTATCGATGTTGATCACCTTTCGCTCGCTGTGGTGACAAATGGGGAAGCTGATTTCGTTTATACCAATCTCCACAGCCTTTTCTACCATCCATGTGATGCGATCAATATTTTTTGTAGGTGATACAGCCAGGTGCAGCTTGACAGGGGGGAGGGGTGATTGTTTTGTTTCAATGATCTCAATACGACATTTTCTGCTGTTGGTCTCCACCAGGGTTGCTTTGGCAATCAGGCCTTTTCCATCGGTCACCTCAATCTGGTCACCTATACCTTTCCGCAATACCCTAACGATATGTCCCGATTCCTCAGGCGATAAAACACAGGTAGGTGATGAAATGTCAGGATGATAAAAAAGCATTATTTGTTCAGAAGCTGGTCGACGAGTTCAATGTATTTTTGCATAGCAGTGTGGCCGTCCATGCCTTTTAGCTCACTCCATGAGTCGTATTTGGCAGCGCCTTTAAAATCAAATCCTCCGGGGCGGTCACCGCTGACATCTCCTTCGGTGGCTTGCTTAAATAATGAATATAGTTTTAGAAGCGTGACGTTATCTGGCTTTTCAGATAATGTGTTCACATCTCTGGTGGCCATTTCAAATTGCTCTTTTATATCCATTGCGATTCGATTAAATAAAAAAAGGGAATCTAGTTGAAAAGATTCCCTTAGTCAATATTATTCATTCTTATCGTTGCTCTATCGGTACGTATGGACGTTCTTTTTCTCCGGTATACACTTGCCTTGGTCTTCCGATAGGTTCTTTGTTTTCCCTCATCTCTTTCCACTGGGCAATCCATCCCGGTAATCTTCCCAAAGTGAACATCACAGGGAACATCTGTGTAGGAATGCCAATAGCATTCATGATGATACCCGAATAGAAGTCAACGTTAGGGTAGAGTTTTCTTTCAACAAAGTACTCGTCCTGAAGCGCCACTTTTTCCAGTTTTTTGGCAATGTCAAGAATAGGGGAGTCAACGCCCATTTGATCCAGGATCTGATCCGACCATTTTTTCAATATCTTAGCCCGGGGATCAAAATTCTTGTATACCCTGTGGCCAAAGCCCATTAAACGGAAAGGATCATCTTTGTCTTTTGCCTTGTTTATGTATTTTTCAACATTACCACCATCTTTCTCAATATTTTCCAGCATTTCAATTACTGCTTGGTTAGCGCCACCGTGGAGTGGCCCCCAAAGTGCATTAATTCCAGCCGCAATAGAAGCATATAAACTTGCCTGCGACGACCCAACAATCCTCACAGTAGAAGTTGAACAGTTTTGTTCATGGTCAGCATGAAGGATAAAGATCTTATCCATCGCATCGGCGATTACCGGGTTCACTTCATATTGCTCTGACGGTATACCAAACATCATGGCGATGAAATTGGAAACATAATCCAGTTTGCTGTTAGGATAATTGAAAGGCACACCTTGCTGCTTGTTATAAGACATCGCAATCAGGGTAGGTATTTTTCCAATTAACCTGTGGACCGTAAGGTTAACCTTGTCCCAGGATCTGTTAGGGTCAAGAGACTCCGGGAAAAAAGCTGTCAGGGACGTGGCTAGTGAAGACAAAATTCCCATGGGGTGGGCTTTTGAAGGAAAGCCATCCATGATCTTTTTCATGTCTTCATGTATAAGCCAGTTTTTCTTAATGTCAGAGTTGAACTTTGCAAATTCATTTTGCGAAGGCAGGCTACCATAAATCAGCAAGTAGGCCACTTCCAGGAAGGAAGACTGCTCTGCAAGCTGTTCAATGGGATATCCGCGGTATCGCAGGATGCCTTTTTCGCCGTCAAGGAAAGTGATTGCACTTGACGTAGATCCCGTGTTTTTGAAACCCACATCCAGGGTAATGACTTTACTTTCGGCCCTTAATTTACTGATATCAATCGCAACTTCACTTTCTGAACCTTCGATGATAGGTAGCTGGTACGTTTTACCATTAATTTTTAATTCTGCAAAATTCGACATTTTTGTTACTTATTATTATACACACATATATATATCAAACAAAAAAATAGCGCATTCAAACTCATGACGCGCTAATTATCCTAATTATCTCCAAGTATGATAGGCAGCCCATCCTTGCTGTTGCCAACAATTATAACCTTTGTGTTTTGGGAATTTGCTAAGTCTCGCGTGGCTTCTATTCCTCTCATTTTTAATAGTTCATCGGTTAAACTGCTGTTAATAATAGCATTTGCTTGTGCTTCCCCTTCAGCAGCAATTCTTTTTCGTTCTGCTTCACTTTTTTCTTTATCTAACCTAAACTGATAAGCCAACGCCTCCTGTTCCTGTTGTAACTTGGATTCAATAGCTTTTGTGATCTGTTGAGGAAGTTTGATAGAGCGGAATAATATTTTAACTAGCTCTATATTGTTTTCTTTTGTACCCAATGTCTCTTTTATTTCTATTTCAATGGTACGTTCAATATCGGCTCTTTTTGTGGAAGACAATTCTTCGGCAGTATACTGTCCTATGACTCTTCTTACAGCAGATCGAATTTCAGGCCGGATTAATTTTTCTACATAATTTTCACCAAATCGTTCATGCAAATACCCAATTCTATCAGGATACGGTCTGAATCTGGCTGTAACGTCCAAATTGATGGTCATATTATTTTTATCCAAGACATCAATAGGTTCTTCAATGGCATTTTCCCGGATTTCATACCGATAAATTGGATTCCATGGCGCCTTCATGTGGAACCCTTCGCCAAAGATATTTTCCTTATCCAATCCGATACCAAATTTTTTAAATATGACCGCTTCTTCTCCTGGTTTTATGGTGAAAAATATACTCGACGATAGGGAAACAATCACAATGATTGCTATTAAAAGCGTTACTACAAGTGGTAATATTTTTTTGTCCATATTCTAGTCTTTTCTCGGTTGATTCACGGGTAAATTTAACAGACAAAAGCGAATTTGTTAAATAAACGCACTTTTTAATTCGCTTCACTCCACACTAACGCACTGGCGCCTAATACCGCTGCGTTTGTTTCCGAAAGGCCCGATGGAAGAATATCCACTTTGTTCCTGTAAATGGGCAGCAGGTGGCTTTCCATGTATTCCTTAGTTGGCTTTATGATCAGGTCACCGGCCTTTGCCAGGCCACCAAAAAGGAAAATAGCTTTCGGATTGGTATGTGATACGGCGATGGCCAATGCTTCCCCGAGATATCTGCTGGTCAGGTCAAACGCTTCGAGTGCTAATTTGTCACCTTTGACTGCTGCCTCGTAGATTTTTTTGGAGGTCATGTGAGTGTATGGGATATCCCTCAGGGGGCTGTCTTCCAATGAATCAGCCATCAATTGGAAAATGGTTCGTTTCATGCCGGTGGCCGAAACATAAGACTCAAGTGTTCCCCGCAGACCCACGGTTCCCATCCTACCATTTCTTTTTACAATAATGTGGCCCAACTCTCCTGCGAAGCCATTGAACCCATAGATCAGGCTGCCATTAGCGTAAAAGCCGGAGCCAAGCCCGGTACCCAAGGTGATGACAATAAAATCATCCAGGTTCTTAGCCCCCCCAAAGATTTTCTCACCGATCGCTGCCGCGTTGGCGTCATTCGTCAAAAAAGTAGGAAGGTTATAATGCTCTTTAAATGTCTTAACAATCGGCACTGTGCCTTTCCAGTTGAGGTTGGCGGCGCTTTCTATGTTACCGGAAAAATAGTTGGCATTTGGCGCCCCTATGCCTATCCCAACAATATTGATCAAATCTCCAAGAGGCTTTCTTATGTGATCAATTTCTTTTACGATGGCTTCAAAAAAGGTGTAAAACTCCAGGTGTACCTTAGTGGGAATACTACTTTCTACAAGGCAATTGCCTTCCCGGTCTACTATACCTAGCTTGGAATAGGTACCCCCTATGTCAATTCCGATGGCTACATCTTTCATTCTATATAGTTTTTTGATTGGCAGTCTGTTTTATGCGTCATTGGTAGAAAAAGTAGCGAACTGGTGATACAATAAAACAGAATGCATTACATGGTGTCAACGGTGGCAAAAGTAGAAAAAAAAGTATAAAGAAATGATTAAATTGTGGGTAAAATGATTTTAAGAAATGGCGAAAAGTTGCTATATAAGCTCCCATTAAAGAAAACATGGATGAATAATCAACTTAAAAAGATAATTGCGCTACTAATTGTGTTATTCTGGAATGCCTATGGAGGTATGGCACTCGATGTGGGTGTCCCTCGCATTGTCATAGATCCTGACGGACACAGCGGCAAAATATACAACATCCACTATACACCCGATGGAGAGAGAATAATCTCAATTTCAGAGGATAAAAGCATCAGGACATGGGATGCATTTTCCGGGGAGATGATCAATCAGTATTATTGCCAGATCGGGGAAGGTCCGGAAGGTATGCTGTATGCTTCTGCGATCTCTCCTGATGGCCGTTACCTGGCCGTTAGCGGCTATCCTGTAAGTGGGCTGGAAAGCAACTATATTGTCATCATAGATTTAGAAGAAGGTAAGCAGTTTGCCATTGGTAAAGGACATACTAATGTGGTAAACACGTTAAGCTTCTCATTTGACGGTAAATACCTGGCCAGTGGGAGTGATGATGGAGCGGTGATCCTGTGGCAAATGGATGCCAGAAATGCGTTGATGAAGATTTGTTCTTTACCACATGAATATCGAATCACCTCCATTTCCTTTTCGCCAAAAACAATGGACCTGCTGGTGGCCGGTGACGATAGAGATATCTTGTTATATAATTTAGCCTCTATTTCTGGTTCCAAAACATCCTACCCACGTCGAACAATCTCAAAGCATAAGGAGAACGTTACTACCTTGAAATTCTCTCCCGATGGCAGATATTTTGCTTCAGCGGATGAGGCGAAAACACTGGTATTATGGAATAATCAAGGCCAACTTGTCAAGGAAGTTAACGGATTTAATAATCATGTGAACACCATTACTTTTTCACATGATAGTAAGGTATTGGTGACACTAAATAATGTAGACGGAATTGGCACCAGTTTTTCTGTACCGGAATTGAACAAGTTTGCCACTTTTAACCGGCATGGGAATACAGCGGGTTCCTGTGATTTTAGCCCAAAATCTATTGAGGGGAATTACCAGGTTGCTTCTGCAGGTGGTGAAAATAACGAGATACTGCTGTGGAATGCCATAAATGGGAATGAAATCCGCAGGGTAAAAGGCGTCGGAAGTGTGATTTGGGGATTGAAATATTTGAATAATAATGAATTAATCATTTCAAAAATTAAGCCTTCCAAAAGATCCCAGGATAAAAATGCATTCATATTTGATTTTGGTAGTTTCCAGGTAAAAGATGTGCATGACCTGGTTGATTTTAACGCAGAGCAATCCAGGGATCGGGGAATTTATTTGAAAGATTTATACAGCGTCGATATTTCGGGAGGCAAGACCATCTATAACGATCCTGCCGTAGATGGTCGTGTTCTTTCCTATACAAAAACTTCCGCCGGATATGTGATTGTTGGGAGTGACTTTTCATTGAAGTTATATAATAGTGACGGAGTGCTCACGAAGGAAATGGTGGGACATACAGGTGGCATCCGATCCATTGCTCTCTCTCCCGATGAAAAATTTGTGGCAACCGGTAGTGACGACCAAACCGTGAAAATTTGGAAAATAGAGGCCAGCGGGCATATTCCTTCGATGTGGGAGGTTTATGATGATAGAGAATACCACGAATTTTTCAAGGCATATGGGTTGGATTCATTGGTTAAAGTAAAAAATAAGGAGGCGTGGCAACTTACGATTGAGTTTTTAGCAGATAGTAAAGAAAAGGTATACAAGGATTTTCAAAAGGATTTGGCAGAGTTAGGAGAACAGATAGATCCAATCACGACCCTTTTTCTCGCTGAAAATAAGGAGTGGATTTGTTATTCTCCGGAGGGGTATTTCTCTTGTTCTTCGACAGGAGGGGAATATTTTGTTTGGGAAGTAAACAGGGGATTTGATCAACTTTCCGACTATTATAATGCAGAACAATATTTTGATATTCTTTATAGGCCAGATGTAATCAGGGATGTGGTGTTAACTGGCAAATCCGCGTCATCGATTCTAAGGGAAAAAGGAGAACGTGTGTTTGACCTGACCAAATTAGACAGACCGTCAGCAGGACTGTTTGAGGAACCAATCATAGCAGCAGGCCAAACGAGAGGATTGGAAGTGAAAAGAAGGTCATACTCGACTGAAAGTAAGCGCGTACGGCTTAATGTGGTGATTTACGATGGGGGCGGAGGAGTGAAGGAAGTAAGTATTTTCCAAAACAATAAACTTATCCTTGTTGACGATCAGGTGAAAATGTACAATCAGGAGGAAGTCAGGAGATCCTATGATGTTGATCTGCTAAATGGCGAAAATGATTTTAAACTGGTGGTAACCAATTATCAAAAAATTGAATCAAGGCCTGATCATCAAATAATTGAATATGTAGGTGAATTAATAGCTACCTCTGATCTTTATTTATTTTCCATTGGCATTAATGCCTATAAAAACAATACCTATAATTTAAATTATGCCCAGCCGGACGCCCTGGCTTTTACAAATACCCTGACGGGAAGAAGTAGCCGCATGTTTAAGCAGATCCACAAGTATGAACTATATGACCAGCAGGCAACGAAAGAGTCAATATTAAACGTCTTTCGCCAGATTCACCAGCAAGCAAAGCCGCAGGATGTTTTTGTGCTTTACTATGCAGGCCATGGGTCCATCGACACCGAAGATCCTGAAGCAGAATATTACTTTGTCCCTCATGAAGTGACTAAGATCTATGGTGATAACCAATTACTGGAAGAAAAGGGGATTTCAGCTTCTCAGCTAAAGAGTCTCCTAAGTGATGTTAAAAGTCAAAAGCAGTTGATATTGCTGGATGCCTGCCATTCGGGTGGTGCAATTAAAACTTTTTTAACGCGGTCGGCTGCATCTGAAGAAAAAGCAATATTCCAACTGGCAAGAAGTGCTGGCGTGGTATTAATTGCAGCGAGCGGAACCCAGCAATTTGCGACTGAATTTGAAGTATTAAAACATGGCGTTTTTACCTACGCTCTACTCGAGGCCCTGGACGGGAAAGGCGATATAGGTTCAGACAATAAGGTAACAGTCAATGAGATCAAAGCTTATATGGAGGATCGTGTTCCTGAACTAAGTCAAAAATATGGCGGGAAGACCCAATATCCTACCGGTTTTAGCAATGGTCAGGACTTTCCTATCAGTCTGACAGGAGACTAATTTTTTGGGGGTTTAAACTTTCTCTTTTTCTTTTTAGGGTACTTAACTTTACTTGTATAAAGTTTTTTTGGATTATAACGTTTGTTGGGACTCAGGGAATGATCACTCCTCTTTTTCCAATTTGATTTGAATTTTTTAGGATTTTTAGCTCCAACCGGCGGTTTCGACAAGGTTTTCCTTCTATAGGAAATAGCATCTTGCGACTTTTGGAAATTACTGGCATAGCGATGCTTATATCCTCCTGCTTTGCTAAAATCAAATCTTAAAATAAATTCATTATTACTTCCCAGGTCCCTATTGGTGTTACCGGCAAAGTTTTCATATACATAACCCAGGTAAAATTTTAAGAATTGAATGCCTACCTGAGCGTTCCAAGAACTGTTTGTGCCATAGGCTCCACCGAGCATGAATAGGTCATTGTAGGTATAATAGGCGCCTAGGTCGATAACACCATCATCCCTGGAAATTTTGCGATAAGTAATCAAAGGTTCAAACAAATCCCTACGATCAGCAATTGGGAGGGTGACATTGAGATATCCGGTCATATAATCCTGTAAAAAGGATTCGGATTCATTGACTATAAAACTGGACGACAATCTGTTATAGGCACCACCTAGCTGAAATAGTTTGGTACGCAGGTCAAGCCCAAATGAAAAGTCATATTGGTTTTCACCGTTCCCCAGGATTTGGTTGATAATTTCATCCGTTTCGTCCACCACGTTTATTTTCAAGGGGTCTGCCTTGGTGTTTGAATAATCACCGGATAAGCCAAAAGAAAGGCTTGAATATTCGCTGAAAATGATGTGATAGGCGAATCCAAGTGAAACATATGAATTATTGAAAATATTTGTTTGATCATTGACATAATTCAGGCCAATTCCTGCACTACCCTGCGCCAGTGGATGATGAATGCTGGCAATATTGCTTACCGGTGAGCCCGCCACACTGTTGTAGTTTCTTTTATGTATGAAAGAGACCGATCCAAAATTCAACCCGGCAAGGGATGGGTTGTATAGATAAGAATTGGTCAATTTCTGATTAAGAATAGGGAGTTCCTGCGCATGGGAGCTTAAAGCGCTTATTAAGCAAAAAGTTGCGAATAGATAAAAAAGTATATGGGTTTTGTGGTATCGCATTGGGTTAATTTATTACACTTACCGTTTGCTTTTTACTAAGATCTGTGCCGGTAACTTTAAAAATCACGACATAATTTCCATCTGTTAAAAACGGTCCATTCCAGTTGTTATCATAGTTGTCAATCGTGTATACCTGTATTCCCATCCTGTTTAATATGTTCAGTTGGTTTTCCGGGAATAGTTCTAATCCTTCAATATATAAACCGTCATTTTTTCCATCGCCATTAGGTGTAATCACATTCATGATCGTAACCGGAAGTTCATCCGATATTTGAATAGTTGTTTCTGTCGAATTTTCGCATTGCAAATCATTTACAGCAGAAAGCAACACATTAAAATCCCCGCCCTTTGTATATCGATGTGTAGTGTTTTGGTCAGCAGAGCCATTGCCATCACCGAAGTCCCACGCCCAGCTCGTAATACTTTGCCCTGAAGTTTCACTGCCAAATAAATCGATGGTTTGCCCCAAGTATGCTTCAACTGGAGCATCGATGGCGAGCATGGGCGACTCCATGATTGTTATCCGGTAGAAAGTGGTGGCCTGTGTCCCCTGGCCACATTCATTTTGGCCCTTCACATTTACATTAAAAGTAGAGGTAGTGGTACCGGTATTAACATCAATGCTATTGGTATTAGTAACATTACTTCCGCTAACGGGTGTAAAATTAGCTGGTAATTCCCAAACATATTCGCTGGCGTTATCGATCGCCGGAACTGACAGTGTGATCTCGGAATCGGCACATGCTGCATCCGGGCCGGTTGGGGTTGCTGCCTGTAGCGGAAGCAGGTTAGCCTGAACAGTTTTAGATGAAAATACTTCCGAACTATCACATGCGTTGTAACCACCGACACTTATGATCATACCTTGATAACCGGCGGCAAAATCTGTCGTCAAATCAGGTGTATTAGTGAAAAAACGTTGAGTTGGCAGATTTCCTGTAAAATCTAAAATCCAGGCATATCCGTCTGCATTAGATATTGAAGGGATAGTGAATTGAATATTTTGTGCCCCCTGGCAAATTATATCCGGGCCAGTGATTGCCCCCGGATCGTCAGCGCCGGCATTAACATTGACATTAAAAGTAGCGGTTGTACCCGTTCCGCATCTGTTTTTTCCAGCCACCGTGATATCGGTTGTAGAAATATTCTTCGGAATATCGATCGTGATTGCATTAGAGTTGGTGCTGCTGGTAGCAGAGAAATCCACGCCATTTGTAAAGGCCCATACATATTCTGTAGCTCCGGTAATGGCGACGGCAGTATAGCCTACGTCTGTTTGCCCTTCGCATACGTTGCCCGGACCGGAAATGGCATTCACAGAAGGGCTGCCCACTACAGGGTTTACATACACCGTGACAGTGGTTGGTGTATTAGCGCAACCGTTAATGGACGGTGTAATCAAATAATTCACGGAGCCTATTGAGTTTCCTCCAATGGTAAGGACCTGGTCGATGCTACTGCCGGATCCATCAGAATATCCGGTCACTCCGGAAGTACCGGTAGTGGTCCAGTCATAGGTGACAGAAATATCTGAACTGCTTAGAGTTATTTGTGTGGACTCTCCTGAACACAAGGTGTCCGCCGGCATATCAACCATCAGGTTGGGTAGGGCGCTAACATTTACGGTGAAATCAACCGGGACCCCCATTATTTGGTTATTTACAGGTGTGACCGAATAACGTACAAATTCTGTCGTTGTATTGGAATTCGTCAGGGTTTCCACAATAGGATTGGCTGTTCCTGTGGATGAAAACCCACTGATGAAGGAAGAAGAGGGGGTTGCAATCCATGTAAATGTTGTTCCAATAATATCTGCCTGTACATCTATATTAGTCGAAGATCCGGTACAAATACCAAAATCAAACACTGTATTTGTAATAACCGGAGCCGGATTAAACAGAGCTTCCGGAGATTCCATGCTGGAAAGTAACGCAAGTCCACCTTCGTCAAAAATAGAGTTGTCACTAGTGGCCTGAAAGGTGATTTCCTCTACACCTGTGGGAATTCCAGTTACATTTAAGAAAATACGGACAACGCTTTCCCCTCCTGAAAGTGGTGTGGCAGAAGCCTCGTTTGTATTATCATTTCGTCGTATCGATGAAATGGTTACCGTTAAGGCAGTGCCCCCGTTTGCATTAAAAATAAGATTGAGATCACTTGGTGAAACAGGAGTCGATGCACTATTGTCGCCATAAGCCGGGAAATCAAATTCAAGGTCTACGTACTTATTGGTGGTTGCCATCGTATTGGAAGCAAATCCTATGGGCACTAAAACCGGGTCTGAAAATTGACTGGTTCCATTGGTTGTCGTAGTGGTAGCGGTAATGATAGTATTTGAATTTACTATTCCAGGCCCACTAAAGGACCAAAATCCACTGCTGTTTGCAGTTTCTGAGCCAACATAAAAGGTGCCTCCTTGTGGATCGCAACCAGACACATCCATGTAGAGATCAACATTTCCATTTGCACTTGCAGTACCTGATACGCTATCAGAAGTTGCATATTCTATCACTGGGATTGGCTGACTATTATTCCCTCCATTGAATAATGAAATATTATCAGCTCCGGAGCATGTGATCTTATTTCCCCTTATCGAATTCCCATTAGTAGCTGCTCCCTGAACCAAAACGCCATGATTTCCACTATTAACAATAGTGTTTCCTTCACCAGATGCAACACCTCCAATGATATTTGAATTGGCGTCCGAGTCCATAAAAATCCCTGTGCTTGAATTAGGGGCAGGCGCAGCCTGGAATACATCGGTTCCAATAAAATTACCCTGGATGGTATTACCGCTTGCATTTGTGCCTTTTAAAATTATTCCATCGGTTTGATTGACAATATAATTACGATCTGTGGCGGTTGATGAGCCAATAAAATTATTTGGGGCATTGGTTAATAATATGCCGGCCTGCGTTTCCGGGCCCAGAAAGCTGATCCCCGTTCTGTCCAAACCAATAAAATTGCCAATGATTTTGTTGCCGGAGGAAGTTGCTCCTTCAATGGTTATTTGACTATCACTATTGGATCCAATGATATTGTACTGAGAGGGAGATGATCCGCCGATGGTACAATTTCTGGCGTTTGTTAGATACACACCGCTACCCAGGTTGGGGCTGTCTATGTCTCCTGAAGAAATTGTGCCGATATAATTCCCCTCAATCCGTACCCCATTCGCATTTGATATTTCTATTCCGTGCATTCCGCTGTCCCTGATGACTAATCCCCGGATGATCGTATTGTCTGCCTGAATTACCAATCCGGAAGTGCTTTGGTAGAGGGCGCTGTATTCAACGAGTATATTTGCGTTGTTAGCATCAGTAGAGGTATTAGCCGAAGCACCGGGTTGGGTATAGGCATCAATCGTCATCGGACTTGTAATGGGAGGAACAGCGCCATCAGGTTGTATAATGAAAGGGCCTGTTCCCGGAATATTGAATGTAATCGTCTCATTTGCACTGGCATTGGCATTGGTGATACACCAATCCAATGATCCTGGACCACCTTCACCCGTATTGGTGACTACATAGGGATCAGGATTGATGGTAATAGTAAATGTCATGGGAGAACCCATGCAACTGGAGAGTGTTCCTGTTACGGAAATATTGGCGGTAATCGGAGCACCGGTGAGATTGGCGGGCGCCGTGTAGGAAGCAATATTTCCTGTTCCTGAGGATGCCAATCCAATAGCTGTATTAGTATTGGTCCATGAAAAAGTAGCTCCGGAAGGGGTGCTGGAAAACGCCGATGGGCTGATCGTTTCCCCGGGATTGACTACTATATTAGATTGCGTGGTTACAGTAGGAGTTGGATTAACTGTGATGGTAGCTGAGCCATATATTCTGTTGGAAGTATTGCAAGTTTGATCACCAAGTGCTGAAACAGTATAAGTGGATGTAGAAGATGGAGATACATTCATCGTATAAGTATCCGTAGTAGAAAAAGGAGAACCTGCATCTGTACCATTAACCGCAACAGTAAACTGATAATTGGGCGTTCCGGTAAAGTTAAATGTGACAGTAGAAGTGCCTCCCTGGCAGATCGTAGCATCTCCACTTACGGTGACAGTGGGTGAGCCTATTAGCATCGTTAAATTATAGATTTCCTCAGCAGGAATGTCAATTGTGTAGTCTGCATTGCTGTATCCAACGAAACTAGCCCTGATAGTGTAAGTAGCTCCGGGAGTAATTCCTGATAAAATAAAATTACCACTAACACCTGTCGTAGCGGCTATCGTAGTACCAACAACTAAAACATTTGCTCCCGGAATTGGGTTATTGGTACTACAGTCACGCACTACGCCATTAATTGTAGCGGCATAGGTAAACCCCACGGAAATAGAAAAAAATATTAAAACTATTCCTTTTCTTAGAAGATGACGAACACTATTTATCATCAGAGATTGATTAGTTAAAATTATTGTTAAAATACAATATAATATTGAATTATGACAATATCCAAAGATTCATAGTTTATTCAACCCGAAAAATAGCAAGAATTCAGGAGGAAGGGATTTGAAAAGGCTATAAAAAAAAGGAGTAACATCAATGCCACTCCTTTTTATATCCTTAAATGATGAATAAACTACGCGTTTCTATTGACGCAATTCAAATCCTCAAATGCTTCTTTTAATCTTGCAACGAAGGTTTCTTCACCTTTTCTTAACCATACCCTTGGGTCATAGTATTTCTTGTTTGGCACATCCTCACCTTCTGGGTTACCTATCTGACTGTGAAGGTAAGCATCTTTCTCATCCATGTATTTTTTCACCCCATGAGTAAATGCCCATTGCATATCTGTGTCGATGTTCATTTTGATCGCACCATACTCGATTGCCTCAGTAATTTTGGCCTTTTCAGAACCAGAACCACCATGGAACACGAAGTTAACCGGATTAGGGCCGGTTCCGAATTTCTCCTGAATGTAATCCTGAGAGTTTTTCAGGATAACTGGAGTCAATTTAACGTTACCTGGTTTGTATACACCATGAACATTACCAAAAGCAGCAGCAACAGTGAAGTTAGGGCTGATTTTTGAAAGTTCTTCGTAGGCGTAAGCAACTTCTTCAGGTTGTGTATAAAGTTTGGAGCTGTCAACATCTGTATTGTCTACGCCATCTTCTTCACCACCGGTTACACCTAATTCAATTTCCAGCGTCATACCTATCTTAGCCATTCTTTCCAGGTATTTCTTAGAAATTTCGATGTTTTCTTCGATAGGCTCTTCAGAAAGGTCTAGCATGTGAGAGCTGTATAAAGGCTGGCCATTCTTTTTATAAAATTCTTCACCTGCATCTAACAAACCATCTATCCAAGGTAATAATTTCTTGGCACAATGGTCGGTATGTAATACTACAGGTACACCATAAGCTTTTGCCATTTCGTGCACATGAAGTGCTCCCGAAACGCTACCGGCTATCGCACATTTCTGATTTTCATTGCTAAGTCCTTTACCGGCAAAGAAAACACCTCCACCATTGGAGAATTGTATGATCACAGGTGAATTTAAGTCTCTCGCGGTTTCCAATACTGCATTGACAGAATTGGTACTTACAACGTTAACAGCAGGCAGTGCAAAATTATTTTCGTTGGCATATCGAAATAACTCACTCACTTCTTCGCCATATAAAACTCCTGCTCTGAATTTTGTTGCTACTTCACTCATAGTTTTTAGAATTATATATTAAATATTCGTTCTGGTTAATTTCCTTTAACGGTCTGCAAATTTAATGATTAAACTTTGTCAAAACATGATAAGGGTCAATAAGTTTACACATACATCGATTATTTAAATTTTTACAAAAAAGACCCTGCTTTTACATAAAATTTCCATCGCCAAAAACGTGGAACCCCGATGGCCTGAGAACAATGGCTTTCGTCGTAGACCTCTCTGTAAAAATTGAGCTTTCAATGTTAATTTCCTTCAGGTTCTTTCCAGGCAGGGTATCCAATAGAAATGTCTTGGTTTTCTTTGTGTCAAAATTGAATAAAAAATATAGTCTATTGCCCTTAACCTCCTTTGATAACACGACTAGTTTGTTTTTTTTATCTTCCATCAAAATGCTGGTTTTAGCTGAAAAGGTAGCTTGATTCCTCACCCTAAATTGGTTAAGGAGGATGATAAAATCGATTATATTTTTACCCGAATCCCAGTCCAGGGAGGTCTTATTAAATAAAGGTAACGGTGTGCCAGAAAGTTTTTCCTGAAGATTTCTTTGGATGTTTAATCCGGTATTGACAGGTATCCATTCATTAAGCTCAAATCCCTGGTGTATGAAGGGCATTCCCTTTGGGAGGAGGTTTAACAAAAGCCAGAATTGCTTCTTTCGCCGGGTATTGTCAAATCCAAAACGGGGACTGTTGTGAGTTTCTGCGCAAGCAAAAAAATAAAGCTTTCGATCTTGTTTAAGCTGATTTATCAGGTGCTTCCAGCCGGCTCTACGATACGCCTGGTACCAGGAATTCCCTATGATGGCATCGTAATCAAAAGATAAATTGCCACCCTCATCAAACTTTTCATCCCAAAAAGCGAATTGTGGGTTTACCTTTCGGGCTTTTTTGATCATGCTGCTTTTGAAATCTTCTGGCAGGGCATGCCCCATATCAATCATGACCCCATCGATACCAAATTTTTGCTGATAGTAGGGGATGATGTCGGTGAGTTTCTCCCAGAGGGGACGGTTGATGTTTTCAGGCCGGTTTAATTGTGGATCATAATACCGAATGGTATTGTAGGCGATATAGTTGAAATTGTTTTTTGCGCCATCATCGTAAAATCGCAGATAAGTGACATCCGTCCAGGGAGGTTGCGGGTCGTTGGGCGGCCAGTCAGCAAAGGCGCTCGGAATGGTCAGTTCGTCGCCGTTTTCATCGGCAATATACTGACCGTCATATCGAATATTGTTTTTATCCGGAGGGGTGAAAAATTGTTTTTGAAATGATAGGTGAGGAGGGACGAACGTTCCTTTTCCTACAGGCACCTTGTCAATTTTTTTCAACTCTTCTTCCGAAAAATCAGGTGGCCCAAAGGTGGTATTTTTCTTTTCAATCCAGTAGTACCATTCAGGGTGCTCCTCCACCCAATCAGCATCCCTGGCGGTAGTTCGCAGGATAAATTCCATTACGACCCGAATCCCCAGGGCATGGCAGGCTTCGATCAATGCTGTCAATTGTTGTTCTGCATTAAACGGTACAAAGGGATCGACAATATTTGGATCGATAGCAAAATGGTTTTTGATGGCGTATGGCGAACCGAGATCACCTTTTCTGCCATGCTGCCCTATGGGGGTGAGCGGCAGGAAATGTACTGTGTTGATACCCAGTGATTTCAGGTAGGGAAGGAGCGCGATTGTTTTTAGGAGGGTGCCTGATTCGCGAATGCCATCATCGTTATCCAGGTAGTTTTTTCCTTCACCTAGTTTACCATCCCAGTCATGGTCAAAGGCGGTAAAAAAACGAACGAATAGATTGTAAGTGATGGCTTCGCCTGTCCAATTCCTTTTCGATGGCAAGGGAGGGGTGGTGAAATTATTTTTGTTTGCCATGTGAATGACCTTTTTAAACTGTCCGTAGAAAAAATCACGGGCGGGTATTCGGGTTACCCCTTTTTTTTGATTGTTACCTAGCCAGGTGTTGGGTACCGATATGTCGGGGGAATGGGGGCAGTGCTCCAGGTAATCGAATATGTTGTAAAAAAGGCTCATTGGGCAGTAAGGTAAAATCAGGCTTGTTTGTTAAAGTCCTGTTGCATACATTTAATTTAAGCAAATTGAATTAATTTCAGTTTCAAATGCAATAATTAAAATGATTCACAAAATTTTTTAAAACCAACAATTCGTTTTTTTAAAATCAATGCGTATTTTGTAATCAGTATATTTTGTTTTATACACTAAAAATCGAATAAATGAAAAGAAATTTACAAGGATTGATAATGGTGTGTTTGGCATCAGGGATGGTGTGGATGTCTTCGTGTTCAAAAGATCCAGAACGCCCCCTGCCTGAAACCGACTCGAATTTTGAGGTGGTAACTGAGGTTCCTGAAGTTTTCCTTCCGGTCAAATTTGAAAACCTGAGTTTGAATGCTTCATCTTATGTTTGGGACTATGGCGATGGGGAAAGCGATTCAGGTGTAGTAGTGTCGCCAACGCACTTTTATGACGACGATGGGAATTATACCGTGAAATTGAGAGCGTATAACGAGGACGGGCTTTTTACTGAATCACAAAAAACAGTTTCGGTTGGGAGAAGATACCTGACAAGTGCGGCCATCTACAACCTCAACATGAAAGACACATTAGGCAATCCTTGGGATGATGGAGGTTATCCGGATATTTTTCTCCTTACCGGGGCAATTACTGCTCAGACCCTCGACGATGTTTTGTACGATTATTATGAAAATGTCAATAACCCTGATGATGAAAACAGTCAGGTGCCAATTGGATTTGTTTTTTCTGGCGATTTCGAATTGTATGATGACACATTCTTTGTAGAAATAGATGAGGTGGATAGTGCGTTGGTGGATGGCGTAATGGAGCCGGAGTTTGTACCAATGGCTTATGTTGAGTTCAACCCGATTTTGGGGAGTATTCCCGACTCTCCACCTGTGACCATTTCAAAATTTGATGATGGCACCGGAATTATTCAAATACCTCTTGTGGCAATCGAAGAGTATCAATTTTTGATCACCTTTGAAGTGCGGTAGGGAGGTCTTTTCTTTTCAAGGAGATATGCACTCGTAAGGGTTTTATCTGATTTTAAACCTCAATATAGGTTAAATGTGATAAAAATAATATAAAAAGAACCCTGGTGAAAATGCCAGGTTTTTTTGTATTAAAGTCTATTCGTCTGACCACGTGGAGTGTTCGACTTTCATGCTTTTGAGGTGAACGTCTTTAGTCTATGGATGTTTTGTGAGGCGAAGCCGTTGGAAAACCGTGGAATGGGTTTGAATCACGGAGCGTCAATTTTTTTTAGATTGTATCTCAGCTTTAAAATTGTTGAATACGTAGTTTTCCGTTGGAGGAATGCATTTCAAGGAGAAACGAACTATGGCACAGAAAAAAAGCCCGGCCTGTAAAAGCAGGTCCGCTCGCCCTCATTTATCGTAGCGTAATGAGGGTGAAACTTGTATAAGCATCCGCTGGTAATCGGACAAGTTTTGCAATGCGAAAATTGCAAACAAGAGATGTAGCTAAAAAGCCTTAAAAATGTACAATAAGATTTTAGTCGCATTACAAATGCCTTGCCGGTAGGCAGGCGTAGAATTTTCTATGCCTAATACCTTCAAACTGCAAGGAAAGATAAATTAAAATTTCATTAAGAATATTGACACAAATAAGCCGTCTGGCCAATTGATTTTACTTTAAAACTGCTATTGGCATTAACCTCAAAGGACTCCCCGTTTTTAAATGATTTCCAATCAGCTGTTCCAGCAAACTGAATGTCTAACTGACCTTGAATAACTGTCATTTTTTCATGCTGAGAAGTGCCAAATTCATATTCTCCCGGTTCCATCACACCTACGGTGGATTTACCATCTGTTGATTCATACCCAAGCGACTTTACAGTGCCTTCAAAATATTCGTTTACGTTTATCATTTTATGTTTCTTTTGAAGCCGCGAAGATAATTAAAAACGAATTACACCCACATTCAATAGGTGTTTGTTTAATTGTTTTTTTAAACTCGCTCGCCCGCATTTGGCGTAGCGTAATGAGGGT
>JBNLGG010000049.1:0-31929 GCA_050305935.1 Cyclobacteriaceae bacterium | reverse complement strand
AACCAGCTTACATCACCCAGTTTGTTTGGTTCATTCATGTTCACGATCAGTCGCGATTCAATGAGATCTCCTGCTGTTTCTCCTATCTGAATAGTTCTCCATGGAGTTTTAAATGGCAGTGCCCGTTTTACCTTGTATCCTGTTCTCTCTGATCCTACCAATTCGCTGGTTAGTTTAAAGTTTTCCTTGTCAACTTTCAGAGTCATGCCCGAGTAGTCTGTCAGATTGGCTTCATGAAAGCTAATATGAAGTCCATCCGCGGTTCGCATAGTCACTGGCGTATTAACAGCGTTTTCGGGTATATATGTTTGGCCAAGATTTGGATGATTCCTTTTGGCTATCGCATCGATTTCAGAAATTTTGGATGTATTGTATAAGTGTTCATAGATGTCCCAATCTCCGGGAATCCACCAGGTCATATGATCACCCATGAGCTGAAATTCGGTATTTTCATCGGTGATGATGATCGAGTCAACTCCTTCCTGTGGTAAAAACTCATACCGGAAGCCAATGCCGTCATCGTAGGAACGGAAGTAAATATTCACCTTCCGATTTGGCGCTTCTTTTTCTTCCAGATTGACAATCAATTCATTGTAGTGGTTTACGACACTGCGTTGCTCGCCCCAGGGCATCTCCCAGGTTTCATTTGTTTCTGTAGATGTAGATCCAATGATCTTTAATGTGTTACCCAGGTGAGGTTGATCCTTGAAATCAAAGCTCATAAAGGAAGTGTCGACCACTGTTTGGCCAAGATGCTCTACCCAATAGTAAGGCCTTCCATCCACAGCAAGGCCAAAGCTGATAGAATTAATGTTTTGCGGAGAGAAGACCTTTAAACCCAAGTTCTCCTTTTGACATGAACCGAGCAAAATTGAAGCAATGAAGAGGGTGAAAATAGCGTGATATTTCATAAGGATAATAGTTCTTATTTTTTATTGATACTATACTAAAAAAGCATTTACTCACGAAAAGAAAAAGCGATTTGGCCAAAATCAGTAGATGGAATTATAAGGTTGTTGGCAGGAGATGAATGGTTAAATTTCTACTTGGAGGGGGTGGTTTTTCATCTGTGAAGGATAAAATATTGTTCTTTATACTTTGCAATCGTTTGCAGAATAATTGGGCTGAATGCCTCTTTTCTTTGAAAACCAGAATTTTGCTGACATCTTTTCAAAAAAAACCTGATTTACAGGGGTACATAAGTTGAATTTTTACACTGACCTGATTTTTGATTTTTTGATTAGTTATCTATTCACTGGAAAAAAGACCGGGTAAATTCTTAATCTGCGGATATCATTCGATTTTAACAAGATGTTATATATTAGACAAGATAACTTCGATATCGTTCACAGAAATGACCTTCATTCCAAATTTGCCCCGGAGTCTGGAGGGAGATGAGAGGGAAAGTACAAGGGAGAAATGGATTTTACTGGAGGATTTAAAGGAATTTAGTAGTTTAGTAATTGATTATATAATAAAAGAAATTTTTATACCTAAAACGCGCCCGCTATGAATCCCAATTACAAAGAAGGACTGGATTTTTTCATCATAAATATTGAGTTGGCAAATCCTTCGCCGCTTAGCATATGCCAGTTTGCCATAACTGAGATAAAGAATGGCCTGTTGCACAAAATTGTCCATGCCTATGTGGATCCGGAGAGCGATGATTTTTCCTATACCCGTTACCATGGGATTTCCTCCGCAATGATAGAGGGAAAGCAAGTCCTGGAAAAGTATTGGGACCGCATCTCAAGCTTACTGGCGGATCGGTACGTGGCGGCTCACAATATGGATGTGGTATACAATGCCTTCAGATTGTATGCTGAAAAAAATGGTCTTCATATGCCTGAATTTAAAATGTTGGATACAAATCTATTAAGCGAATTGCTGGGACTGGGGAATAAGGAATTGAAGGCACTGGCCGATTACTATTCGATTGACTACGTTCAACACGATGCAGTGGCTGAAGGCAAAGCCATTGCGGTAGCAATTCTTAAATATTGCAGGGCAAAAAACATTTCCGACCCATACATTCTTTATGGCAATATTGGCACCATTCCGCATAAAATTGATGACTCCGATCAACTCAATAAGTATGAGGTGGCCGGATCGCAATTAGAGACCGAGGTTGACATAGAGAAAGTCGATATCAAAGGTAAATTGTTTGTTTTTACCGGTGAGTTGGCAAAGTTTGAGCGAAAATATGGAGTTGATAAGATAACATCGAGGGGAGGAGAGATAAAAAACAATGTGACCCTGAAAACAGATTATGTGGTGATTGGCGACAACATGGAGCATAAAACGGCGGTATTGACCACGGCAGAAAAGTACATTGAGGAAAGGGGCCTGCCTATTAAGATCATCAACGAGGAGCAATTTTTAACATTGGTCGATTAAGCTAAAAAAAAGGATAGGAAATTCAGGATTGCCGGATCTGGTAGCGGCTTCAGCATATTACAATTGAATTCTTCAGTTTTATTTTCAGTCGTAAAAAAATGGCTGTAAAAAAAGAACGGCGCACATCGTCCATGATGCGCGCCGTTCTTTTTTTATTATTACTTGAAACTCAAATTCTTCGTATTGGCTTTGCTTTTAATTGACCGGATCATCGCTTCATCCAGCATATTCTCGTTTTCTGCCTGAGGTTTATTATCTGAAATGTATTGCATTCGCTTTTTATTTAATTCCTGGATTTCCTGTTGGATGTGTTGACGTTCGCTCAGTTTTTCTTCCACGAATTTTTTCTTTTCCTGGTCATTCATACTTTTCATTTCTTCAGGCAAATAGTTTTCATCTAGCTTTTCGATCGCATCTTCATCGTCCTTATAAGCGTCTACCAGGTCCCATGAAGAATTTTTATAAGCATGCGAGCTTTTAGAAATTGCCCGGTTAATCTTATTTGCCTGACCGTAGGACTCGGCATTGGCGTCCTGCTCCATTTGCATTTCTTTTTTGCTTCTGCCTTTTGATCCATAATAGACATATGTATTGTTTAACCGTGTGTTAAGCGCGTCGATTTTATCATCAAAAGGTGTAGAAATAAATACGGTTTTCTGATCCTGTTCTATACTCATATAGGTCCCCCCGGTAATGTCAGCTCCATCTTTCCATTGGGTACGTATCCCTTCCTGGTAATTGCCGCAGAATATTGTATTTACGACCACATCATTTTCTTTGGCTTTTTCACAGACGGTTTTGTAGTAAATATTCCCTTGGGTAAAAGGTTCATTTCCAGCTATGAAAATCATTTTTAAATCTGCTTTTGACTCCGACCAGTCCAGTTGGTGCAAAGAGGATTGAATGACGGCTCCACAAAATTCATCACCACCATTCGTGGTGAGTGCAAACAATTTATTGGAGATCTCATCCAGATCATCTGTTAAAGGACTGACCATTCGAATGTAATTTTCTGAAGAAGGCAAGTTGTTGTTTCCATATTCATACAGGGCGATCCGAATATCCGGCCGACTGCCGTCATCACACTTAGCTGCGGAGAGTTCATTAACGATCGTCCACAGTTGCGATTTTGCCTGGTCAATCAGACCATCCATGCTATTGCTTGTATCCAGCAATAGAGCGAGCATGATACTTTGTTTGGAAGCAGGCTGCGGTTGATGTACATGTTTCAGTTCTACTTCCGGAGCCTCGGTCCTGGAATTCGCAGAACTACAAGAAGAAAAAATAGTAATCAGGATAAGTGAAAGTGCTGATATCCTCAAAATAAAAATTTGTCTAATGGATTTTTTCATGATTGTTCAATTTTAATTACCCCCTCAATTTCGATTGATATTATTTTATAAAATAGTTACAATGAGGGAGGGTGCCGGATGACTTAGTGAACCACAGATTTCACTTAGTGAGGAACGATTTTCAATGAAATCAGGTGAATTCCAATTAAAAATTTATTGATAAATTGTCCGGATAATGAATATGGAGATGCGAAGAGCTCTATTACTGATGGTTTTTATTTTCATAGGATATTTCTGCCAGGCACAGGACAAGGAAAAGAAAATGTCCTCAAGTAATAAAACCGTGGAGTCGGCTACTCTATTGGACGAAGCTGAGAGCATTTATCTAAAGAATCCCTCCAAGGCTTTGGATGTATTGGAAGATGCACTGTCTTCCAGCATAGCAAATAAGGATATCATCCATGAAGCCAGGTGTTACCTCTTGATGGCCGTCATCAATGAAAATATTCATGAATGGAATTTGGCAGCTACTTATTATGAAAAAGCATATGTGATATTCAGTAGTCAGAAAGATTATACGGAAGAAACGATTCAATCTTTATCAGGACTAGGAAATGCCTATCTGGAGGTTGCTGCATATAATCAGGCAATTTCAAGTTTTCAATCCCTATTACGAATAGCTGAAAATCCTGATATTCAGGTAGCTGCTCTATTAAAAATATCTGAAGCATATTTTTTACAGGGAAACTACCAACAGGCACTTTCCTACACCGAACAAGCAGAAAAAGTTGTGCAGGGCAGAAAGATACGAAAGTCTTACCCCGAAATTCAGAATCAGAAGGCACGCATTTATGCACGCATGAACGAATTAGAAAAAGCGCAGGAGGCTTTTGGAAAAGGAATGACTCAGGAGGCTGAAGTGGATCGAGATGAAAACACAACTCCGGAGGCGGGTGTATCTTATAAATCAAAAGCAGAGGATGAAATTAGCAGGAATCTTAGAAGTCAAAATCGATACCAGGAAGAAATCGATTTTAGGTCACAAAATATCCAGCAAAAAATCAGTTCCAACAATTTAAAGGACTTATCAAAGGAGAAAGTAGAACTAGGGGAGTTACTGGCAGAAACAGGCTCTCAGGAGAGGGCAATAAATGAATTAAAGGAAGCTGTAATGATCGCTGATTCCATAGGCGATAATGTGGATAAGGCTGATGCTTATTTATCATTAGCTGATGCCTACCGAAATGATGGTGACCATCAAAATGCCATGCATTATTATAAGTTGTATGGCAATGTCACTGAAAACCTGTTGCACGAAAAAGATAGCCAATTGTTGTCAAGAACCGAGATCATCCGAAAGCAGAAAAAAATCGAGGAACAAACAAGGGATTTTACCATTGGTGAACAGTCATATCAGCTTTTAGAAACAAGAAGATCCCTGGAACAGTCTATGATTGCCCGGCAACGCATTATCATTTATGGTTTGGTCTTCCTGATGCTCATTTTAGCGATCACCTCTTATTTTATTTATAAAAATGCACGTGCCAGTCAAATGGCTAATCAGCTATTGGCATTGAAATCACTGAGGAGCCAAATGAATCCACATTTTATTTTTAATGCCTTAAATTCAGTTAATCAGTTTATATCCCAAAATGATGAACGGGCAGCCAATAAATTCTTATCGGAATTTTCAAAGCTCATGCGGTTAGTGTTGGATCATAGCGAAGAAGACTTTATCACCCTCCGACAGGAGAAAGAAATAATTGATCTTTATTTAAAACTGGAACAATATCGATTTCGGGAAAAATTTGATTATTCTGTCGAAATGGAGAAAAACATAGATCCGGATCTGATTCAGGTTCCGCCCATGCTCATCCAGCCATATATTGAAAATGCGGTTTGGCATGGATTACGCTATAAGCAGGAGTTTGGCGATCTCAAAATTGAATTCCGACAATTGGATCACATGCTGGTGGTAACGGTTGTGGATGACGGTATTGGAAGGAAAAAATCACTGGCACTTAAAACTGAAAATCAAAAGCTACATCATTCCAAAGGGCTGAAAAATATCGAGGAGCGATTAAAGATCTTAAATAAGATATATAAAACCCACTATGAGGTCTCTGTGGAAGATCTGGACGCCAATACGAGTGAAGGAACCATAGTTACCATTAGAATACCCATCAATAACCATGGATAAATTGAAAGCTGTTATTATTGATGACGAAAAGGATAGCCGGGATATCCTGTATAATTATCTGACTAAATACTGTCCGAAGGTGAAAGTTTGTGGATTTGGCGAATCAGTAAAAACAGGCTTGGATATGATCGCACAACATGATCCTGATATTGTCTTTTTAGATATTGAAATGCCCTATGGCAATGGGTTTGATCTATTGGACCAGGTGAATCAGGTTACCTTTGAAACGATTTTTGTTACTGCATTTGACAACTATGCCATCAGGGCATTGAATCAAAGCGCGGCCTATTATCTACTCAAGCCGATTGATATTGATGAGTTGATTCAGGCTGTTTCTAAAATCAGGGAGGAAAAACAAAAGGCAAATTATATTCAGCATTCGCAGATCCTTTTGGATAATATTCGATCTGCCGCCAGGAATGATCAGAAAATTATGCTACCCACTCTGGAGGGTTTTGAAATTGTACCCGTCGCACAAATCATTTATTGCCAGGCAGAGGATAATTTTACTCGTTTTCATTTCAAAGAAGGCAAATCACTTCTTATTTGTCGGACCTTGAAATTCTTTGATGATTTGTTGAATGATTTTCAGTTTTTAAGAATACATCGCTCTCACCTGATCAACCTCGCCTATGTCAGGCGATATACAAAAGGGAAGGGTGGATATGTCACGATGGAAAATAATACACAACTTGAAGTTGCTCCCGATAGAAAAAAGAGTTTCCTGGAAGCATTTAGTTTGAAATAAGCTGGGTTTTTCACTATTGCGACTTACCTCAAAAAGTCACTCTAACAACTATAAAAAAAGAGGATGGATTTTTCTAAAAAATCCATCCATCATAAAACAACAAACCTTACCAATAGGTTTTTTATATTTTATTTTTCCTCGATAGCGCTTTCTAATAGGTGCTTACCAGTATATGCATATTGATCCCACTTTGGCATAGGATGGAAAGGTGCTGCCTGAACGTCCCTGAACAAGCGTTCCAGTTCATTTTTTTGATAAAAGCTTTGACCGCCAAGCCCTTCCATCGCCTGCTGAACTGTCTGGATGCAATTGTCAGTCACATTTGTTTTTAAGGTGACCATCTCTGCGGTCGTTTTTTGATTAGGCTGGAAGTCGAAATCATTGGTTCGTTCGTACATGGCCTTCCATTGTGTCTGGGCGCTCAGAAGGTTGTTCTGCATCTTTCCGATGATATAAGAAAGATGTGGCTGATTTCGGGGATATTTTTTTCCATCAGTAATCGCAAGCTGTTGCGCTCTTTCCGCAATGCCCACATAGGCAGACATGATCAGGGGCATCGCCACAGTTAGCACCACATGCCAAACAGGATGAAACTCATCTCTCGGTCTTTCCAGCACAACGGATTTATCGGGAACAAATACATCCTTAAATTCGATGGTGTTAGAACCCGTAGCACGCATCCCCATTACATTCCAGTCGTCCAGTACGCTGACTCCATCCGTAGTTAAAGGAACTGCAAAATGCAATACTTTCCATTGACCTTCCTCATTTAAAAATGGAGCCGAGGTGACAGCAATATCGCCACCAGAAGACTGGCTGGCAAAGCTTTTACGTGCATTTAAGACATATCCGCCATCTACTTTTTTCATTTCCCCGTTAGAGCCCAGCCAGTCCCTCGCACCGGTACTAACCAAAACGATCTGCTGGTTGGCAACTTTTTCAAGCAGAGGTGCTCCTTCACCCTTGTGGACGTACTTCCAGACAGTAGCGGCAACCAGGTGTTGATGCATCGAGAAGGCCAGGGCAGTGGAGCCACAATATTGACCGATTATTCTGATGACATCACATACCTCCGAGAAGGTTAATCCTGCGCCTCCCAGCTCTTCGGGTACAAGCAATGAAAAATATCCGTTTGCTTTTAATAGTTCATAATTCGAAAATACAAACTCACCCTGCCTGTCTTGCTCGGCTGCGTGTTGGGCAAAATTTTGCCCCAATCGGTGGGTTAATTCTTTCCAATTTGTTTTTGTTTCTAGTAATGTTTCCATGGTAAAGTAATTTTATGGAAACAAAGGTATATGAAGAGAAGAAGAGCGGATTTTCTATTAAGTTCAATTCATTTACTCTGAGGTTCACTCGCAATTAATTCACGAATTTGTTTTGCCGGAACTGTTGGGGTGGTTGTTTGTAACGTTCTTTAAAGGCCCTGTTAAAATGGGAGGTGTTTTTAAATCCACTGTCATAGCAGACTTCATTGATGTTAAGGCTGGTGTTCATCAGCAGGGACTTAGCCAGCTCCAATCGCTTTTTTTTGAGCCATTTTCCCGGTGTTTCGTGGAAATATTCTTGAAATGCTCTCTTAAATCCCGAAAGGCTTTTACCACATAAGCGTGCGAACTCTTCCATACCCAGATCATATTGGAAGTTTTTATTCATGGTATACTCCATGTCCAGCTTTTCAGAATGCTGGCTCGATTGAAAAAGCGTAGCAATACTTCGATTCTTCGGGTTAAGTACCAGGTTAAACAATAATTCTTTGAATTTAATTTCCACAAGTTCCAGGGGGATTTCCTGGTTGCCACGAAGATAATTACTAACGCTGTAAATAATGGATTGCATCGATTCGTCCACATCCACCGTGTAGATGCTTTCTAATTTTTGTTCATCATATTCCGGTAATTTTAAGGACGGATATTCCTGTAGGAAACGGTGAATAAATTCGTCATTCAGCATGAAGGTAATCACACAATGATCTACCTCAAAATATTGTTTGGTGCTATATACTCCTTTTCGGATAAATGCAGCATCTCCGGCTTCTATTACATATTTTTTACCTCCAACAAACCAATCCTTTCTGCCTGATATGGCATAGGTGATCAAATGCATTTCATTCCAAAAGGTCAAATTCTCCACATCAATCGGGCAATTGTACTCTGCAGATAAAAAATTTGCGCCAATAACTCTCTTACGAATTACCGGAGAAGTAGCAAAATAGTTGTGTAAATCGACAAGCATATAAATGAGCCTGGTAAACCTGAATTCAATTTAAGGAAAAAATGAAGACACTCCTTCTTCAGTTTCATTTTACTCAACGAAAAATCCTGGTTTTCAGATGCGAACTCAAAAAGTGAATGAAGCATGGAAAAGGATACTAATAGAATTGACTGCTAGGATTAGCATTACTAAATGTTTTGCTCGAGACTTATACCCATCTGATTTCTATCTAATATGGCATGTTTTTATCTGTAATTGTTTTGCCATGAAACCAATAAATTATATTGTCCTTATACTTGCCCTAATGATCGTAGGCTTTGCGAATGCCCAGCAAAGTGAATCATTAAGAAAAAAGGAATACAACCTGGAAGGCAGTCTGGCGATTCAAGGATATGATCCTGTCGCTTACTTTAAACAAAACAAAGCGATCGAAGGGTCTAAGAAAATACAGGCGACTTTTAAAGGTGTGACCTATTATTTTTCAAATGAAAAAAACAAGGAACTATTTCTGGCAAAACCTTCTTCCTATGAACCGCAATACGGAGGCTGGTGTGCCTATGCCATGGGAGATGATGGTGATAAGGTGAAAATAGATCCTGAAACATTTAAAATTGTAGATGGCAAGCTTTACCTTTTTTACAACTTTTTCTTTACCAACACCCTGACCAAATGGAATGAGGACGAAGCCCGCTTAAAAAAGCGGGCTGATGAGTATTGGAAAAAACATGAGATGTAGGCTAGGAATTCGATTCTAATGTCCCATATGACTCTATGAGACAGGTTTTTATTCTTTTTATCAGGATTAATTATTCGAACAGTTTCTGGTATAAATATTAGGAACCACCTCTTGAAAATAGTAATTCATTTTTTCAATATTCCCTTTATGCGGATCATCAGCATATCGTTCCTTAATAGAAATCATTTCCATTTCTGCATTTTTATAATCAAGAATTTTCTGCTCCTGGCAAGCCTTTTCTCCCACCAATCTTCCGTAACCACTGTTAGATGGGGTCATATTTTCCAGCCTTCGGTTGATTTCTATAACCCTTTTTTCACATTCAAGCTTTCTTAAGGTAATTTCGTCTTTCACATCGTAGCCTTCAAGTGCATATTCGCCCTGGTTCTCGGCTGGGGCGCCATCTTCCAGGTATTTGTTCATCGCCTCTTTTCGCTTGTGTTGCATTTCACTCTCCAGGTCCACCATTTCCTGGTCTTTGGCTGCGAGGTCCCCAGTGCCCGCTGGCGCTGTCCAAATGTCATTTTGTTTTTTATTTAACACATCATCTACCACGTCCTCATTTTGGTGAGATTCTTCTTCGATTACGTTTTCCCTTTTGCGGTAATTACTACCTTGAAAGGAGATGTTGGTATTGGTTATTCTTTCCAGTTCGGCTGTGCCGTGGTCATTCTCAATCCTGGTGACCATCTGTGTTTTGTTGTCATGGTAAATGTAGCCAAGGCCAAAAATCCCGACTGTTTTTGGATTGTCAGAAGGGTTGATATGCACTTCATTTTGTTCAGCGATGTATACTTTTACCGGATTGCCGGTTTCCGGGGAGATACCCTCGAATTCTTTGGACTGATAGTTTTCACTGCTTACATTCAGATTGCTACCGGTGGGTGAGAAATTGTTACGAAACTTATCTACAGATATGTTGGTTTGATCACAGTCGATATTGTCCTGTGGCAGCCGGTTCATCACCTGCCTGACGCCATTGATTTCTACAAAGTAATAGGTCTTGCCATTCGTAGAGGTGACCCGGTAATGTACCTTAAAATTTTCATTGTCGGGCAAGTCAATCCCCGCAAATTCCTCTATCATCTCCTTGTTCATACCCATATATCCTTTTTGGGTGTTGACCAGGAATTTTGAAGTGCTGCTCCTTCCTGCCACTGTATGGGCAGAAAAAGTCATTTCACGGTCAAAGGAAACCGTCGCATTGGGGTCGAATGAGGAATCGTCATTTGGCCCCCGGTCGGTTACTTCCTCTCCCATTGGAGAGGGGATATGGGCTGATCCACCAGGTGAGGATGGACTGCTGCTCGCATTAGGATTCAGGAAAAGATTGCTTTGACCAAAGGTAACAGGAATTCCCGTCACGAGAATTCCTGCGATGATGAGTAGGGTTCTCACGGCCTATAGCTTTTTAAATTCCACCCTTCTGTTTTGTGCTTTTCCTTCAGAAGTAGCGTTGTCTGCAACAGGACTGCTTTCGCCTTTTCCATCGGTCTGCAAGCTGGCATCTGGAATAGAAAAATTGCTGGTCAGGTATTGTTTCACCGCAGCGGCCCTTTTTTGGGAAAGTGTCAAATTAGCCTTGCTGTCTCCGTCGCTATCCGTGTGCCCTATAATGGCCACTTTGAGGCTGGGATCTGCTGCCAGTGTTTTTCCCACTTTGTCAAGGAATTTGTAAGAACCAGCCTTGATTTGATCGGAGCCGGTATCAAAAAGTATTTTCGTGGTGCTAAACCCACCTTTTAGTAAGAGGGAACGAATGTCTTCCCCTTCTTCAGTGATTTTGACATTGGAGATGGCGGCGATATGGTTTCGGGTGGGTTCTGTCCCGCGCAAATAAAACTGCACATAGCGTCCCACATTGTTTTGCAGGAAGGAAGGTAGGTCGATCACCTTTTCGTTGTCAATATACACCCGTGCACGCTTTCCGTTAACCACTACCGTAAAATGAACGGTGTGGTTAAACTTTTCATTCATTTTGAAGTTGATGTTGTTGCTGATCTTGTTTTCTGTCCCGAAATTTTCGACGTGGATTTTGTCCGAAACAGCACTTCCCTGCCAAAGGGAAAAATGAAATTCAGATCGCTCGCGAAGGTCTTTATTTAGCTTGTTTTCATTAGTGAATTGAAACCTGAATTCGCTTCCACTCAAACCGTCATAGGCTAGATTGGCAGTAGTGAGGTCAAATTCCAGGGCATAGTTTTCCGGCAATTTTCCAGTATTGGCGATGCAAAGACTATTGGGGTAGAGACGCAGGGCCTTTTGATTACTGACTGATATGATCTCTCCTCCGGAGTTTGTTTCCCAGTTGGCTGGAAAATCACCAAAAGCGTCCTGAGCAAAGCTTTCCTCAAAAAGGATGTCTCCATCGGGAAAAAAGGTGCTTCCGCTCACGATGGTTGCTCCGGTTGAACTACCGACAGTTCCGCTACCTGTTGAGTTTCCCGGGGAGGAATTTCCATAGCCCGTTCCGGACGAGTTACCGGTGTTGCTGCCTGAATTGGTATTACCCGAGTTTTCTTTGCTATTCGTTGGTTGGCTGCCTGACCCCGAATCATTGCCTTCAAATACTTCATCCAGCACATCGTCCGTTGCTTTTTCAGTCTCCTTTTCCACCCTGCGTTCCAGGGTGCGCTCTGCAGACTTTTGTGCTTTTTTACCAAGTTTTTCTATGAATTGTCCCTGACTTTTAATGCCGGGAACAATAAATGCGACAACTAAAATTAGTTTTAGGATTTTCATGATCAATAACTTTGATGATGTACGATTGAATAGTAAATGGTTCGTCCAGCTTTTAGAGCACCGGTACCTTCAGGCAATTTACATACATAAAGCTGAATATTGCAATGCCAAGTACGTCAATTTCAAAGCGTTACCAGGTGAGCGTTTTTTCTTTGCAATTTATTCACTTCGGCGAATTACCATTTGATTGAATGATAGTGGTGGGATTCGGAAACGTCTGTATATAAACCAATAACACCATGTCCTTCCAGGTGTGGACTTGGCACAAATTTTATCGTCTTTTGTACTCGTCTTTCAGATCTTTCATCATGTGGAAGTAATACTCTTTTCCCGCTTCGTTGACCGTTTCGCACAGGTAAATCCTGGTGCCATTTTCCCTGAAATTGGGATTTTCTATGGTCTTAATTAATTCCACACTGCTAAAAAACTTTCCAAGCGTCTTTTCAATTTCTGCACTACCCTGGGGGTCAAAATGAATGTAGATCAGGAAATCATGCTGTAACTCCTCGGGAGACCAAAAGATAAAACTGGCATTGGGAGAGATGGGCTGCGGGATGCCATGCTTCTTTCCATAAAACATGACTGCTCCCGCTTGTCCGTAGTGCTCGGCGTAAATATCACAGTTGTCCTTATTTTTTTCTCCCAGACCCAGGTAAATGGCTGCCACTTCGGTACCGATTTCTTTCCAGCCCGTCATATCGGCCATATCCTGTGAAATGCTGTGCATGGTACCATCTTCCCAACGGTAGGAATTTTGGTGTGTGACCTTTTTGATGCTGGAAAATGGAATGCCGTCGACTGACAATGCCTTGTAAAAAACAGCGATCATTACCACGATAAGAAATGAGGTAGTAGCCGGTAAGAACCTGGGTACATATTTTTCGATATAAACTGCGCCAAATGCAAAAAAGATCGGATAGATGCCCAGGGAATAATAGTCTTTGCCACTTCCTGCAATTAAAAGGGCGATGACAATAACAAACATCCAGGCAAAGGGAATATACGTCCGCTCTTTTTTGTTGAAAAAGAGAACGAGTAATGCTGTCAGCCAAATGAGTACTGCCTGCAAGTTCATCATGAATTGGGATGCTATAAAATCTGAAATTCGCACATGGACCAGCTGCCGTTCGCGCAGTTCGGTCATGTGGGCTACTACGGGCCAGTTGTGCTCGTATTGCCAGATTAGGTTAGGCAGGATGATGACCAGGCCTATAAGCAGGGCAATCAGAAAGTAAGGCGAAAAAAGGAGCTTTCTTTGCGTGGAAAAGGCCAGGCTAATAGCCAGGGCGACGATCAAAAAGGCAATGGAATATTTGTTCAGGAAGCCAATTCCAAATGCGAAGGCAATCCAGACCCAGTATTTGGGGTCCTGGTATTTTAAAAGCAACAAGATCGCATAGCAAGACGAAAGCCAGAAGAAGTGGTCAAATGCCACTGGTTGGAATAAGGCATTGGTGTGGAGATAAGAAGGAGATAGCAGGTAAGAACCACATGCCAGGATCAACGCCACCTTGCCACCTTTTAAAACTTTTACAGCTTTTCCAATGACGATCAGGTTGATAGAGCCTATCAGTGCCGGAAAAAACCGTAGGGCAAAGGCACTTGTGCCAAAGAGAGTGGTGGCTGTTTTCCCTACCACAGCGATGAACGGTGGAACGGCTATGAAACCCCGAGCCAGGTGTTCACTTTGTGCATAATACAGGTAGGCGTCCCGGTGAAGTTCAAAATGGTTAAAGGTAAGCAGGTGGATGGACAGCTTTGCAATGGCAAAAAGGATGATGATGGTCCAATCCCCTAAATGGATGCCGTTTTTTGGTTCAGGGTTCAATAGACGTCTTTTTTGCTAATTTACACAAATGCCTCTAAGCTATCTTGTTAAAGGAATGAATTAATATTTCTCCCTCAGAAAACATGGCCCCTGAAGTGCTTACCTGGTATGCTTTATGAAGGAAATGTGCATCATTCTGGTGGAGGATGAGAACCCGGGCGGATCGTATGCTTCCCTATAAATTAATTTGTCAAAGCTTTGTCCCTGTAGAAATTGTCAAGGAGTGACGTCGATTAGCGAATAATATAGATTTATATATCTTTTTGTCCGTATGACGCAAATTTGGACAATATTTATTGAATATCAACTGGTTAGCTGCGGGATTCAATTCCCTGGATTCACCCGGCGATTTTAATTTTATTTGAGACACATATCACTCATTTCATAAAAGGAGGAACAAATGACTATTGTGTGTTTTTACCCCGGAAATGAATTTGATGCCTGCCTTATTACCTTGGGACACAGCGGATTCGACAAGAGGTCACAGGTAGGATACAGGATGGATAATGGTTATAATGGTTAACATAATTATCATTTATAAGGCTATTCAATTGGCTTTTACGTCAGTATTGATTAATTTATTCGTCTTCCTTTTTAAAAGGTAGGAGTTATTACCAACTATTTTTTAATTCTGCGACTATGAAACCATACATAAGTTCTGGCAATAACCAGACGATTAACTTATTTCTCCTGGAGAAGTTCCTCCTTCAGCATCAACTGGAACCTGAAGACATAGGAGATTACATTCCAGCTTTCTTCCATTTAAATAATCCCGACTTGACCATCAAATATATCAATGAATGCGGATGCGAATGGATTGGGCATTCCACTGAAGAGATCAATGCGATGGGCTATGAGTTTTTTGAAAAATACATCCACCCCGTTACGATACAAACGGTATTTCCCAGGTTCCTCGATTTTTATAAAGAAAAGGATACTTCAAAGATCATTTGCGACATTCAACATATCCTGAATCCACGTGAGCAGGAATATAAAACCTGCCTCACTGTTTCCAAAATTTGTGATGATCTCTCGGGTTTCCTGGCCATCACACAGCCCCTGGAAGATATTTCTACCAATAATAAAAAGCTACAGCGCATCTTAGAAGAAGATCAGTTTATCCGGGTAAATTTTGATCGCTTTCGTCAATTAACTCCCCGTGAAAAGGAAATCCTCACCCTGATATTACAGGGGGAGAATAATTCATGTATTGCAGATCAGCTATTTATAAGCCGTCGCACAGTAGAGCAACACCGCAAAAACATCAACAGAAAGCTGGAGGTTTCGTCGCTAGCAGATTTGTTTAAATTTGGCTACGCCTTTGATTTAGTTTGATAAGAATCAATGACGATAATATCATGGGCAAATTACCAAATAGGGAAAGCAGGACGACCAAAAAAAGGAATGGCTTTTCACCTTTCAATTCAAATCACACTATGCCTGCTTGTAGATATGTTCCGGGTTTTCTTCCATTGAAGTGACAATCCAGCTACAGATGATGCCGGAAATGAACCCCGTTCCGTTGGTCACAAAACAACCTTCTCTATAAGCTCACGCGACCGTACTCGTCGCACGCAAAGGGAATAACACCTATTGTCGAATTTGTCGTTTTTACCCAGGCGGTCGTTCAGTTTCACGGACGATTTCTATTGGGAATACCATTCTTGGGCAAGTCAAATCTAAATGGAAGCATAGAGATAGGCAACTTTATATTTTTGATCATTGATTTCCTTTTGTCGGTTGAATGAAGTGCTGTGTGCTGTTCTTATGTGTTACAAATCCGAAACGCATTACGCCAATTCCATTATTCCTATTCACTTTTAAGTGGACTCTGGCGGAAAATGCAAAAAGGGGCAATCTAATGGCCCCCTTTGGTATTATCTGCTAAAACGAATCCATCATTGGCGCTGGTTCCGGCATTCTTTTTGCCAATGGAGCCCAAAAACATTAAACAACTTCACCATGAAAACTATTGGAATTTTAATTTCCGTACTTTTAGTCAATACGACCGTTGCACTATGTCAAAAAAGCCTTGATGACGCCAAAGACAATTTGTCAAAAAGTTCTTCTTCATCACCCACAAATAGATCAGAATATAGCCGGGGATCGTCATCATCCGGCAGTAACGAAGGGAGCCCTTTCATGGAAGCATTTGGTGAACTTATTTTGCGTGGGTTTGTCCTGGTTACCTACGGAACGCTGATCGGCGAGGTGGAGCCGCGATCTTTTAACGACCAACCTTACGAGGAGCATACCATGGGTGAATACCGAAAAAACCTGGGGCAAGCCAATGGAAAGCAACGCCTTGCCACCATCTCTAATACCGTCATCCTAAATTCCTACATTATCGGCAATGATCTCAAACTCAACTACAGGTTTCTTCCTTTCCTGGGTGCGGAAGTTAACCACCTCCATTTTTTCGATGGGGGCGAAGAAGAAAATAATCTGGGCATCACTTCCCTGATACTCAATTTTTATCGGATCCGCGAAAACCGGGTATCTGGGTACTGGGGTATGGGTGCGACCTATGTAGGAAGCGGTATAAACACAACGGGTTTCACCTACAATCTTGGAATGGATATCTACGTGGGAAAACCGGTAAGCCTCGGTCTTTCCTGGAAGCAGGCTTTTATCAATGAGAGTTCCATCAATGAGTTTCGCGCATTAGGCCGCTATCATAAAAACAAGATGGCCTTTCACACTGGCTTTGTTCACTATCAGCTTGGCGGGATCAATTACCCTTCTGGTGTGGTAGGTGTGGAAATCCGCTTGTAGCAAAAACAGTTATGCGTAGTGGCCGGGGAATGACCTATTTCTGGCCATTACTTTCATTACGGGAGTACTGCCATCGCTTGTGTGTCCAGAGCCAGGTAGCCGGGTAACGCCTTATGTATTGCTCCAGGTGCCTGACGTAGGATTCAATGATATGATTTTTATCGTCACCAAATGGGGGTTCGCCCAATAAGATCAGGTCAACTTCATAATAACCTCTTTGTATTCTTCGCATGCCAAAGAAAACTACGGCGCTATTCGTTCTTCTGGCAAGCACATCTCCACCTTTAAAAAAGCTGGTTTCCACTCCAAGAAATTCTGTCCAGTACTTTGACCGCGAGATGGGTGGCATCTGGTCAGCCACCAGCGCAAAAGCCCGCGAGCCTGTTTTGTTCCTGGAAATAATTTCCCGTGCCGCTTTGTCCATGGGTATCGGGAAGCCGCCAAAGCGCGACCGCACTGTGTACATTAGTTTTTCAGACCATTTGCCTGAGAGTGGTAAATAAATGGCGTCAATGGGATAATCAAAATGGGCGTGAAACCCGGGGAGCATCCACTCCCAATTACAAAGGTGCCCAGCCATGCAAAATACAGAACGTCCCTGGTCGAACTGGTCCTGTATTACTTCAATGTTGTTGTATTTAACCCGGGCCCGAAATTCGCTTTTATCCAGGCTAAAGGTCTTGATAAGCTCCACCACACCATCAGCCAGATTGGTGTAAAATTCCCTTGCCAACCTTTTGACCTCCTTTTCGCTTTTTTCCGGGAAACATTTATGCAGGTTTTGAAGGATGACCTTTTTCCTGTATCTGACCACATAATAGGTCATAAAGCTCAGGAAATCAGAGATCAGGTAGAGGATGGGAAAGGGCAAATGCGACAGAAGTTTAATCAATCGTTGACACGTTTAGTGAATTATGGGCCAGTGACCTTAACTTTCATAGTAAGATAAGCGATTGTGAATTGAATTGATAATTACTGCATGTTTATCAGTCTGCGGACCGCTGTTTTTAATTACTTATGGGGTAGAAAAACATTGTCGTCCCAGGTGTTTACATATCAATCCATTCCAACACGAGCAATTTACAAAAATCACTGGAGCCACGTTGAAGGGCAAATGCATTGGCTCTACATCATTGTTTAGAGACAGACCATTTCTTTTTTATTGGCTTTCCCTCATTTATAATCCATGCTTTTAGAACATGTGAAGCTCTTTGGTGATTACTGAAATCCCAATAAAGAGCAACAGCCATCCGAAGGCAGTTTTTAATTTCATGGTATTGATATGTGCTGAAATCCTAATTCCTGAAAAAATTCCTAAAACTGAGATGCTTGAAAGCATCAAAAGGAAAAGCCAGTCTGGTTGATAATGAAATAGATCGCCAAGAAAACCAATTGCAGATTTCATGAAAATAATAAATATTGAGGTGCCTACTGCTTTTTGAAAGGGTAATTTTGCCACTAAAAAGAGAACAGGCAAAATGATAAACCCTCCACCGATTCCCACTAAACCCGTTACAAATCCAATGATCAATCCGAGGAAAATCAGGAGTATTGATTTCTTGTTTTGGATGCGGATATCCTGATCTCCTTTTCTTAAAATCATAGGAATAGAGGTCATCACAATCATCATTGAAAACACACTTAATAAAAATAATCTTTTGCTAAGAACCATGGTGCCAAATTGAAAAATGATTTCGGGTAATTCCGGAATGATCAGCCATCTGGTCAGGAATAATGAAATGATAGAAGGTAAGCCAAACAAAATTCCCGAATTTACATCGATCGTATGATTTTTATACCGTAGTGCGGTTCCAACGGCACAGGTAATGGCGATTAAAAACAGTGAATACGAGCTTGCTGTTATAACATCGAGGGAAAAGATATAAATCAAAATAGGAATGGCAAGTAGAGATCCTCCACCACCCACTAACCCGAGTATCAGCCCTACCAGGAAAATCAACACAAAACCTATTATTTCCATCACTTTACCTCAATTCAGCAGGATAAGGCCTCATTAATTCACTCATTTTTTGCTGCAATAATTTCTTCAAATGGTCCGTATTTATGTTGTTCCTCCGAAAACCCATCTGCGAATGGTCCAAATGGATGATCATAGGGTTTATCCGCTATATTTTTCCAATCCTTTGAAAGATCTTTCCCCGGTCTGTTTTGGGAATTGACATAAGCCGCTACATCCCATGCCTCCTCGTCAGACAATACAGGATTGTAATAACTTACCCCAAATGGCATATTACTTTTAACATACTCGGCAAATTGGGTAAGGCGATACATCCCGGCGCCATAGTTAAAGCTATTTTTACCATACAAGGGAGGATATATATATTCGGTACTGTCAGGTTTTAATAGTCCCTCGCCGTTAGTGCCATGGCAGATTTGACAATATTTTACATACACCGTTTTGCCTTTTGCAGGATCTGCCGATCGTTTTAAAAAGGGAATTTTTTTAGGGGTCACCCCGATAGGCTTATCTTCCTTTTTTACGTCTTTTCCCACCCATTTCAAATAGGCAATAATTGCCTTCATTTCCCTGCTGTCTGCCGGAAGGCCCTGGCCATTCATACTTCGTTCAAAACAGCCATTCACACGGTATACATAGTCCTCCATGATCCCTGATCGTTTTCTCAGTTTTGGATACCTGGAGTTAACTAAGGCAAAATTATTGGCAAATGGTTTAGTACCGGCATCCAGATGGCAGTTTTGACAATTCATGCCATTACTGATGGGTTTGACCTTCCCCTTTGGGCCAAGATAAACGGAAGTGTGAACGATCAATTCTCTCCCATAGCGAATAAGTAGGCCCTCTTTTCCGTCTGGTATGTCAGCAGAGTCCGGAGCTTGCCAGGGAGCTTCTGACGTTGGAACTACTGTTGATGTTTCTTCTGCTAACTGTACTGTAGACGATGAATCATCTTTACTTTCCTTAGCTGTTATAGGTTTGATCCAATCAATTCCAAAAATATTTAAGAATGTGCATGTAACCAGCGTTATAACCAAAAACCATATCAACCTGATGAGTTTCGATATGGTTTTTGAAAAATCATTGACCTCACTATTTTTCATTCCAATTTAATGTGATTCCTTGATGTAGCCCCAGCCCTCACTCTGTTTTGTTACTATTTCGAGAATTCCATCCGGCACTACATCAACCCCTTCAATAAGCTCACCCTTTTCAATCCCTTTTCTGTTCATGGTCATGTTACATACTTTAAAGCTTACATTACCATTATCTTTGAAACTAAGAATGTCGTCTTTGACGGATGAGCTTTCGCTAAGCACCATATCAATGGAGCCACTATAAATAACCACTTCAAATTCAGACTGCGGATAATTGCTTGACATCCCCTTTACGTGTCTCATGGTAGACTGATGAATTGAAGGATCTGAACTGGTGACATCAAACACTATCCGAATGGGTTTCTCCTGTGCACGACAAATTATAATCGAAAAGGAAAGAAATAGATATATGACTACAGATCTCATGGCTACGTCTTTTTTACCCTCCTGCAAAACAGTAACTGAAACCATGTTCCTGTGCACGGCCTACCGCCCACACTCCGGAAGGCATCACTTTGATCTTAGGATGCACACCACTGACCCATTCTTTTTTCACTTCTTCCGGATCTTTGTTCATATTTTGTGCAACCATCGAGCTGTATACCGTCAGCGCCATATCACATACACAAAACATTCCCCCGCGACTTTGCAGGTCTTTAATCCCCTGTATTTGAGGGAAGGGGAAATCACCTGCCTGAGGGGCATAGTATGGATTTCGTGTACGAGGTTTACCGTCTGTATCTTTTATATGAAATAATTCGCCGAAATTATACTTCGACCATAAATCGTCGTTCATGGCAAATGGAATACTCTCGTGTCGCATTACGACCATCGCTGTAATGTCTTCATCGGGAGATCCGGTTTGATTATTAGTTTGATAATACACCCAGGACCAGATAAACGCGAAGCCATTGTATGGTTCCGGCGAATCATATACAATTTTATGCTTCGCTTTGGAGCTTTTAAACCAGGCATCGTATTCGTCGCCACTTGCCCTATTTGTTTTAGCCAGAGAGCTAATCGGACTAGCCAATGCGGCAATACCAGCAGCCGAGCCTGCCGCCAGGGTGCTGATAAACTTTCTTCTTTGATTATTTAATTGCTTGTTCATAGTGTAGTTTTTTGTTTTTACATAATTAATTCAAATCGACCCGGTCGATAGATACATGTATTCCATGCATAGTGAGAAATCATTTTGATAAAAGAATCCAGATACTTTATGTAAAAGTTAGCGTAAAAAAGAGTTGAGAGGGTAGAAAGCATGTTGCAAATGCATGAAATAATGTTGCAGATACTTGAAGAATTGTAGCCCTGTTTAACTGGATGGGACACCAATTAAAAATGATCCATCGGGTTAAAAATGATCCATCGGGATGCCTACCTCCGACACCAGGTGTTGAAATTCGATGTTTTTATGCAGGCTATTAAATTGTGGTTCTGTCATGAGCCAGGGGAGCTCCATTTCATGATCATCAATAGCAGTGGATAACCAGTCAATGGCGTTTTTTTCTTCACCCAATGCCGCAAAGATGACCGAAATAAAGTATGCCTTTGAGCCGGCATTTGATTCCAATCTATTTTGTTGCAATTCCTCAATTAATGCATATGCCTTTTCTTTATTTCCCGATCGGGCATACGCCGCACCCATCCATCCGATGATTCTGGGGTATCGGATTCCCTCTAATTGAAGGAGTTTTTGAAAGACATTGATCGCTTCTTCGTATCTGTCGGTATTTAGGAGTAGGAAGCCATAGTTATCGAGCGTGTAGTAATTGCTCATTATTTTTAACCTGGAAGCGACATACTCATTCGCCTTGTCAATTTGACCGGTATAGTAAAAGGAAAGGACCATCCTCGAATTTGGGTAGTGAGGTTCTTGTTTGTCCAGTATCCGGGCTATTTCCAGGCCTTTCTCATGCTGCCCTATAAAATGCAGGTAGTCCGCATATATCGCCAAAGCATCGGGGTTATTATTGGAAATGGCGATATTGTAGTGTAGGTCGGGTTCGACAAAATTCCAATCATGATACAAAGCGTAAAAAGCTTTCACAGCATGCGCCTCAGATAGATCAGGTGCAAGCTGAAGTGCTTTATCATTGAAAGGTTTAGCTTTTTCCAGTGCCTCCAGGGCACTCATTTCTGCACAAAAAATCGAGGCCTTTGCAATGATGGTTAACGATAGATAAGTGTAAGCCAAAGCAAAGTCAGGATCCAGGGAAACTGCCTGTTGCAAATGATCGATCGCTTTATTGACACCGTCCCTGGTATAGGTTTGATATTCATAAACCCCTTTTAAATATTCTTCATAGGCCTGGGAGTTTGAGGTGTAGTATTTATTAAAACCTGAGAATGTGGGGATAGAGTTTTCTATTTCCAGTGTATTGGAAATATTATAGGCAATTTCATTTTGCACCTGGATTACATTCCCCCATTTTCTTTCAAAGTTCCTCGCCCACAATTGGCTTTTAGTAGCTACATCAATCAAACGCACTTCAATTCGTAGATTATCATTGTGACGTTGTATGCTCCCTTCTAATAAACAGGTGGCATTAAATTTCCTGGCTTGTTCATAGTAATCCTGCCCTTTCACGAATGAATTTCTGGATATGATCCTAAGGCCTTTTACATCGGATAGTTGTCTTGTGATCACGTCAATAATCCCATTGGTGAAATAGGAGTTAGTCGCTTGATCACTCAAATTTTCAAATGGTGAGACAGCGATGGTTGTCAGATTTTCTTTTTGAGTGCTGCCCTTATTTGTTGTAAGAAATAAAAGAATAACAATCAACGGTGTCAATATAAAAGCAGAATGGATTATCTTTTTTGAAAGCCCCTTCTTTCTTCGACTGGGTGGGGTATCAATAGTATGTTTTTTTAACTCACTTGGTGGGTAGCCGAAGTAATTTGTAAATGATTTGCTAAAATAGGTGGCACTTCCGAAACCTACCAGGTAAGCCACTTCGCTTGATGTGTATTTACCTGTGAGGAGCAGTGGACGGGCTTTTTTTAATCTATGTTCCCTGATAAACTGGCTGGTCGATTGATTGGTTAATTTATGTAATTTGCGATGTAGCTGCGATCTGCTAATTCCCACCTGATGGGATAATTCTTCCACTCCGAACTGATCATTGTTAAGATTGCTCTCAATGATAGATTCAAGTTCCCGAACCAATTCCTGCGAACTTAAAGACATGCTACGAATGATTTCTCTTTATTAATTTACAAAAATAGGTTGAATATCGTACTACGATATTTTCTCAATGATTTACTGAATAATGAAAAATAAACATTTTTTCACTAAATAATAACTGTAAATGATTCTATCCTTTCATAATATCAATTCAGTTTCCAACCCGATATTTATTCGATAGCATCCGAATGTGGATTTGCGGCTTTGGGAGCATTTGTATTTTTAATGATTAAATTAGGATGTAACAAATCCAATTAACCATGAATATTAATCCAGAAGTAGAAGAGTACCTAAAAAAGAAGACCCATCCCATGGACGCGGAGATCCGTCGCGTGCGGGAGATCATTTTGAATGTTCATCCCGATATTACCGAGTCCATCAAATGGGCCAGCCCTACTTTCATCTATAAAGGTAACATGGCTTCCTACTTCATGAATGCAAAAAAGCACGTCAGCCTGATGTTTCACAAAGGAGCCTTAATTGCCGATGCCACCGGCTTGCTGGAAGGGGATGGTAAAGAGGGGCGGACGGCTAAATTCGCATCCATGGAAGAAATTGAAAAAAGAAAAGGCGACCTGGAAACGGTAGTGAAAGCTTGGATCGCCTTGCAGGATAGAGGATAGCTATCTTGTCTTTTCTAGTTCACTGGTGATTTTTGGTGGGGTGAATATTAACCTTCAAAAGTTAGCGCATCACAAAATACCCAAGATCGGGTATTGCCTGAGCTGGATGAAAATACTAATATGAATCTATTGATTTACCTGGTTTTAATACAAACAGATTGTAATTTTCCATATGAATGAATACCTCGAATTTAAGGTAGAAATAAAGAAAACACATGCCCAATACTGATAAATTAAAGGGTTTAGGCATTTACTCCGATTTACATTGCCATCCCGGAAATATCCCTTTTCATCACCTGCGCAATTCGTCAGACGATATTTACGCGCATCCGACTTCAAAGAACTTCAGTATATGGAACATTCCAAAAGACGCCCTGAAAAAGCGCGACAAACTCTACAAAAAAAAGAAATGGGGCAATGTGATGCTAGCGAATGTTCCCCAATGTGATTTTTACTCATTATCCAGGGCAAAGGTCAGGTTGGTTTTTTCCTCAATGTACGCGATGGAAAAGGGCTTTTTCATGGGAAATCAACGTGAGGGAGTTTCGCTTGGGTTTTTTAACAAACTCACATCCATCCTCCGGAGCAGGTTTTTACAGATCCTGTCCAAGGTGCTCATCAGCCAACTGGGCGTGGGTCAGATTCTGCTTATCAGGGCTATCAATAGCAAAGGACCGGGAAGGGACCTGCTACAGCATTTTCTGATGAAATTTCCAAACAAAAGGATCAACTACATTCAGGGCCAGCGAAATGAGACGAATGGCAAGGGCGAAGGCAGGTATTACGAATATTACGACGAGCTGAAAAAAGAATATGAGTTTTATAGTCAAGGGCAGCATCGACACGATATAAGGGACAGGGATGGCGCCCCGGTTCTTCCTTACAAAATTGCTCAGAATGGTGGCGATGTGGAGAAATGGATCGTGGACGGTGATTGCACCGTGAGTGTGATGACCATGGAAGGTATGCACTGCATCAGCATGACCAATGAATCCAAACGTAATGCTCCGTTGCAATTGGTAACAGAAGAAGTGCTCATGCAGCGGATCGATGAGATCAAGCTTTGGCCACTGTTTTTTGTCACCTTTTCACATCATTTTGACAGTGGTGTTGCGGGGCATGCCAGGAGCATCCCCGACCTGATCCAGCTTATTTCCGATCAGGTGCCCGGGCGGAATGCCGGCATCACCGCATTAGGAATGAAAGCCATGAAAAAGCTGTTGAAAATTGGGGAATTTAGCCAGGAAGCAAGGCGGGTGCTCATCGACGTGAAGCACATGGCGGCCCGGTCCAGAAAAGAATTTTATGAGCTCATCAAACAGCACAATGCCAATCATCCTGGTGATATTATTCCTATCATCGCCAGCCACGTAGGATATGCGGGTACCGACACGCTGGAAACCCTCATCCAGCAAGCAGAGATAGAAACTGACATGAAACCTGACAACGACCGCTACCTGGAATGGGGCATTAATGTATGCGACGAGGATATTTCGACCATCGTGGAATCCGGAGGATTGATAGGGATAAGCTATGATGAGCGGATTCTTGGAGTGAAGCCCAAGGGCAAGGCACAGGACGGGACGGCGCTGGTATTTAACCATATCATTGACATGGTAAAGGCATCTAAACGTACCCTACAGGGCAAGCATCCCGAGCGAATATGGGACTGCCTCACCTGGGGAACGGACTTTGACGGATACATAAATCCGGTAGACGATTACCCGACGTCAATGGAGTTTCAAAGCATATCGGAGCGCCTGCTACACTTATTGAAATTACTTCCGGAAAGTGCACAGAAGGAAATGTTCCTCGGAGGAAACCCTTACACACCTGTCGAGGTGATTGAAAAAATAAACTATCGTAATGCGCTGGAGTTCACCATTAAACACTTTAAGTAGCCATGCAATATTATATTGAAGTTGCCATATCAATCGTATTTGTGTATTTAAGCCTGAGTGTTGTCACTTCCATCGTGCTTGAATTTTTCAGCACGATCATGAACCTGAGAGGCAGAGAACTGAGGAAAGCTATTTATGGCATGATGGATGAATCCGGCGTGGTAGATGCGTTGACGCGTAGGATTGAAAAAAGTCCTTTGTTGCAATCTTTCAGAAGATCTTCACGCCGCACACCTTCCTACATCGATTCAGCATCCTATGCTTCCAGTTTATTAAATAACTTACCTGACTACCATAGTTTGGGTGACCTCAATACCATGGAATTCAGGATTAAGTCCATGCAAAAAAGTGATGTGAAGCAGGTGTTGCTTGAGTTCAATACCTTCATGCCGGACGAATTGGAAAAAAAGGTGGCCGCCTGGTATGACCAGTCGATGGATCGCTTTAAGGGTCATTTCAAGCGTTTTGTGAAGAAATACCTTGTTCTGATAGGGTTTATCATTGCCGCAGCGATTAATGCAGATTCCATCCGGGTGTTTCATTTGATTTCTGAGAATGCTTCGCTCAGAGACAACTACATCAGTGAAGCAACCGAAGTAATCAATACTTACAAATCCTACCAGGAATATGTTGATGAGAAAGGGAAGGAGTTGCTTCCCGAGGAAGCCGAGCAGCTTAGCAGTGTGTTTACAAAAGCTTCTCAAATTATCGAAGATGATCTGAACAAAATCGCTAAGGCGGAAGTGTTTGGGTGGTCGAAGGTGGAGTTTACAGAAAAGAATGAGGCCGGAATAGGCGATTTCCAGTTTTGGGGTTTGAAGCTTCTGGGAATTATGTTAAGCGCCCTGGCCATCTCCATGGGCGGTCCTTTCTGGTACGACGTCCTGGCGAAGATTACCCCACTGGGAGGCAAGGGTAATAAGCCTAAGAAGGTGGAAGAGGGGAGTTAGTTTGGATATGCTTTTTACGTCATTCCCGCGCAGGCGGGAATCTTAGAGTCAATATATAGCCCGGAAGTGGTATTGGGGCCTTGATACTCGCGCTTCAAAGATCAAAGAACTACATATTCAACGAGAGGTTAAATGAAGGTACTCCACCAAAGGCGGACAGGATGCCTTCGCAGGTATGACGATGAAGATAGTTTTAATTTTATTAAGCGAGACTGGCTGCTGGAACAAACGAGATGAAGGAAAGCTCCAAAGGAGCGTCAGCATTAGCATTGGGCATCGCCCAATGTGATTAGATTCAGGGGAAAAAAGAGCCCTGAAGGGGCGTAATAGTCTCACAACGACGAGATCCACATTTTAAATTAAATTAATCAAAATGGAAGAGATTGTAGCTTAACTTCATAAGGACGAGACACTCACGCTCTGCGAAAAAAAATGCGGAACTCAGGGTGAGGGTAGAGTGAAGTTATTGATTGAATTTGCATCATTTCTAAATCCCCAAAGCCTCCTGCGTCATGGGGCCCACGATCCCATCGTCCCCATCGGAGCCGAAGGTAGCCGTTTGAAAGTCGAGCACTGCAAACAGGGTTCGTGGGCCAAAGTCATCATCAATGGTCCCTTCATAGTAGTTGCGGTCTGCCAAAGCCCGCTGGACCCGGCCCACCAGGCTTCCCTCAGAACCATAACGCAGCCTTGGACTAAAATCCCCATTTGGATTCAGGGAGACCTTTAGTGCATCCCGGGCGTTCAACAACACATAGTGAAAAACCGACTGATCGATATTGTAGGCATTGTCATGAAAAGCCTTCCATGGGCCTGTGTGGGTAGAGTCATCACCTCTTTTTTTGCATTTTGGATAGCCCATAATTACCTGACACCCCGCGCTGGCATATTTCGGGTGGCTCAGACCAGGGCACCAGGAGGCATGTATGTTGTCAAATGGGCGAACAAATTCCACACGATCCTCCTCGTCGTAGTCCAGGTCGTCCGCACTCCGCCGGATTGGCAATTTCCCATCCTGACGGAAGGCTTCGTGCGCGGTGAGGCTGCCCGCCTTGTGGTATCCCTTTTTATAATTCTTGTACATGCCAGTCAGTAGCTGGTTGGTACCGCTGCCACCCCTCGACAGGGAGTCTTCCATGTGTTTCCTGTGAGGAACCGTACTGGCTGGAAAGGCGGCGATCTTTTTCTTTGCCGGATCCCATTGAAACAGTGTACAATTGAGATGTGTATAGTCGATGGGAGAAAGCGACAAGGCAATGACATCCTTGAAGGACTGATCATCGTCTTCGAGGGGCAGGCAACCACGCAAGCCAAAAAAGATGAGAGGATCAGACGGTAGGGTGAATGAATTTATCTCACAGAGTTTTACCAGGGTGTCGTGATGGATGGCAAACATGATTTGGGTTTGGTTTTTACGAAATATGGCAGGGTAGTGCCAAAACCGCAATACCCAAGGTTTGGTATATTGGCCTTTGCCTGATAGATATCGCAAAAGTGATAGTTACGAGCTGGGCTTCCCTTCCTTTGACTCTTCTTTGAAATTTAAATTCAAGGCTTCGTAGAGTTTCTCAATGGAATAAAAATTTTTGTAAGATTCCATTTTTTCGATCTCCAGGCTGTCCCTCCAGTAGTTAACATGTGCCGCAGGAGAAATATAACTGATCAACTTACGCAGGCCACCCTTGTATGTAACCTTGATATCTTTTATTCCCTTGCCAAATGAATCGACCAGGCTTCCACCGATGAAGTCGCCGGGATAGTAGATGTTCGTCCATTTTGCAGGGGCGAAGGGTGCCGCGTGGTGCAGGTAGTATCTTTTATCATCTAAATCAAAGTAGTAATAGCCTTTTTGGTTTTCTTCGATCATCGGCGGACAGGTGGGCAGCTCCCTGTCGCTTTTGCGGTCATTAAAATCTTCTTTGTTTTTCGCTAATAAAAAGTCACCATGAGCCAGCGGGCATCCCATGGTAATGAGATCGGAAATGATCCATGGATTGCCCGCCTTTTTCATTGCAGTATACAATTCCTCTTGCTTTCCCCGGTATTTCGAAGTCGAGGTGGCCTTTTCCAGGTCGTCAAAATACTTTTTGTCTACATAGCGATCTTCCGTATAGGTCGTATTGTACTTTGGCCAGAGGTAGGTGATCAGGTCATAAGCGATTACGCTTCCCAGGCTATGGCCTACGAGCACAATGCGGTCATATTTACGAGTGACCTTCACTTCATCTCCCTGCTTTTTTTCGTTGGTGGCTTCATGAATCCGCTTCAATAAGTCCAGGCCGTTTTTTCTGATCTGATGCCGTTCGGTGATATTGGCAGGATCGGGTGTCAGATACCGTGCCGCATCGCCTACATAACTCATCACAATTTTCTGCAACCAGACAAGGGCGCCGGATATCAGGATATTGGCGGCCTTGCCCATCCAACCTTCTATCAAGGGGCTTTCTCCCTGAAAAAGAGTAAATACGGAAATCGCAATTCCTATCGTCAGCAGCCAGGATATAATCCAGATGACTAGCAGGCGAGGGGGGACGTTCCATGGCCATTTTAGCAACAGCGTTTTAAACCAGGGCCAGACGTGCGCCATCGTGGTATCGCGCATATTATAGGCCCAGTAATATTCGAAGAAATCCGTTGTTGGGCGCTCTCCCTTACCCGCAAGGGTTATCCGGCGCAATTCGTAGGATTCAGAGATGTCATCCGGTTTGCTCCAGTAGTTTTTTTCATAGACGGCATTCGGGTCTTCCTGTTGTTTTTTCCAGGCCTCATATTTTACGATCGACTCCACAAAGCCCCGGAGGGTAGACATGGGCTTTTGCTCGCCGATGCCATGGATGATGATCACTGCTTGTCTCATTGTAGTGGTAGCTTAGGGTTTTATTTGGTGGGAAGATACTAAGTGTAACCGTAGCATGGTACTTTCTGGTAGCTATAATCCGCTAAATAAAAATGGCGTTGCACTTCGATAAATAAATTGCTTTAATTAAATGAGGCTTGGGACAGTTACTCTTTTGTTCATTTCATAGAGGTAAAAAAGCAAAACCAGCCAGAAGAAAACCAGTCCTATTACTCGGTATTTTAATGCGCTTGAATCAAGGTTGGGCATAAATTAATACATTTTGATCGCGAAAACCCCAAATAAGAGAGTCGTTCTAAAATGTACAATACCCAGGCTTTGGTATTTTAAAGTCTTATAGATCAAACTATTAGTACGACCGTTATTTATTTCTACCAACCCTTAAAAAAAACTTGTCATCCTTCCTCTTTACTTTGTACCCTTTTCGGAACTTTTTTGAGCAATTTTATCTTGATAATAAAAAAGAGCCATGAAAGCAAGGGTAAAACTATGGGGGGCGTTGGCAATTCTTTTTCCAGCTTTATTTATTCAGATCTCAGACTTTTTTTTCCATTTTGATCGTGCAACGGTATTGCTGACATCGCTCCCCCTAGTGGGTATCTCATTTGGAATGTTACTGTCAGTGTGTATCTCTCATTCGCGGAATTTGAAAAAGACTCTTACGCAGGTTCAAACTGACGTGAAGAAGTTTCTTTTTCATAGCGAAAAAGATACGCAAACCGACGTCTTAACAGAGCTCGAAGATCACCTTAAATTTTCCATTGACTATATCAAGTCTATTGGCGAAGGGAAATTTGATGCATCCTATCCGGGAATGACCGACAAAGCACGGGATCTCAATAAGACGAGCTTGTCGGGCGAACTGCTGGTGATGAAGGAAAAAATGCGGCAAATATCCGAGGAAGAAAAACAGCGGAACTGGGCTACCGCTGGGATTGCTTACTTTACAGAATTGGTTCATGCTAACCTGGAAATGGAAGAATTGTTAAATAAGTTCATCAGTGAGCTGGTAAAATACATTGGGGCCAACCAGGCTGGGATCTTTATTGTCAATGATACCCAAGCGGATGACATTTTCCTGGAGCTAAAAGGATGCTATGCATACGAGCGGCAAAGGTATGTTCAACGTAGGCAGGGCCTGGATGAGGGTCTGGTGGGGCAGGTGTTTTTGGAAAAGGAACCCATTTATATCGCCGACGTTCCCGCGGACTACCTCTCCATTACCTCCGGACTTGGAGAAGCCCCTCCTAAATACATTTTTATAATACCTATAAAAAATCAGGATAGAGTGGAGGGTGTGATTGAAATGGCTTCATTTAAAGAATGGAAGGAGTATGAAAAGGAATTTGTTATCAGGATCGGAGAGGTATTGGGTTCTGCTGTGAATACGATGAAAATTTCCGAGCACACCCAAAAGCTGCTGACAGAAAGCCAGGAACATTCAAAACTGCTGGAAACACAGGAGGAGGAGTTGCGGCAAAACCTGGAAGAGCTAAGTGCAACTCAGGAAGCACTGCAAAGGCAGTCAGAAGAGGCAACGGAATTCAGTAGCAAATTCAAGGCAATTATCGACTCTACAGTTGATGCCATCATCACTATTTCAGAAGAAGGCATCATCGAATCGGTCAACAAGGCCTGTCTGAGCCTTTTCGGATATACGGAAAAAGAAATGTTGGGAAAAAATGTCTCTATCATCGTTCCGGATCCTCATCATCAGCATCACGACCAATACCTGATCAATTATAAAAATACCGGTGAAGCTAAGGTGATGGGCAAAGTACGCCACCTGGAGGCAATAAAAAAAGGAGGCCAAATAATACCTGTTGAGCTGGCGGTAAACGTCGCAGATTTGGGAAACCGTAAGATTTATACCGGCATCGTTCGGGATATCAGCGATCGGGTCGAAGCCGAAAGGAAGCAGCAGGAATACATTGAAGAGTTGCGTGCCCAGGAAGAAGAATTGAGACAAAATACCGAAGAGCTTCAGGCTACCCAGGAAGAAATACACAGGCAAATGTTAGAGACGAAGAAGATTAACGGCGAACTCGATGCCCGGATTGCGGCGCTGAACGTATCCACCATTGTTTCTGAGTCCGATCTTAAAGGAAGAATAACGTACATCAACGACAAATTCTGTGAGATTTCAGAATTTTCCAGGGAGGAACTTTTAGGCAAGCCTCACAATATTGTACGTCACCCGGATATGCCTCGTGAGGTCTTTAGACTTCTCTGGCAAACCATTAAATCAGGACAGATATTCAGGGCAATAATAAAAAACAAGAAGAAGTATGGAGGGCATTACTGGGTAGACGCCGTGATCTCTCCCGTGCTGAACGATGAAGAAAAGCCCATCAAATATATCGGGGTGCGGTATGTCATAGAAGATGATGAAACAGGGGAG
>JBNLGG010000048.1:0-32194 GCA_050305935.1 Cyclobacteriaceae bacterium | reverse complement strand
TTTATCTATCATTGCCTGGGTAGTGGTTGGGTTTCCCCAACAGGTCTCGCCACAGGTAGCATCAAGGGCATTCCCTAAATTCCATCCGGTACCCATATCTGCTGTAAGCTGTAAAGCAGTGATGTTCCGCATACCTGTATAAGCGGTATTTGCAGATACTTTTCCGCAAAAGGAAAAGGTTAGCAAAGCTCCAATAGTAAGAAGAAGAAATCTTCTTTTTGCTTGAGTTTTAGAATTTAAAAAACAATTTGGGCTTTGTGCGAACAGTGATGTTGTACAAACAATCACAATACCTAAGGGTGTTAAAAACTTTAATTTTTTCATATCGGTATTTATTTTCTTATTTGGTAGTTTCCGGGAGTTAAAAAGAACTCCCGGAATAGATTTTTTATAGAAACTATTACCTGTCAAATCTTCATTGGATCATCAGTGTTTTAGTCAGGCTAAATCCTTCAGATCTTGCCCTCACAATGTAAATCCCTGATTTCAGACCGGAATCTATATCCAATCTGCCACCATTATTAAATACCCTTTCGTATAGCAATTTACCTTGCCCATCGTAAATGCTAACGGTCGCCTTCCCGGCAATTTCAGGAAGGACAACTGTGAACTTCCCACCAGAGGAAGGATTTGGATAGATTATGGGATTCATCACATCCTCTTTTCCGGTAGTACGTGCATCCATCTGACTGACAGAAAAACGCGCCCCGGCACCCGTACAGGTGATTACATTTTGTGCTGGAGCATACGTTAATGAGCTGTGTGTTACGTTATCCACACACAAATTTACCGTCACATTGCCTTTGGCTGTCCCGTTTGTAGCTAAAACCACCGTTCCGTTAGAATCGGTAATGCCCGATACTGTTTCGGCGAAGGTTCCTGAGAATGTACCGGCGACCGTAGCACCACTAACAACATTCCCCAAATCATCATAAATAGTGATCGTTGCCGTACCACGCTTACTTCCCCTTCCTGCACTTTGCGTTCCTGTCACAATCGACTGCACATGCAGGGTAGTAGCACCACCACCGTTTGTAAATGTAGCAGTGACGGACTTGTTGCCATTCATTGTGATGGTGTTGGGATTGGTCGACCCGCTAAGATCACCGCTCCAGCCAGTAAATTGCCATCCGGAAGCCGGATTAGCCGTTACCGTTACCACAGTACCGGCTGCGTATGTGCCTCCCGCAGGATTTAAGCTAATGGTACCGGAACCATTCGTAGAAGTTGTGAGAGAGTAATAGGTCGTGCTGCCACCACCAGTCAGGACATCAATCATTCCCTGGTCTATTACCGCTGCGGTATTACGATCAAATAGGGCAAAGCCGTTGTCCCCGGCCCAGCCGTTATCCCAGTACATCGGTACAATCCCACGATTTAGAGCAGCCTGCTTCACATAGCTATGCCAATACTCTCTCGAGGCGATATGCAGCGATAACTCGGGGATATTTGCACGTTTTACTGTGCCAAACTCGCCTATAATTACCGGCACGCCATTATTGACGAATTTGACTTGCATCAATCCCAGCTGACTCTCCACCCAATCTTCTTCACCCCAAGTGGAGTTCCGGTCAGGATTTTGAGTAGAGTGATATCCTGATCCCCAATAGTAAAACATGTTCCCCCAGCTTGCGTCTTCGGTCATCAGAGTGAATTGATACGGATCATAGTAGTGCACATCGATCATCAGACGGCTCGGGGTTGGATCTGTGGGCAGAGTGTTCATCCAGTTATTACTCTTGTCAATGTTGGTGCTAGGCCCCGGGAGTACCAAACAGCGAGTAGCATTTTGACCTCCTGTGGCTCGAACTGCGTCCACGAAAGTCTGGTAGTACTGTAACAACACGTCGGTTTCTGAGGCGCTTTGAATATCCGGTTCATTCGCAGCACAGAAAAGCAGGTGAGAATCATAGTTGATAAAAGTATTAGCAATCTGTGTCCAATAGGCTTGCATTTTGCCATCGATTTTGGAGTCAAAACGTCTAAAGCCACTGCCATCGAACCATCCGTTGTCCCAATGGTTGTTGATAATGACATACAGATTATTGGCGTAACAATAATCGACTACTTCTTTGACCCGTGCCAGCCAGTTTGGGTCAATTTGATTTGAAGCGTCGGCATGGCTGTCCCAGGCAACCGGAACACGAATTGTTTTGAAACCTGCAGCGGCTACTGCGTTTATCAACTCCGGTGTTGCTGCCGGAGCCCAGCAGCCTTCACCGCAGGCGGGCTCAAGCGTATTTCCAAGGTTCCAGGCCACCCCCATGTCGGCGGCAACCTGAGTCGCGGTGGGCGACTGTGCGAAACCAGACGCGGACACCAAAAGTCCGCATACCAAAACAACCATACCTCCCCTGTTGAAAGGTATTTGAAATTTCAGTCTCAAAATCCGGGCAGTGTTTTTAGCCCGTTGAATGAAGAGACATAAGTTAAAAGAGTTGATTTTAAGCATAGTACTTGTTTTTATAGTTGATAATTAAATATAATCGAGACCCTGAGTGATCATGGTTAACCAAGTTTTCGTCTCCTCACTCCTCTCTGTTGATATTTTATCAACAACTATTCAAATACAGTATCTATCAAAGCTCACATATCAATTATTCTTGGTTTTGTATATCAAATCATTAAATACCCCTCCGGGTACTTTTAAACCCGGAGGGATCATAGTTCAAATTTTTACCTAACAATTAATTTTCCTGTGAAATTCAGTTCCTGAGAAGTTACCTTCACCAGGTAAATTCCGGTTTTAAGTCTCAAATCCACGCCAGGTGTTCCTTTACCACTTAGCGTCTTTTCATATACCATTCTGCCTTTGCTGTCAAATATGTTGACAACTGAATTCCCCTCTATTTCCGGTAGCGAAACATTAAATTTCCCACTGGTAGGATTGGGGTAAATGATTACATCACTAAGGATGTTTTCAGCCTCAGTCATTCTTTCCAATTCAGTAGAACCGATCCTTGCTGACGAGCTCTGATAGCTGATGTATCCGTTACAATTCAGCCATTCGCTGTTAGAACCACCACAGGTATTGTTTTGCCATACTCCCGTATTGGTAGCCTGGTCTTCCGACTGGTAGGTAGTGCCATTGATGGTCACATAATCCACCTGTACATCCCTGCTACTACCGTCGTTAGTAAAGTGAACCTCTACTGCACCACTTCCCGAAGCTGTATAGTCTGTCAAAGTAGTAGTGAGCGTCCAGGTGGCCACCGTATTGCCATCTACACGCAGGTCGATGGTTTCATCGCCATTGGTGCCCCGGGCCCGTACGACGATCGTTCCGCCGGCATCATATGGAGACAAGTAACTTCCTGCAATTACCTGCTGGGTAATGCCCGGTCCCTGCCAGGCTACAGCCACGTTGTCTCCGCCGCTGCCTTCTTTATGAAGCACTTCGATATAATATTTCTGCCCTGCTGTAAGACTTACCGACGCAGACTGCTGAGTGCTGTATTTACCCCATTCCCTGGAGCTGGTCCAACTGTCTACAAACGCAATGCGTGTAGCATTTGCAGGATTGGCATCGGTACTCAGGTATAATTCTGTGTTATCATCACCAGCCACCCAGAATGTATAGCTGCCGCTGGAAGTAGGGTGAATATAGCCACGTATCCTTGTTCCATAATTGTCGGCCCAGTTCGTTGGCCCTTCCAGGCTGGTAAGCTGTTCGCTACCTGAAGGACTGTTGGGGTAGTTAGCGTTTGAAGTCAGGTTGCTGATGCTTGATCCGCTTATGCCTGTCCAGTATTCCCTCAAAATGGTACCGGTACCACCTCCGCTGCTTGCGGTAACTTTTATGTTATCAATTCTTAAGGTCCCACTTCCACTTGCTGATCCTCCTATAGAAATATTAAGTGAGGTAATCTGGCTAAGATCAACACCTGTAAAAGAAGACAGCGGTATGGAAAATGTAGTATAGCTGGAAACAGTTTGTAAATTTACCGATGCCGAGGATCCGGTTGTATCCGATAGTGAAATGGATGCATTTCCTGAACCTACAGGTCCCAGATAAGAAAGCTGAAGGTTGTCGTAACCGGAAAAATCTTTCGCCTGAGCGGATGACCAATTGGATATATTTAATCCCAAACCTGCCCAACCATTTTGAATATCATAGCTAAAAAGATAATCTTTTACTCCTTCAACAGCTCCTCCGTTTGATTCCTCTGTGAGCGTTCCACTAGACCAGGTACATCCTGAGCAGATCATGGAATTATTGTCAGTATAAATATCCAAAGACGTTGCTGTACTTGCTTTCAGAATTATTTGTCCTCCATCAGGAATGGCACGAAACGTAATTGTATCATTTTTAATATTATCGATGGTTACAGGATTTCCATTCTGAAGAACCTGATTATAGTTTACTCCGTTCATTTTTAGCTTAATCGTCAAAGGAAGATTATAAAGGCTGTTACTAAGAGTGTCAGTTAAGTTAAGCACCCATTGCTCTCCATTAGGGGCCTGAATTTCTGAAAGGCTTGCAGATCTTTTCTCTCTGTGATATTTAATCGCTTTCTCAAAAGTGGTAATCCAAACCTTATCTTTCATATACACCAGCGTATCAAGCTGTTTTTTGAATACTTGCAGATCAACCGGGCCTGTTCCGCAGGAAGATGCAGGATAGGTAGGGTTAACGACGCAATGATATAGATACGTTAACAAACCTCCTCCGCTTATTATGTTTTCTATCTGAGTATAAAAATCATCTGTGGTAGTGTTTTCACCCATTCCATAGGTTCGAATGTTGTAATAATCTGCATTGGTTGTAGCAAAATCATAGGTGTACTTTTGGGAAGCAGGCCAAACGCCTCTTGAGGCAATATGACCGCTGTTCATTACAGAATCTATTACTTCATCATTAAAATTTCCGTAGGGATATGCGTATGTCGTTGTCGTTCTGCCTGTAACATTCTGATCTATCAAAGTTTTTGCATCGCGGATCTCAACCTTCTTTTGTGCGGCGCTAAGGGTGGTGAGGTCAGGATGTGATTTAGAATGATTTGCTACTTCGTTGCCATCACTTACTTCTGCTTGCAGTTGGCTCCAATCACTAACTGCATTGGTTGGTACAAAGAAAGTTGCATTGATATTACGGTTCCGCAATTCTGGGGTTACTAAATGATAATGTGCAGGACTCCAATCATCAAAAGTCAAAACAACGGCTGCTTTTTTGTCATTGTCCCAATTACATATCTTGCCCGGAACCTGACCGAAGCTTGGAATCATAAGAGGGAGGAATACAATGAAACTTAAAAGAATATTTTTTATAATGGACATATCTGTTATTTAAATTTTATTTAAAGAATGTAATTCAAAAAAAGCCTTGCTTTTTTTAGGATTTTGTGGATCTAAGGCAAGCGCTTTTGTTCCCTGACAGGCAACTTCGTCCACCACCTTTTGACCACCAAATGCGTACAGGAATCCATTTATAAATTCAGCTTCCTTTTGGTAATCTCCTCGCACATAGTTGATTAGTATGTGATCAAGGTGTTTCAAAGTCGTTTTCATTTTCATTATTTTTCTGGTAATTTCCGGGAGTTTAAAAAAACTCCCGGAAAAACAATTACCTGTTAAATCATCACTGTATTATCAGCTTTTTAGTCAGGCTCATTCCTTCAGATCTAGCATTCACAATGTAAATCCCTGTTTTCAGCCTGGAATCTATATCCAACTTGCCACCATTGCTAAATGCCCTTTTATAAAGCAATTTGCCATGGGTATCAAAAATATTGACACTTACAGTCTGTGAAGTTTCAGGAAACGCAAGCACAAATTTACCACTGGTGGGATTGGGGTAAATGACTACATCGTTAAGGATGTTTTCAGCCTCTGTCATTCTTTCCAATTCAGTAGAGCCGATCCTTGCCGATGAGCTACCAGCCGTCTGATAACTGATATGGCCGTTGCAGTTCAGCCATTCGCTGTTTGATCCACCACAGGTGCTGTTTTGCCATACTCCCGTATTGGTAGCCTGGTCTTCCGACTGGTAGGTAGTGCCATTGATGGTCACATAATCCACCTGTACATCCCTGCTACTACCGTCGTTAGTAAAGTGAACCTCTACTGCCCCGCTTCCCGAAGCAGTATAATCCGCCAAAGAAGTGGTAAGCGTCCAGGTAGCCACCGTATTGCCATCTACATGCAGCTCGATGGTTTCATCGCCATTGGTGCCCCGGGCCCGTACAACAATGGATCCAGTGACGGTTACACTAAACGTTTGTGTACTGCTACATCCGTCCGCATTTGTATAGGTGGCTATATAACTACCTCCCTGATTGGTTTGGATATTTGAAATGCTCACTTCCCTTGTAGTGGCAGAAAAATTATTAGGCCCACTCCAACTCCATGATCCTCCTGTGACAGGTTGCGGCCCAAATATCAATGCCCCCCCCTGAACTAATGAAGCTGTCGCTGTCTGCTGCCAGGTTCCACCGTTAATTTGCACGTAGGGTGTAATGGCGGTAGGTGAACAAGGAACGGTTACTGTGATGCTAAAAGTCTGAGTGCTTTGACAGCCACCACTGTTAGTGTAAGTAGCCACGTAGTCTCCTGTCTGATTGGCCTGGATATTTGAAATCGTCACCTCACGAGTAGAGGCACTAAATCCATTTGGTCCGCTCCAGCTCCACGATCCTCCATTTACAGGCTGAGGGCCAAATTTTACACTACCCCCTGCAGTCAAGCTGGCACTGGCTGTCTGCTGCCAGGAACCACCATCGATCAGTAGGTATGGAGTAATTGTTGAAGGAATACATGAAGACGGTTCCCAGTAAACTAAACCTCGTCCTCCACCAGCGCTCATGTATACTCTTCCGGCAATGTTCATATCTCCGAATAGCAATGGAGCTCCTCCAAATTCATGGGCATCATCATTTAATTTGAGCCATGTATTACCCTGGTCTGTTGATCTGAAGAGGCCGGTAACACCTGACACCGTTCCCCAGATGAAAACTGTAGGATAACTGGCTCCCGACATTGTCTTTCCTATCCCTACTGTTTTGCAGTAAGTTACGTTAGTAAGATTCGTAAAAGTCGCTCCATGGTCGGTAGAGTATTTCAATCCATTGTTATAAAGAGGCACCCAAATATGACCTTCAAAGCCTGGCACTGCCCGAATCACAACTGGATCCCATGGATAATTCGCCGTGGATGCGCCCGGCGTGCCTACTACCGAGAAACTGACTCCCTTGTCGGAGCTTGTATACATCTGCCCGGTCTTTGGATGGAATATGTAGAAATAATTCGAATTCACCTGATCAGCTACCGGAGTAGCATCTGCAACTGATACCCCTGAACAGCTCGCCCAGCTGGCTCCGTTGTCAGTCGTATAGTAGGTAGTTGACAAATTTTTGGGGCAATGCAGTATGGTGCCTCCATCTGCGCTGATAGCAACTCTTCCATCAGCACCCATATTAGTAGGGGATGCCGTCCATGTAGAACCCATATCAGTTGAATAGTAAACAACGCTTCCCTCATTAGCCGCTCTTACTATTTTGTTTGGATTGGTTGCAGCGTAAGCAATGCTCTGGTTATTTTGATCTGTAGGCGCTAGTTTTTTTGATGGAAAAGAAGTCAGTGGTTCATGTACAAAGCCTGTTACGTCTCCAAATGAGGTGATGACGGGACCTCCGGGAATGCTTATCCCGTCAAGGAGTGCCGTCTCTTCAATGCCCATCACATCATATTTCCATGTAGTATTCGTGGCTGTGATATCGGAACAGGTATATACCCCTCCTCCGCCAATTACCCGCACCTTATTAAGATTGTCCTGGTCAAACTCGATACAGTCCATCCAGTTAATCGCTACCTTCTCTCGCGACCATTCCATGCCATTAGCATCATATGTGGAATTTGGGCCGATCTTAAGGGTCCAACTCGATCCCCCATCGGTAGAGAGAAAAATAAAGTCTGCCCAGCCCGTGCCGAACTGGTTGTTCCAATATATGCCACTGGTTGAGACAAGCACCCGATTGACATTAGTAGGGTCTATACTTACGCCTCCGTAGCAATAATCCTTATTATGAACGGGTGTTACATTAGTCCACACCCCTGTAGAGGTGTTCAGCTTATATACCTTCCCGTCACCATTTGTGGATTGAGGACCTTGATGATCCGAATAGGTGACGTACATCGTGGTTCCCTGCAAGGCAGCCCGGTGTGGCATAAAATCGGTGGTCGGGGAAATATCGGAAAAGCTGGTGCCCCCGTTTGTACTCTTGTAGAGAGTCGCTCCTCCGGTGCGGGAAACGCCGATGTACATGGTTTGAGTAACCCCGTTTACTACATTGCTTGAAGGGTCAAAAAGCACAAAACATATACCGTTCCCATTTGGCGTGGAGGTTACGCCAGTCCAGATCTGGTTCCAGGTAACGCCAGCGTCCGTACTCTTCCATAGCCCGTTGGCCCTGGTACCGACGAATAATACGTTGCTGTTATTGGGATCTACGACAAGACGTTCTCCGTTCCCGCGTCCGCTCCCATTTCCATGCGCTTTAAATTGGGAGGTTACATCGGTATACGTGAAGGTATTTCCTTTGTCCGTGGATTTCAATATGGCCGATCTGCCGCCATTGATATAGGAGGTTCCACAGAGCATGTAGATATTATTGGGATTTTGTGGATCCAGCGCCAAAGATTCCACGCCATAAAATCCACTTTCTGACTCGTCAAACCAGTCTAGTAATTGAATCCATTTTTCGTTTGCAGCATCCCATCGGTAAGCTCCGCCCACATCCGTACGGCAATACCTGTCGCCAGAGGTCGGGTGTGTAATGATTCCGGTCACAAATCCGCCACCTCCGATCGGGGCAATCTGCCAGTTATAGTCTGCTGTAGATTGGGCCTTTGTTTGATAGCCCTGAAACACAAGAATTGCTACAAGTAAACATAGAAGGGCAAGAACCCTTAGCCTGAAACTGCTTTTACCACGGTAGATTTTTTTCATATTTTAAGTTTTAAAAGTGATAATTAAAAAATAGAAAATCTCTTGTGGTTGTGGTTGAGCCTGGATTTTTGCTACTCTTTCTATAGGGTAGCGATTAAAATTCTGTAAAAAATAGTCTAACGGTGTGGTAGCACTTTGAGCATTTTAAGCACAACACACCACGTCAATTACAAATCCTCCCAGTTTGGTTTTAAAATCCGGTGGCAAGTAAAATGTCCACCGGATTATCTTTAACCTAAAGGTTCAGATTAAACTGAAGTTTAAAAAAAAGACCTGCCCTACCCAGGTTGTTGGGCAGGTCTGTTTTGTTATCGATTATCTTTTTGTGACCCTGAAATTATCAACAGCAATTTCAATATTGGCTGTCGTTGAAGTTCCAAAGTTTTTCAGGTACATTCTCATGAAAACCTTTGCTTTGTTAACATCAAACAAATCCGATACTTTCGAAATAGGGTCACCTGCACCCTCATCAAGTCGGAAGGAAGATAACGGGATAGTCACCGTTTGCCATCCCTCAGTCGTATAGGCAACAGATTTATTCCCAACTTTCCAGGGCTCATATCGTGCTACATGGTCGACAGGACCTTCAGTTCTAATACATAGCGTACCTCCGCTCCATGGCTGCTTAACATATATTTCAAATTTTAAAGCCCACTTATCTCCTGCATCACTAAGGTTTTCTGTGGGCACCCAGTCACCACCACCGTCACCCATAGCAATTTGATTTCCACCCCAATCGTCTAAATAACCACTTTCTCCGGATGCCAGAGGATTGCTTTTATATACAAGGTACATTCCAGTACCAACCCCGTAATCGGCATTATAGGAAGGCCAACCTGAATTTGGATCGGAGCTAGTAAGGGCTACGTTACCATTTCCCCATCCCCAACCAAAATAACTACCCCATTCCATATTGCCTATAATACCCAGGCCACCGGTGTTTATGTAGTCAATATCGTTTACCTTGAATGCAGATGTGAAGAAACCTCCCGGCGTTACAACCTCCACAGGTCCGCTTCCCGTTAGCTTAGGTGAAACAAACATCACAGAATTTCCGTCTTCCGATTCCTCAAAGGATGAAATCGTTTCCCCCGCAAATGTTATACTTTCGACAGAAACAAAATTATACCCGTAGAGAAAGACTGTGTCGCCCTCGTTAGGAATCTCATAGGAAACACGGGTGACGATAGGAGGACCAACGATTCTTATTCCAAAATTGCCTGATCCAAGGTTGGTGGTGTAGGTAATCATATTCACCAATGTAGCATCCCCGCCGGATAAATTAGACGGCACTTGAACAATAGCACTTGAATCTGTGTACACCACATTACTCAAATCCGCCTCAACACCCTGGAATGCTATGCTGGTAGCATTTTCAAGATTAACTCCGACAATGTTGATTTCCTGCTCGGGAAAAACCATATCAATAATTTCGTTATCGGCACTGGAATTTCGTACGTAAGCAATAATGGGTGACCCAGTGACTTTAATCTCAAAATTGGTCATTCCACCTTCGCTAACCGCAGTAACAATATTTAGTTGGTCTCTCGGCACCGATAGAAATGGAATCGAGGGTACCTGCACGACAATACTTTTATCGGTAAACAAGGTATTGTTAATAGAAGCTTCTACGCCGGCAAAATACAAGTGGGTTACTGCACTCAGGTTTTCCCCCAGCAAAACCACCCACTGGCCGTCGTTTAACGATGTAATTGTGGTATCATCAGGCGAGGCTGCATAATTGCGAACCTCTTTAATAACCGGAGGACCATCTACTTCCATCTTATCCTCGCATGAGGAGATGAAAACTATCACCGCAGCGAAAAAAAGCAACGGCAATGCGTATGTGTATTTGAATAATATCTTTTTCATGTTTTCCAATTCAATGTTAAAAATAAGGTACTGGCTCTGCTAGCAACTTGTTGTTCGCTGTTACTTCAACGGCTGGCAATGGAAGTCTGAAGGTGTCATCATTCGCCGGCGTAACTTCACCCCAGGCATCTCCGGGTGTCGCAACCTCCCCGTCGTATTCGAAACGAACGCGTTCCTGATTGTTAAGAATGCTGGCGGCCTTCGAAGGATTGTAGTAAGAAAGCCTCACGAGGTCAAACCAATATTGACTTTCACCCGCTAGTTCGAGCCTTCTTTCCTTTAAAATTGTGTCGAAATCCAAAACGTCCACGGGATCAAGACCGGCCCTTTGCCGCACGAGGTTGAAGTACATCAAGGCGTCGACATCCGCAGTCGTAGCGCTATTGCCTAAAATGGCCTCAGCATACAGCAGGTACACATCGGCAAGTCGCAACAATGCATTATGCTCAGCAGAAGTAGTTTGAGTCATGGTAGGAGCATTGTTATCTTCACGTGTACCGATGATGTGTTTCTTCAAACCTGCATCGCCTGTGTAAGTAAATCCGCCTTTGGCTGCATTTAGCTCGGGGTAGTAATCGTCTCGAAGCATAAAAGTAGCTTTGCGCCTTATGGTATCTTTTTCGGAATATTTAAGGTATATGTCGTAAGTAGGATGGATACCAAACCATCCTGGCGATCCGTTGGCTGATATTTCAACCCCCCCAGAAGAAAATAGTTGCAACATATTCCCACCAAGCCAGCCGCTCATGTTTGGGTCCCATTGAAGCGCAAACAAAGATTCCTCATTATCATTATGCGCGACCGTGAATAGATCAGCATAATTTTCCAACAGATTTAAGCCGCTGTTTTTGCACACATTACCAGCATAGAACGCCGCACTGTCTAACATTGACTCATCAAGAGAACCAGCACTCTTGCCCAATCCTGACCAGGTTAAGTACACCTTACTCAATAAACCCTGGGCAGACCACGTAGTGACCCTTCCATCAGCCCAATCAACCCATGCCACATCGGGGCCCTCGGGAAGGTGCTTGACTGCGAAAGTCAGGTCGTTGACAATAAATTGGTACACATCGTTGAGCTCATTTCTGCGCACAAACGGTGAGTTGATCAAGGTAGTATTGTCTTCAATAATAGGGACTGGTCCCCACAGCATAGCCAGGTCGTAGTAGGCAAAGGCGCGGATAAACCTTGCTTCCGCAAGAGCTGCATTTCTAACCTCCTCGGGAATAGTAGCCGACGCTTGTTCTGTAATGGCTTTGATGTTAACATTGCAATGTGCAATTACATTGTACATTCCCTTCCAATTGGCTACCAGCATCCCGTTCAAATTTGTTACCGCAAATGTATTGAACTGTACCGCATCGCCATTGTATCCCATAGCCATATTTCCACTGAGCACTTCACCCACCGGCAAGTAACTGAGATATGTCCATTCAGCCCATTGTTCACCGGCATATAGAGAGGCCGTTGCCAGCCCCAAATCTTCGGGAGTTTGATAAAAATTATCAGCCGCTATCTCTGACAGAGACGGACGGTCCAGAAAATCCTCACCACAGGACGCTAAGAATCCGGAGAATACGAGGAAAAGATATATTATTTTCAATTTTAGTTTCATCTGTTTAAATTTTATTTATTCAACATCATGTTTACTCCCAGCGTAAACACCCGGGGTTGAGGATAATAACCATTGTCGATACCTGCATTTGTCGGATCCCAGGAACCAATTTCGGGATCCATACCCTTGTAGTTGGTAATTACAAAGGCGTTTGACACGTTAGCATATACCCTCAAAGAGCTTATGCGCGCTTTTGCCAACAGATGTTCTGGGAGGGTGTAGCCTAATGAAATGGTTTTACATCTTAGGAATGACCCGTCTTCCACATATAAATCCGAAACCCTTTGATTTTCGTTCGTGTTGTCATTCCTCACACCTACGATTCTTGTATCCGGATTTACGACATATACGTTGTTAACGTCGCTGTCAGATCCCTCCGGATCAACCAATGCCAGTTTTGCATAATCATTTAATGCTGTAAAATAGCCGGTGGAGGTTCTTGGATTCTCGCCAGCAATCCGCAATTGATTGAATACTTTATTTCCATAGTTGGCACTGAAAAATATATTCAAATCAAAGTTCTTGTATGAAAATGAATTATTGAGCCCGTATGAAAATTTAGGGATAGGAGATCCCAGGAAGGTCTGGTCATTTGCATCTATTATGCCATCACCATTGAGGTCTTTAAACTTAAGGTCGCCATACCAAATGGCACCCGCAGCGGTACCAATAGGGTACTCATTTCCGGAACTATTTACCGGCCGTGGATGAGGTTTAATGCCCTTTTCTGCATCGCCTAAAAAGTCAGTCGGCGTTGCAAAAACTCCTTCGACCACATACCCGTAAAATTCGCCTATCGACTTTCCTTCCACGGTCCTGCTGTACTGTCCAGTAATAGATGCGTCTTCCGCATTGAGCTTTAGTACCTTGTTGATATTTCGCGATACCGTGAAATCGGTTTTCCAGGTAAAGTCCTTCGTCCTAATATTGGTAGTGCTTATCCTCATATCGAAGCCCTTGTTATTGACGGAACCAACGTTTACAGTGGGCGCGTCCAGTTGTCCGGGATGGTATCCACCAGGAGCCGTTCCTGAGTACAATGGTAGGGCAGTTTGCATTAAAAGGCCATCTGTGTCACGATTATAGAAATCTAAAGAAAAATTGATGCGCCAGTTAAAAAGGGTTCCGTCAAGACCGATGTTCGCATTTTTCGTAGTTTCCCATTCCACATAGGGGTTTGGAATGTTTCTGGTAATTTGCGATACACCCGACAGACCTGTGGGAACAGAACTAAGCCGGGCCACATAAACGCCACCACCAATGTTCTGATTGTTAGTCAAACCGTAGCCCACACGAAGTTTCAGCTCATCCAATAGCCCCAAACCCGCCATAAAATTCTCATTATTAATTTTCCAGGCAAAAGCACCGGAGTATGTGACTACCCAGCGGTTTCCCGGAGCAAAATTTGAGGACCCATCGCTACGGAGGTTAGCCGTAACCAAATATTTATCGTTTATCCCTAAATTCAAGCGGCCAAAGTAGGACTCCTGAGAGCTGTGGCCTTTTGTTCCTGCGTTTGCTGCCGTCTTAGCGTCGCCGGCACTAATTACCTGTACATTGTTGGAAGGGAAATCCGTTCGGGAAGCAGACACATTCTCAGATTGACTCAATTGTGCCTCGTGCCCGACCATCACATTCACATTGTAAATGTCATTAAACGCATGAGAATAGGTAAGGTAGTTTCTTAGCGTCATATAAGCGCTTTGATTGAAATCATAGGTAGCGGAATTGAGCTCTCTTTCCACCGTACCAAACTTATAGCTGGGTTGGAACCCATCCCGGGTAGCCATCGAGAAGCTTCCAGTCGCTTCGTTTCTCAGAGTAAGGTCTTTGGTAAATGTGATTTCTGCATAAACATTCCCGAAAACCTGGTTCCGCTTTACCTGGTCTTTATTGATCAGGGCTAGCGCATACGGGTTTGGATCACTGGCAATCCAACCCTGTTCGTTATACCGGCCACCCCAGCTACCGTCAGCATTGGTAACAGGTATGTCGGGAGTTTGGTTAATAGCTGTTCGGATTAGGTTCGAAGTAGACGAGGTTACGTTCTCCTTAATATTTGCTAGCTGAAGGCTGGTTCCGATTTTCAACCAATCAGTGGTTTTGTTGTCCAGGTTTAACCGTACTGAAATCCTATCTAAATCGGACCCCAAGGAAATCCCTTCCTGTGTAAAGTAAGAACCTGAGAACAGGTATTGCGTTCTGGAATCCCCCCCACTTATTCTGATAGTATGATTAGACATCGGTGCAGTTCTGAACAATTCGTCCTGCCAGTCCGTACCCTCACCCAGGTATTCGGGATTGGCAAATTCATCGCGGGCATCAAATCCCCAACCAATACCGGTGTTTCTTGCGTTAATGAAAGTCGCAAATTCCTTCAAGTTCATGGTGGGAAGCCTCTTTGGCAACTGCTGAACACCATAATACCCTTCATAGGATATTTGAGGAGCGCCATCCTGGCCTCTTTTGGTGGTGATAACAATCACACCATTGGTTGCCTGCGAACCATAAATAGCAGTAGCAGATGCATCTTTTAGTACATCTATCGATTCGATCTCAGAAGGATTTATTCCCGCCATTGGATTGGTTTTAGTATCCCAGCCTGGTGCACCCGTTCCGCCACCTATGATAACACCGTCAATTACATATAAAGGCTGGCCGTTTCCAAAAGTAGAGGTTCCGCGAACCTGCATTGAAACAGCGCCACCGGGTTGCCCTGAAACCTGCTGAACAACCAGACCGGGTATTCTTCCCTGAAGGGCCTGGTCAATGGTGGTAGAGTGTGACTTTTTAATATCTTCCCCTTTAATTGAAGAGATGGAGCCGGTGAGATCACTTCTTTTTACTTCTCCATAGCCTATTACTACGATCTCTTCCAATGCAGTAATATCAGGAAACAAAGCCACATCGATGACGCTTCGGTTGCCTACTCCAACTTCTTCCGATATGTAGCCGACAGAGCTAAATACCAGGATGTCGTCTTGTGAGTTGACGGCCAACTTGTAAGCTCCATCGATATCTGTCACCGTTCCGGTGGATGTTCCCTTGATCACCACCGTCACCCCTAATAAAGGTTCCCCATCCGGGTTGGACTTTACTTTTCCGGAAACCTGCAGGTTTTGCGCAAATACCGGAGTCATGCATACACACGCAACAATAATGACCAGAAATACCCTAGTTAAGGTACTGTGCCATTTGGTGCGTTCAAAAATTTGTAATTTTTCTACCATAATACATAGTTTAAGATGATATTATACAATGTTATCTATTGATGATAATGTCCATTGACTGACATCATATCGTAGCGAATGTATTACACATCTTAAAAACAGGCGGGCTGTTATGTGTTTAATGAGGGTTACTGATGTGTTATTTGATGTTTTGCAGGTTTCTTAGGTATTCTGAGGGCGAAATACCAAATTCCTGCTTAAAGTTTATGGTAAACCTTTTAGGCGAATTAAAGCCAACAATGTAGGCGATCTCTGCAATTTGCATTTGACTTTGTTCCAGCAGCTGCCTGCCTCTCTTCAGCCGGATCGTACGGATAAATTCAGCCGGACCTTTTCCGGTGATAAACATTAACTTTTTATACAAATGACTTCTGCTAAGTCCAATCTCATTGCCAAGTTCCTCCACAGAAAACTCAGGATCATTCATGCGCTCCTCGACTACCTTAATGGACTTCTCTATCAGTTGTTCGTCCAGTGAGGTAATTGTAATTTCACTGGGGGAAATATCCAGCTTTTGACTGAAAGAAGTGTGGCACTTTTCTGTCCATTCCAGGAATTTGCGGATGCGTAATTTTAACAAGTTAAAATTGAATGGTTTCGTGATATAATCATCCGCACCCACTTCCAGGCCTTCTATTTTATATTCTTCCGCTGTGCGGGCAGTTAGGAGAATTACCGGGATATGCGACCATTGTATATTTGTCTTAATCTGCCTACAAAGTTCTGTGCCATCCATAACAGGCATCATGATATCACTCACCACAATGCTTACATCCAGCTTTTGTAGCTGGTCAAGGGCCTCCTGCCCATTATGAGCCACCACCACCGAAAATTCGTCTGACAGGCTATCGGCCATGAATTCACAAAAATCCTCATTATCATCCACAAATAGCAACACCGGGATTTGCGGAAGAAACATTTCCTCGACCGGCTCTTCAACTTCGGTGGACGATTGTTCAGCATAGTTCTCGTGGCTAATTTCAACCTCAACCACAGGCAGGCAAAATGTAAATGTACTTCCACTTGGTAAATTATCCTTCACAGAAATAGTTCCTCCATGCATTCGAACATATTCACTTACTATGTGAAGCCCTATTCCACTTCCGGTTAATTCGGGTCGATGGGTTGCCTGGAAAAATGGTTCAAAAATATGGTTTTTATCCTTCACACCTATACCATGCCCTGAATCAGTCACATCGAGAAAAACCTTTTCTGCTTCGCGATACACATTGACGCTTATTTTTCCTCCATTCGGGGTAAATTTAAATGCGTTTGAAAGTAAATTCAGTAATATTTTTTGAACTTTCTCGGGGTCAAATTGCATGGGCAAATGATCTACCTCACTGAGGTAGGAAAAACTCATATTGCGATCCATCGCATACACATGAAATGGGATGCATACTTCCCTCGTAAAACTTATAAAATCCCCCGGCTGAAGATGTAATGAATCTGCGCCTGCATCAAGCTTGCGAAAATCCAACAGTGAATTAATCAAAGTGAGTAGCTGCTCCGCGTTTTTATTGATTGTTTCCAGTTTTTTACGCAGCTTTTCTTCCAATTCCCCACTGAGGATGGACTGAAGTGGAGTGGTAATCAATGTGAGAGGGGTACGCAAATCATGGCTTACGTTCGTAAAAAACCTGAGCTTCAATTCATTGAGGTTATGCTCTTTCTCACGTTCAAATTGATCCCTTTGCTGTTCAAGTTTTGACCTGTGATGCTTACGGGTTCTATAAATTATAAACAGTAACAGGCCAATAGCCAAAATAAAATAAATACCTAATGCCCATCGGGTTTTATAAAAAGGAGGGTTGACGATAATCGTCAGTATTTTGGTGTGATTGCTACTACCGTCCTGGCCGTTCAGCACCTTGATCAAAAAACGGTAACTACCCGGGCTCAGAGAGGAAAACACCACTTTGTTTTCTTGCGTAGAAATCCATTGATTATTAAAACCTTCTAACTTATAGGCGTATTTTATGCTATTTGCGTTTAACAAGTCCCCTGTCGCAAATTGAAGGGAAATTAGCCTGTCACTATGATTAAAAATTAACGTATCGGTTAGCTCCATTGGGCGTTTCAAAAGGATTTCCCCGTTGTAAGCAGAATCAACGCTGATGACATTGTCGCCTATACCAAGACCGGTAAAAAAGACATCCGAATGATAGGTATTTTTTTCCGCTAATTTATTGGGATTAACGACAGCATAGCCTTCTGTATCTCCCATGAGTAAGTCTCCATTGCGAAGTTTACATATCGCATGATTATTAAAGAGATTATTTCGAAATCCGTCTTTCGTTGAAAAAACCCTGGTAGAAACTTTTAAACGATCATTCCTGTCCCGTTCCTGTGAAAAAAGGGTCAGACCATTGCTGGTGGTGACCCATATTTTTTGTGAATCATCTTCTATAATACCGTGAACCAGATTATCACTCAGGCCATTACTTTTGTCAATAAAATGAATTGAATCTTTTTTTATATCCCAGATAGTTAAACCACCAGGATGTCCCAGCCAGATGTTCCCATAGCTGTCCTTAAGCACATTAGCAAACGCCATCTGAATGAAATTACTAGTCCCCTTTTCATTTCCATCATGTATAACATAATCACCCGTGACAATATCGACCTCATAAAGTCCGTAAACAGTCCCTATGTAAATTTTATCGCCTCCATCATAATACATGTCCAAGGGATGTTTCGTTTCCTCACACACGCCCACCAGATGATCCAGACCTTCCTCACCCGCATTTACATATTGAATTCCTCCACCAAGTGAGCCTATCCATATTTTTCCATAGCGATCTTCTTTTAAACACCAGATGTCATTGGCCGCCAGCTTACTGTTATCTTCTGTAAAATGAGTAAGTTTTCCTTTTTCATACCGATAGATACCCTCCAGGTAGGTTCCAATCCAGATTCGCCCTTTTTTATCCTCCATCAAGGAAACAACAGGCACATTGCCAATGGGTATTTTTTGTACATCTTCACTTGTCGCCTTTTCTTTAAAAAATAATCCATTTCCGTCGGTTCCAATCCAGATATTACCCTTACTATCTTCTATTATAGCGCTGACGTCCTTGCATTCAAAATGGTTGATATTTACAATGGTATTAAAACTGCTGTGGTAAAAGGAAATTCCCTTCTTGTTGTGTCCTAACCAGATGATTCCACTTGGGTCTTTGTACAGGCACCTAATGTTATTAGATGAGATTGATGAACTGTTCAAAGGATCTTCCTTTAAATTTGTAAGCGACTCATCATTTAGATCGTATATATATAATCCTTTATGATCGGTACCAATCCAGATACGGCCAATGTCATCTTCCACAATACTCAGAATCCTGTCAACTTGCGTATTTGCATCCACATTTAAATTAAGCTTTCTCCAATCAGACTCTGTATTTCCCTTAAAATAGATAAAATTATTTCTTTCAGATAATAGCCATAACCTTTGATGTCTGTCTACAAAAATTTGAAAAACGTTGCCAAAATCCACCTCGACATCATCCTGTAAGTTCTGCACTTTTTGGGTTCCGTTTTTTTTGTTTAGTTGCCAAAGCAGTCCGGGTTTGATCACTCCATAAATGGCCTTTCCATCGTCACACAGGTCCATCGTGCTTAAATTTTCTATTGGAATATTGACTTTAAATTTTTTTAAAGCCCTTTTTTTGGTGTCATAATAAAAAATGCCCTGACCACTTAGTACCCAAATATCTCGATTTGAGTCAATATGAACTTTATATTCACTTTCCACCTTGATGCCAAGCTCTAATAAATAGGCGGGTATGTCCTCGATAAAATTGTCTTTTTCCCTATTATAAATTAAATAGGAAAAACTTGTCACCCAGATGTTTCCCAAGCCATCTTCCTGCAATTCAAAAATGTTGTTGTATAAAAGGGTGTTGGACATGTCTTTCGGGGCTTCATACACTTTAAAATTGTATCCGTCATAGCGGTTCAACCCGGATTCTGTACCTAACCACAAAAACCCGTATTGGTCTTTTAAAATCGCGCTGACTGTATTGTTTGAAAGCCCGTCTTTAGATCCTAAATGATGAAAAAGATACGAGTTTTGACTGACCGCCTGATTGACAAACGAGGTCATTAACATCACCGTACAAAACGAAAGAGATAACCATCTTATCATTGCTCTGAATTTTGCTCCATCATTGATTGGTTCAAGTTATGAAATTTATAGGATGCTATTTGATGCAATTAGTTGTTTTTAGGGTACCTTATGTATCAAATATGGTATGTTTCTGTATTTCCAATACCTAAATAACACATTTTTACAACCATTGATCTTTTAAAAAATATTATTGTAACACAGGCCTTGGTTCAACATAAATCACCATCACCAACCAAGGTTCCAATTCGAAGGCCATCTCCTTTTCATAGGGCATCTTGCCTTTGCGGGCCGGATCAAATCAGGATTTGATAGCGACGCGGAATCCATCAAGCCTGCTTTCACAGTAAAGCTTTCACCGGGCCTGCTTCTGTCATATTTGATCCCTTTAAACGCGTAAGGAGAATCTGTTTGTTCCCTGTATAGTCTACCTCCTTTATGATTACTTGAATTCCCATTCATGTTAATGTTGGCTATGGCATCTACCATTCCCATCTGCCTTTCATTTAAGAGATGTCATCAAAGAACACATGTTGATACTCCAAATTCCTGAACGTACCTGATGTAGCTGCCAGAAATTGAGGCGCATTGTGCTCACGTTGGATGGTCACCTTTTGAAACACCTGATGAGTTCGTCTCAAAGCTTTTCCTGCCCCTTGTCAGGAAATTTTAACAGACAAACCATTTGATGTCGTCACTACATTGATCAGTTTCGTTACTTTTTAATGTGTTATTACGAAACCGCCGTTTGGCTGAATGGTGATTGATATATCCCCACTGCCAGAAACTGAAACCTGATCCAAACCGATTTCCTTGTTTTTATTGTCATGATACAAAGCTACTTTCTGTCCAGCTAACATGGGAAGGCTTAGCTTTAAATCCACGGCAGACTTTTGGCCATTTATCCCTGCTACATACCACGTTGTACCATGGCGGCGAGCAATCACGCAATACTTACCGGGATACCCGGTGATGAAAACTGTTTCATCCCAGGTAGTTGGTATATTGCGCATGAATTCGATTTCAAATGCCGGTACATCGTAAAGATTATTTGGAGTCAAGGCAAACATCTGCACCGGGTTCTGAAAAAGAATACCTGTCGCTAGTTGGAAAGCATCTGTTGTCAGCCGCTCTTGTCCTTCTCTATTTCCTTTATTCAGAAATTTATTCAGTGCCACTCCGCCAAATTCCATACTGGCTATGGAGTTACGAATAAAAGGGTGTAGGGAAGCATAAAAAGCTTCTTTTTCACGCACATCCTGAACAAACACCAGCATTTCAGATGCAAGAACCGCTTCGCTACCTACATAATTCGGATACATTCTTTCCCATCCTCGTGGAAGTGTGGCACCATGAAAAATAATCATCAATCCGTAATCATTGGCATCGGAAAGGATATCTTCATAAAGACGCATTGTTTCCTGCTTGTCGCCACCGAAAAAATCCACTTTTAACCCTTTTACTCCTACCTTCTGAAGCCACTTCATTTCCTTTTTTCGGGCAATGGAAGTATTCATTTTGTTCAAAGGCGTCTGGAATGCGTCATTAAATGACCCATTTGAATTGTACCAAAGGAAAACACCTACATCCTTTGTCTTGGCATATTGGACCAATTCTTCCATCCGCTCATAGCCAATATTTCTATCCCACCAGGCATCCATCAATATGTATTCAAAGCCCATAGCTGCCGCCAGGTCAATGTATTTCACCTGGTCTTCGAAATTCATACTATTGTCCTGCCAGATGATCCAGCTCCACGTACCACGACCAAACCGATAGGTCTGGGACGCTTCGTAAAGCGGGTCAACCAGATCAAAGGGAATAGTGGTTTCCACGATGGGCTTTAGCGTTTCACCAATGGTAATGGTACGCCAGGGTGTAAATCCGGGCAGTCCGATTTGTGCCCCCGAGCTCCCGAATCCATTATTTTGTTTTGGATTGGGGTAATCCACTGTATAAGCCCCATCGTTGTACTTGCTTAAATGCGAAGCACAATACAGACTGTTCACTCCTGTTTCAGAGATCAGCGCCCATCCATCGTCCCCGATCCGAAATAATCCGGGAAAAACATAGCCCTCCTCTGAAGTTGTCTGTACCATAGGCACATCTGTCTGATACCCACTTTCGTAGCTCGGACTCGTCCGGGCGAAGCCACCCATTGGCTTCATCATGTAGGACAGAAAGGCTGTTGTTTTTGCAGGGAAGCCAAAGCCAGTGGTCTCTCTTTCCACCACACAGGCTTTGGTTTCACCCCAAGCCGGTAGTTCATACCGAAAGGCAATGTCATTATCGCTCACCTGGAATAAAACCGAGATCTCCTTTTTATCGGCATTGGCAAACGTATATTTTAAGGTGTTCGCCTTGTAGTTTATGTGCGATTGCTTAATTTTTTCCTGGGTATATTCCTTGCTGGCATCACCGGTTGAGGATGTAACAAAACTCATTTCGGAACTAAAATCACCTTCATTGGTTAGTAAGCCCAATGGAGAGTCCTCCAGCATGGGTTTTCCTTTGTACGTAACAGAGTAGACGGGTTGTCCGCTATTTACTGATACGTTTACTACGAGGTTTCCATTTGGGCTGGCAACGTTCTTGGTGTTTTGCGCAAGGACTGCCGTTGATAAATGCAAAAAAGTTAAAATAATAGATGTTCTCATTGTGTACTTTAATTATTTACTGAAAATTTCTTGGGCGCCAAAGCGACGGATCGGGCGTACAGATATTTTTTAAGGCGATATTTTGAGTTTTCGCTAAATTGAACACCGAGATTTTTGCTAACGTCCTCATTCACTCACAATAGATTTGGCATTCAAACTTATTCCACTTTAAAAACTACGGATGTTGCAAATGGCATATTCTTCGGACAGGTGATCGTTAGGCCATCTGCTTCTTGCTTCCATTTCAGCTTATCCTCGTGACCCAGCAGTACAACACTTTTGATCGATTTGTCCAGGTATTTTGTATCTTTACCGAGAGATTTCAATTTCAATTTTGACCCAGGCTCTGGCACAACCATACAAAACGCATACAACGCGTCATTCTCACCGATAGTGAAGCGAAAGTCCTGCTCACTGAATTCAAAGTCCGCATGGCGGCGATCCAGTTTTCCACCTGGTAGCATCTTCAGCTTGCCGTCTATCTGTTCCCCTTCGCCGGGAATTTCCCAAGCTCGACTTCCGTAGACTGCTTCTCCGTTTCTCCGCATCCAGACACCCACCTCTTTCAACATCTTTTGGCTGCCTTCATCGAGTGATCCATCCGGAAGCAGCGAAATACATATTGCTGCATTTCCATCACGAGCAATTGCTTCGATGATATACCGAATCATCATTCCGGAATTGTAGGTGAAATCAGGCGCAAAAAACCAATCGCCCACCGGAGCCTCTGCAATCCAGGGCTGATCGGTTTTGATATTTGCGGGAACGCCCTGTTCTTCGGTGTTCACCGTGCCATTGGTTTTTTCACGGAATTTTACAATACTAAAGGTGTTTACCATTCCCCGGCGTTGGAGCGCGCGGTTGTAGAAATCTGCCATTACAAGCGGCATTGCATTAGCTTTAAAACCTGTTCCAGTGCCGTTACCGGTGAAGGGGCCCTGGACCGTACCGTCGGTGTAAATAAAGTCGGGGTCGTAATGCTCGACTACGTCCATCATTCTCAAGGCCCATTGCGTGGCATACCACTTGGCATAGTCCAGATGATTTGAATAAATACCTGCTGGCGGCGGTGACCAGCCTGTGTGGGCACTCTCTTCCACACCCATGTATTCTCGCAGATCGATTCCATAGAGAAGGCGGGGATCATATCCTTCCCACCATTTACCCTTGCCATCGGCGAGTGTCAGGTTTCCATCGTAGGGCACCCCTTTTTTATCACCCTCCTTATCGCTACCAAAAGCTGTTTGCCACCACCACCAGGTATATTCATGGTGGAAGGTTACGCCAAATCGCATATTGTTGGCATGGCAGGCTTCAGCCCATTCACCCAACAAATCCCGCTGGGGCCCCATATTGACAGAATTCCAGGGATGATATTTCGAATTCCACAAGTCGAAATTGTCGTGATGCACCCCCTGGATCATCAAGAACCGGGCACCGGCATCTTCATAAATCTTCGTAAGTTTAGCGGGATCGAGCTGGGTAGGGTTCCAATCGCGCAAGACTTCTTTGTATCCCACTTCTGACGGATGACCGTATCGCTTCAGATGATTATTGTATGCCCAATGACCGGGTTTGTATAGATTGCGTGCATACCAGTCACCACTTTCACCTGCTGATTGCGGGCCAAAGTGAACCCAGATTCCAAACTTTGCATTGCGGAGCCAAGCCGGTTCGCCGGGGTAATTCTTCTCGATGGACTCCCAGGTTGGCTCAAACGGCCCGGCGACAATTGGAATATCTAGTCTCATCTCGGGAAACGCCTGCCAATCGCCCATTTCCACACTGTTCAGGGGTTGCTTCGCCGGAATATCAGGAAAAGGTGGAAGCAACAAGTTTTGAGCACTCAAACACAATGACAGATTCGTCATGAAAAATACTACTATTATTATTCGTCTCATTATTATGTATTTATTGTATATCATTTCGATTTACACTTATCTCTTTAATTATAGAGGATTTAGGTTGTAATTTCAACCCAGTCTAAAACTCCATCCTCATTTCATTCCCGTCATACGTTACGGATCTGGATTCCTGTACTCCTTCCATTAAAACGACAGTAAATGTTCTATCTTCGATCATACCATCAAACTTACCTGATCTCCCACCAATTTTAAGTTGTCTATCTTCATCATCCCATTCAAATAATACCTCCGAATAAGCGCCTTGCTCATAGTTGTAATTATCATTTTCATCTTCATACAGGGTAAATGCTCCGTCTGCCCCCGGATAGATGCGAATCTCCAGGTCAGACCAGTCCTTTTCTTCGGCATACTGCACATCCGGACCGAATGGGATAACGGATCCACTTTTTACATACAATGGAATAATATCAATGGGTGTTTCCCTGCTAACCGACTGCCCACCCGCCAGCTTCTCATTCGTCCAGAAGTCGTACCAGTCACTACCATGGGGAAGGTATACTTCTTTTGATTGGGTACTATTAAAATCTTCGACATTTACGGTATCGGTACCATTGATTTTTTCTTTAACATACATGGGATCAGTTACCGGAACAACAAGCAATGATTCACCAAACATGTATTGTCCTTTGATGTCGTGCGTATTTGTATCTTTTGCGAAATCCATCACCAATGGACGAGTCATTGTAGATTGATTTGCAGTAACATCCCAGGAGGCAGAGTAGATATAAGGCAAAAGACGGTACCTGAGATGAATAAATTTCTCTATGGCATCATACACCTTATCCCCTTTCTGACCAAATTGGTAGATTTCCCTTGGTGCATCCGTCCCGTGTGAGCGCATCATAGGAGTAAATGTACCAAACTGCAACCACCGGGCATACAGCTCCCTGTATTCAGGATCGTCGAGTTTTTTCGGAAAATTCCATAAGAAAAACCCTCCTATGTCGCTGTTCCAATATGGATTGCCGCAAAGGGAAAAATTAAGTCCCGCTGTAATTTGGTTTTTCAGGGCCTGCCATGAAGCTACCACATCTCCCGTCCAGGTATTGGCGCCATAGCGCTGCTGTCCCGCAAAGGCAGACCGGGTCAGTATGAATACTCTTTTGTTCGAGGTTTCTTCGCGTTGATGTTGATACACACCACCCACCGTCATCAACGGAAAGGCATTTCGCACTTTTCTGAAGGAGCCAAGATATGTTTTATTGTTCAGGTCTTCGGGTTTAAAATCCATATGATCCGGTTCAGTAGAGTCCATCCACCAGCCGTCCATTCCCAATGAAAAAAGACCTTCATTTAAGTACTTCCAATAAATGTCCCTGGCTTCGGGATGGTAGGGATCGTAAACCCGCACCCCTGAAGGATAATTCATATCAGGCGGCCAGACATCCTTTCCAGACATCGGCCAGGTGAGGAAGTCCATCAGCATGCCCTTTTCTTTCAGCACCTGGTATTGTTTGGTTTCCGGGCCGAAAGACGACCAAATGGATATGATCATATGTGCATTCAGGCCGTGCACATCGTCCACAAATTTTTGCGGATTGGGAAACTCCGGATTCAAAAACTCCATGGCATTCCAATGATAATTATCCCCCCAATATTGCCAATCCTGAATAATACCATCTAAAGGAACACCCAGGTCGCGGTATTTTTTTACTACATCAACTGTTTCTTGCTGGCTTTTGTACCGCTCCTTGCTTTGCCAGTAACCATAGGTCCACAGTGGAAACATGGGTACTTCCCCCGTCAGATTTCGCATTTGAGCAACCACCCCATCCGCATCGCCACCTGTCATAACATAATAATCGATGCAATCGCCTACTTCCGAGTCGAATTCTGTGCCTGATTCATTATCTGTAAAAGTTGTGGGAGAATAATTATCCCAAAATAAACCATAGCCCTTTACCGATTGAAAAAATGTGATATAATCCCAGGTGTTGCTTTGTATCATTTTTACTTGCTGGCTCCGCTGCGACATCTGGCCATTCTGAAGAAGTCCTAATCCATAAATGGATTCATCGGCTTCAAGGGTGAATGATTGTTTCACCGAATATGTAGCCTCCCCATTGTCATCAAATGGACTAAAAGCTGAACTACCTTCTTTTTCTTGTAAAAGAACTTCCCCCCCGGGGGAAAGGTAGGATATGGCTCCCGTTGCTGTATTGATTTTAACTGTCAATGCGTCGCTTGTTAACGACAGCGTATTCGCCGATTCCTTTACGTTGAACGAAACATCTTCAGCCTTTTTAATTACTGACAGGCTCTGTTTCCTGAATTCTGTACCCAAGGGTGACTTGATTGTCCGAACTATTTCCGGACTGAAAAACTGGACTTCCACTACAGTGGAATCAATAGTTGTTTTGATTCCAGTGTTAGTAGTTTGATAAGATGGTTGTTGGCAGCCTGCCAGAAGGATCACAGCAAGGGCCAAAAGGAAAAAAGATTCTTTCTTATAAATAGAGTTGAATGTCATAGCAGGAAGGTTAAATATTCTACTTATTAATTTCTTTGGAATGATTCAACAAAAAGCTGAGATCAGCCATTTTCTCGTTTCGAATAAAAGTGAAATCACGCCAGGGTTCTTATTTTAATTATGCAATGGGATCCTGTTGTTTATTTCAAATTACTTTGGCAGAGCGTTATTGCCTGATGTAGCATAAAGTCCAAGCAAACACCCTGTGAAACCACCAGCCACATCTGTGGAAAGTATATCCCCGGAAAGTTTTCCTCCCATATTTTGATACTCACTTCCATCAATTGAATAGGAAAACTCATAGGTATCCCCTACCGCAGAAACTTTTAGTTTAATAGCTCCATTATAATCTATTTTTTCGCTGGCAATTACTTCGGAAATGATATCTCCACGGCGGTTGGGCCATTTGTTTTTCTCGATCAGCAAATAGTAATCCTTCCCTTTTTTCGTAACTCCAAACACATAATTCGAGCCTTCATTTTGTAAACAGACAATTCCCGCCAAATCCTTTTCAGAACCTGGCTTATATTCCATGGATGTTTCAAATGAAAAGTTCTTATGCTGCTGTCTGTGAAATAAGGTAGAGGTTGGTTTTACTTCCTTGATGTTGGCTTCGAAAGGATTGATCTTTAATCCTTTTTTCGTGAATTCAATAAATTCCTCCCGTGGCCCGCGAAGTCCGATCCATCGGTAATCCAGTTTTTCTGAACTGAAATCCTCGGTGATGGTGAAGTTGCCGTTAGGGAAATACCCTTTTTCATCGGTTTTATTATCTACACCTTCCGGTATCTTGAGCTTAGGTTCCATGGGTACAAGTCCGTTCTCAAAAACGGGAAAGGTACCAGACCAATCCACCGGCAAAATGAACGTTTCCCTTCCTGTATTCACTCTGTTTTCTTCATTGGGACGAACCGCCAGAAATACACCGTAATATTTGTCGTCCGGCCCAAGCACTAAATCCGCATGTCCCGCCCAGTCGACTTTATTCTTTCGCTCTTTTGGAAAATATCGCTGCGTCAAAATAGGATTACCCGGTGCCGGAATGAAAGGACCTTTTGGATGGTCACTGATAAAAATTACTTCGCTATGCCAACCTCCGGTTCCGCCCTCCGCACACATCAAATAATATTTGCCATCTTTTTTATATAAATGTGGGGCCTCTATCCAAATCGGCTTTTTTGTAATATCCACTCCGCCATCTACGATGATTTTATCTGTGCCATCAATGACCTGATCTTTCCCGGTATCGTATTCCCAAATTTTAATTACGCGATGGCCACTATATTGCTCTTTTCCCTTATCGGGAGCATCATTATGAACGACATAACCCTTCCCGTCATCGTCAAAGAAAATGGAGGGGTCAATTCCATTGAAATTCAATTTATAGGGTTCGCTCCAACCCTGCATCGGGTCTTTGGTTTTCACTACAATATTTCCGGACCCACCGGCAAATGCTGTGGTGATCATGTAAAAGGTGTCATTGCTTTTATTATATGTAATACCCGGGGCGTACACACCAGCGCTGATTCCCGTATCGTGTACATCCAATTGTGAAACCCTATCCAGGACATGGCCTATCTGAGTCCAATTGACTAGGTCTTTGGAATGAAAGATCGGCACACCCGGAAACATCGCAAATGAGGAGCACACCAGGTAATAATCATCGCCTTTTCGCGTAATGGCCGGGTCGGGGTAACATCCTTGAAGGATGGGGTTGTAAAACTCGTCCCTTTCCAGCGGATGATCTTTATACACCTGATCGTCACCTTTGTATTCTACTTTCGAAAAGACCGGGGTATTCTTTGCGGATTTTTCTTTGAGTTCACCATTATCTCCAGCTGCATTCAGCCCTTGAATGGTCATGAAAAACACAAGTGTTAAGGTCTTTATCTTACTCATATTGTTTATCTTTCTTTTTGTTTCGATTACCAAAAAATTTGATTTCGACGACGGATAAATAGTTCTGTAGCAAGTCTTTATACCGTATTAATTAACAGAACTACGGAAGCTTATATTCAAATTTCCACTTTGTATCCTGGCACAGGTCACAATCTTCACCCACAAACATGGAGGCAGATTTCTTGTCACCTTTCAACTGCCATAAAAACCATGCTGTGGCTACCCTGGCAAACTCGCCTCCATGGGGCTGGCCATAGGTTCCTCCGTGACCCACATCTAAATTAGCAACATACACCGGAACATGGCCTATTCGCTTGTAATCATCCATTCCATTGCCATATGCGATGTCAGATTCACCGCCCAATAAATACAATGTAGGGGTATGGATTTTTTTCAATTGATCTTTTTCAAGGGCTGGCATTCCGGGGATACCAACGTTTGGGGTTGGCAAAATCCCGCTATTGCAAATAACTGTTGATGTGACTCGAAGATCAGCAGCTACTTCCAGCGCCTGCAATCCACCACACGACATGCCACTCACTGCAATGTTTTTGATATCAATTTTTTGATAGTATGGGCTTTTTTTATCTGCATTTTGTGCCATGGCCCAATCGATGGCATCGGTCAACTGCGAGGATGTTGATTTTTCTTTCGCTCGTCCGCCTTCTTCGGCCATTGGTCCGATGGCGATAACCAAAAAACCATGGGATGCCAGTTCATTTAAAAAGTTCACATGTCCCCAGGGAGAATTGGCGCAAGCACCATTCCCCCAGGCAATAATGGGTAGTTTATTTTTCTTTCCAAATGCGCCCAGATCCTGTGGTCTGAAGATGGTGTGTGTCTGCAGCGATTCATCCGATGCCATGATGGCGCTGTACGGACCACTTCCTCCATCTTCTATAACCTTCGTTTTAGCTTCCTGAGCATGTGCGGGCAGGATAGCCGAGGTTAAAAAAAACACCCAGGTAATGAGGTTCAACTTGTTAAATTTCATCGTCTTTAATTTGTCTATCGATTTGCCCACTCCTCGCCTTCTTTACTTCTCCTCCACTCAAAAGAGTCATCCAATACCTCCAGCGATCTGGCGCTGGGCACTTCGCCCATTTGCGGCGTTTGGTTGAAGTGCATAACAACCGGGTTTTCAAGAGTAAACACCTGCCACTCAGGAACATCCTCGCTATTTGGGTGGCCATATTTTGCAAAATTAGTCCAATAGGTAGCCATCGCTTCAGAAATTACAATATCAGATTCCGATACGTCAGGGTTTTCTTTGTTCAGATGTAAAAAGACGTAAGACACTTCCTGGGCGTGTGGTGAACCATGATCGGCCTCAGGTGAACCAGTAGGATAATCCGGGTGTTGATCAAAATAATACAGGTAGACATCTGATTTACCGGTTTTTGACTGCAACCTTGCCCAACTCCAGGTATGCCAACCGAACGCTGCGTCCCTGGCTAAATCCCTCGCGGTTTTTGTCACCAGGGTGTCGCCCACAGGATAGGCCTTCAGCAGCTCCTCCGCGTATGGACCATAGCGCTGCTCCACATTTGCCACAAATTCTCCAGGATTTCTGGTACGTGTGAAGCTTAAGCCCTCATCCGAATTATACCCGATAAGAACAGGCACATCATTATATTTTCCAGCTTCATATAGCCTGAACTGATCATCAGGGATAACATATCCGTCAACGATGGGCCACGCCGAGCCCATACCAAATCCGATGGGAAGACTGTCGACCGGCATCGCTCGCAAATCAGCAATGGAAGTCGCTCCGGCCCTTTCGGCATAAGCCTTACCTTCTTCTTCAGCCAATTTTAACAGCTTCATATTCTCCCCCGGATAGGTCGTTGGTCTTGATGGCCCAAAGGAACCACCACTTTGTGACATAGCCCCATGAAACAAACCCCTGGCCAATGGGGAAGCGCATAGCATACTCACAGCTATCCCACCGGCAGACTCTCCAAAAATGGTCACTTTATTGGGGTCACCTCCAAAGGCGTCAATGTTTTTTTGAATCCATTCTAAACCGGCAACCATATCCAATAGGCCATAATTTCCTGAAACATTATCCGGGCTTTCAGCACTCAATTCAGGGTGAGCTAAAAAACCAAGTTGATTGACCCGGTAGGCAATACTCACCAATACCACACCCTTCTTCGCCAGCATCTCTCCGGTATGCGACGGCTCCGCGGTATTACCAAAACTAAAGCCACCTCCGTAGATCCAAACCAATACCGGCAGCTTCTCATCCATGGATTTTGCAGGTGTCCAGACATTCAAGTACAGGCAATCTTCACTTTTACCCGAAGGCGGATTTCCGGGTTGGAATGGCGCCGGGGCAAATTCAGTGGTTTGCTTTACTCCCTCCCACTTCTCAACCGGCTGCGGCGCCTTCCAACGCAAATCCCCCACCGGAGGGGCAGCAAAGGGAATCCCTTTAAAAACGGTTAGATCACCATCAACGGTGCCCTGCACCACACCATCGTCTATTTTTACCTGACCGGGTTCCAGTTTAGTGCAGGATGAAAATCCTGTGACCAAAAAGGCCAGTAGAACTATTTTAAATTTGTTCATTTTTTCGTCTTCCTATTATTTAAACTCGATCTTAAACACTGTAGCTATCTCATCCATTTCAGATGAATCCGGAGTCATCAGTGTTAAGATAGAATCTTCAAATGACCAATCAAGATCAACGCCGCTTCCCACTACTGAAACCCGTTTGATATCAGTCGTTTGATCGACATTTCGTATTACAATTTTTGAATCAGGTGCCGGAAGCCCAAGGGAAAAGACATACAAAGACTTTTTATCTTTAGAGGCAGTAAACCTAATGTCTTTTTCGCTGTATGCAATGGTGGCTGATTGCCCGCCGAAGTGACCTTTCTCAAACTCAGCTTCACCGTACCCATAGATCGAATAGGCCCGGGTTCCATAAACCGCTTCTTTGTGCTTATTCATCCATTGACCTATTTCTTTCAGCACGGTTACTTGTTCTTCAGGAATGGAGCCATTGGATTTAGGTGAAATGTTTAAAAGCACAATTCCTTTCTTGCTCCATACGTCGATCATATTTCTAATAACAAGTGACGCCGGTTTGTAAGATTGACCGTCCACATAACACCAGCTACCGTAGCTCAGGGTAATGTCAGTCAACCAGTAATCTTCCGAGAGATCTGTCTTTCCTCCCTGCTCTATGTCTAAAATCCCTACATTGGAAGGAAGGTCTTCCTGTTTGTAGGCCACTATGGGTTCCTGACCCCGGGACACTGCAGTATTAAAATGATGAGCCACCATTTTCTGGCGGTATTGTTCGGGGATTTGATCTAACCATGAGTCAAACCAGATAATATCAGGTGCATATCCATCGACGACTTCCTTGACTTGATTTAGCCAATAATCATGGAATTCATCGGTCGGGATATTCCCGTATAGTTTGCGTAATTTCGGATCAGT
>JBNLGG010000047.1:0-33740 GCA_050305935.1 Cyclobacteriaceae bacterium | reverse complement strand
AATCTGAACCGGGAAAATGCCCGATATGCGGTATGGATCTAATACCGGTGGATGACAGCGGACAGGATTTGAATCCAATGGCCATCAGCATGTCTCCGACTGCCATGAAATTGGCCAATGTGCAGACTATGGTCGTCGGGATTGGATCACATGAAAAGTCGATTCGCGTAAATGGAAAAGTGCAAGCCGACGAACGGCAAATCTATACGCAATCTTCGCATATACCCGGACGTATTGAACGACTAATGGTAAATTTTACAGGTGATTTTGTGCGGCAAGGCCAAATCATCGCGTATGTATTTTCACCCGAATTGGTTGTGGCACAGGAAGAATTATTTGAAGCAAAAAAAATCAAGGAACAACAGCCGACACTATATCGATCGGCCATTGAAAAGCTAAAAAACTGGAAATTAACAGATAGTCAAATTGAGAAAATTCTTCAATCAGACCAGGCAATTGAGCAATTTCCTATACTATCCAATGTCTCCGGTTACGTGGAGGAAAAGTTTGTTAACGTGGGCGATTATATCAAACTAGGCCAGCCGGTTTATAAAATAGCCGATCTTTCAAAGATCTGGGTTTTGTTTGATGTTTATGAAAAAGATTTGCAGTGGATTCATCAGGGAAATCAGGTAAATTTTACAATCGAATCTTTACCGGGAAAAACATTCTCCGGGAAAATAAGCTATGTTGATCCTATCATCGATCCAAAAACCAGGGTAGCAAAAGCCCGGGTTGAACTCAAGAATACTGACCTGCAACTTAAACCGGAAATGTTTGTATCCGGAGAAATTTATGCAGACAACAAAAAAGGATCAAGCGTGATCGTAGTACCGAAATCTTCCGTGATGTGGACGGGAAAAAGATCGATCATTTATGTAAAAGAAACTTCGGAGCAAGGTGTTTACTTTCTTTTAAGAGAGGTGACACTGGGCCCGGAAATGGGAAACGGATACCAGATAGAATCTGGATTGGAAGAGGGAGAAGAAATAGCCGTCAACGGCACATTCAGCATAGATGCAGCTGCGCAACTTTCAGGCAAGTCCAGCATGATGAATCCCGAAATGAGCAAAATGACAAGTATGTCTAAGCAGTCACACATACAACTATCCGCTACAGACATGCAGTTATATTCCACGATGATTAAGAGTTATATCAATGTAAAAGACCAGATGGTAAAAGGAGAAGCAATTTCGATTATCTCCGGAGCTGAGTCATTCGCTCAAAATTGGCACAAATTCAATGCGCAGATACTGGCAAAAAGATCAGATAACGACCTGAGAATGAAAAGCGAAATGATTATCAAAGCTAGCCATGGAATAGTGTCGGCTAAAAATACAGATCAGGCAAGGAAACACTTTATCGATCTCAATTCATCCTTGATTCCTATCTTTCAACAATTTGGTGGGACTGGTGAGTCCCTCTATGTGCAGCATTGCCCCATGGCTAATGACAATAATGGTGCAGACTGGATCAGCTTAGAAAACGAAATCAGAAATCCATACTATGGAGATATGATGCTAACTTGCGGTGAGGTTACTACTATCATTAAATAAATTAATACACATATGAACATTTTAAAAAACACATTAATTGTAGCAATGGCATCCACGATGTTGTTTGCTTGTGGAAAATCAGGAAACCACGTACATCATGATCAAATGACCGATGATCACGAGATGGCAGCGGAGAATATGCACGACCATGCTGACATGGCCGCTGAAGCCTCGGAAAACGATGCCACACAAGCATATTTAAATTTAAAAGATGCTTTTGTTGATACCGATGCAACGATGGCCGCCAAAGCAGCAAAGGAGCTAGCCGGGATTTTTCATACCACGGGCTTTCACGAGGAAGCAAAGCTCGCCGACGAGATTTCTAACTCTGACGACATAGAAGCACAAAGAGCTACATTCAAGACGCTTTCTGAGAAAGTATATGCATTAGCTTCGGAGCAAAAAATCGAATTCGACACCCTTTACAAACAATATTGTCCGATGGCCTTTAATAATCAGGGAGCTTATTGGTTAAGTAAGTCAAAGGAAATCTTCAACCCCTATTTTGGCGATAAAATGCTGAAATGCGGACGAGTGGAGGAGACACTCGCAAAGAAGTAAGTTCCTTTTTTGTAATTATTTTGTAGTACTTTTGAGCCAACGTTTTGGCCATGAGAAGATTTATTACGCCGTTATTGATCATCGGATTCCTCCTGGGTGGCGCCTGGTATTACTACTACCATACGCTACCCAATACTATCACTGATAAGATATTGAATAAAGACCTTCAGGTAAAGTTGACGGTGGAGAAGCAAAAAGCCCTGGGAGTGAAAGATGAAAAACGAGTACCGGTGGACGAACTAATCCAACTATCACTTAGGGAGAACAATGTCACCATAGGAGAGTTAATTCAATGGGTCGAAAATATTGAGCCAGGCCAGGTGGAATCGTTTATGGACGAATGCGCCAAAATGAACCTGGATTCTGTCGATCTTTCCTTTGAACAAGTGACCTCCTATTTTGATTTTGACGACTTTCCCATTGATAGTTTTCAGACAGAATATGAGGTTTTGTACGATGAAAAGAAGCTGGAGCAGGCCCTTTCATTGTACGAAAAAAATAAAGAACAGCTTCCACTTATCCTTCCGATGCTAAAAAAAACAGCCATTCGTTACTTAAAAAAAATAGAAAGCGATTCTGTTACAATAAATGTTGAGTAAATGAGGTATTTCATCTTTCTGTTGGCTCTTGCCTTCATCACTTCTTGCGGAAGTAAAAAGAGAAACCACACTTCTGCCCCCTCTGTTCACATCGATAGTACCCAACTCACCCACTATCTCCGGGCGCTTGCCTCCGACGAATTTATGGGAAGAAAACCCTTTACCAAGGGCGAAGAGTTGACGGTCAATTATATCGCCGATGAATTTAAAAAGGCGGGAATTGAGCCAGGAAATGGGGACAGCTATTTCCAGGATGTCAAATTGGTCGAGATTAACAGCATTCTTCAAAAAAACCTGACCATCAAAACCGAAAAAACACAACTCAATTATACCATCGGCAACGAATATGTAGCCACTACCACAAGGATAGAAGAAAGCACGCAAATTGATAATTCTGAGTTGGTGTTTGTAGGCTATGGCATCAAGGCGCCTGAATATGGCTGGAATGATTATGAAGGCGTAGATATGAAGGGTAAAACCGCCGTGGTCCTGGTGAATGACCCGGGCTTTCCTAACCCTGATAGTGCTCTTTTTAAAGGAAGGACGATGACCTACTACGGCAGGTGGACTTACAAATATGAAGAGGCAGCCCGACAGGGGGCAGATGGTGTTTTCATTATCCATGAAACGAAAGCAGCGGGTTATCCCTGGAGTGTGGTGAAAGGTGGTTGGGATGGAAACCAAATGGTAATGCAGGCTGAAAACAAGAATCTTGACAAATGCAAAATGGAGGGCTGGATCACTGAAGATGTAGCGAGGGAGCTGTTTGATAAAGCCGGATTTAACTACGACAGTGAAATTAAAAAAGCAAGTCAAAATGGATTTAAACCCCATTCGCTAAATGCTTTTTATTCATACAAAATGGCAAATGATCTGAAATATGACAACTCAAAAAATGTCATCGGGAAGGTAACAGGGAGTAAGTACCCTGACGAAACCATCATCTATACCGCTCATTGGGACCATTTTGGAATCGGTGAAAAAATCAATGGAGACTCCATTTACAATGGCGCCGTGGACAATGCGACTGGTGTAGCTGCCATCATGGAGATAGGCAGGCAGTTTGCCCAAATGAAGCAAAAGCCGGAAAGGACCGTCATATTCCTGGCTGTGACAGCGGAAGAACAGGGCCTACTTGGCTCAAAATATTACTCTGAGAATCCTATTTATCCCTTAGATAAAACGGTGGCTAATATTAACATCGATGGGATTGGGAAATATGGAAGAACCAGGGACATCGTGCAGATTGGTATCGGGCAAAGTGAGCTGGATGAGTATTTGCAACAAGTAAATGAATATTACCAATATGATATCGTAGCCGACCTCAACCCGGAAAAAGGCTATTTCTTTCGATCCGATCACATCAACTTTGCCAAAAAGGGTGTGCCTGCATTGTATGTGGACCATGGCTTTGACAGTTTTGAACATGGGTACGAATGGGGAAAAGAGCAAAGTGAATTGTATACCAAAAATGACTACCATGCCCCTTCCGATAATTTTGACCCCGCCACTTTCGACGCCGGGGCAAGTATTCAAATTGCCCAGATCATGATGGAAGTGGGCCTATCGCTGAGCAATACGAGGGATTTTCCCAAATGGAAAAATGGGGCAGATTTTAGAAGGTGATGAATATTTAGAGTTGTTTTCTCAGCTAATATTGCACTTCAATTTTGTAAAATTGATAAGCACCAAATCAATTGTCTTAATTCTTTCATATGTGTTGTAGTTTGCAGTTTATAGAATGAAAATAAATTTTCACTGGAAATATATAAGGCACAAGCGTGGAGAATTTCGATATTTTAGATGCTTTGATGACTTCAGCAATTCTAAAGGAATGAATTTTCTGAATCATTTTTGGAAACAGTTTTTCATAGTGTTAGAGATTCACTTACCCTACTTCATAACTAAAAACACGACAAAAGAGGACTTTAAGATTTATTCTACAGTTAATATCCTTTCGGCATTTTACCTGGCATTGGTCACGCTATTCCTTACTGCCGCAATTTTCTAAGCCTGTGATGACGATGGGTATTGGGACTCCATCCGCATTCTAAGAAAAAGCATAAATCTTCCCGATAATTTGCCGGATGGAATCCTGGTATCCAACGGGTGATGTTCATGTTTTGATGGGTTTTTCTTCCTGAACCATCAGACATTTTGGGTTGTATTTGCTTGAATTCAGCAATGGAGCCGTGGTTTGTAAAGGGTAGGAAAAAATGGAGGAAGAAAAACCCTAATTAACTATCAGGATTGACGATCAGGCAACCGTATGGAAACTTTTGTGTAAGACTTCGGCACGCTATCAACTTCAATTGAACCCTCCAAAATATCCAAGGCCTTGCTTACCATAAACAACCCCAATCCGTTGCCGATTGACTTTTCAGATCCCCGGAAAAATTCCTCAAATATTCGATCTTTAATAGCCGGATCAATGCCAATTCCATTGTCAAAAATCTCAATAAACAATTGGCCGTCCTCCCCTTTTATAGAAATCTTTATAATCGCCTCATTGTCGTTTCTAAATACTATGCTATTTTCAATTAGGTTACGCACGACAAGGCTCAACAATACCGGATCGGTGGAAAAAGATTTGATTTGGTTGGTCAATAATTCATCAAGACTCACCGTATTGCCCGGATCCAGCTTTTTTAAGTCAGCTTTGATAGACTCAATGAAAGATTGCACGTCGATTTTTTTTATGGTTGGTGTCCAGCGAAATAAGGAGCCAGTTTCAGAAAGCATCTCCAATAATCTTAACATGCCAGTCCCCCTTTCCTCCAATTTATCAAAGCAAACGTCACGGCATTCCTGGGCATCTTCCATTTTTCCGAGCTGTGCCAGTCCAATCATTGACACAATTGGCCCTCTTAGGTCGTGGCTTGACCTGTAAAGGAATGTGTCTAGCCCTTTATTCGTTTCCATAAGTTTCTCTAATGCTTGTTCTAATTCCCGTGTTCTTTTTTCGACCAGGCCTTCGAGGTTTAAGTTGAGTGTCTGAAGTTGCTCGTTTATCGTATTGACCTCCTCATACGCCATTTCCAACCTTTTATTTTTGTCTTGAATTTCCTGATTTTGTTCTCCGATTAAGTGTGTACGCAATCTAACCATGTGTTCCAGCCGCCTTTTCTGCTTGACGAGAAACCTGGTCCGGATATTAAACAGTACGATGATTGCTATGACAACAAGAACGACAAAACCTGCTTTCACTATCGGACGCTGGTACCAAAAAGGTAAAACGACGATTTGCATCCTTGCGGGTTGATTACCCCAATAACCATTTGCACTGGAAGCACTGACCAGCAGTGTATACTTTCCTGGTGGTAAGTTTGTATAGGTAGCTGTGCGGCTTTCACTCCCGGTATTCCAGCCTCTTTCAAATTCTTTTAAATAATATCTGTATTTATTTCTTTTGGGAAATTTATACTCAACACAAGCGAACTCAATTGAAAACACGTTTTGATATGGCTCAAAAATGATCTCTTTCGTTTTTGAGATGCTTTTATGCAGGAGATTCGACTCATCACCAACTCTGACTTCATCATGAAATAAATTAAGCCTTGTAAAGACAACTTTTGGGGCAATCGTATCTTCATCCATCTTGTTCGGATCAAAAACATTCAATCCATTGGTGCCGCCAAAGTAGAATTTTCCATCTGAGGTCTTTAACGCTGCACTCTCGTTAAACTGAACTCCCTGCAAGCCATCCGCAACAAGATACCTGTTTGTTTCCCCACTCGTTTTATTAAATCTATGTAACCCGTCAAAAGAGGTAAACCAAAGATTATCATGATCGTCCTCCAATACTGACTGAATACTTTTATTTCTAAATTGAGGTACGACCTGGGCCGAACGGAATGAAACCGGGTCAAACTCCAGCAGGCCCTTACTATCCGTCCCAATTAATAGCTTTCCATCCTTCGCATTTTGAAGAACCAAAATCTCATTACTGGGAAAACTGGTGGTATCGCCGGGGACATTTAGAAACGAAAGGAATGATTGTGTTTTTGGTTGATACCTGTGGATACCCGCCAGCCTTGTGCCCAACCATATATTGCCTTCCCGGTCTTCCTTTATGGAAAATATGGAGGCGGTAAATTTGGTCACACGTTTTTCGCCAGTGATTCTTAGCGGCTTAAATATGCGCTGCTCAGGAATGAACTCGTCAAAACCTCCCAATAAGCCAACATAAATTTGGCCAGCCCGGCTACGCAGGAGTGACCAGGCATGATTGGTACTAATACTATTCGAATCAGTAGGGTCGTGTAGATACCTTGTGAAAGTTTTAGCCCTGGTATCAAAATAGTTTAAACCTCCCCCAAAGGTACCTATGTACAGGTTATTATGGTCATCTACCGTCAACGACTTTACAACATTCGTACTTAGACTATTTTTATTGCTGGGCGAGGGCAAAAAAGATGTAAAGGTTTCCTTTTCCGGATCGAATTGAAACAGCCCTGACCCATCAGTTCCAAGCCAGATTTTCTGGTCATGATCTTCCACTATTGATAAAACCGAATTCTTTCCTGTTTCCTCCATTGATGGATCAAAGTACCTGTAATGCTTAAAACGCTGAGCATACCCTGGCACAAAAATGAACCCTGATCCATAAAGGCCCAGCCAATAGTTGTTTCGCTCATCGACAAAAATTTCCTGGATGTTTGAATTGTCAAGGATGGGATTGTTTTTTCCGGGCAATTGAACAAACTCCCCGTCTCCTTTATATAGATAAAGCCCAGCCCCATCTGTCCCTACAAGCAGTCTTCCCTTATGATCGATGCTAAATTTTGAGATAAAATTGCTCCCAATAGGGTTCCTGGGCGATCGAGTGGTAAAACGTTCAAATGAAGTGTCATTTTCATCATCTAAAAGCAATATACCGCCCCCATTCGTGCCAAAAAAAATCGCTCCTGTTGAATCTTGTTTGACGGTAAGAATAAGGTCATCCGATAGTCCGCCCGGAACACTGCTTTGTGCAATTGTTTTCTCGATACCGCCGGAACCAATTATATTTACCCCCCCTGCGGTACATGCCCATATTTTACCTTCCCTGTCCTCCAGCACCGAATGTACTGCATTATTGGCCAGTCCTGTACCATCGCTTTCATAGAAATACCGCGTAATATTGAGCGTCTCAAGGTTTATTTTGTTCAAACCACCAAATGTGCCTACCCAAAGGTTTTGCCGACTGTCCTCCAACAGGCAAAGAATGGTGTTTTGGGTGATAGAATTTTCAATGTCTGAATTTTGAAGAAAGCGCTGAAACGTTTCCGTTTCACTATTGTAGAGATTTAGCCCATTGTAAGTACCCACCCATAAACGGTCATAACTATCAAGCAGCATGCATCGAACCACATTGTTGCTAAGGCTAAGTGAATCACGATCATCGTTGCTAAACTTTACAAAAGAGTATCCGTCAAACCTGTTCAGTCCGTATCCGGTTCCGACCCATACAAAGCCTTCGCTATCTTTGACAATGGCAGGAACATCATTATGCGACAGCCCCTGTTCTGTAGTGAAGTGACTTCCATGGCGCAATGTCTGTGTGTGGTATTGAGCCTGGGCAATCCCGCCTATTGATCTGAACAAAAAGAGCCAAAGGAAGAAAGAATAAATTTTGCTCATGAAAAAACACCTCTTATGGGAATCAATTTCTATAGAAATCCCGTTTTCTAAATTATTACATAGTATGAAAAGAAACTATGTGTGTTTCCGCCGGGGTTCTGCCAACTAAATCATACCGATCAAATATTGAAAAAAAATATCAATTAATTGCTCCCAACCCGTGACGAATATAAAGATCGGGGCCATACTGTATCCATAAAGTAAATGAAACATCCTGGTGATCTTCAAGTACCTGTCGTATTTACAGGCATGGGAAATTTGCGAAAAGCGGAAAATTTTTATCTATCTAACCCTCCTCACATAGGTGAAACCCAATTCCCCAAAATCTGCCTTTCCGAAATTGGCGTTGATATGAGCTCCGAGTGCCAGATTACTTTGTGGATTTTTGCTAGTGTTTTTTAAATAGAGGTTTAAGCCTAACCGGGTATTGATTGTACTCATTCTGAACTTATTGAAAGGATCACCTTCCTCATAGATATCATAAAACTTGCTGTAAAATGGTTTGTAGATATTGATCCCTGCTTCCAGGTTCATCCCTACATGCCCCAGCAAATACTCCATCCCTAAATGAAAGTTGATATTGGAAGATTGCCAAACAGGGTGCGTTTCATCCGTGTAGTTTTCAGAAATGTAATGACGAAATGAGGAATAATAGCGGTAGAAAAATCCACCATAGAATTTCAATTGTTGATTGTATAAAAAGCCATAATCTCCCGATAGTGTAAACACTGGATATTTAGGGCCACCAGTTGGCTTTTCCGTCGCTCCAAACTCGTGAATTCCGCTGCCAAAGCGGCTTTGAACAACATGTTTTTTTGGAAGTTTTGGTTGCTTCGCCATCACCGAAAAACCCGGCTTTATTTCCCTCAAATAATATTGAAAACCCACACTAACCATCGCGGAGTTCAGGCCATAATTAGGAATCTGAATATGCGAATTGGAACTGTGCCAAAATCCAGCCCCTGCCTGAAACACCCAATGCTCACTGAGAAGAACGTGGTAGTAAGCAAACGCCTGAAAAGTCCAGGTAAAAGACGAGCCAATGGCTCGGTTGTAGTTATTGGTTTCCTTGTCATACATTTTTGTGAAGTAGGAAGTCCCAAGGCCAAACTTGAATTGAAGGGAATGCCGGAATCCTTTCGAAGCATTTAGCGAAATGTAGGGCACCAAACTAAATTCGTTACCCAGGTTTTCATCGTTTCCAAGATTGGAAGCGCCTAGCGAAATACCTACATGAGGGAAATGGTAATAGCGCTGCGAATGCTTTGAGGAATCATGTAGAAAAGTTCCGATATTTAGCTGGAAAGTTTTTCGTATATCTGATCCGGGAAAACGCTCGTAGTTCTTTACAATCTTCCCAAGCATAACTTCGGAAGAAATAAACCGTGTTTTCTGCTGGCAAAAAACGGCAGTGCCAAACAAATACTGGACGACTACCAGTATAAAAATCTTAATTAGAGGGCTTTTCAAAAGTTTCAATCTGTTAACAATGCCTGTAAAAATAAAGGCTTTAACGCTTTATAAAAAGCCGATGTAATACCTGAACAAAAAATAAAAAAACCGGTCAGGCGCTTCCATGCTTATTGGAGTTCCCAACCGGTAATGCACTAAAACCTAACCATTCTACTATTTATCAATCGATCCCATCACGCGTTTCATAAATGCATTCATAGCCTCCTTCTCGCTCTTGCCAAGCTTGATCAATTCACGAACCTCCAGGGCTCCCTGCATATTGGAAAGCAGCTCGCCGATCACATCCAGTTCCTCATCTTTGATTGCCTCACTTTCAGTAAGATGCTCCAGCACTTCCACAGCTTCTATGATATAATCCTGATCGTGTTCTTTAATGAACTCGTGGATGTGCTTAATTACTGGCAATCTCATCGATAAATGCTTTAAGAGACTCTGCTTTATTGGTTTGTACCTGCTTCACAAATTCCCCTTTCTTAAAAGCTGCAAACGTCGGTAAATTATCTACATTCGCCAGCTTTCTGGAGTTTGGGTTTTTCTCGGCATCAATCACCACAAATGCCGCGCTTTCTACATCACCAGCCATGCGCTTGAACTTCGGCTTCATGATGCGGCAGTTGCCACACCAGCCAGCCGAAAATTGCACAAATACAGTGTCATTGCTTTCAATGACATCCTGTAAATTATCTTCTGTCAGTTCCTGAAACATATCAAAAATAGAAAAGGGCCTTAATGTGAACTCAAGTATTCCGCTACGCCACTTCTGTCAGCTTTCATCGCATCTTTTCCTTCTTCCCAGTTGGCAGGACAAACTTCACCATGCTGCTGAACATGTGCATAAGCGTCGATCAATCTCAAATATTCATTTACATTTCTACCCACTGGCATGTGGTTAATACCCTCATGAAATACAGTGCCCTCCTCGTCGATCAGGTAAGTCGCCCGGTAAGTAACGTAGTCGCCATCCCGCTGCTCGTAGCCTAGCTCCTCATCAAAGTATTCATTTACGGTATCGAGAATCCCAAGAACCGAAGAGAGGTTTCTGTTGCTGTCAGCTAAAATATTGTAAGTTATCCCCTCAATCCCGCCATTATCTTTCTCGGTGTTCAGCCACGCAAAATGAACTTGTGGAGTATCACATGAAGCGCCAATGACGATGGTATTCCTTTTTTCAAACTCTGGCAAGGCAGCCTGGAAAGCGTGTAGCTCGGTAGGGCATACAAATGTGAAATCCTTGGGGTACCAAAAAAGCACCACTTTCTTTTTATTCTTTATTGCTTCTTCTAATACGTTGACTTGGATAGTGTCACCCATTTCGTTCATTGCTGGTACGGTAATGTTTGGGAATTTTTTGCCTGTAAAAGCCATATCTTTTTTGTTTAATAGGGTTATAAAAAAATTAATTTTCAATATTCAACGGCAAAACTAAAAATATATATCATTAGATTTGATTAAACTTTTCTATCGGTTTAATAGACAACATCTAACATGAATTTTCAACAACTGGAATACATTGTGGCAGTGGACCAACATAAGCATTTCGCTCAGGCTGCAGATGCGTGTCACGTCACCCAAGCCACGCTGAGCGCCATGATTAAAAAATTGGAACAAGAGCTCAACATCGTTCTATTTGACCGTTCCAGGCATCCGGTTAAGACCACTGAAGAAGGTGCTGTGGTAATCGAACAAGCGAAAAACATCCTCTTCTTCCGCAATCAAATGCTTGACACCAATATTACCGCACCGGAAACATTATCAGGAAAACTACGGGTGGGGATCATCCCAACTGTCGCCAATTCGCTCCTCCCCATTATTCTTCCTCCTATTTTACAGAACTACCCCGACCTGCACCTCGACATCATGGAGATAACCACCGAAGAGCTAACGCAGCAAATACTTTCTGGCAAAGTGGATGTGGGGATCATGGCCACACCATTGGAAAATACTCAACTGGAAGAAAATATACTGTATTACGAAGCCATGATGATTTACGGCGTCACAGACAAAGACAAGAAATTCATCCATCAGGATGACATAGAAGGCAAGAAGATCTGGCTCCTGGAAGAAGGAAATTGCTTTCGGGATCAAACCATTACCATTTGCAATTTCAAAGAAAAAAATATGGAACCTGAAAACCTGACTTTTGAGGGAAATTCGTTTGAAACACTCCTTAACCTTGCCGATCAGTTTGGCGGGTATACGCTGGTACCTGAATTGTACTTCAACAGCATGGCGAAGGAAAAGAAGCAGCGTACCAAACTTTTTGAATTACCCTATCCTGTCAGGGAAATCAGCCTGGTCTTTAACCGGCCTTATGCGAAACGAAGAAGTATCAAAGTACTAACAATCGAAATCCAAAAGCTGGTTAAAAAGCACCTGGTAACAAGTAAAATGAAACCCAAAGACATGAGGATCATTGGTTTATGAGAACGTAAATTTCCGTGCAATTAAATATTCTGTTGCTGAGAGTATCTGACTCAAGATCTAACAGGTTGTATTTGACAATGATCCGTCCCTATCGGGGCAATTTCATTGAGATTTTCGCACAAACTCAGACTTAAGTGCCATTGAGCCGAAGCCGTCTATTTTGCAGTCAATATTATGGTCACCTTCAGTTAGTCGGATATTTTTCACTTTTGTCCCGGCTTTAACAGGCTTTGGAGCTCCCTTTACCGGTAAATCTTTTATTACAATGACGGAATCACCGTCCTGAAGCAGATTGCCATTGGCATCGATGACTTTCAAACCTGTCTCCTCCTGGGTTATTCCAGGATTCCATTCATGCCCACATTCAGGACAGGTGTATTGCTCAACTCCAGATGAATAGCCATAGGGAGATTGGCATACCGGACAAGGTTTCATTTCTTCTTCCATACTATTATGTTATTATATCTTAAATCACAGGTTTTCAGAGATAATCTGCCACACAAAACGCAACAATTAATTTACCAAGAAATTAGCAACACCTACTTCGCACGGGTCGTGTTGCATGGGAACAACTTTATATTGACCGGGAACATCTTCCCATTTCCCGTACAGCATTCTTTCGATGTAGGATCGATTTGAGCAGTTATCAGATGATAAGCTTGAATTTTGAAAATTTAGCTTATAATCCCCTATTGGCACTTCTTCTCCAGCATTACTTCCGCTGAATACAATTTCTGCAACTCCATCGCCGTTGATGCCTACTTTCACCCGGTTCATATTCAAAATCGCCTTATTCACACCAGTTAAATTGTCGTGGAGAAAATCAAACCGCTAAGAAACCATATCCGGAGAATATTAACAACAGTAAAAAAATATTAAGGACAAAATGTCGTCACAAGTCAACCAATTTGTTGTTCACATCCCCAAATAAACCCCGCTTTCTCTTTGTTTTAGAGCACTTTTCTAATAAGAATCATCTCAAAACATGACAAATACTGTTTTTACAATAATCATTAATGTATATATTTGACTGTAGTACCATAAAAACATGAGATTAGAAGACGAAATCAAGCAGAAGAAATTCACAAGTGTTTACCAGCGTGCCCTTATCAATATCAATTTTACATCTATTTGGCTATTCGGCAGGCAGAATCAAATTCTAAAACCCTATAATATTTCCATCCAGCAGTTTAACATCCTCCGGATTTTAAAAGGACAACATCCCCAACCTGTGGCGCTAAAACTATTGACAGATCGCATGATCGACCGAATGTCAAACACTTCGAGATTAGTAGAAAAGTTGAAAACGAAAGGGTACGTAGAAAGGGAAATATGTAAAGATAACCGCAGACAGGTGGACATCACAATCACAGACAAAGGCATCTCGTTTCTGGAAAAGGTATCTAAATTAATTGACGATGAAATTGAGCGGCTGAAGGTGATTGATGAAGGAGAGGCAGAGGAATTAAACCGCCTTCTGGATAAATTAAGGGATGCCAAGGATATCTAGTGAAAAACAAGCCACAACCATGTTAATTTAGATTTGTCTTTTGGCAATCATAATAGTTGTGAAACCACTCCTGAGATGGACTTAGACGGCTTATTGTATTTTTTCTCCGATTTTGTCACTGACGAAAGGAAGACAAAAATTGAGGAGGTCCTGGCCCAAAGGACGGAACATTTCCATGTGGTGGTAGAAGACACTTATCAGGAGCACAATGCGGGCGCTATCGTTAGGTCTTGCGATTGCTTTGGAGTGCAACAACTATCTGTCATAGAAAACATCAATGAATTCAATGTGTCTGAGGGCATGTCACGTGGAGCGGAAAAATGGATCGACGTGAATTATCATCATGGATCAGAGTCAGGAATTCAAAATTGTATTGACCAGCTCAGATCAAAAGGATACCAAATAGTCGCGACTATTCCCCACCCTGACGCGGCCAACATGGACAACTTTAATATCACCAATAAATCGGCTTTCTTTTTTGGTCGCGAGCGAGAAGGATTATCTCAACAGGTAGTCGACCAGGCAGATACCAGTCTTTGTATCCCGATGGTCGGGTTCACTTCAAGTCTGAATGTGTCGGTATCTGTAGCCATTGTTTTGCAAGCGTTGACACATAAATTAAGAAATGAACCAACCGTTAATTGGCGACTGACCGACCGAAGAAACAAATTATTGCGGTTGAATTGGTACTACAATTCCATACCCAATAGACAGAAAATGCTGGTCGCTTATTTAAAATCCCATCCTGAAATTGAAAGAAAAGAGCTTAGAAAATATCTCAGGTTTTAATCAGGACTCACCGATCATCAACTGCTTCCCCCCCGGGTTTTCTTTGGCGTCGACTCTGGTCCTTGCTTTGTAAAGGGTTTTCACTTGATGGCTATAAACATAGTCGGCAAATAGCTTTTCTCCCTTTGGCATGACCAATCCTTTATGATCAACGAAAGGGTCATTGACATCGCGGGATACAGGGTACAGGTTAAACTGGTCTGACTCAAATGGCCTGAGCATCCCCATGACTTCATTAAGCGGAACATCAGCTTTTAAATACTTCATCCGCCTTGACGGCGAGATGACTACCGGCATCGCACGGAGGAATTTCGAGAGACGCATATTGGCATAATTAACCAGGACAGCAAAGGAACGGATCGATTCACCCGTAGCACGGTCCCGCCAAACATCGTAGAGACCAGCCAGGGTAAAAATTCGTTGATCCTTGAGATAAACCACATGAGGCCTCTTACTATTTCCATGTTGGACCCAGCTATAAAAACAATTCACAGGAACCAGGCACCTCTGTCTTCTGATGGGCAGTCGGAAAGCCCGGTGTTTAACCGATTCTGCCACAAAAACATTGATCAGATAGGAATCCGTTTTCCATTTAGACCAATAAGGAATTAGTCCCCATCGAAGCTGTTGGATGGTTGTCACGGAATCATCACAAATTACCGGATAATGGCCCCCATGGTGAGCATTATAAAAAGGATGGAATGGGAAGGTAAAATCTGCAAGCACCTCCTTTTCAATTGCCCTGGCACTTGAGGCAAGTACAAATCTTTTACACATAAGCCAACCAAGATTATCACTCCGAACTCGAAGTAAATATACTAATATAATTAGCTTATAGTTAAAACTTTTGTCAATTTTATTAGTAAAAAACTACCTCACAATTGGGGTGGGCGGCCTTAAATTCGTCAATCCGTTTTTCGTTGATGCTGTTGTTAAAACACCGTAGCGATTTGAGATTGGTTAAGCCCATAATTGGTTTGATGTTTTTCACTCGTGTATTGGAAAATTCCAACACTTGTAGATTGGCAAGCCCTTCCAAAGGCCCTATATCCCTGACGTTGGTATTGGAGATCTTCAACTCTTCCAGACTTGTGAGGCCTGCTATCGGATCAATGTCTTCAATCTGGGTATTATCTGCAAGAAAAACTTTTAAGCCTGGCATTTGCGCGAGTGGAGAAATATCCTCTATGGGATTTCTCGCACAATTCAACACCTCCAATTTCGACATTTTACCCAGCGGGCTTATGTTGCTGATCTGCGTATCGTTAAATTCCAACTCTCGCAATCGTACAAATTCCTGCATGACGGAGATATCCTTAATCAGAATGCTCTTGACAATAAACTTCTTGAGTCCTGTCAGTTTATGCAACTCCTCCCTTTGTGGTGTCTTATCAACATTTTGAAACTTTCTAAAAATATCCTGCCATTCATCGTCAAGTTGGCCCCACCAGCTACGCAACCGCTCGGTTTTATACACAAGGATGGCAGATTCACCGTCATAGTCCAGTTCCACGACGTCCTCATCTGTTACGTTAGTGTTGTCAAAGTATCCCATCTTAAACGACGGAAGGCTATTAATCACAGAAACATCTCTTACTTGCGTGCTATCAAAATCAAGATATGCAAGATTTATCAAGCCCTCCAATGGCGCTATGTCGCTCACTTTGCTGGACTTGCCCAATATCCTTTCCAGGTGATTTTTGCCCGCTAGCGGAGTAAGGTCTTCCACCCCGGTATTTGAAAAATCTATTCTTTGCAGGTAAGCCTGATCTTTTATTGGGCCAAGATTAGTCACACCTGTTTTTGAAATATTAAGATTTTTCAGGAAAAGAACCTCGGAGATTGGAGTGATATCTTTAATTTCCTTATGCCCGCGAATATTGATCGAGTCAACCCGAATGATCTCATGCAGCAATTCAGAATTCGGTTTTTCTTTTAGTTCAAGCCGGTTGAAAACCAGCTTCTTCCAAACAGCATCCATATTTTCCCACCACTTAACCAGTCGCTCCGACTCAAAAATAATTTTCGCATCCGGCCGCTCTAAAACAAAGGATTGGACTTCGGCCTTGCTGATCGCAGAACCATCGCAGTAGATGCTTTTCACGGGTGTTTTGAGCAGCGGTGCCAGATGCCCAACTTTCGTTCCTTCAAATGATATTTTTTGCAAGGCCGCCAACATAGAAAGATCAGAAAATTCATCCACAGCGGTATTTGACAGATCCAGCTCTTCCAGAGAAGTAAGAGTAGTCAGTAATGTCTCATCAGAAAACCGGGTACCCTTGAGGTTTAATTTTTTCAACTTTGTAAGGCCTTTTAGGAAAGTAAAATCCGCAGCTTTTTTGTTGCCTTCAAGGCTAACATTTTGCAGGGTTTTGCAACTGGCAAGGACATCTAGAGTATCAATCTGAAGGTTGGCCGCGTGAAAGGTTTTTAATTTGTTAAAAGCCCCAACTACTTTGATATCCAGCACATTGGTATTTGAGATGGTCAGCTCCTGAAGGTTAGTGCTGTACCTGAGAGGATTAATATCATCAATAATCGTGTTCGAGCAATCGAGTACCTCAAGTGTGGTCAGGTTCCGCACCGGAAAAAGTGAGGAAATTCCGGTTTTCGCTATCACCAGCTTCTTTAAATTTGTAAGTTCATTCAGCGGCTCTATTCCAATGACTTCCCTGTTGCCACTGAGATCAAGTTCGGTAATCTCGGTGGCTTTTTTGATAGCCCCAAAAACATTATACACCTTTGGGTCAGCCTTCTGCCCTCCAATGAAGTAAGTGGAATCGTTGACCACTGAAACGTCATTGAGTTGATACACCTCACTCACATAAAGGTTTTTTCCCAGAATGGTTTTCCAGGAAGGCGACAAGCTGATCCACCACCGGATTAACTCTTCTTTTTCACCAAGCTTGGAGGTATAAATACTTGCTATTTTAAGGTCCTTTTGTTCCGGATTAACATTCAGTTCGACATACCTGACAAGGCTATTATTTACACTGTCACCTTTCAATCCAATGGCCTGGAGGCGACGGTTAACTTTTACAGTAAAAAAGAGTTCGTTTTTTTCGTTGATTCCTTGCCTGATTTCCTCTATTCGCAATTCAAATGTGGCCGATTTAAAAAAGAAATCTATATCTTTTAAATAAGCCTGTACATCTTTATTTGTCACCACCTCCCTGTCAGCGATCAAGTCATCCTCAATTTGCACTTTGGCATTATCAAAAGCCTTCAAGTAACTTTCACTGACAATCACATCTTTGTCGGCGACTGTTATTTCAGGATTACCCAAAGAATTGAATATATATTCCAAAAAGGAAATCAGGTCTTCCGCATCCTTGTGATACTTTTCCACCTGATCTTCTTCCTGTGCAAAGGAGGAGGTGACAATTAATAAACCGGCAATAAAAATCAACAATCTATTTTTCATAATAGATGTATTTCAGTAGTAGTTCTTTTTGGTCTTCAGGAATTTTTGTCAGGGCTGATATCAACCACCCACTGTTTTTCGCACTTCTGTTAAATTCCGAAATCTCAAAATACCAATTTTTTACCTGAAAAAAATGGAATCGGACATTTGTGATGGTTTCAAACTTTAAAGCTCCTTTTTTTATTTCATACAAAAATATTGTTTTAAAATCAGGCCGATATTCTTTGTCAAAATAATATTCTACCTGCTTTTTATCTTCAAAAACCTTAATAAGGTTCATAAAGTCAAGCTCATGGCTCATGGGATGGATAAACTTTTTAGTAAGGGAGTCGGTAAAAAACAGTTCGGTAAAGGGTTTAAAATACACCTTATTAATTACCCATTTCATGCCGAGGTTTTCCTGTTCCAGTTTTAAAAATATCACCGCCGTTTCGGTTTTCCCATTGAACTGAAACTGTGCTGTTACCTCAGCAAACCAATCTCCCTTATAAAAATCAAGATACTCGGGGTCGGACGCGTTTACCACATCCTCGACAAACTCACTTTTAAGACCACCACCCATCATCTGATTTTGCTGATCAAAAAGCATATTTAAATACCGCTTCCTCATGTCCGCGTCCCGGAAGTATTTGTCCCCCTGGTACAGGCGGTTACCCTCCAGGTCCTCTTCGGCATTGAACCTTCGGAAAAACTGGTTAATCTGTTTTGTTTGGGCATAAAAATAGGATTCATCCCCCAGGTAATTAGTTACTACCTGCCCATCACTTTGATAGCTCAGGCTTAGGAACATGAATCCCAGGACTAGGTATTTCATTAGCGGGACTATTTGCCGGGACGAGTTTCTGTTACACGAATATCACCCAATAAAACATCCCAGAACCCAACAATCCTTCCGCTGATTTGCGTTTCCTTACGCTCCACGTAAACTGTGATGTCCTTTTTTGTAATATCCACATATTTTAAACCATCGTCAGATTCTCCGGTAAACTTCTGGTAGATGGTGATGACTCCCACATATTTACCATCAGGCTGTCGGACAAGGTCAGAAATATAATGGATGTTAAACCACTCGATAGTTACCTTATCATAGTTCAAAGCCATCAGGCGTTCAAAATATTTCCTTACGCCGTAATACTTTACTTCCTTGCGGTTCAGTGAGGAAACACCCATTTGCGCTCCGTCTGAAAACAGTTCCATAGCCCTGTCGATCACGCGGTTAGCCTCCGAAAACTGGGTGGCCTTATCGCCAATGATGCTGATGTATTTGCTCAGGTCCTTCACCTTTTCCATCGCCAGCGAGTCAATAGCCCGTTTTCGTTCCGGGCTGATGTCGGGCTGTTGTGCCTTGGCAATAACTGCTGCAAAAAGGATGACGGTTATTACTAATAATTTCTTCATGTCTATTTATTATTTCTTAATAAGCTCTAATTCTTTAATTTTTCCATTCGCATCAAGAACCACGTTCTCGACTTTATTTGGACTTTTCTTTTGATCTTTTAAGTAATTAAGATACTTGCTGATGGTAGTAGGCCTGTCGTAATCCGGCTCGCCCCCAAATTTGCCAATGATGATCAACACTGTTGTCTCAGGACTCGCAAACTGCTTCAAGGCTTCGTTTATTAATTGGTTTGCCTCGGCTGCACCAGCAGCATTGGCAATGGAGGTGAAGTATTGATCCAGGCTTTTCTGTCCCGATTCATTTTTTAACCTTTCCTCTCTTTCCCTGGCGAGGCGCTCTGCATTTTCTTTTGCCAATTGAGCTTCTTTTAATTGCGCTACATGCAGCTCCGCTTTATCAAGAAGTGCTTTCACTTCTGCATCATCGATCTCCGCTGCTTTGACAGCACTGATAATTCCTTCTTTTTCTGCGATGGTTTGTGAATCGTCCGTAAGCACAGACTCCAGGTCAGCTTTTGCCTTAGCGATTTTTCTGGCTTGGGCAGCAGCGGCTTCTTCCCGGGCTAATTTTTTCTTGCTTTTACAGGAGCTTAATCCTGAAGATAAAGCTACTGCCATACATAACAGAAACAGGATGTTTCTGACAATTCTTTGTTGAGTTTTTAAATTGTATTTCATCTTATAGCTATTTGAAATCATCTCTGAATAATTGGATTGTTAATATTAAAATTGTGCCAAATTAGTTAAAAGGAAAATTTATTTAGCGGTATAAAAACTATTTTTGTTGCGATTAGAAAAACGAACGGAGAATATGAAATTTCATGACAAAGTAAAAGGCAAAATCATCATTTCAATTGATAAAATAGGTGAAAATTTAAACTCTGACATCCAGTTAAAAGGCCTTGCCAATAATGTGGAGATCACGTTAACTTCGTTGCTTGTAAATTTTGCATCGTTTGCTTTACGTAACGGCAAAGACCCCTCAAAAATTGTTGACAACAATCTGAAAGAAATTATTAAGATGATTGAAAAAGGTGAAGCAAAAAAACAGAAGCCATGATAATTGCTTTTAACATGGCTTCGTATTTTTACTAAAAACTAAATCAAGAATATACACTTACATGGGGAAACGATATTTTTATATGGATGTTATCGTTTTTTCTTAAATATTTCAGAACCGCCCGTTTTTGATCTTCGTTAAAAACAGCAGATGTCGGATATTAAAATATCAAAAAGTTAGCAACTGAGCGAAAGCTCCATTTGCTTCACCAATTACGACAAGCAGGCAATAAAAAATTGCAATTAATGCCACGACATTAAGTAAAAAAGGTAATATTTGAGATATTACCTTTTTTATTTATTGTTTTCTAAAATGCCCAATATTCCCAGCAGCTACCAGGCTCCTTCCATTCTATTCAACCGACATGTTGAAACCATTTATCCGGCGATTTTCCGAGGTGTTGCCATTCAGGCGTACAGCTCAATTGAGATAGGCACACCCGATGGCGACTTCCTGCAATTGGACTGGTATAAGAACAAAGGAAACAAGAAGGTAGTAATTGTTTCCCATGGGCTAGAGGGCGATTCCACCCGGCCCTATATAAAAGGAATGGTGAATGCGTTTACCTCAAATGGCTGGGATGCAATTGCGTGGAATTTTCGGGGATGTGGTAGTCGTATGAATAAAAAAGAAATACTTTATCACAGTGGAGCCACGTATGACCTGGAGACTACCGTCGACTTTGCTAAAAACCACTATGAGCAGGTATTCCTGATCGGTTTCAGCCTCGGTGGAAATATCACTTTGAAATTTCTGGGAGAAAGACACCGGACCGGAATACTCGGGAGTTGCGTCTTTTCGGTTCCAATTGACTTATATTCCTGTTGCATGGAACTGGAGAAAAGGCATAATTTCCTTTATGCTCAACGGTTTTTAAGAAATTTAAAAGCTAAAATCAGGCAAAAAAAACCTCTACTGAATGCAAAGTACCCGTTTGAACGGTTAAACAACATAAAGACGATTTTCGAGTTTGATGATTTGTTTACCGCACCCCTTCATGGCTTTACAGGTGCCCACGACTATTATCAAAAGTCCAGCTCACTTTTTTTCCTGAAAAACATCGATGTGCCAACATTGCTTATCAATGCCGCTAATGATCCCTTTTTGTCGAAGGAATGTTTTCCGGTGGAACAAGCCGCCGACCATCATTACCTGTATTTCGAAAATCCGGCAAAGGGTGGGCACGTCGGGTTTAGCACTTTTCAAAGCAAGAATCTCTTTTGGTCAGAAAAACGGGCTTTAGAATTTGCCAATAGCCTGGAATTAAAATAATTTACAAAGCTATTCAAATTATTATGTGTGGAAGATATACCATTGTGACTAAAGCCGAGGCAATTAAAGATAGGTTTAATGTGGCCGTACCCGAAACCTATAAAACGAGGTACAACGCTGCCCCTACCCAGATTCTCCCGGTGATCACAAATAAAAGCCCCGAGAGCCTGTCCTTTTTCCATTGGGGGTCGATTCCGAGCTGGTCGAAAGATAAATCCATCAGCACCAAATTAATCAATGTCTGGGCGGAAACATTGGAAGAAAAAGCATCACTTAAAAATACTTTAAAACAAAGGCGCTGCCTGGTCATAGCCGACGGATTTTATGAATGGAAGATAGTAGGAAAGAAAACAAAGATACCCTACAGAATCAAACTAAAGACAGATGAATTGTTTTCATTTGCCGGCTTGTGGGAGGAGTTTGACACCGAAAACGGCGACATCATGCATACTTTTACGATTATCACAACTGTGGCAAATAACGCTATTGCTGATATTCATGAGCGAATGCCTGTAATTCTCGACAAAAGAAGCGAATCCGTCTGGCTAAACGATGCGCTGGACACTGAGGATCATTTAAATATCCTGAAATCTTATTCGTCAGAGAAATTTTCCATCTACACGGTATCGCCACGAGTAAATAATGTCCACATCGACGAGCCTGACTTGATCAATTTTTCCTCGCCTGCCGACCAGCTTGGGAATTACACACTATTTAATTAGCAATGTGTTTTCATTTCAATCTGTTGTTTCCTAATATTAACCCAGCATATCACCGTCTAAAAAACTCTATACCATGAATAATTCCAGGATTGCGGGAGTTGGCCATTTTGTCCCTGAAAAGGTGGTCACCAACTTTGATTTAGAGAAAGTAATGGACACCAGTGATGAATGGATACAGGAGCGAACTGGAATCAAGGAAAGGCGTTTTTTTGACCCGGAAAAAGACACTGTGGGAAATATGGCCGCCCGGGCTTCCAGAATTGCCCTGGAAAGAGCGGGGGTGGATGTGAAAGAAGTTGATTTTATTGTTTTCGCTACCATTTCCCCCGACTATTACTTTCCGGGATCAGGCGTGATTATGCAGCGTGAGTTAGGCCTGCAGGGTATTGGCGCCCTGGATATACGAAACGCTTGTTCAGGATTTATCTATGCACTTTCTGTCGCCGACCAATATATAAAAACCGGAATGTACAAAAACATCCTTGTGGTTGGCGCGGAGATCCAGTCGTCAGCACTTGAAATGAATACCAGGGGGAGAAATGTGTCTGTCATTTTCGGTGATGGCGCCGGAGCAGCACTTTTGCAACCTACAAACGAACCCAACAAAGGGGTGTTGTCCACCCACCTCCATGCCGATGGCGATTTTGCAGAAGAGCTTTACGTCAAAGATCCTGGAAGCAGCCGGAAAAACAGGCTGACAAAAGAGATGATCGACGATGTGACGATAAGGGCGCACATGAATGGCAACTTGGTTTTCAAACATGCTATCGTTCGATTCACGGAAGTAATAAGAGAGGCCCTGGAAGCTAATAATCTGAAAAAGGAGGATATTGATTTGCTGATCCCCCATCAGGCGAACCTGAGAATATCTAACTTTCTTCAGCAAAAGCTGGGACTAGCGGAGGAAAAAGTTTTTAACAATATCCAAAAATATGGCAATACAACAGGCGCTTCTATACCCATAGCCTTGAGCGAAGCCTGGGAAGAAGGAAAAATCAAGGAAAATGACTTGGTTTGCCTGGCCGCATTCGGTAGTGGCTTTACATGGGCTTCTTCATTAATCAGATGGTAATGCTTTTTCAGCAATAGAATTATGAACACTATAACATACAACCCCAGCCCACTTGAAGTGGAACTTGCCGACACGATAGAGTCGCTTAGTGATACAATCAGTGGGAAATTAAGTGGGAATAAGATTATCAAAATTGACAAAAACACAAACATAGATAACCCTATCCTGCGAATAACCACCGAGGACAATGATGGAGACCGCCACATGGTCATCATTAAAATAATTCAAAAACCAGATTCAATGATATAAAATGCAAAAATCCTCTTTTAGTAAGGATGACATTAAGTTTATAGCGGATCCGGAACCAATCATCCGAAAAAACAAAATGGTCAAGTCCTTATTCGACGAGCTGTCAAAGGTTAGGGAAGAAATCAATAAACTCCTACTGGATTCACCCATTAATGGTTTGAAAATACAGGAAGGAAAAATCAGCAAAGGGGAAAACTACCATGGCTTACCCTACCTGGTGCTTGATCATCCCGCACATTTTAAAAAAGACAATATCCTAGCCATGAGAACGATCATCTGGTGGGGCAATTTTTACAGCTTTAATTTCCTATTAAAGGGAAAACCCCTCAATCGTTACAAGGGAAACCTGATGGTCAACTATCAAAAGTTTAAGGAGGATTTCATTTATATCGGTAAGTCTCCATGGATCCACGATATTGACAAAAATTATATTTCCGTAAACTCCCTGAACGAAGACACCTTTCACGATCAATTGCTGAAAAACAAGTTTTACAAACTCGTAAGGAAACATGAATTGATTGAAATCAATGATTTACCAAAAAATGCGGTTAAATTTTACAAGAAAATAGAAGAGTGTTTCCTAGATTAGTCCTCGAAGTCCTCTTCTTCCATTTGGAAAGAATAGAGGGTAGTATCTAATTTGAGTTCATCGTCATTAAATTCTTTGATGAATTTTCTAATAGCCTTGTCGTCGACCGTATCAATGTTCAGGCAAGCATCCACACCGATTCCGAAATCGATGTTAGGATCCAACTCACAAAACTCCTTAACCTTCACGCTCTCTTCCTCTTCCATTTCAAGCATTTTCTCCGACATAAAAAGCCCTATTTCCTCCTCCAGGTTATCCAGCATTTTTATATCCCCAAATTCGTCTTCCACATATTCGATCTTTTTGAAATGAGGAAATTTCTTGGCTGCCTCATGCTCTGCTATTTCATACATTTCGCTCTGATGATGCAATTTCAGCGTGTATAACGCAGCATCATAAATCACATTCTTTCCCTGATATTTCCCCAGAAAATAGAAATTCACAAATTCGTCGCTATTGTCCCCGTTTTGGTTGAGCGTATACACGCCATTTCCCCTTTTCAATTCCTCCTTGAATTTGATAATTTCTTTTTCGTCAAAGCCCCTGTTATTAATCATATAAGCAATGTATTCTATTTTAAGTCTGAACAATATAGAAGATAGGAAATAATAAAAAACCTGTCAAGGTGGAAATCAAATTAACAAAAAAAAAAGCCCGACCCTATTTATATTTGTTTCTCATATGGCGAAGCTTGTCATAAATATCAAATGTATAAATGACAGAAAGCTCTATAGAATGATTGGTGGATTCAAAGTTATCTTCCAGACCTTTGAAAGGGATGTATCCCCCATTCTCAATTCCCAAAAAGGTATGTCCTATATAATATCGAAGATCGAAGGCTACCCTGTCAACATCATTAATCTCATAGAGCACACCTCCACCAAAGGTTATCCCGAGTTGCAGCCTATTATATTCAGATACGTTCATATAGCCATAATCCTGAATGGGTTCGTCAAAGTTTATTTTGTAATCATAGGTGGCAGTCAACCGGTAGTTTGGATCATATACCTTGTAGACACCTTTTCCTCCAAACCAATAACTCACCTGGGGACCCAACAGTGCATAAAAATCAAAACCCTGCGATTTAAACCTCATCCTGAACATCATCGGCCAGTGGATATATCTATAGGTAGCAATATTTTCTGTAAAGTCATTCGCGCGGCTATCTATCTTCCTACCGATGGTTGAATAATAAAATTCGGTCTGTAAGGCATACTTCTCCATTTTAGGATTTTCAAAAACAAATACCACACCTGCCTGGTAGCCGATCTTGAATTTTGAGGGATTGAATTTTTTGTATGTGTCACTATCAAACACGCTCCTCGAAACGTTTGCCCCTAACCTCAGCCCCATCTCTATTTGACAAAAACCACTAACTCCAGGGAGTAAAAATATAAAAAGAACTAGGCTTCGTTTGATCATCAGCTAAGCAAGGGGTTCAAATTTTTCTCAATAATATTAAAGAATTAAATCATAAGTCAACTTTCACTGTATTTATTATATGTAAGAATTATACCTAAATTCAACATAGCTTGTAAGTGTGACCAGCTTATTTTAAAAATTATTAGGGGAATATTCGATTAATTGGCTTTTAAATAATATTTTTCGACGAGATGAGGATTATATAATAAATTGAAAAAATTATATTTTCTGTATTTTTAGGTAATCATATTATTCAACTCAAATTTAAGTCAATGTTTAAAACCCACTCGCTGTTTTTTGTTTCTTTGGTTACAATAATCATTGACAGGTAATGCAGTGATATAGAGGAATGTATGAATAGGCCTTTTTTTATTATATTATCCTTGTTAGTGATTTTTATTCATGATATCCAATGTCAGGAATTACCACTGAATTCTCAAAAATTTTTCAACCCTTATTTAGTGAATCCTGCATTCGCCGGATATGAAAACAGGCCTGCTGTATTTGTAGGCAGCAGGCAGCAATGGACTGGAATAGAGGGAGCCCCTGTTACTAACTACCTCACTTTTCACACAGCCTTTGGAAATGTCGTGCCTTTTGGACTACATTTTTATAATGACAAACGCGGAATTCTTTCAACTAATCATGCCCTGCTCACCGTTGGATTTAGAGCCAGGTTTGATGAAAACGATCATTATCTGAGCTTCGCCCTTTCCGGAGGTGCGGGCTTTAACAACATCGACTTCACCAATGTAGAAGTTGGAATGGATCTCGCTCTATTAACCGGTCTGGACAACAACATTTTCCTCAATGGAAATGCAGGCCTCCTGTATCATAACCAGGGCTTTAACTTCAGCCTTGCCCTACCTCAAATATTCCAGTCACCCTCCATAGCAGAACAATCTTTCGACGTGGGTGAGTTAAATCCATTGAGTACTGCCATTGCCATGCTTAATTACAAGATAGAAGTGTCGGAAGAAACATTTGCGATCGATCCATGGCTGTCCTACCATTATTTCGAAAACTTTGACGGACAATTTGAAGGCAGCCTGCGGTTTATCCTAAAAAACTTCGTTTGGCTGGGTGGCTCCTATCGTATGAATTATGGGGCATCAGCGTTTTTCGGATTAAACATTAAAGATAATTTCCGTTTTGGCTATGCTTATGAACTGGGCGTAGCGGCAGCCGATGGTTTTGACAATGGCTCACACGAATTTCAACTCGCTTTGATCTTTGGCAAAACAGAAAAGGAAAAGAACCAGAAAAATTTCTATCAACGTAGACGGGATATGCTTACCACCATGCGTGGCAATACCCAGCAACCTTCACAAAATCAAAACCTGTATAAACCACAAAACGATCCTTTTGAAAATAAAACTACACAACCGGAGACTACCACCACACAGCCTGACTCGGGTGAAGTCGATCTGGATGAATTTATGGCTGGGTACGTAAAGGAGGACACCGTAAAACAACAAGCCACTACGCAACCGACACAAACCAGGACACAAACCAGGCCGACACAAACTCAGCCTACCCGAACACAACTAACTCAAACACAGCCAACTCAGACACAACCAACTCAAACACAACCAACTCAAACACAGGAACCTTCTTTATTGTCTACATTTGACACCGCTAAAAAAGATGAGGTTACTACACGAGACGAAAGAGGTATCTATATCGGGCCAAAAGTTGTTACAAAAGGTGACCACCTGTTAGAGCTCGAAAAAGGTTATTATGTAATTGTCGGTACGTTTAATAGCTACCGGGGCGCTGAGGAGTACAGTGACAAGCTTTTCATGCAGGGATTCTACACCAAGTTTGGCTACATTTCCCAAACCACTGATTACTACGTGTACTTGTTCTATAGTGAAGACAACAAGGAAGAGTGTGAAGACACGATGGAAAGATTCAGGCAAATTACATCAATCTTTACCGACATGTGGGTGTTGACCGTACAATAGGCCTCCATAAATTTAAAAAACATGAAGACTTATTTTATCATCATATTTGCGTTACTTTTTTTCTCTGAGAGAGTTGCTGCGCAAAAGCCAGACATTAACACGTTAAATAAAACTTCCTCGACGCTTGGGGAAGTTGTTACCATTTCGGGAAATGGCTTCTCGTCAACGGCGACCAACAACATCGTCTATTTCGGTTCGGCAAAGGCTAGTGTAGTCTCTGCTACTAATTCTACTCTGGAGGTTTTAGTTCCCCCCGGCGCTACCTACGATCAAATAAGCATCACTAATTCTACTTCCGGACTGACCGGTTTTTCCAGCGATAAATACTTGCTTAGCTTCTACGGAAAAGAAAACATCAACAAGGACAAACTTTCAGAAAAAACCTACATCCAGGAAGAGGATGGCCTTTTTGACATTTGCGTCTGTGATTTCAATGGTGACAATAGAAACGACATTTTTACTACAAATTCGACGAATCAAAGCACACCAATCACCGGTTTTTTCAACACAACCACTGAAAGCCAAAGCAATATTACTTTTAACCGGTATGACAACAATAACTTCTTAATTGGTGAACAAACGAGGAATATAGCCTGCGGAGACCTGGATGGTGATGGAAAAAAGGATCTTGTGGTAGGGAAGAGCGGAAACATCGCCGACAGGTTGTATCTGTTTAGAAATACATCAACCAGTCAAAGCGCCGTCAATTTTGCTCCCGTTTATACACTTTCCATAAACATTGCTTCTACTCAGGCCAGCTCACGAAGAATAAAGGTATTCGACCTGGATAATGATGGAAAACCGGAAATTATCATGACAGATCAAAGGAATTCGTTTGTTCATATTTTCAAAAATAATTCAACTCCGGGCAATTTAAACTTCAGTCGTGATGCAAGGGTACTTTTAAAATCCAACCGAATTACATTGGGATTGGATATCGCTGATATCAATAGAGATGGAAAAGCAGACGTCGTCTTTGGGTCAAACCTGGGCGCAGATGTTTATGTGGCGATTAACAGAAGTAACAATGGTACTCTCATCTTTGACGAGCCTGTCAGGATTCCCGTATCGGGAGAATTGGTAAACCTTGCTACAGGAGACTTTGACCTGGATGGAGACATGGATATCGTAGTTGCCAATTTTGTTAATAACGTCTATGTACTGTTAAATCAAAGTACAGCTAATAGCGTTTCATTTTCGTCTCCTCTACTATTCGAAACAGAATTATTACCCTACGGAGTGGATGTTGGAGATATAAATGGCGATGGCAAAATAGACATCGCAGTCGCTACCAATGAATCTACCGCTCCCATGACGATTCTGGAAAACAGGTCTACGCCTGGCAACCTTTCGCTGGCCGCTATTTCTGTGGGGGCAAACGAATACCAAAGAAATATTAAAATTGCTGACTTTTCGGGAGACGGAAAACCCGATATTGCCTACACAGTTGATGGATTGAATCGCGTAAACGTATTGAGAAACCAACATTGTGTTAGTGCTCAGCTAGAACCGGAAATTCCAAATCCTATTTGCGCAGGTCAGCCATCAGAATTGAATGCAACAAAAGCACTCAAAGTCAACTATCAATGGACTTCCGTCGATGCTGCGGTAGACCTTGCCAACACTGAATTTACGTATGAGGCTATCGCTCCGGGAGATTATCAGGTAACGATCTCATCACAAGCAGATGGGTGTGCCAGCACGTCCAATACAGTCACGGTCATATTGGGCGGCAGCATTTTACCGCCAACCCCAACCATTACAGGCCCTGATGCTGTGTGCGAAGGTGGAACGCTTACCCTGTCATCAAGTATCGTGAGTGGTGTCGGTTATTCATGGCTCACTCCTGATGGTAATACCTATGTCGGCCCGACGCTTCAAGTCAATAATGTAGCAGGTAAAGATGCCGGGAAATATTCATTGATATTGGAGGCCGATGGGTGCAAAACAGATCCGGTAAGTAAAAATATAGACATAAGCATTGTTCCCAATCTTGAGATTACTGCCACACAGGGCACCCAATTCTGCGAAGGAACACAGAACGTTCTTTCTGTAGGCGACCTGGATGGCGGTTCGTACACGTGGTATCAAGATGGTCAGGCTCTAACAGGATCAACCACAAACCAGATTGCTACCAGCAATACCGGCAGTTACTATGTAAAGTTTACAAACAGCTATTCCTGTAGCAACACCAGCAATACCTACTCGATTTCACAGGTAAGCGCGCCGGTTGCCTCTTTCGTGGTTCCTGAAACAGTTTGTCTCAATGAAACCGTTCTGCTTACTAATACTTCTACGGTAAGCACAGAGGTTAACCCGGTATATGTATGGGACTTTGGCAATGAAAACCTGTCCGAAGAATTTGAACCAAGCCGTGTTTACAATACCCCGGGAACATACCTTGTAGCCCTGACAGTAAGTTACGGTAACCAATACTGCCGTGACAGGATGGAAAAAATGATCACAGTGGCAGAAACCCAGGGAATTGCCATTCTGATAAATGATGAAGCAAAAACGAGCAGTGACATAGACCTCTGTGATTTCGACACGGTTAAACTCTCTGTCGATCCTAATTTAACGAACATCCAGTGGTCTACCGGCAGCACGGACCCGGAAATATTTGCGTATCGGGAAGGAGAATATTCCGTTACGGCTACGCTGGGAGGTAATGTTTGTAACTCTTCCGATCAGATATTTGTCAGCATTCTACCAGGTGTAAATGTGGAGATCCTGACAAGCAACGGCAGGGTTAAAAAAGGTGAATCTATCCAATTGGAATCCACAGGGGCTGAACAATACGAATGGACACCGGAAGAAACCCTGAACAATCCGATTATTTCCAATCCGATCGCCTCACCATCCATCACAACCGTTTATACGGTTACAGGATATAATAGCTACAACTGTTCAGACGAAGATCATGTTGAAATAATCGTAGAAGGTGACCGGACTATCAAAGTAAATGCCCAGCCTGTTTTTACTCCAAACGCCGATGGCGTCCATGATCTGTGGGTCATTGACAACTCCGATGCGTTTTCCGGGTGTCCCATTGTCATAATGAACAGGAATGGCCAGACAGTATTTGAGTCGGCTACATACAATAACGATTGGGACGCCACCTACAATGGGAAGGACTTGCCGGAAGAGACCTATTATTTTGTCATCCAGTGCAGTTCCAATGAAGTGCATACGGGCAGTATCACAGTGATGCGCTAGGATGGCAATTGATTAAAAGACGAACTAATTCCAGCTAAACCTCTAAGGTTTTTTATACTTCATAAGCTTCCCAAAGCGAAGAAGTCACGAAACCTTGGAGGTTTTTTACAGCAGGATAATTTTAGCCTCCTTGCGTAACGTTTATTAAGTAGCTTTCCGAAAGTTCGGGACTTTCGGAAAGGTGATTTCAATAAAACATATTCGTACTACTAAATCCAGGACGGCAATCAGCTCCCGCCGTCGATGTAGAACCGTGCGTTACTCCCCCCATCGGCCCATATTCTGACCTAACTTGACGATAGCCCCCCCCATCCCGAAGTTTATATCACAACAGGTTTTCAAACAATGTAAGGAAACCAACCTTTCCTGACTAATTTCCTGGTCTGGCTAGTAATAATCATTGAAACTATTGTAATTTTAAGGAAAATCTATGATGTTCAGTTTAAACGAACATGTTAGATTTTTATCTGGCAACCTATTATTCATTTAAAAATTTATAAAAACCATCGATCATTTTACCCAAATAGTCTAAATACAACCACATTTGAACCAAAACAACCACTATGATGACTCACCTCCATTGGATGAAAGGTATACATAATCGTATTTTTACGGCTATTTTTAAAGGTAGAATTATGAAATTGGGTGATTGTATACGAAAGAGCATGAAATTCACAACCTGGCTTTTCTTTTTTATGTCCTTCATTTTTACTGCGGAGACATTTGCGCAAACGCCTTTTATACCGGTGTATAATGCTATTAAGCGATCGGAAAGATGTTTTACCATCACGGAAGACGTGAATAGCCAATTTGGTGGAGTGTGGTTTCGCGACAAGGGTGATTTTAGCCAGGATACCACCCTCTATTTTGTCATGTATTTTGGTGATAAGGATGACAACGGAGCAGATGGTTTTGGATTCGTGATACATGATGACCCAAGAGATACGATTTTTGACGGATCAACGACTTATTATATAGGCTCACAAGTTTTTAATCAGGAAGCGGCAACCGGAGATCCGGGAGGTGGGCTTGGCTATGGCGACTATTCCGATCAGACACAAAACCCAAATCTAAAAATAACCCCCTCAGTAGCCATTGAGTTTGACACGTGGGATAATAATGATGTTCAGGATGGAGCTAATCAAGGAAACTCTCCTCCAAAAAGCCCTTACAAAGGCTGGGACCATACCGCAGTGGTTTATAATGGAAACATGGATACAGAACAGCAAATCATCGAAAATCCGGATGGTAGCTTTGATCGATTGGCTCCACTTGCTCCAATTTCAGCCTGGGGCTATAACCACAATGTGGAAGACAATGGGTGTTATGCCTTTAAAATAGATTGGACAGTAAATAATGATGGCACACAAACGCTGGAAATGTACTCCGACCAATATAACCCGGATATCGTTGATGCGGAAGCATATAATTATAGTCTTATCATGCGCCACACGGATGATATGATCAATGGTGTCTTTGGAGGTGAAACAACATTACGATTTGGCTTTACCGGCTCAACAGGGGGATCCAGAAATGAACAAACGATTTGTTTATTGGGCGGTAACACCAGACCTACTGCACAGGATGATTATGCCTCTACATCGGTTGGAAATACCGTAGTCGTAGATGTGGAATCAAATGATCAGGATATGGATGGTGACAATCTTTTTGTTCCGACCATCGTAAATCAGGCAAATAACGGTTATGCAACGGTAATTTCTGTTGGTAGTGACAATTTCATCGAATACACACCAAATGCAGGGTGGACAGGGGTTGATACTGTAACTTATCGCACCTGTGATGTCGATTCAGACAAATGCTATGCATTGTGTGATGAAGCTGATGTGATTATTACCGTTGGATGTGATGACATATTCATCGATGTTGGTGAAATAGCTCCGTATACACTTTGTGCGGATTCTCTGGCTCCGGATGGGGCTGCAGAAGCTTTTTATGTGGGGGGCACCGTGAGAGGCACGTTTTGGTTTGAACCATTTAATCAACCAAACAATACTACAAGTGGAGGAACTCCTTATACCTGGAATGCTGTCACTGACAACTCTCAAACTGCCGGTGGCGATAAATTCTTCTATGTGGAGGAGGGCAATTTCAGGGCTAGAACAAGGGGCTCACTAGGAATATTTGAAACAGATCCCATTGACATATCTACTGTACAAAATGTAAACATATCCCTGGATATTTGGGAAGAAGGAAATTTACAGGCATCCGATTCTATTAAAGTAGTTTACAGTGTTGATGGAGGTCCTGAAATTGAATTCATAAACGGATCATTTCAAGATGATTTTGGATCAGCAACCGCCACAGCAAATACGATCAATGGCTCGTCGCTTGTTATCCGGGTTTACGTACGCAATTCGGAAGGAGGAAGCAACCAAAGCAAAGATCATTACTGGGACAACTTGCATATTACAGCAGTAGGCCCTGCAGCCCCCCCTAGTCTGGACTTTCAATGGTATGAAGGATCCGTCACTGCTGGGAATTTCATTGGATCCGGATCAACGCAAACCGGACTTACAGATACCACCTACTATGTTTTTGGAATAGACCCCTTAACTGGTTGTTCATCTGACACTGTAGAAATCACTATCCCAAAAGTACTGCCTGATCTAGGTGATGTGATCATTCAACAGATCTCACCATTTACACGATGTGAACTGCCTTATGATGGCGCATTAGGTGCTGCGGTGGTGGAGCCAGACGGAGATACAGTAAGTACCGGATACTTATTCGAATGGAGACTCCAGGCTAATCCAGGGGGACCTCCAATTAGAGTTGGCTCTATTGCTGACAATCT
>JBNLGG010000046.1:0-33928 GCA_050305935.1 Cyclobacteriaceae bacterium | reverse complement strand
ATATTGACAACCTTAAAAATGTGGGCCCTGCTGGGCTCGAACCAGCGACCACCTGATTATGAGTCAGGTGCTCTAACCAACTGAGCTAAGGGCCCGATCAAGGGTTTTCCATTTACATAATAAACAGAACGCCCCTTGAATTTGGGAGTGCAATATTAGATATTTGCGCCCGAATACACAAACAATAAAATAAAATTAATGCGGCAACATATAGAGGTGGTCATCTTCGATCTCGGGGGTGTAATTATTGATCTGGATGTCCACAAAACCCTGAATGCATTTCGCCAGTTGATAGGCGATGAGTTTGATATTCTGGAAGAGGCCCAGCTAAATGAATCCTTTTACATGGAGTACGAAAAAGGCCATATTTCCTGTGACGAGTTCCGGGCGCATATTCGAGGTTTAACGGAAAAAACGTTGACTGACCAGGAGATCGATCGCGCATGGAACAGTATGTTATTGGATATCCCGGGCGACAGGTTCTCGTGGATCGAGGCATTAAAGAAAGATTACAGGATATGTATCCTTAGCAATACGAATGTGATCCACGTAGACTGTTTTCATCAAATATTTAAAGAACAAACGCGGTATGATCATCCTACCGAAGTGTTTGACAAGCTGTTTTACAGTTGCGACATGGGAATGCGAAAACCTGATGAAAATATCTATGAGCAGGTATTGAAGGATATGGGTGTCACACCGGAACGGGCCATCTTTTTTGACGATAAACAGGAAAACATTGATACCGCAGAAAAATTGGGTATCAATGGGGTTTTAGTGAAACGAAATTATTTAACACAAAACATGCTACCTGGCGTAAATGGGCATGCTTAAAAAATACAGAACACACCTTATCCTTTTCGTTATCACCAATATTACCACTACTCTTGCTGGTGCGGAATGGATGTACGGGAGTTTCATCGTCTTGGGAATGACAATGGACGACTTTCTGGGAGGGCTCCATTTTTCTATCCCATTCCTTTTGATTCTCACTGTGCATGAATTTGGCCACTACCTGACAGCAAGGTATTATCAGATCAAGGTGACCCTGCCTTATTATATTCCTGTTTGGCTGGGTTTTTTGGTTATGCCAACCATAGGTACGATGGGAGCCTTCATCAAAATACTTGGAAAACCTAAGACTACCCGTCAGTTTTTTGATGTGGGAGTTGCCGGTCCTTTAGCCGGATTTGTGATAGCCATTTTTGTTCTATTGTATGGGCTTTATACCCTGCCACCAAAAGATTATATCCTGAAAATCCATCCAGAATACAAGATTTTCGGTGAACACTATGAGGACATAGTTTATGGGTTGGATACAGCGATTTATATTGGTGACCTTGAAGTTCTTACCGATGCAGAAAAAGAACATTTAGGCGACACGGCTTATTTTAGCCCATTTGGTTTAAAACTTGGATCCAATTTGCTGTTTGATTTCATGATAGAAAAGGTTGCGCCGGAGCCTGAAAGAGTACCAAACATGATGGAGCTGTATCATTACCCATACCTTTTTGCTGGATTCCTGGCCTTGTTTTTCACAGCGATGAATTTATTACCGGTGGGTCAGTTGGATGGAGGACATGTGCTGTATGGCTTACTGGGCTATCGAAGGGCTAATTTCGCTTATAAGATTATTTTTGTTGCCTTTATTCTATTTGCAGGGTTTGGCATCATCACACCAAAAATGCCTATTGAGAGTTTGCTTTTATATGGAGGGCTGTACATGCTTTACCTGAACATCGTTTTTGCTTCAATTAACCCAAATTTCAAAATACGGATCCTCATTGCGATCTGGGTGTTTATTGTGCAATATGTGGGCGCCAAATTTATTCATACATCGTTGAATAGCTATATCTATCTGGTCTTTGGATTTGTGGTAGGAAGATTCCTCGGAACGCAGCATCCGCCATCAGAGATTGAGGTACCCCTTGATTTAAAAAGAAAAGTGATAGGATGGGTAGCTATGTTGATTTTTGTGATTTCGTTTAGCCCCAGCCCATTTAACATGAATATGCCAAATGACAAACATGAAGAGACCCGGGATGAGAAAATTCCCGGGCGAATGGCAAATTCTTCAGAACCTGTTAAAAGTCATTACATGGCGGATGATAATGATTTAACAGATCATCTTTGATGTTTACCCTTGTTTCAGTATGATCTTCCCAGTAAACACAAACGCAATTGGCGGTCTCCTTATCAAAACAAGGTGATTTAGGGTGATTCACAAATGTCTTCGCCAGGTTTTTCGTTTCGCCCACAAACACCAGAATATGATCGACACTTGAGTCAGCCTTTATCGTTCTGTGGGTGACAAAATAAACGGCTTCCTTATCAGGTAACTGATAGTTCATGGGGTACACATTAAATGTATAAACGTGGCCTGACAAACCGGTGAAATCTAATGTTCCTATTTTTGCCATATTAATTTTTTTTAGGTTTAGAAAAATGAATTCAATCTATAAGGTTGATTTCCCTGTATTTCTAAAAATCCAATTATTTTGTTTTGATAACAAGGAAATTTCCAACTTTTACTTTCATAAAAGTAAAAGTTGTTTTCAGAATATATATGACCATCGTCAGGTATGTCGGCCCTGGGAAATATTTTTATTTCGGCCTCGTCAAAACATTTCATTAAGACTAATGGTTGTCCACTAAAAACATGCGATCATGGCTAAAATATCATTAGACGGTAAACCGTGCGAGACTACCGGTGAACTTCCGAAATTAGGAACAGAGGCTCCGGATTTTTCAGTGACGAAAACAGATTTGAAAGATGTGAAATTGTCTGAGTTCAAAGGCAAGAAAGTGTTGTTAAGCATTTTTCCGAGTATCCAGACTGGTGTGTGTTCCTCATCTGCCAGGAAGTTCAATCAGCAACTCGACCAATTAAAAAATGTGGTGCCTATCTGCATCTCGAAAGACCTGCCATTTTCTCACCATAGGTTTTGCGAAGCCGAGGGTATTCTGCATTTAGTCATGACATCACAATACCGCAATTCGTCGTTCTCAGACAACTATAAAGTTGAAATTACCTCCGGGGCCTTTAAAGGCTTGTTTTCCAGGGCTGTGATTATCATAGACGAACACGGTAAAGTAATCTATACTGAGCAGGTGCCGGAAATTGGCGATGAACCGGATTATGAAAAGGTCTTCGATGCTCTAAGAAAGTAGTCCCGTTTACTCCGAAGTATACTGGACTGCCGAATCAACTTTGTACCCGTTAAAATGCTGCCTTCCATTTAAAAAGCTTAGTTCAATCATAAAGGAAACTTGTACCACTTTTCCTCCCATCTTCTCAATCAACTCACAAGCGGCCTTGGCAGTGCCACCTGTAGCGAGCAGGTCATCATGGATGAGTACTTTTTCGCCAGGTAAGACGGCATCTTTGTGGATTTCCAGCGTGTCAGTACCATATTCCAGTTGATAGGTTTGCTTAATCGTTTCAGAGGGGAGCTTGCCGGATTTTCTGATCAGTACCAGTCCCGCATCCAGACGATTGGCCAGGTAACCGCCAAAAATAAATCCCCGCGAGTCGATTCCTACCACTTTCTGAATCCCCTTATCTTTTGAAAATTCAAACAACTGATTGCCCATCTTTTGAAATGCCTCCGAATCTTTCAGAAGTGTGGTGATGTCCCGGAAAACGATCCCGGGCTTTGGAAAATCCTTGACATTCCTGATTTTCGACTTAAAATATTTTTCCATTTGTGGTGTTTACTTTACCTAACAAATGTAGCAAAGTTTGTGTTCTGTCAAATGGTAAAAAGATTGAAAGGGTGTTGTTAAATAGAAGAAAAAACCTTGCTCACTTTATTTTTAAGGGTAGTGAGAGCGCTCGGTTTGTCACATTCTTTATCCTTGTATTCAGGCCGGTTGGAAATCACGTGTATGTAGCTGGCAATAAAGTTTCCATTGCTGAGGTTTGTGTTTGCGGCCTGTTGGTTGGCGCGAATGTGGTCGTTGAGTTGTTGCTTAACTAGCTCCACATCTGGTAGGTATTGCTGTAGCCCGGATGTTGAATACATCTCACTTTTGAAAACGGCAAGGATGGAAACAATAAGGCCTAAAATGAGCAGGAATTTTTTCCCGTGGGGGAGTCGTGCAATTGGTCTTTTCATCAATTTTTGCTTGGGTACTACTAAAGCCCCAAAATTTATGCCACGGGAAAAAATGCTTTGATACTGCTAACAGAAAGAAGTTGTAGTGTTGCTGGTGTTCATTATTGGACAACACAATTAAAATTTATGTACACTTTCACGCTATGCAAAGGGGTAATCGGTAAAGATCTTTCCCTCATGGATAAAGATTTTCCGATGGAATAAATTGGCGTCCTGAAGATTCTCAGAGGTAAGCACAACTGTTAACCCTCCATCATTCAGTTCGGCCAGCAGGTCTATCAATGATCGACATTCTTCGTTATCAAGTCCGTTGAAAATATCGTCAGCCAGGAGAATTTTAGGGGAAAGCATGAGTGATTGAGCTATGGCTGCCTTTGTTCTTATCAACTGGCTCACTTGAGAAGAGAGGTGTTTTTTTTTGTGGTCGATTTTGAATTGATGGCATAATTCACCGGCACGATCCCTTATTTGCCTTTTATCTGTGGTGGAAAATTTCAATGGAAGAAGAATATTCTCACAAATGGTAAAGTAATCCACCAGATTATAGTTTTTATAAACTAATCCAATATTTTTGATTCGGAACCCCTGAAAATCCTTTTCGCTCAGATTGTTAAGGGAAAGGCCGTTGAATTGATAGTTTCCATAATACTCCCTGTCCAGCAGAGCCAGGATTTTAATGAGTGCCGTTTTACCACACTTGTTAAAACCCACCACAGAAATGAATTCCCCCTCATTCACTGTAAGGTTCAGATGATCCAATACGGTGAGTTTTTCTCCCGCCCGGGTTTTTTGTTTTACAATTTGATTTAAAAAAATCATGTAACAAACTGGATTTATTAAATATAGTTTTCAATAAAGGTGCCATTTAAAAAGGTACATTTTTATTGAATAGCCCAGCTTTTTTTAAATCCAGATGTTCAGATTCGCGCTTAAATGTTCGGTATCGGACGTATGGAAATGCAGAAAGGAAGCGATGACTCGTCAATGCTTCCGGTACTAATATGGAAAAAAGATTATTGTGATTAATCTCCCTGAATGGGGTGAATGTCGTTGGTCGTGGTTTTTTTCATGAAGTGGATTCGCTCCCAGCCTGCACTATTTTGTGGGTCTTTATTAATGAGACCCCTGAAATCGTCGATAGAATCAAATCCTTTTTTTCTCATCCAAAGGTCCATTTCTTCCAGTATTCTTTTTAAGTATGAAAAGCCATTTTTATAAAGTGCGGAGCAGACTTGAACAGAAGTAGCACCCGCCAGGATTTGTTTTATTACACCTGTGGCATCATGTACACCCGTGGAGGCTGAAATATCGTAGGGCGATTTTTCGGAAAGCAAGCCTACCCACCTTAATGACATGGTGATTTCGTCAGGACCACTGAAAGTATCATCGGTGGTCATCTTGATATTTTCAATGTCAATATCGGGGCGATAAAAACGGTTAAACAAAACCAGCCCCTTGGCGCCTGCCATGTACAGTCTTTTCGCCATCATTCTAAGGTTCGAGAAATAATGGCTGATTTTAGCAGAAACTGGTATTTTTACTTGTCTGCTGACAGCACGGACTATTCGGATGTGGCGGTCTCCGATCTCTGTACAGCTTAATTCTTCCGAGTCGGGAAAAATGGAAATATTAAGCTCAATGGCATCCGCACCCGCATTCTCTAACTCCCGGCTGAATACCGGCCAGTCTTCTGGTGTGATACAATTGACGCTGGCAATAATTGGCATATCTACCTCGCTTTTACACTCTTTGATGAGGTTTAAATATTGATCAATCCCATCTTCTTTTGACAGTTTATTCACATAGTCAAAGGCTTCAGGGTACCAGAGATACATTTCGTCCTGATGAACCAGTTCGTCGGTATCGGCGAGTATTTGTTCTTCATAAAGAGATTTTAAGACCACCGCACCGGCACCATTTTTAGCACATCGTTTCACGTTTTTCACATTGCTGGTAAGCGACGAGCTACCTACTATTACCGGATTTTTAAGCTTAAGTCCTAGATAAGTTGTTGAAAGATTCATGACGCAGAGTTTTTATTGTAGAACAAAGGATCCTTTAAGATTCGTTCTGAAAGCAGGCCTTTTAACAGGTTTTGGGCAAACAGCATGGCCTTATGAAGGTTGTCTTTCGCCTTATCACTGAGACCATTCCCCAGGTGCCATTCATGCCCTCTGATGTGGAGTAAATAAATCAGGGGAGAATAGCCAAATAAGTCCTCCGCGAGGTATTTCAGGTAGGAGGGAGAAACACTATGCGTGGTGAAATCAACTTTTGCGGATGCCTCAACGCGGGATATGTAAAAATCATCAATGTCTTCCTGGCTTGCATCTACGAACAACACAAAATCATACTGCTTGAGCTCAACGGCATCTTCAACATTTAGCTGGTAATTTGAGTCAAAGAATAGTTGCCCATTTTCTTCTTCAAGTGCCCATTTCTCCAGCTTTTCTACCAACTTAATTCCCAAGCCGTCGTCCCTTCTGCCGGGATTCCCAAAACCATATACAAGCAGCTTTTTCACTTAACTTATTATTTGGTCAATCAAATCATTTTTAGCATTGTACAGCTCAATCTCCAGGGGCATTTTTCCCAAGGCATGAGTGGCACAGCTTAAACATGGATCATACGCCCTGATGGCAACTTCCACTGCATTAAGCATACCTTCTGTAATGTTTTGTTTTCCGGCTAATTTTTCCTCGGCTACACTCCTCACCGCCCGGTTCATGGGCTCATTATTATTTGTGGTGGATACAATGAGATTTGCCATGGTGATCTGGTCGTAGTCATTGATCTTGTAATGATGGAAAAGTGTCCCTCTTGGCGCTTCAATTAACCCAACTCCCTCTTTTTGTTTTTCTCCTTTTCTAACCAAATCATTTTTTTGCAGATCTGGATCTTCCAGGAGTTCTTTAATCACTTCCGCGGCATGCAGCGTTTCAATCAGCCGGGCCCAATGCATGTGCATGGACATGTTGTTGGTTTTTCCTTTTGTATATGCCCTAAACTCCTCAAATTCCTCTTGTGCGAGTGGCGTCGGGATAAAATCACAGGTGTTCAGTCTTGCCAGCGGACCTACCCGATACCATCCTTCCTCCGCTCCTAGTTGTTTTAAGAAGGGGAATTTCATGTAACTCCAGGATTTAACGCTTTCGCCTATGTAATCCAGGTAATGTGAATAGTCCACATCGTGTAAAATCTTGTTGCCATCAGCATCGATCGCCCGTAGCACACCATGATAAATATCCAATGCACCATCCTTTCTGACAAGGCTTAAGTGATTAGAAGGAAAAGCTGCAAACTTGTCTATGAAATCCTTATGCGATGCATGGTAATATTTGAACAAACTGATGGCATCCTTTGACCAGGAAATCATTTTGTCGGCATTGAATAATTCATTTCCTTTTAAGAAAGAATCGCGTTCCCTGATGCTCAGATTTTTATTGATGCCGCCAGGAATGGCGCCGGTTCCATGGATTTTTTTACCAGCTGTAACCTTAATCAATTCCTGACCGAATTTACGCATCATGACACCTTGAACCGCAAGGTCTTTATGCTCGGCAGCCACTCCAATCACATTCCTTTTAGCCACTGGAGCATCTACGCCAAATAATAAATCAGGACTCGCGAGGTGGAAAAAATGCAGGGCATGCGATTGAAAGAATTGACCGTAATGCATCAGTCGACGCATTTTCTCCGCGGTAGGAGTTAAGCCTTCCTGACCTACTCCCACAATCACATCAAGTGCTTTTGCGGCTGCCAGGTGATGGCTCACAGGGCATATTCCGCACAATCGCTGAACCAAAACAGGGGCTTCCCAATAGGGTCGCCCCTGAATGAACCGTTCGAAACCTCTGAACTCTACTATATGCAACCTGCTTTGAATAATATTTCCATCGTCATCAATATGAATGGTAACTTTTCCATGTCCTTCTACCCTGGTAATGGGCTCTATGGTTATCTTTTTAGTCATGATTCACAGGTTTAATCGAATTTTACAACTTCATATGGAAGATTCATTTTAGTTCCTGTAATAAGCGCATACAGCGCCTCCCATATTAATTCGGCTGTGGGAGGGCATCCGGGAAAGTGGTAATCTATTTTCACGATCTCGTGACAAGGATATACTTTGTCCAGGATGACCGGCAATTCTTCATCGTTAGGAATTACATTGTCAAGGTTGTTTCCTGCGACCGAAGGCCCATTTAGGAAAGCTTCTTCGAAACATTCCTTTAGTGGGATGGTATTTCTAAGAGCCGGCAAACCGCCCATTATGGCACATTCTCCAACGGATACTAGTATTTTACAATTAGCACGAAATTCTTTGAGAATGTGAACATTTTCATGGTTACAACATCCTCCTTCGATTAAACCGATGTCAGCAATCCTGGTAAATTTTTTTATGTCGTTGATGGGGGACTTGTCGAATTCAACCAGCTCGATAAGGTCAAGGATCTTTTCATCAATATCCAGCAGAGACATGTGACAGCCGAAGCAACCGGCAAGTGATGTAGTAGCTACAATTTTCTTTTCCATCGGATCAATTTTTTAGTTCGGTGCCTATGGCTTCATGATCGTATTTTCGCTTTCCAATGGGTTTGCTAAATCCTTTTTCCCTGAGCAACAGCGCTCCCACTGGGCAAATATCAAATGCTTCCTTGGCAGTGGTGTCATCCATATCCTTTGCCAGTTCTGTATCGATGTTGATGGTGATTTTTTGACCTCGTCTTCCAAATGCAAATATGCTTTTGCCGTCTTTGTTTTTGATGATTCTGACGCATCGTTTGCAGAGAATACATCGGTTGTGATCTTTGATAAGTTTAGGGTGTGTTGCCTCAATATCCCTTTCTGGAAATTGGTATTTAAATCTGGGCACAGTCATATTGTAGCGATAGGCCAGCGCTTGCAGCTCACAGTCACCACTTTTTTCACATGCCGGGCAAAAATGATTTCCCTCGGTAAAAAGCAATTCCAGTATGGCTTTTCTAAGGTTACTCAGGTCAGGAGTTTCACTTTCGATGATCATACCATTCGCAATTGGGGTGGTGCAGGCAGTCATTAATTTCCCATTCACTCTCACATTGCACATCCGGCAAGCACCTTTGGGTTCTACACCCGGTACATTGCAAAGTGTAGGTATATAAATACCATTTTCCCTGGCGGCATCGATTATGTGTTGACCTTTTTGCCCCAGGCATTCCGTCCCATCTAATTTAAATTTTAATACTTGGTGTGGCATCGCATCGAGTTTAGTGGATTAATATTTTTCTGTCGGCGGCTAAACACCCCTCTATCAAAGCTTCATCCAGGCGAAATCCGGAATCGAAGCTCTCGCTCATCTGGATTTTATCGAGGTAGAGATTTCTGAAATTCTTTAGCGTGGTGAGAATAGGATTAGCTGCTGTGTGACCAAGGCCACATCGATTTGATTTCATGATTTTGCCCCATTCTTCGATGTCTTCCAGGTCTTTCATCACACCTCTCCCTGAAATGATCTTTTCCAGTTTTTGCTTTAACTGGACAGTAAGGGTTCTGCAAGGTGTGCAGGATCCACACGATTCTTCGATAAAGAATTCTGTGAAGTTTAGTACGATATCTTTCAGCAGGTTCCGGTGTTTACCGATGATGATGAGTGAACCACCCGTGGCAAGGTCTGTGTAGCACAGGGTCCTGTTAAACTCATTAGGTGCGACGCACGTACCTGAAGGGCCTCCCACCTGAACGGCCTGGACGTATTCAGCGCCCACCATATCCAGGATATCATTGACACTAAAACCCCACTCCACTTCATATACTCCAGGATACCGGCAATCTCCGGAAACCGATAACACTTTTGTTCCCGTGGAGTCTTTGGTGCCCAGGCTACGGTACCAGTCACTGCCGAATTTCATGATCTTGACAACCGCACAGAGTGTCTCGACGTTATTAACTACAGTAGGCTTTTCAAGGTATCCTTTTTCTACTGGGAAGGGAGGTCTGTCCCTGGGTTCTCCTCTTTTTCCTTCAGCAGATTCTATCAGGGCAGATTCTTCACCACAAACATATGCACCGGCGCCAAATTGGATCCTGATGTCAAAATCGAATCCTTCTTTACCCAGGATGCTTTTTCCCAGCAGGTTTTTTTTTCTCAGTTCGTCAAGGGCATGCTCCAAATGTTTTTGAAGGTATTTGTATTCGTATCGGAGGTAGAGAATCCCTTCACGCGCTCCAATGGCATATCCGGCAATAGCCATTCCTTCAAATAGCATCATTGGCTTTTCAGTGAGGATCACCCGGTCTTTAAATGTTCCAGGCTCTCCTTCATCAGCATTACAGAATATGTACCTGGTTTTCTCGTTTGCTCGTCGGCAAAATTCCCATTTCAATCCGGTTGGAAAACCAGCGCCACCACGTCCTCTGATATTTGATGCCTTTATTTCTTCAATAACTTTTTCGGGAGTGGTAGACAGGATCTTATTTATTGCCTCGCCATTGTCGTATTGATCAGACAAGATAGGACCACGCTTCATGATGTGATTATTCACCACCGCATTAATGTATTCTGAGCTATTATTCCCATCGCCATAGCTCGCGACAAACATCTCACTTACCGGTTTTTTTAGGCGAATGTCCTTGATAATTTCTTTCGCCCTGTAAGGAGTAAGGCGAGTAAACACGGCGCCGTTGAGTAGGGCCGCCGGCTCCTGGTCATTCATCCCAATGCAGGAAGTTTCGAAAAGCCCGATTTCGCCGTCCGGCGTTACTTCTCCAAACTTGATTCCTGTTTCCTTTTCAAAGGCTTTCATCACGGCTTTGCGGCCATTCATGTTGGCCACGGCGCTATTATTTAAATAAATGGTGTATTTGCCTCTCGGGGTTTCTGAAAAGAAGTGATAAAACGAAATGGTTTGCTTTAGATCGACCTTGGAAATATCCAGTTTTTTAGAAATGATGTTTATCGAGTCTTCGGGGACAAATCCAAATTCATCCTGAACATCGATCAGGATGTCCATCAGTCGAGTACCATCATGATTATATTTTTTCAGGATGGCTTCAATTTTAGTTTTCATTAAGGATTAGTTTAATTAGTAAAAAAAACCTTCGCCTTTTTTCTTATTTGTCCCTCCAACTGAAAACCATTCTTCTTCAAAGAAATCCGGTTTCTTTTCAATTGATTAACATCCATTGAGGATGAATAATTCAATCAATTTTCACTTAATAGTTAAAAGATGATTTTCATCAGCTTTCATTTAAGAATTGTGTTAAAAGGAATGATTCCCTATTACCCGATTCGTATTTTTAATTACATAAGCGTCAAATTAAACCGGACAATGATGAAAAAATCAGCCCCCTTACCCTTCTTCTTTTTAGTTTTCCTTCTATCCGTTCAAGTTGTTCTTGCTCATCCTGGCCATGGAAATCAGGAAGTTGATGGGTATTCCATTTTGCATTTCTTAAGTGAATCGCTGCATTTAATTTCCATTGGTGTACTGGCAATTGCTATTTATGTCATTGTCAAACTGGTAGGAAAAGTCAGGCGTCAGCGAAGTAGTTAAAAAAAAGGATCCCGATGAAAAAGGCTTTTAACATTGAGGTGAGCGGGTTAGTACAAGGAGTAGGTTTCAGGCCCTTTGTTTACAAGCTTGCCAAGAAGCATCATTTGAATGGCTGGGTAAAAAATAAAAATGATTGTGTGGAGATTAATGTTTCAGGCGATTCAAATGAACTGGAGCTATTTCTGAATGAACTAAAATATAATTCGCCGAAAATTGCCAAAGTATTTTCGCTGGATTTTAAAGAACAACAATTTGAAGCTTATAACGATTTTGAAATCATCGTCTCGGAGTCTGCTTCAGAAAAAATCACGGAGGTAAGTGCCGATTTGGCTGTATGTGAGGATTGCCTTATGGAAATGGAAAACCAGCTAAACCGTATCAACTATCCATTTATCAATTGTACCCATTGTGGCCCAAGGTTTTCCATCATCCAAAGTTTACCGTACGATCGCCCAAACACAACCATGAGCAAATTTACAATGTGTGATCATTGTGAAGCAGAGTATAAGGATGTCAATAATCGAAGATTTCATGCCCAACCAATTGCCTGCGAAGATTGCGGTCCGCATTATCAATTGGCTTTTCAGGGCAAAAAAATAAAAGGGGATGACAGGGTGGTTGAAAAAGTTGGACAATTGATCGATGAGGGCAAAGTGGTAGCTATCAAAGGTATCGGAGGTTATTTCATGGCGTGCGACGCTACCAATCAGGAGGCGGTTTTAAATCTCAGGAGAAGCAAGAAACGGAATGAGAAGCCGTTTGCTTTAATGTTTAAAAACCTTGATACAATTGGACGCTACGCATGGATAAGCGAAGAAGAGAAGATGTTGTTAAGTAGCATTCAACGGCCGATCGTTCTTTTAAAACATAAAAAAAGATTCTTTCCCGGGGTAAATGATGGGCTTATTACCGTCGGTGCCATGCTTCCTTACATGCCATTTCACTATTTGCTTTTTAAGAGATTAAAAACAGATGTGATAGTCCTTACCAGCGGCAATATTTCTGAGGAACCGATAGCCATCGATGATAACATAGCATTGGATAGACTGGGAGACAGAGTCGACGCTGTTGTCTCTTACAACCGGCAAATTCATAACCGTGTGGATGATTCTGTCTCTTTCATCGCGGGTGGGGCAACCCGACTGGTCAGACGGTCACGAGGGTACGCCCCGGAACCTATCCAAATTGATTTTGATTGTGAAGGCATCTTCGCAGTAGGAGCCGAGCTTTCCAGTGTTTTTGCTATTGGAAAGGATAAAAGGGCTATTTTGAGCCAATACATTGGTGATTTGAAAAATTATGATACCTACAAGTTCTACCAGGAAAGTTTTAAAAGATATCAACAATTATTCAGGTTTAGCCCCACTCTGGTAGCATGTGATCACCACCCGGATTATTTGTCGACAAGATTTGCTGAAGAATTTGATGCGCCCATCGTAAAAATTCAGCATCATCATGCTCATATGGCATCCTGTCTGGTAGAAAACAAGCACTATGGCCAGGCTATCGGAGTTTGTTTTGACGGAACGGGATACGGCACCGATGGAAATATTTGGGGTGGGGAATTTCTTGTAGGGGATCTTTGTGGGTTTACACGCCCATATCACTTCGAATATGTGCCCATTACCGGTGGCGACATGGCGGCGTTCCAACCCTGGAGATCTGCGTTGAGTTATCTCCATTTTCATGGAATAGATCGAAAGACCATTCTGAAATTTCTTCCAGGTATCGAGAAAAATGAGGGAGTAATAGCACTGAATAGCCTGGAAAGAGATATCAATTGTCCTTTGAGCAGCAGCGCCGGGAGATTGTTTGATGCGATTGCCGGGTTAATTGGCTTGTGTGACAAGGCTGGATATCATGCTCAGGCGCCAATGATGTTAGAAAGTTTAGCGCTGAGAAATTGCGACGATTTTTATAGTGTGGAGATCTTTGACGGAAAGATCAGTTTTGAAAATACTATTACAGATATAATAGACGACCTGCGCAGCAAAGAGAGCATACGTCATATTTCAACAAAATTTCATAATACCATTGTGGACGTTATAGTCAGGGTTTGCTTGAGAATCCGTGAAGAGAGTCAGGTCAATGTTGTAGCCTTATCAGGAGGGACTTTTCAGAATAAATATATTTTGGAAAGAAGCATAAGGCTATTGTCAGATAGAAAATTTAGAGTATTGGCCCAAAAGCTGGTTCCATCTAATGATGGTGGGATCGCCCTGGGCCAGTTAGCCATTGCGGCAGCAAAAAAGAACCGGTTATGTGTTTAAGTGTTCCGGCTAAGATCGAATCCATACATGACGAAATGGCCATTGTGGATGTTAATGGCGTAAAAGTGAAAGCCAGTCTACAGTTGGTGGAAAATGCGACAATAGGCGATTATGTTCTCGTGCATACGGGATACGCATTGCAAATACTGTCCCCGGAAGAGGTCAAAGATGCTAATGATAACCTAAGGTTATTGGAAAATGGGCAATCATCCTGACCCTTACATCAGTTCTTATCGGGACAGAGACAATGTCCTGAGAATTGTTAACAACCTTTGTGCAATTTCAAAAAAAGAATTAACGATCATGGAGGTGTGTGGCGGGCATACGATGGCCATCAGGAAGTATGGTATTCATTCACTTCTACCTAAGAATATTCATTTAAAATCGGGTCCCGGATGTCCGGTGTGCGTTTCGAGCAGGAAGTTTATTGATCAGGCCATTGCATATTCGAGGTTAGAAAATGTGATTGTTACCACATTCGGTGATTTGGTAAGGATTCCGGGTTCTACCTCTTCCCTGGAAAAAGAAAAAACGAATGGGAGGGATGTGCGAATTGTGTATTCATCCATTGATGCGTTGCAAATTGCAAGGCAAAATCCTGATAAAAATATTGTGTTTCTTGGAATTGGTTTTGAAACTACCGCTCCCACTACTGCGGCATCGATATTAAGCGCCGTGAGTCATAATTTACATAATTACTTTGTTTTTAGCTCGCATAAGATCATGCCTCCGGTGATGGAGGCATTAGTGAGGGAAGGTGTCAAGCTGGATGGATTTATTGGTCCCGGGCATGTAGCTACCATCACCGGGTCAAAGATCTTTGACCCACTACCAGCTCAGTATCATTTAGGGTGTGTGGTGTCGGGCTTTGAGCCGGTTGACATATTGCAATCGGTTTTTATGTTAGCCAGGCAAAAGGAGAATAATACGCCAAAGGTGGAGATTGAGTATACCCGGGCTGTTAGCGATGAGGGCAATTTAAAAGCCCAGGATATCATGAATGAGGTATTTGTGCTAAGGGATGAATGGTGGAGGGGTTTTGGAAATATTCCCTTGAGTGGCCTTGCCATCAAAGACAAATACGCCGAATGGGATGCCGAAAAAAGGCTACAGGTAGAGGTGGAAGAAACAATGGAAGAAGAGGGATGTATCTGTGGCGAAATTTTGAAAGGAAATAAGAATCCCCGTCAGTGCAGATTGTTCAATAGGGAATGCACCCCTGCAAATCCGGTAGGAGCGTGCATGGTATCGAGCGAGGGTGCCTGTAATGCGTTTTACAAATACAGGAATGAAAACTGACGGGTACATCACACTGCACCATGGGAGTGGTGGAAAATTAAGCCAATCACTTATCAAAGAATTGTTTGCAAAGCATTTCTATCTGGAAAAAGACCACGTGCTGACTGATGCGGCGATTGTTGGGTGTGCTGGTGAAAGGATAGCATTTACAACTGACAGCTTCGTGGTAGATCCCATTATTTTTCCCGGCGGTGATATTGGAAAGCTTGCGATATGTGGGACGGTAAATGATTTGGCTGTGAGTGGAGCGAGGCCACAGTTTATCTCTTGTGGGTTTATCATTGAGGAAGGTTTCGATATGCAAATGCTAGAGCAGATAGTAGGATCAATGCATGTGGAAGCTAAAAATGCTGGAGTAAAAATCGTTACGGGAGATACGAAAGTAGTGGAACATGGCAAGTGTGATAAAACATTTATCAATACCAGCGGCATAGGGGTATTAGAAACAGAATTCGAAGATGTAAGTTCGGGAGTTCGTATAGAAATCGGCGACAAAATTCTGATCAATGGAGGAATTGCCGAACACGGAATGGCTATTATGTCTACGAGAGAGGGGCTTAATTTCGGAACTGATATTCTTTCCGACTGTGCTTCGCTCAACCATCTGATTGCTGAACTAAGGATTTTTGGAAAGGGAATAAAGTTCATGCGTGATGCTACGAGGGGAGGTCTAGCCACAGTGTTAAATGAAATAATCGATAACAGAAAGTGGGGGATAGATGTTTTAGAGCATTCCATTCCCATTATACCGGGAGTGAACGGTATATGTGACTTGCTAGGTTTTGATCCTTTGTATGTTGCCAATGAGGGAAAGGTAGTTTGCATTGTCGATCCAACAATTGCAAGCGATGTTGTCGAGGTGATGAGAAGTAATGAATTGGGAAAAAATGCTGCAATCATTGGAGAGGTAGTAGAGAGTCATCCCGGTATGGTGGTGTTGGAAACAACTATTGGAGGAAAAAGGATAGTCGATATGCTCACCGGAGAACAGTTGCCAAGAATTTGCTAATAAGATGCACGAATTAAGTATAGTAGCACAAATCGGGGAAATTGTGAAGGAAGAAGCCAGAAAAAGAAATGCCAAAATCATTTCGGAGGTATCTCTGGAGATTGGTGAATTAGCCGGGATCGAATTGGATGCTTTGGTGTTCGCGTGGAAGTCCATTCAGTCAGATGTTGAGCTGAAAGATACTGTTCTGCACGTAGACACGGTTCCCGGTAAAGCGATGTGCCTAAGTTGTAACAAGGAATTTGATTTACACGAGTTTTTTGATGTGTGCCCGGAATGCCTTGGTTTTGAAAATGAAGTAATACAGGGCAGAGAGATGAAAATAAAATCTATTGAAATAGAATGTTGAACTAAAATTTACCACTATGTGCGATACCTGTGGATGTGGACATGATGAAGTTAAAATCCTGGATGGGGATTTTGAAAAGGAATCTGAAACTACCCGGGACCATCATCACCACCATGATCAAGGTCATCACCATCATCATAAAACCGTTGACCTTGGTACGGATGTAATGCTCGCCAACGACCTGTTGGCAGAACGCAACAGGGGCTATCTAGAAGCCAAAAACATTTTAACCTTCAACCTGGTGTCGTCTCCCGGTTCCGGCAAAACCTGTTTGCTGGAAAATTGGATCAGAATGCTTAAAAATGATCATAAAATATATGTGATTGAAGGAGACCAACAGACTACCAATGATGCCCTGAGAATTCAAAGGGCGGGAGCCAGGGCGATCCAGGTGAATACCGGGAAAGGGTGTCATCTGGATGCAGACATGGTGAACCAGGCAATTAGACAACTTCAAATGGAGAATAATTCTGTATTGTTTATTGAAAATGTAGGCAACCTGGTTTGCCCGGCGTTGTTTGATTTGGGTGAGCAGAAGCGGGTAGTTATTTTTTCTGTAACGGAAGGAGACGATAAGCCCTTAAAATATCCCACTATTTTTGAAGGGTCTGATATCTGCATCATAAATAAAGCTGATTTGCTTCCTTATGTGGATTTTGACATAGAAAAAGCAAAGGCTAATGCCTTGAAGATCAATCATCACCTTGAGTTTTACGAAACATCGGCCACGAAGAATCAGGGCCTGGAGGAATTCATTCGCGCACAATTTAAAAAAGAACCTATAATTGACTAAAAACTCAGATGAGCTATCAAACTTTGAAGGAAAAGACTGCAGCTTTTCTATCTGAAAAAACCATTGCAGTGATAGGCGTCAGCACCACCAATAAGCACGAGGCAGCCAACGGTAATTTTAAAGCGCTGAAAGAACGGGGTTACGCTGTCATTCCGGTAAACCCGAAGGGAGATGAATTTGAAGGAGTTAAATTCTGCCATGAAGTCAATGATCTTCCTGGAGAAGTTCATTCAGCACTCATTTTTACGCATCCTTCGGTTACAGAGAAAGTGGCGAGGGAGTGTTATGAAAAAGGAATTGCAAATATTTGGGTTCATCGTTCTTTTGGTGTTGGAAGCCATTCTGGCGGGGCAGCAGAATATTTTAAGGATAAAAACGATGTGAATTTCATTGATGGAGCATGTCCGATGATGTTTATCCAAAATGCAGATTGGTTTCATAAAAGTTTAAGAACGATTATGAAATGGACAGGAAAGCTGCCAAATTAAGCAGCAAAAATGTCTATGAAAATAGCGGTGCTCGCCTGGGGGTCTTTGTTGTGGAGTCCGCGGGAATTATTGACTGATCAGAGTCCGTGGCATGAAGACGGACCTAAGCTCCCCATAGAATTTTCCAGGATTGCCAGCGATGGAAGGCTGACGCTGGTAATCGATCCGGATTTCGATGACGTACAGACATACTGGCATTTAATGGATGTCAATGATCTTGACGAAGCGAGAGTGAATTTGAAAATGAGGGAAGGAGCGGAATCTATAGAGGAAATTGGCTACGTGGCAGGGGAAAAGTTTCAGATAAGAGAGGAAGTAGAATTTCTGGTTAAAAGAATCAAGAAATGGCTTCTGGTGAAAGGATTGGATGCTGTCATCTGGACGGACCTGTCACCAAAATTTGAAGAGAAAACAGGTAAACCATTTTCGGAATCAAATGCAATAGCATATTTAAAGTCGTTGGAAGGAGAAGTGTTGTTTCGCGCAAAGGAATATATTGTGAAAACACCACAACAGACACAGACGAGGCTACGGGGGAAATTTGAAGCGTGTGTGAAATAAAAAAGCCCCTGATCATTCAGAGGCTTTATAAGCTGTAAGGGGAGGAGTCGAACCTCCACGAAGCGGTTAGTCACAGTGTCTGATCAACACACGCAATTTATTCCGAACTCTTCACCCCCGAGACAGGAGGGCATGTCTGCCAGTTTCATCACCTTACAATATTTCAGACAAAATAAAAACCTCACGTTTGAGGTTTCACAAAAAGAAGCTGTAAGGGGAGGACTTGAACCTCCAAGGAGTAGTTAGGCATATGCCTGATCATCGCATAAGCTTTATCCCTTCCGATAGCTATCGGAACTCCACCCCCGAGACAGGAGGGCATGTTTGCCAATTTCATCACCTTACAATTTTTCAAGAAATCACTTCAACATTTTTGAAGTTTATTAGGTTTGGCTGTAAGGGAAGGAGTCGAACCTCCACGGAGTAGTTAGGCATATGCCTGATCATCGCATAAGCTTTATCCAAAACTCTCCACCCCCGAGACAGGAGGGCATGTCTGCCAGTTTCATCACCTTACAATTTCAATACTTGCTGATCCCCTTTTGGAAAATCTTTAACGTTTTTAACGTTTTGTTGAGACAAAGTTAATTTATTATACGATAAGTTAAAAAAAATATAATGTTTTGTTCAAAAAAATACATATCAGATCAAAAAACAATATGAAAATTACGAAAGTCAAAATTTACATTCCTATTTCAAAGGTCTATTGTGAGATTTGTAAAATTTAAAGCTCTCTGTCGTTTTGGGAATTCACAGAATATTATTTTGAGCCTACGAATAATTACGTAGGAAATCTATCGTAAATCCCTTTTTTACTTTATTATCAATAATATCAGCGTTCTATGCAATTAATAATATTCTGGTAATGTACATCTCATTTTGCTGAATATTTTTAAAAAATTATGATAGGTTTTTACAGAAATTTAAATTGGTTCGCCGCAGTGGCTACAATATTTCGCACCCTTGTCGTGACCTTCTTTTCCACAGGACTGGCAGGCTTTGTTGACATTTCGTTTTTGGAATTTCAATCCGGTAAGCTGGGCCGTCACAATACCGGTAGGAACAGCAATAATACCATAGCCTAATATCATCAAGATGGTTGCCAGCCCCTGGCCTAAAGGGGTCTGTGGAGCGATGTCACCATAGCCTACGGTGGTCAGGGTAACCACCGTCCAGTAAATACTGACAGGGATGCTCCTGTACCCATTCTCAGGACCTTCCACAATGTACATTAATGTCCCCATAATAGTCGAGATGCAAATTACCGCGATGATGAACACGATAATTTTAGGAAGGCTGCTTTTGATCGCCTGGAAAAGTACGTCTGCTTCCCCTAAAAATTGAACGAGTTTCAATATCCTGAATATTCTGAGCAACCTGAAAATACGAATAACGATGAGCGCATGGGAGCCAACAAAAATCAGGCTCAGGTATGTGGGTAAAATAGAGAGCAGGTCGATTATCCCATAGAAGCTAAAGATATAGTGCTTTGGATGCTTCAGGGAAATTATCCTTGCCGCATATTCTATGGTAAATAATATGGTAAAAATCCATTCAGCTGTTCGTAGCAAGATCCCGTGTTGGCTTCCTATGCTCGGCACACTTTCCAGCAGTACAGTGACAATACTTAGTATAATGAATAAGATGAGCAGTATGTCAAAAAGTTTTCCCCAGAAGGTGTCTGCCTCAAAAATGACTTCATGGACTTTGACTTGCCAATCTTTCAGGCCGGATTTTTCTTTTTTCATTTTAACCCCTTGTAGTAAAACATGCGCAGCATAATACCTCGATGGCGCCGTCAAACACCAAAATCAAGCAATGTATTTTGAGCTTGTTAAAATTTGAATAGCTAAATTAAAAAATTGCAGGAACGTTTTTTTCTTCAATGTTCTAATTGTTTTGAGTTAGATTTTTAATCCCCTATTTTTGCCCGAAATAAAGAAAATAATGAGTGTTTTAGTAAATAAGGATTCGCGAGTAATCGTTCAGGGGTTTACAGGATCAGAAGGATCTTTCCACGCTGAACAAATGATAGAGTATGGAACAAATGTAGTAGGCGGTGTTACACCTGGCAAGGGCGGCCAGACACATTTGGGCAAGCCGGTGTTTAATTCTGTTCAGGAAGCAGTGGAGGTAGCAAAGGCCAATGTTTCCATCATATTTGTACCACCTGCTTTTGCAGCAGATGCGATCATGGAAGCAGCCGATGCAGGCATCAAAGTAATCGTCGCCATAACAGAAGGTATTCCGGTGGCCGATATGATGATGGCCAAACAGTATATTAAGGAACGAGGAGTTACCCTGATTGGACCTAATTGTCCAGGTGTAATCACGCCAGGTGAAGCCAAAGTTGGTATTATGCCGGGTTTTGTTTTTAAATCAGGGAAAGTGGGAATTGTCTCAAAATCCGGGACATTAACCTATGAGGCGGCAGACCAGGTGGTGAAAGCAGGTTTAGGAATTTCTACGGCGATTGGTATCGGTGGAGACCCAATCATTGGCACATCCACTAAAGAAGCTGTGGAGCTTCTTGTAAATGATCCAGAAACAGACGCCATCATTATGATCGGTGAAATAGGTGGCACCTATGAGCCCGATGCGGCCCGATGGTTAAAAGAAAAGGGAAATCCAAAGCCCGTTGTAGGATTTATTGCGGGCCAGACAGCGCCTCCGGGACGAAGAATGGGGCACGCTGGCGCGATCATTGGAGGTGCAGACGATACAGCGGCTGCAAAAATGAAAATCATGAGAGAGTGTGGTGTCCACGTGGTGGAGTCCCCCGCAGAGATAGGAAGTACAATAGCCAAAATACTTGGCTAATCAAGATACTAAGGGAGCTTGTCGCTCCCTTTTTTATTGCGTTACAACCTCACCGTCGTCGTGCTTCCCGGAGTAATTGTAATGTTTTGAATGGTGGTAAACTTGCTCCCCCGAGCTTGTTCTGACCGGTAGACCACCTTGTATCGTCCCGGTTGAATCGTCACTGTCTGATTTGTTACATTCGAATCCAGGTTATGCACCCATCGCTGTTTGCCTTCCGCATTTAGCTCATAGATACTGGCAATTCCTTTCGAGGTAGAAATAAAGTTGATGATGCCAGGCTTATCCAAAGAAATAGTGGATGTTTCCCTGGGGTTAATGTTTATTTCTGTTTTTTGAATCGGGAGTGTGAGGACTTCCAATATGTATTTTCCTGTCAACAATTTCACCGTTTCATTTGTTTGAAATACTGTGTGGGTATAGCCGGTTTTTGGGTCTTTGATCAAACAAGCCACACCATTTTTGTAGGAAATTGCGCCCGGGAAATTGACTTTCACATATCCCTGAGGAACCATTACAGGCAGCACCGTGTGTTTTCCGCCCTCAAAATCAATATCCTCGACCATTGCCCTTGGGATCGTGTTTACCACGATATCGTAGGTCAAAACTGGATCGATTTCCACGGAATCAGGTTTGCCATTCCTGTCCCTGTAATGCACGAATTCAAATACCGATTTTTCGGTGTTGCTATTGATAAACGATACATTGACATTGGTTTCAGTCGGGTTTTTTGATTCATCAAGCAGCTCTACGCTTACCGTGGTTTCTCCTAAACTTTGATGGACGGCTTTTGAAAGTGCCTTTCTGAAATCGTTGATATTTCTCGCATCAAAATACTCACCCATGCATCCAAATGCCTCGCGATAATCTTTTTCCATCCCGATGCCGATGATAAAGGGTTTTAGGAATATCCCTTTTTTTTGCAATGCCTGCGACACTGCACAGGGATCGCCATCACATGATTCGATGCCGTCGGTAATAATGATGATGATGTTACGGTAGGTTTTATCAATTGGAAAATCGTTGGCGGCTTGCTCCAATGAATAGGCAATCGGGGTTGTACCTTTCGGTTCTATTTGACGAAGCTTCAGGATGATTTGGTCGTGGTTGTTTTTGCTAAAAGGTACCTCCAGTTTGGTATCGTTGCAACGGTGATACCTTCTGTCAAATTGGTGACCATACACACGAAGTGCAATTTCCAGGTCTCTATTTACTTTTAGTGAATCCACAAACTGGGATAAAAATGTCTTTGCCACATTTATCCTCAGCGTATTTTCCCATTTGGCCAGCATGCTCCCACTTCCATCTAACAAAAACAATATCCTCGTCTTTTCCGGGATTGGCTGTGTAGGTTTTTGCCCAAAGGAAGCGTTCCACCCAAAAAAAATAATGGCAGTGAGTAATAATGTGAATGATTTTTTATTTATCATTTTTTACAACCACTTGAAGCTATAATGTAAAAACCATGCCCGATATTTTTTAAGGAGATATGGATACAGGTACGTGGGGTTTAAATTATACATACTGTGCATAAATGTGAAACAAATGGTCTAATATTTAGAAACTGATCAAATGCGTTTAAAAATGGGCCTTGCTATATTTGAATAGAGGAATGTGTCGGAAACTGCCCGAGAAAACTGGCCAATGAAAAAAGCAAACCAATCTAAGAAACTGAGGCTTTATACAATATTAGAAATTGTATTGCTGGCTGTGATATTAGTTTCCGTCATTCTGATTATCTCAATTGTTTGACCCTGGGTCCTACAAAAAACTATTGGTTCTCACGGTATTAGACTGATTCATGTCTGAACTGACAATGAAGCAGAATGCCATTTTCATTAATTTCTTGCATGGTCCCAATAACCTCCTCCGGATATCGGAGTAAAAATATGAGATGTTTTCTGTGGGTGTGCTGTTTTCTCTTTCTGGAACTATTGACTGTCTTCCTGGTAGCTTGATGTACTGATAATTTCCTCATCATGGAAAGGTATACCGTTTTTATCTATTCCCTCGACTACATTAACGAAGTTTGACCTGATATCAGAGAGGTAATAGCGAATGGTATTTGAATTGGAATACGTGGTAAGCTGTGGTATCCAATGGACTGTGGTTCTTAAGTCTTTTTGCTGGTTCCATTTTTTTTCATTTTCACTGTGATTCACCACCTCAAATTCCTCACTATCGTCGGTTTCACTTGAATTTTCTAACTTACCGGACTTGGTGGTAATTTCTATAATGCCAACAGAATTCATACTCGTATACATAGCATAGTCGATGGGCTTGGTACTGATGAATATTTTGTCGACATCAACTGTATTGATATTGTCCAGCAGCCCAATGTCCTCACCAAGTTTCAAATTGTCCAACACAATGAGCGCCCCTTCCTGAGAAGACATAGAATTCATTGAACCAGTGAAAACAATTTTATTGCCTATCACCTGGTATTGCTTCATGCCATAAATTACATCCCGTAAACTTTGCCCACTTTCGAGCATTTTCTTGTAGTAGGGCTTGTCCTCTTCCTTCTTAATATTGTCTTGAAGTTCATCAAAAAGTATCGGGTTTGATGCCAGGTAATAATTTTGGTAGTCATAGTTTCGGAAATAAATATAACCCTCGTTTTTCCCAAAATACGTGAATTGTGATTTAGAAAGTTCAAACTTCCCGCCAGCATTGGCCTGTAAGAAATTGATTGAATTGTCATTCGAGTGAAAGATGTCACTCCAGCTATTAGCCGATTTTTCATAGACAAGCTGCTCGTTCACTTTTTTTTCCAACACGTCGGGAAAGCGAAAGTCTTGGGCCGGGATGAATAGGTTTTCTTCAAGTTCTGAGTTTAAATACAGGCTGGAATATATATTGTCATTCGCCGCATCGCTACCCGCTCTGAATTCATCCACGGCCCTGAATAGGAAGTTGGACTTGTCTTTCGGGTTGACGGTCAGGTTTACTTCTTCCCTTGGTGAATGTTTGACGTTGTCAGCAGATATGATCGAAGTAGCGACCTTTTTTGGCGCTATGAAAATGAGCTGTTCCGCAAGGGGTGATAAATTTTTGTCGAACAAGACTAGTTGGTTTACCCCTGGCTTCAGCCTGTTCTTGCTGAGCGTGAAGTTACTCAGGCCTTCTACATTTATTTCTTCCAGCAAGTATGCCGCTCCTTGATGAATGTTAAAAAGGAGCAGGGAAGCGGTTTCTCCTTGTGATCTTCGTACCCGGAGAAACACCGAGTCACCCTCTATTTTTCTGACGCCAAAATTTACACCGACTGGTTTAACCTCGGGATAATCGAATTCTTTAAAAACCGTATACGGCTCATCTATTATTAGCTTAAAATGCCGATTGAAATTTGGGAGCAGCGGCAAAAAAGCGGCACCATTATCATCAGATTTTACATGTGTGATCACATCGCCATTGTCGCCAACGACTTTCCCGCTAAACAGGAAAGGGTCTCCGTGCTGATCCCGGGCTTTGACATGCATGAAATTCTTTAGGCCATGTACCAGTTGTCCGCCTTCGGGGTAAAAATCAACAAACACATTGTCTGATTTGGTGGGGATTTCCACAGCACAACTCTCCATCAATCCCTTTTGCAAAATGGAGAGATTGAAAACAACTTCCTTGTCCGGAAGGGGATTGGGCAACTTGACACTCACTATACTTGTGCCGTTTTTGTTCAGTCTTCCTCCGTCCGCGTATATCACCTGATCGCCCACATTCACCGACGCCTGATAGGAGGCTCCCTTTAAGGGCTGCTTGAAAAAGTCAGTCGCCACAAATACTACCTGCAGGTCGTCCCCACCGCTGTAATAGGTATCTTTAAAACTGACATCTACCAGAAAGGCCGGAATAGCATTTTTGCTAACGGTTAAATCTTTACTAAATAAAATTATGGAACTGTTTGGTAATGATGCTTGTAAACGAAACTTACCGAACGAGTTAATATCAGGTAGGGGTATGCAGCTCTCGCCTCTGCCATCTTGAAGCTTCATTGTTTTGGTGAGCAGGACAACTCCCGACGGGTCGATTAATTCTAAACGTATTTGTTGCTCGCCCCTTTTTGGAATGTGTGTATTCCTGTCAAGATAAAAAGCAGAAACCCAGATTTTCTCACCATGGGCGTAAAGCGTTTTATCAGTTACAAAATATATCTTGCAATTGTTTGATTGGTTGTAGTAATCCGCAAGGTACTTGTTCAGCGATTGTTCATAATTCCCCTGGGCAAACAGGCCATTTAGTCCCAGGACGGTCAGCGTGAGGAAAGTAGAAAATACTTTTTTTGCGTATTTGGAAATTTTCATGAGTTATACGGTTGTTTCTGGTAAAACACTCGACTGTCCTAATACCCTATTGGCTTTCCGGCATAAGGTCAATCAATGCGAAATGTGTGTCACATCGCGATTTCTTGTCCCTAATAAGCGAATACAGCACTGTAGTTCTTAAAGAGTTTTTTGTCCATATGATCCTCTATATTTTTACAGGACAGATGAATTGTAGGTTGAATTACGAATTTGCCAGCCGCTGCCTTGTTGTCTTACAATATTCATATTCTTAAATTGATCAATTTATAACCATCCTTTAAATTTTTTTGATATGCCGACTTTTGACTTCGACGGGTTTAACAGTTTTCTAATAATTCCCATACTATACGATACAAAACTATATTTACAAGTATTTTAGCAAATCGTAGCAGCTCTCAGACGATGCATAAAATTATTTGCCTTTTTGCTTTTCTTGTTATTCATCAGGCCTTCTGTCAACGTCTGCTTGCACAATCAAGTTATGCTCAAAACCTACCTCCAAACTATAGCATTCAAGAAACATCGAGTTTAAACTTCAGCTCCGGTAACATAAACAGTGTCGTCCAGGACAAAGAAGGCTTCATCTGGTTTGGATCGTGGGAGGGACTGTTTATGTATGACGGCTATTCCCTGCGAACTTACAAGGCCCGGCATGGATATTCTGACTGTTTTAGGGGAAGGAAAGTGCGAGTAGTGTATTCAGATAGCGATGGAAGGCTTTGGGTGGGTAGTAATTTGCAGGGGCTGCATTTGTTTGACAGGAACAGTCAGTGCTTTATCCAGTATAAACACGAAGATGGAAATTCTTTATCCATCCCTGAAAATGATATCATGGGTATTTGGGAAGATTCGAAGAAAAACATCTGGATGGCTACGACCTATGGTTTTGTAAGCAAAGTGAATTTAAACGACAATGGTACTGCGACATTTGACAACTATGAATTTGAAAAAGAGGGGATTGATTTTTTAAGTATTTCCAAGGTCAAAAATGATATTATCTGGATTGGTACAAACAGGGGGCTGGTAAGGTTTGACATGTCCAATCCAGCTGCCTCCCAGGGAAAAGCCAATTTTACCTATTACGACAAAGGAATATTTGCCCGGGCGTTTGATGCGGTTTATGTTGCCCAATCTTCTGAAACTGATGTGCGATTGCTCCTGGGAAGCGCGGACGGCTTGTATGAGGTGGTATTCGAAAACCATGAGTTATTACGTTCAACTCCTATCATGGTCGATGTCGATCTTCCTTCCAGTCTAAAAAATAAAATAAATGCTGTTTATCAGGGTATAGTAGATAGCACTACGCTGTGGATAGGAACAGATGATGGGGCTTTTGCTTTTCAGGTTTTCGAGAAAAAATTCACACGCTTGTTTGTGGAAGCGCCCGGTTTTAACAACAAGATTGAAAAGGTCAATGAATTTTTTGAGGATAATTCGGGCGTGGTTTGGATTGGCACAAACAAAGGCCTGCAAAAAATAGATAAGTATGGAAAGTCTTTTCATTTTATTGATATGGCCCCACACCAGGGTGATCAAGCCAGTGAGATTAGAAGTCTGATGAAATCGGAACATGGGATGGTCTACATTGGTACTTATGGTTCGGGCATCGTGGAAGCCAGCCGAATGATTTCAGATTATCAATACCTTCCTTTTAATCAGGATGACATATCACTAAAATTTGTCAATACCCTTCTCGTTGATCAGAACAAATATATTTGGGTTGGCACAGATGGTAGCGGAATGTATGTGGTAGACGGAAATAGCCAGGCGAAGTCAAAAAACCGGATCGCCGCAAAATTTAATAAGTCAGGCGGCTCCGTCAGCGATGACTATTTCGTTAGCTCTCTCGCAGATGGCGACCATAATCTTTGGTTTGGCACCTATCAGGGGGGCTTGAATTTATTTGACGGCGATGGGAAGGGCTTCATCGTTATTGATCAAATAGGTAAGGATCAGTGGTTAAGCTCATCACCTATTGTCAAATTGTATGAAGACAAGAGAGCTAATCTATGGGTGGGAACACGTGGGAATGGTATTTTCAAATTCGCTATTCGTGAATTAAAAAAAGGTAAGGCTGGCAATTTCACTCACTATTCGAATGGATCGGATAGCGACAGGTTTCTACCGGATAATTTTATCACGGATATGTGTGAGGACAGTCGTGGGAGGCTGTGGATTGGTACAGAATCAGGACTGTGTTTATTAAATATACCGGATCATTCGACTAATTTTTATACAACGGCCAATGGTTTTCCGGGCGAGTTAGTGCAAAGTATAGTCGCGATTAAAGAGGATGAATTGTGGCTTAGCACCAAGAAAAGTATTGTTAAAACACTGATAAAAGGCGATGGAGAGGACATAGATATGTCCTTCCAGGAATACAATTATTCGGAGGGCCTGGGCAATCGTTTTTTTCATAACAATGCCGTGATCACGCTTGGCGACACTGTAATTTTTGGAGGATCGGATGGTCTGACACTTTTCAGTCCTGACGATATTCGAAGCAATCCTTATAAACCGAAAGTTGTCATAACCGATCTTTTATTAAACTACGAAAGTGTGCCCGTCGGGAAATTTAAAGGTAGAGAGGCCATCCTTGAGAAAAGCATTGGTCAGACAAGTGAAATAACCCTGAAGCATTTTGACAACAATATCACCATAGAATTTGCTGCATTACATTTTGCCGCGCCTGAAAAAAACAAGTACAAATTTAAGATGGAGGGCTTTGATGACGATTGGATAATGACCACGGCGTCCAGGCGTTTTGCACATTATTCCAATCTCGATGCGGGCACGTATCTGTTTAAGGTTAGTGGGTCGAATAATGACGGGGTTTGGACCAATAATAGCAAGGTGCTGAAAATTACCGTCCTGCCTCCTTTCTGGCTGACTGTATGGGCTTATTTTCTTTATGCATTAATCACAATTGGCATGTTTTGGCTTATTCGAAAAATCACACTTTCCAGGATCAAGCTTCGGCATAGCATTGAGATCGAAAGGCTAGAACGTGAAAGAGCGGACGAACTGCACAACCTGGAGTTACAGTATTTCACCAATATTTCACACGAAATCCGTACCCCTCTTACGCTTATACTTGGGCCATTGGAAAAGCTCTTAAACACTACCGACCTTAACGGGAGAATGTTGAATCAATTGCAATTAATGCAACATCACGGTCAGCGATTATATCGATTGCTCAACCAATTGATGGACTTCAGAAAACTGGGCAAAGAGAAAGTTAAACTGAAAGCTGCGCAGGGGGACATCGTCAGTTTCCTTCGCGAGATATTTATTTCATTCAGGGAGGAAGCAAAGGACAGGAATATCGACTATAATTTCGATACGAAACAGGAGACGATAAAGCTTTACTTTGACCGCGACCTCATGGAAAAAATACTGTATAATTTACTTTCAAATGCCTTTAAATATTCCAGGAACGAAGGTGAAATTAGCATTCTTATCAGTTTTGCCGAGTCTGCTCAGGTGAGGAGCGAATGTGCCCAAACTATTTCGGTGTATGATGAAATCTACCCACTGGATTATCTTAAGATAAGTGTGAAAGATACCGGCCAGGGAATTTCGGAGGGAAGCCTTAACAAAGTGTTTAACTGGTATTTCCGGGAAGAATCGGCCATTGAAAAGACCAAAGTTGGTACGGGCATTGGCCTCGCACTAACCAAGGACCTGGTGCTGCTGCACAAGGGCGCCATTACCGTGGAAAGTAAATTGGGGCAGGGTTCGGTTTTTTCTGTGTTTATTCCTACCGGGATTTTCCACCTTTACGAGGACGAGATATTGTCAGATTTTATCGACGGTGAAGGCTCTGTTGACTATACAAATCAATCTTCTTCCGTTCCGCAAGTGGGGTTAAAGCGCGAGGTGAACGAGGTTGATTCCGAAAAGGACCACGTGTTGGTCATAGAGGACAATAGCGATGTCAGAAATTTTGTTCGCGACATTTTATCCTTGAATTTCCAAATCTCGGAAGCTGCCGATGGGATGGAGGGATTGGGAAAAATCAAAGCGGAGATTCCTGACCTTGTCATAAGTGATGTGATGATGCCTGAAATGGATGGATTAGAACTCTGCAGTCGGGTAAAAAAAGACCCAGTGACAAGCCACATTCCCGTTGTCTTATTGACCGCAAGAACCTCCCTGATCTTTAAAGTAGAGGGTATCGAAACTGGTGCAGACGATTATATAACCAAGCCTTTCAGCCCGGATTATCTTTTAGCGAGGGTGAAAAACCTGATTGATCAGCGAAAGGCCTTAAAAAGAAAGTTCAGCGAAAAGCTATACGTAAAGCCAAAAGAAATTACACTGAACTCATTGGACGAAGATTTTTTAAATAAGCTAATGGAGGTCGTCGAAGAAAAAATGTCTGACTCGCATTTTGGCATTGAAGAAATATGCGAGGATATCGGAATGAGTAAAATGCAGTTGTATAGAAAACTGAAGGCGCTAACAGGCCTTTCGGCCAATGAATTTCTCCGTGTGCAAAGGATACAAAGGGCAGCCCAATTGCTGAAGCAAGGCCAGCTTACAGTTGCACAGATCACCTATGAAGTTGGTTTTAACGATCTTAAATATTTCCGTTCCCGCTTTACCGAACATTTTAAAATGACACCCTCGGAATATGCAAAAAAATCGAAGGCCAATGAAGGTGCATAGTACTATTCACGCAGCCAATTATTTGAGGTAAACAAATGTCGTTTTCAATGAGAAATGAGAAGGAATGGGTGATTTGATCGATGGTAATATTTACGGGTGCTACGAATTATCTCGATAGGGAGGGTAAAACTTAATGGTGAGCAAATGTCCCCGTTGTTTGATATAAATACACCTCCTGCAAATAAACCTTCTCATTTACATTTGTTACCAGCATTTAACCACACCGCATCATCAACAGGTTGATGTTCATACTCAGCTTCCACAGCAACTAAAAATAAGGGTGTTTTGTAAGGTGAAACCGGGATCACAGAGGGTGGTCTCGGTTTTTTTAACTCATCTTTTTTTAAATTGTAATAGTCTAATCAATCGGAATATGCAAACGTCCAAATTCATCCTTCTGATATTTCTACTGGGGAGTATTGCCTCGTGTTCATCCAAAAAGAATGAACAGCGTGATGAATCTTCGTCCTCTCAGGAGGTCAAGATCGTCGATCAGCAATCCATACCTAAGGTAAAAAACCTGTATGCCAACTTGTTGGCGATGCAGGGTAAAGGCCTCATGTTTGGCCACCAGGATGACCTGGCCTACGGTATCGGTTGGAGGGCAGTTGATGGCAGGTCGGATGTGAAGGAAGTTTCCGGGAGCTATCCCGCAGTGTATGGCTGGGATATTAGCGGAGTTGGAGGGATCTACAACATTGATAGTGTGAAGTTTGGCGACATGAAGCGCTACATCCGAGAGGGTCACGAGCGGGGAGGTTTGGTTACTGTCAGTTGGCATATGGAAAACCCAGTGACAAATACCCATTCCTGGGATACGACAAAGGCTGTGAAGCATATCATTCCCGGAGGAAAACTCCATGAAACATATAAGGCCGAACTGGATACTGTAGCAGCTTTTTTTATGGAATTGAAAAACATCCCCATTGTTTTCCGACCATTTCATGAGCATACCGGGTCATGGTTTTGGTGGGGTAGGGGCAATGCGACCGCGGAAGAATATATTGCCCTGTGGCGATTTACCGTCCATTATTTGAGGGATGATAAAGGCATCCATAATTTATTATATGCATATTCCCCCGATAAATTTTATAGCAAGGAAGAATATATGGGGTTTTTCCCAGGCGATGAGTGGGTTGATATCCTTGGGGTAGACGACTATCAGGGTTTGTACAGTTCGGAAACGGCCCACGAAACCATCACGAGGCTACATACATTGTATGACATTAGCCAGGAGTATGGCAAGCCTTCTGCCATTATGGAAACCGGTGCCGAAAAAATTCCGGATCCAAGGTGGTGGACAGATGTGTTGCTGAAAACCATCATGACGGACAACAAAACCAAAAACATTACCTGGGTATTAGTGTGGAGGAATGGAAGACTGGATCACCACTACGCCCCGTATCCCGGTCATCCAAGTGCAGATGATTTTATTGAGTTTAAAAACCATCCATTCGTATTATTCGAGGATGAATTACCAGACCTTTATGGTAGCCCTGCTACAAAGGACGGAGAATTGAATTAATATTGTATAGAGAAAATTATTACAGAAATGTCCAAACAGGAATTTGATAAACAACTATCCCTATTAAAAGCAGAACATGAGAGGCTTATCACCCGAAAAAATGTACCCTCCCCGGTTTTCAATGGAATTTATCAGCGCTTTGAATACCCTGTGGTTACGGCAGAACACACCCCACTATTCTGGCGGTTTGATTTAGATCATTTAACCAATCCTTTTTTACAAGAACGAATAGGGGTGAACGCAGCTTTTAATGCCGGGGCGATGGAGTTCAATGGCAACATTGTGCTGATCGTCAGGGTAGAGGGCTATGATCGAAAATCTTTTTTTGCCGTAGCAGAAAGCCCAAATGGAATTGATAATTTCCGTTTTTGGGATTATCCGATCACCATGCCGGAAACAGAAATACCTGAAACCAATGTGTACGACATGCGGGTAGTGAAGCACGAAGACGGTTGGATTTACGGCACCTTTTGCTCGGAAAGAAAAGATCCTGATGCCAGGGAAGGAGATACTTCTTCTGCAGTTGCTCAGTGTGGTATCGCTCGAACGAAAGACCTAAAAACCTGGGAGCGACTGCCTGACCTGATCACCTATTCCGGCCAGCAGCGCAATGTGGTATTGCATCCCGAGTTTATTAATGGAAAATATGCCCTTTATACCCGACCTCAGGATGGCTTTATTGATACCGGTTCAGGTGGGGGCATCGGTTGGGGTTTCACCGATAGCATGGAAAAGGCCGAAATCAATGACGAAATAGTGATCGAACCGAAGATCTATCATACGATCAAAGAAGTGAAAAATGGTCAGGGACCGGCTCCGATCAAAACAGAAAAAGGCTGGCTGCACCTGGCACATGGAGTGAGGAATACTGCCGCTGGTCTGCGATACGTTTTGTACATGTTTATGACTTCCCTGGAAGATCCATCTAAAGTTACCCATCGACCAGGAGGCCATTTTATGGGGCCACAGGGGGAAGAAAGAGTGGGTGACGTTTCCAATGTTTTGTTTACCAATGGCTGGGTGAAAAAGGACAATGGCGAGGTGCTTATCTTCTACGCTTCGTCGGATACACGCATGCACGTGGCGACATCGACGGTGGATCAATTGGTAGATTATGTGACAAATACTCCGGAAGATGGATTGCGATCGGCCACCAGCGTAGCGAGCAGAAATGAATTGATCAGAAAGAACCTGCAAATATGGAATGCCTAAAGGCGGAGCTGAGCCAGGAACTTCACCGGATACTTGATTTTTGGCAGAGCGAAACCTGGGATAGTGACCACGGCGGATTTATTGGAAAGATAGATAGTTTTGGCAAAAAAGACCCCTTTTCACCAAAAGGGGTTATTATTAATACCAGGATCTTATGGGCCTTTTCTGCTGCCTGCAATACCACGAATTTCCCCAAGTACATGCCGTCTGCCCACCGGGCGTTTGACTATATCTCAAAGCATTTTGTGGACCGGGAATATGGTGGGGTGTATTGGGAACTTGATTGCCGGGGCAAGCCCGTCAGCAAAAAGAAGCAGGTGTATGCACAGGCTTTCGCAATTTATGCGCTGAGCGAATATTACAAAGCCTTTCATAATCCCGAGGCGTTGGAACTGGCAAAAGAACTGTTTCAATTGCTGGAGAAACATGCCTTTGATAAGGAAGACGATGGTTACCTGGAGGCCTTTAATAGGGAGTGGATTTTATTGGATGACCTTCGCCTGAGTGAGAAGGATGCCAATGAAAAGAAAACCATGAACACCCACCTGCACGTCCTGGAGGCATACACCACCCTGCTACAGGTTTGGCCGGATGATTTTCTAAAAAAGCAATTAAAGAACCTGATTCGGATTCACATTGATAAAATACTCGATAAGTCGACCTGTCATTTGAATTTATTTTTTGATGAGAAATGGAATCTTAAATCTTCCGAATATTCCTTTGGCCATGACATTGAGGCTGCCTGGCTACTTTGCCGCGCAGCGGATGTAGTAGGTGATACCGACCTGATCAGGGAAGTAAATGATATTGCCATAAAAGTTTCTGATGTTACCTTGAAGGAAGGCCTTGACGTTGATGGCGGGCTGATGCATGAAGCCGATCACGGTCGATACACCGACACCGACAAACACTGGTGGCCTCAGGCAGAAGCTATCGTAGGTTTTTACAACGCCTGGCAACTCAGCCAAGAACAAAAA
>JBNLGG010000045.1:0-35052 GCA_050305935.1 Cyclobacteriaceae bacterium | reverse complement strand
ATTCCCATCACATCGTTTAGCTGCCCCTCAAAATGGACGAGGTCAATCCGGGAAAAAGGACGGAATTCTTCGTCAACCATTGCTTTCAGCACATTAATCAGCGGATAAAGCGGTGGGCGCAGAGGATCCAGCGATATGCTTTTTTTATTCATAGAACAAAGAAAACAAATCCGATTTGAAAGAAGCAATTTAACCGTGACAAGAATAGGAAAAACAAATACGAGGGAAGGTAAATTCGTCTGTATTGGCTTCCTGGCTTAGGGACAAAAATCAAAAAGCCAGGGAGGTATCACTCCCGGGCTCTAACAGCAATCAATAAAATGTGTGCGTATTCATGTAACGGTCAATTGAAAATTTACCAGAGCCGTACATCAAATAAAAGGCAAGCAGAATTAAAATGGTAAGGGAGACACCAAATTCAGAGTTGACCGAGAAAAATCCTCTTTGGGCGTTAATAAATACTACGGCACCTAGCAGAATCGGCAATTGAAAAAGGACGGCCACTCTGGTCTTTAGCCCCAGGGCGATAAGCAAACCTCCGACGATATGGGCAAAAATAACATAGTGCACCATACCCAAGGCCAAAAAACCAAATTGACTATTCAAGACGATTTTATTTAGGGAATCAATATCAGCGGCGAACGAAATTCCTTTTACAAGTATAAAAACACCCAATGCCAGTCTTATGAAATCCAACCAAATGGATTGATGACTTTTTGACCAATTATTAATTTCTTTGAAAGTATTCATGGTATAAAGTTCTTGGTGATAAATACTTGTACAACAGAAATTTAAAGGAGGTTGGTTTCAGGGTGTGATAGTTGGCTGATCCGTCTGATGCAGGACATTTAAGGGAGGAAACTTTTATGCCAAACAAAAAAAGCTGCTTCAAGAAATTAGAAGCAGCCTTTTTTATGTATATTATCCAATATTACCTACCTAACGGTTCCCATCCACTTCCTAAGCAGTCCTGAAAACACGATAAAGGTTAATCCAGCCCCTACGCCCAGCCAGACGACCGACATAAACAGGTCAGGAAGTTGAGTAACATCCTCAGAATCAAAGCCACCTGCAAATAATCCGGCAATCAAATTGCCAACTGAAGCTCCCACAAACCAAATCCCCATCATTTGGCCGACATAAGCCTTTGGAGCCAATTTAGTCGTTACACTCAAACCTACCGGACTAAGTGTAAGTTCGCCAATGGAGTGAAGGAAATAAGTAAGGATCAAGTAGGTCATACCGACCGCTCCCGCTGCTTCAGCAGCAGCCTGAGATGCAAACACCATAATAAGAAATCCCAAGGCCATCATGATCAAACCAAACCCGAATTTTAAGGGCGTATTGGGGTTTAAATTTTTCGCTGACAGTTTCACCCAGAGGGCCCCTATAATTGGAGCAAAAATTACGATGAAGGCGGGATTAGCATTTTGAAGCCAGCCAGGGGGTATGATATACCCAAAAAGATCACGGTTTGTAAAGTCCCGGGCAAATAAGTTTAATGTGGAGCCTGCCTGCTCAAAACCAGCCCAAAACGTCGCAGCACCCAGAAACAACACGAAAATGATGACCATTTTCTTTTTTTCTTCCATCGTTAATCCTCCCGCAACGATGATATTTAGCAGGTAGAAAAATGTAATGCCCGGAATGAGTATTGCCATTGACTCTGCTATCCCCTGTGCGGTCATTAGGTCCACAACTCCTGTAAGCTGAGCTGCTATTAAAGAAGCAATACAAATAATCAGAATGATAATGGCAAATAAAGGTTTGGCTTTTTTCCCATCCTCTTCTTTCTTCTCCTTTGCTTTTGGAACCACCCCAATTTCGCCAAGGTGAGCAGGACCTGTTAATCTATATTGAAGGAGTCCAAAGAACATCCCGATCGCTGCCAAACCGAATCCATAGTGCCAGTTCCACGTCGCAAATAAACTAACAAATGTCTGCCCCAAAACCGACCCCAGGTTAATACCCATGTAAAAAATGGAAAAGCCTGCATCTCTTCTCGCACCGCCATCAGGATACAAGTCCCCTACTATCGTGCTAATATTTGGCTTGAGAAAGCCGGTACCAATTGCAACAAAAGCAAGTCCTGTAATGAAAATATTAACACTCCCTGGTATGGCTAAAAGACCATGGCCTATCATGATCAAAATCCCACCGTACCAAATCGCCTTTCTTTGTCCGAAGATATTATCAGCAAGCCAACCACCTGGAAGAGTCAACAAGTAAACCCCGGCAGTATAAAGACCATAAATCGCACCAGCTGTTTGATTGTCCAAACCCAAGCCTTGTTTTGCAATATCTGTAGTCATAAACAGGATAAGGATGGCACGCATTCCATAATAACTAAAGCGCTCCCACATCTCTGTAAAAAAGAGTGTAAATAACCCCCGCGGTTGGCCAAACCACTCCTTCTGTGTATGTAATTCCGTCATAAAGTTTTTGTTTTAAAAAATAGCTATCGTTTTACAATGGCGTTAAAACTAAATCTTCCAGCGAACTTTCGCAAATTGAATCACTTATTCCTCAGGGCTATTTCATTTAACTTTTGGAGCTGCCTAACATATAAGTATTCTTTTTTTAGACCGGTATTGAATGGGTGTGCGACCAAATTCCCGTTTTATTCTATTAAACAACGAAAAGCGCGAAATTCACAAAAAAAATTGCAATGCAATTTTCAATCCGTCGAAAGCCGGACAAGCTACGTCGAAGACGTTCGTTTTCGTGTATTTTGCGTTTTTCGTGGTTAAAAAAATAGAACTTCTATAATTCTCGCAAGCAGTTCCACCTCTCAGGATCAGAGGTAAAAGGGTATTTTGTCGTACACCGTATTGAAGGTTTGGTTACTCAAATCAATTGATTGATTACAATCCTGGTAAGTTTTTACCCTTAAGTGAATTGACCCTAACTTATTCCTTTAAACAGGATTGTTTTATGCAACGATTGATATATATATTAATGCCAATATCCAGCCTCGTAAACCACTAGAAAAACATATGATGTAGATCAGATTTTACAATTAAAAGAAAGACTATCTGGTGAAAAACTGATTATTATCATAACTTGAGTAGCTACCCGAAATTAAGTTTGTATTTGAAAAACGAGACCTGGAAAAGTCAACTCTACCGGCTGATTTTCCCAATTTTCCCGGTATTTACCGGTTGTTCAAAAATTCAGTTACACTTAAAGTATAATCAATATGCGACAATCAGGAATCAGATCAAAAGTTTCAGACCTATACTCCATAGGTATCAAATCAGCCAAAGTTCACTGGAACTACTCCCCCGCTGAATTGTATGAGGAAATACTCAGAAGAGAAGAAGGTGTTATTACAGACACGGGTGCTATCATGGTAGACACCAGCGCATTCACCGGAAGGGCGCCAAAAGATAAATATGTTGTTAAAGACGAAAAATCAGAGTCTACTGTATGGTGGGGCTCCGTTAACCAACCAATCGAAGTGGAAATATTTGATGAGATCTATGACGAAATGATCAAATATTTATACGCCAAAGAATTGTATGCCCGGGAAGGTTATGCAGGCGCTGATCCTGATTACCGAATGAAAATCAGGTTTGTTAATACCCAGGCATGGCAAAACCTGTTCTGCTACAATATGTTCATCAGGCCGTCGACAGATGAATTAGAGTCTTTCGAACCAGAATGGACAGTCATTGATGCTCCTGAATTCATAGTCGATCCGAAGCGTTTTGGAATCCGCCACAGCAATTTTGCCTTGGTAAACCTGACAAAGAAGCTGATCATCATCGGGGGTTCAGGGTATGCCGGCGAGATGAAAAAAGGCATATTCTCTGTGCTAAACTATATCCTTCCTGAAGAAAAGCATATCCTTTCCATGCACTGCTCTGCAAACATTGGAAAAGAAAATGACACCGCGGTATTCTTCGGTTTATCAGGTACCGGTAAAACTACCCTTTCAGCCGACCCAAACAGAAAATTAATTGGCGATGATGAGCATGGCTGGACTGAAAAAGGAGTATTCAACTTTGAAGGTGGATGCTATGCTAAAGTAGTTGACTTAACAAAGGAAAAAGAACCACAAATATGGGAGGCCATTAAATTTGGGGCCATTCTTGAAAACACTCGATTCTTCCACGACACCAGAACTGTAAACTTTGCCGATACCCGAGTGACAGAAAATACCAGGGTTTCATATCCTATTTACCATATTGCAAATGCAGCCGAGCCGTCTGTCGGCCCGGTGCCATCTAACATCTTTTTCCTTACCTGCGACGCTTCCGGAGTTCTTCCTCCGATTGCGAAGTTGAGCCCGGGACACGCCATGTACCATTTCATCTCTGGCTATACCTCAAAGGTTGCCGGTACCGAAATGGGCATTAAGGAGCCTGTGCCTACATTCTCTGCATGTTTTGGTGCTGCGTTCCTTCCATTGCATCCTACAAAATACGCTGAGATTCTGGGTGAAAACATGAAGAAAAACAAGGTTAATGTTTGGTTAATCAATACCGGCTGGTCAAATGGCGCTTACGGTGAAGGAACCCGGATTAAACTTAGCTACACCCGGGCAATGATCACTGCAGCTCTGGAAGGCAAACTGGACAAAGCAGAATATGTGAAGCACTCCATCTTTGGAGTAGATATGCCAAAAGAGGTGCCCGGTGTACCTTCAGAATTCCTAAGCCCTAAAAAGCAGTGGAATGACGACAAGAAGTTTTATGCTGCCGCTACGAAACTGGCCAAAGCATTCAATAAAAACTTCGAGAAATACCAGGCTTACGCGAATGATGAGATATTATCTGGCGCGCCAATTATTAATGAAGAATTAGCAGTATAGTTATAATTGGGTGATAATGAGAGGGGCTGCTTTTTGGCAGCCTCTTTTTTTTTGTACCTTTCCGCGAAAAGAAGCTCAGCAACCAATTAATTACTTTTAGAAAACACTTATGGCGCTCAACACTTTTGTAAAAATCAGCCACGTCAATAATCTCTCGGATGCCCGCTACTGTGCAGGCATGGGCGTGGATCTAATGGGATTTAATACAGACAGGGATACACCGGATTTCATCAGACCGGAAAAATTCACGGAAATCGCGGAATGGATATCTGGAGTGGAATTCGTAGCCGAATTTGAAACCGATAATTTTCAGAAAATCAATGACATCATCAGCAGGTATCCGGTTCAATACGTCCAGTACACACATCCCGAATTGGCGAATGCGATTCTGTCGCTAGGCTATGAAGCGATCTTTAAAACCAAACTTCCCGCATACCAGGACCTTCCCGAAATGATGGAAACGTTGCACTACCTGAAGGATAAAGCGAATTATATTATATTGGATGAAATAGCCGATTTTAGTGACCCCGAAACGAAGAAGATCATTCACCATATTTCCAAGGAAATCCCTGTGATGCTTGGAGGAAATATTACGAAAGCGAATATTGATGCGATTCAAAAGGAATTCGATATCCAGGGAATCAGCCTTCCCGGTGGGGATGAAATTAAGCCCGGTTTTAAAAATTTTGATGAGCTGGCCGATGTACTCGAGAAAATCGAAGTCGACGATTAACCGGCGTCACTTCCTGTTAAACAAGTGATAAACAATCAGCAAAAATGTAGTGAATCCCGTCAAAACGATAAAAATCCAGGTCAACAGGGATATTCCAAGAAATGCATAGGAACTGTCCTCCTGCTTTATAAAAAATGTAAGGGTAGTAGAAATTATCAGAGTAGAGATAAAAATAGCGAGTATCAATTTATTGTTCCAAACTTCCTTTCTCTGAGTGTACACCTCCAGTTCCTTTACTGTCAGGTTTAGGTTTACCTTTCCCTTGCGTATTTGCCGGATAATATCCCTGATTTCGAGCGGAAGATTATAAAACAAGGACATCAATTGATAGGCGGAGTGCTCTATTTCACTTTTTATATTGTCCCATGAAAACTGCTCGGCAATCAGGCGAAACCCAAAAGGACGGATGTGTTCCAGTGTTTCAAAAGAAGGATCGAGTTTGGTGGAAATGCCTTCGAGAATAGCCAGTGCACGAAAGATCAGGAATATTTTACCCGGAATATGAAGCTTGAATTTATAGGCTATTTTCTGAAGACGTGCGGTAAAATCCTGTAACTGCATGTCCCCCACTCCCAAAACGGTGTAATCCACTATTAGGTCTTCGAGTTCGTTTTCAAACTCTTTCATATCACTGATATCGTGGTCAGTAGACAGGCGGCGCAGATTGATGGCCAGGCTGGAGGCATCCCGTTTAGCAATGGAAACAAATATTCCTGCAAAGGCAAAGCGTTGGGACTTGGTGATCTTCTCCGTCATCCCATAATCGATCAAGGCAATGGAACCATTTGGTTTTACCAGCACATTTCCCGGATGGGGATCTGCATGAAAAAACCCTTTTTCAAATATCTGATTGAGGTATAGATTACATCCTTTAACCGCCAGTGCCTTTGGATCAATACCCCATGACGAGATCGTATCCACTTCTGTGATCTTACAGCCACTGATAAACTCCACAACGATGACCCGTTGAGACGAATAGGATGCATACACCTTTGGCAGGTACAAATCCTTTTCTTCTGAATAAACCTTTTTAAATTGCTCAAGGTGTTTTGCTTCATTCCTGAAATCAATTTCCTCGAGCATTATTTTTTCGAAGGTCTCTACTATTTCAATGGGATTGAGAATGCCATTTTTTAAAAAGAAATTCTCCGCCAGCTTAATGAAGTCCTTGAGCAGCCTCAGATCAACGATCACTTTTTGCCGGGCGCCTGGTCGACGGATTTTAACTACCACATCCTCCCCTTCCAATAACCTCGCACGGTGCACCTGACCAAAGGAAGCCGATCCAAGTGGTTTTTCATCAAAATAGGAAAACAACTCATTCAGGGATTTCCTGTTTTCCTTCTCAATGATCTCCCTGGCTTTTTTTACATCAAACGGCGGTACCTTATCCTGTAGCTTTTCAAGTTCCTTGATGAGCGGTTCTGGCAGAACATCCGGCCGGTTACTCAAAAGCTGTCCAAGTTTTATGAAAGTGGGCCCCAGCTCTTCGATAACGAGCCGTACCCTCTCCCATCGATTGGACACCTGCAACTCGGTAGTAGGGCTGCTTTTAGCTCCCTTTCTGAAAAAGATCCTACGAAGGGCTGTGTTTTCGATGATATCCTCAAAACCATACTTAATAAGGATCTCGGCGAATTGTCTTATCCTGGAAATATTATGAATGGTTCTATTGAAATACATAAAAATTAAATGGGTAGCCTGAATATAGACCTAAAAATAGGAATAAAAAAAATGCCAGGTCATGCGCAACCCGGCAGTATCTTTTCTATTTTTTTACCCTAGGCGTGGGCTGGCTCTTTTTTGCCCTTTGCTTTCTTTAATTCTTTTTCCAAGGCTTCAATCCTTGCCCTGAGTTCATCCAGTTCTTCCTTCTTCGCGTAGTTTAACCCTTTTATGATCTTTTCTGAAATGCTCTTCAATTGGCTTTCAAATTCATCCTTTTTTGTCTGGGTATTTTTGACAAAATCGTCAATTATCTTTTTGCCCTCTTCGGCAGATATCTTATTGTCATCGATCAGTTTATTGACGGATTGCTGGATTTTTTCGGCTGTGTGAGCTACCAGGCCAACACCTGTGTATAGGAACTTTTTGAAAATATCTTCCATAATCTTTTCTGTTTAAAATACTGTTTTACTATAAAACGTTTTCGTCCGAAAAAAAGATCACTGCTGGTCCTTTTATTTGAAAATCAACATCATGCAATTTCAAAACGCTTGGACTCTTCTACAAAATCCTCCCACTCCTCAAAATCCTGCACACCACCTCTTTTGTAGATCTTCACCATCTCATCGATTACCTGTGGTTTAATATTCATTCGTTCACACATCATATGGCAAAACTCCATTTCCTTCTCATCGATCACTTCATCAGCCATCATCATTCCTACAATATCGTACAACTGTCCTACTTTCATGTAAAACTTTTTGGGAATCTTAATGTCCTGTACATCGGTGGATTCTAATATCTCCTGCACCTGTTTTTCTTTAAGTCCGTACTTTTGACCTATTTCATGGAGGAATTTCACTTCTGTTTCGTCCACATGGCCATCCGCTTTCGCAAGAACCACGAGATTACGGAGGTGGTTTTTCTTAAATTTCAAGTATTGGTATTCAAAAAAGCCTATCATAATTGGATTAAATGTTTTACTAAATATATCCATTTATTCATAACTGCTCAATGTTTTTTTATTTGAAAAACAGTACGGGAACCTTACATCTGAAAACCACTTACACTTATTGTGAAGAAGAACGCAACTGAGCGGAAAACATAACCATCCATCCGTATTTACTTCCTTTCACCATTGCAATGCCCAATAATTTGACCTAAAATGGAGGTAATTTTTTGGTAATTTATTCCAAAAAATGAAGGGATTAAAGCCATTCTTAAAGGATACTACACTTCATCTCTCATGGCAAAGGATATGCACACAACCCAGACCTTAATTCAAAAAACTGATAATCAATTATTTACACGCAAAAACAAAGAAATGTTTCAGGAATTCAGCTACATAATCTCACAATTAAACCACATGTAGCATAGACCTTGGAGTATAAAAATATTGAGTAGCGATATTTGCTAACTTGATTTTGTGTAATTGGAATTCAAACCTTTTTAAAAATTATTACTCCATGGATTATCGTACCACTATTAGACGAAGTTTTGTATCGTTTATTGTGATGGGCTTGACACTATTTTTTTCCCAAAATTCCTTTGGGCAGGACCAGCCGTCAGAACAACAGCAAAAATCAAAAGGGATTGACATCATCATCACTCAGTCCCCAAAAATCATTGTAAAAGTTGAGGCGGTCACCAACAACCTTTGTTTTGGTGAAAGTAAGGGCGCCATAAACATTTCAGCCTCAGGCGGGTACCCCCCTTACAAATATCACTGGACGCATGGAGACACCACGCAGGATGTGGCTGGTCTGAAGGCAGGTCAATATCGCGTGGCGGTATATGATGAATTTAGCTGTAGCGATACTGTAACAGTGACAATCCAACAGCCGCCAAAACTGACGGCAGAAATCGTGTCTGTCAAAGACATCTTATGCTATGGTTACAATAATGGTGAAGTAAACATCGATGTGACAGGCGGCGTGGCGCCCTATAGCTACGCATGGAATGACGGTAGCACGAGCGAGGATCTAACTGGCGTAAACTCCGGCAGGTATTCTGTATTAATTACTGACAAAAACTCCTGTCAGGAAATTGTCACTGCAGATATAGAAGAAAAGCCATTGATTGTCAGGTCACTGGACGATGTCCAAAATATTTTATGTTACGGGGACAGTACAGGTAGTGTAGACATCACAGTAAGCGGTGGTGTGCCACCTTACAGTTACACATGGGACAACGGAAAAACCACAGAAGACCTAATAGGAGTAGTAGCAGGCACCTACAATGTTACCGTAAAGGACTCTGAGAATTGTACAGAAGTATCGACGACCAAGGTGGCTCAACCGGAAAAATTGACTATCACATTTGATGAAGTACGCAACCTTAGTTGTTTTGGCGATTTTGGTGGAGCAATAAATATCAATGTAAAAGGTGGTAAAGTTCCCTATGCATACCGATGGAATAATGGACTTACAACCCAGGATATTGCCGGGATACAAGCGGGCAAATATTCCGTGGAAGTTAAAGACAAAAACGGTTGTGAGGCATCCATTGCTACGGAGATCACACAACCAAGCGCCATGAATGTCAACCTTGTCAATTCTAAAAACATCTCTTATTATAGAGGTCAGGACGGCGCAATAGACATTGAAGTTTCAGGAGGTATTCCTCCTTACAAGTATAAATGGAATACCGATGCAGAAACCCAGGACCTTTCAGGCCTTACATCCGGCAGCTACACAGTTAGGGTAACGGACGCTTCGGGATGCGCGAAGATAATGAACGTTACCTTGACACAGCCATCTCCATTGGTCGCAAAAATTGACAATACGAAAAACATCAGTTGTTTTGGTACGACAACAGGTGAAATAAATATCTCAGTCATCGGTGGAGTACCTCCCTACCAGTACGCCTGGAGCAACGGGGCGACGACGCAAGATATCAATGGCCTTCCTGCGGGTAACTATTCGGTAAAGGTAAAAGATGCAAATGGACACGAGCAGGCACTCGACACAGTATTGACCCAGCCCTCGGAGTTTAAGGCACAGATTGTCAACACCACTGACATCAAGTGCAACAATAACTATTCTGGCGCTATCAACCTTGAAGTTGAAGGTGGTGTTCTGCCCTATAAATACAGGTGGAGCAATGGCCAGGTGACGCAAGACCTCGTAAACGTCCCGGCGGGCGATTATACAGTAAAAATTACTGATGCTAATTTTTGTGAGTTGGAGGCAAGCGCTTCTATTTCTGAGCCAGAGCCATTGGTTTTGTCGCTTGATAGTGTGACACACATCAATTGTTTTGGACAAAGCACAGGTGCTATTGATTTACGAGTAGTGGGCGGTACCGCACCTTATGTCTATTCGTGGAACAACGGCGCCACGACACAAGACCTTAGTGGAATAAAGGCTGGCTCCTATTCAGTAGATGTAACGGACAATAACGGCTGCGTGCAAAGTATCTCCGTTACCATCAACGAACCTCAATTACTTTCGCTGACAGAAAATTCATTTAGGAATGTGGACTGTAAAGGAAACAATTCCGGGGCAATAAGCATCAATGTTTTCGGTGGCGTTAAACCTTACCGTTTTGCATGGAGTAATGGCGCTACCACCAAAGACATTTCCGGGATAACTGCGGGTACCTACAGCGTCACAGTGACAGATGCGAACGGCTGTACTACTACCTACTCTAAAAACATCACCGAACCGGCACAACTAGTTAAGTCCATTGAAGGAGTGACTAATATTTTATGCTTTGGTGACATGAAAGGCGCTGTGAACATCAATGTTTCAGGTGGTGTTGAGCCTTATTCTTACCAATGGAGCAATGGTGCAAACACACAGGATATTATAAATATAAAAGCCGGAAAATACAACGTAATTATCCGCGACAGGAATGGATGTACTGATTCATTAAGTGCTACAGTTACAGAAAACCCGCTACTTGTGGCATCAGCCTCTGCAACAGACATTAAATGTTATGGACAAACATCCGGAGCTGTCGCCCTGGATGTTTCTGGTGGTGTGGCCCCCTACACCTATTTATGGAGTAACAACGCAAAGACCAAAAACATAAGCAACCTGGGCGCCGGTAATTACTCGGTTAAAGTAACTGATGCCAGGGGATGCGAAAAGGCAGTAGACGCTACCATTTCCGAGCCTTCGCGCTTTATCGCCAGTTTAGAATCGGATAAGGACATTCTTTGTAATGGAGCTACCACTGGAGCTGTTAACGTGAGGGTGAGCGGCGGTGTCACTCCCTACAAATTCAGGTGGAACAGCGGGGACACCACTAAAAATCTCGCCAATAAAGGTGCGGGATCTTACGTGTTGACTGCCACTGACGCCAATGGCTGTTTACAAACCGTCAGCACAACATTAACGCAGCCTACTGCGGTCAAATTCTCTGTTAAATCTGTAACAAACGTCTTGTGTTATGGTGATAAAGGCGGGGCCATTGACATCACGGTTTCAGGTGGTATCGGCCCGTACAATTATCAGTGGAACAATGGAGCAAGCACCCAGGACCTGGAGGCCATCCCGGCGGGTAAATATGCGGTCAAAATAACAGATGCAAATCAATGTACACAGCAACTTGAGGCTGAGGTGACCCAGCCTGATGTATTGGCATTGAGGATCGATACAGTAGTTAACATTTCGTGCTTTGGCAACCAGACAGGTTCCATCGACCTGGCCGTTATCGGCGGTGTGGCACCTTATAAATATAGCTGGAGCAATGGTTCTACTACGCAGGATATTTCAGCACTTCCTGCCGGAAATTATTCGGTAACCGTTACCGATGCCCATGGCTGTTCCAAAACCATCGGCGCAACGGTGAAACAACCGCCAGCACTTGTCGCCAACATCATCGAAGTAAAAGACATCCTCTGTTTTGATAATCTGACCGGAGCTATAAGACTGGATGTTAAAGGCGGTGTTGAGCCATACATTTATAAATGGAGTAATGGTGCGACCACGCAAAACCTGGTGGATGTGGGAGCAGGAAATTATTCTGTGGTGATCACCGACCAAATGGGTTGTAGCCGACAGCTGTCCGCAGTGATTACCCAACCTACAAAACTGGTCGCCACGCTTACATCGGTGGATGATGTATCCTGTTATTCCGGCAACAACGGCGCTATCAACATAACCGTCATTGGCGGTACGGCGCCTTACAAATATTCATGGAATAATGGGGCAACGACACAAGACCTAAGCAATGTAACCGCTGGCGAGTACAGGGTTAAAATAATGGACTTGAAAGGCTGTAGAGACTCTTCTATTGTGGCGATTGTTAAAGAACCAACTCAGTTAAACGTGAATGTCAACAGCGTAACCAATATAAGGCAATATGGACAAAACACCGGCGCCATTGATATCGCTGTAACAGGCGGTGTCCCTCCTTATGCCTATAGCTGGAGTAACGGAGCAGTCACGCAGGATATTTCAAACGTGCCTGGTGGCGACTATTCTGTAAACGTCAGGGATGCCAATGGCTGCGAAGACAGAGCCAGTGCGTCTATCTCACAACCTCCTCCATTGATCGTTTCTTTGGTATCAATAGAGGATATCCATTGCTATGGAGACGCAGCAGGTAGCATAAAGATCAGTGCCACAGGAGGTGTGCCGCCATACAAGTACAAGTGGAGCAATGGCGATTCTACCCAAAACATTTCCAGCGTCGTGGCGGGTGACTATACGGTAAACGTCACCGACGCCAGCGGTTATACCCAATCACTAAGTGCTAAAATTGCGCAGCCCTCTAACCTGGTTATCGCACTCGATGACGTGAAGAATTTATCTTGCTTTGGTGATCAAAGCGGGGCTATCCATGTGACAGTTACCGGCGGTAAAGCGCCGTATCGTTATGCATGGAATTCCGGCCAGACAACCCAGGATATCGAGCGGCTGAAAGCGGGCGACTACAGTCTGACGGTCACGGACGGAAATGGATGTACTGGCAGTCTGCAAACCCCGGTTTCACAACCAGATAGCTTTAAAATTGCAGTGAACTCTATTGAGCACATCAGTTGCTATGGAACGCCTGATGGTAAAGCTACATTGGATGTCAGCGGTGGAACAATTCCTTACAGTTTCAGTTGGAGCAATGGAGCTAAAACCAAGGACATTTCAGGGGTACTTGCAGGGAATTATAATGTAAAGGTAAATGACGCCAACGGTTGCCAAAACGCCTTGAACCTTACGATCAATCAACCGGAGGAACTCCTGGCAAGCATTGATAGTGTAGCCAATAACCTGTGTGCCAATGAAACGAAAGGCGCCATCGGATTGGCAATAAAAGGTGGAACGACACCTTATAATTATCAATGGAGCAATGGCGTGACTACAAAAAACAATGTTGATTTAGCCAAGGGTGAATACTCGGTTAAAATTGTTGATGCAAAAGGTTGTTCCAGAGAACTTGCTGCTGAAATTACCGAGCCACCGGTTCTGCTTGTTTCCGTTGCTGATGTGACGAATGTCAATTGTTTTGGCAACCAGACAGGTAGCATCTCGGTGGACGTATCGGGAGGTGTAGTACCATACAGCTATGTGTGGAACAATGGTTCATCGCAAAAAAACCTGATTGGAATTCCTTCGGGCAACTACCAGCTTTCTGTGAAAGATAAAAATGGTTGTATTAAATCGGTGGAAGCCGAGGTCACACAGCCAGAAAAACTAGCGGTTGGGGTTGACTCAGTCAATCATGTGCTTTGTTTCGGAGACAATAAGGGATTTGTTGATATCACGGTAAAGGGTGGTGTTTATCCATATATGTATTCATGGAGTAGTGGTTCCGAAAGCGAAGACCTGGTAAATGCGATGGCAGGCACATATTCCGTAAAGGTCCGTGACTCAAATGGTTGTGAGGAATCATTGAATGCTACGATCAATCAACCGGCCAACCTGGTCATCACATTGGATTCGATCAGCAACATCAGTTGTTCAGGTGAAAAAACCGGCTTTGTCAAAATACAGGCAAGCGGTGGAAAAGCCCCATACAATTACCAATGGAACAATGGAGTTAATTCTAATAGATTGGTGGAAGCCCCTGCCGGAAAATACAGGGCGACTGTTACCGATGATAATGGGTGTGTAGCCACTTTCAATACGGAAATTACTCAACCTGCTCCATTGGTAAAAACGATCGATGCCATTACCGACATCCGATGCCATGGTGATAGTACAGGTTCCATTCAGGTGACAGTTCAGGAAGGTGTACAGCCTTACTCGTTTAGCTGGAGCAATGGCGCAGCGACCGAAGACATCCGGGGTATTACAGCGGGAACCTACACATTAACCATTACCGAAGGAAATGGATGTCAAAGCTTACTGGAGGCAACCATCGAAGAACCGTCAGCTTACTATGCATCCATCGATAAGGTGGTAGATGTGGAATGTTACGGCGCTTCCACAGGCTCGATTGACGTTTCCGTATCCGGAGGTGTAACTCCCTACCTGTATTCATGGAGCAATGGAGCCAATACGGAGGACATTTCTGAAGTCCAGGCCGATAGTTATTCGCTCATGGTTTCTGACGCAAACGGCTGTCTGAGAACTTTGAATGCTGAAATCGTTGAACCTCCTCTATTGACACTAAGGATAGACTCTGTGCACAATGTGAAATGCTGCGGGGATAACAGTGGGGCAATCTTTATCACAGTAAGTGGTGGGGTCGAGCCATACAAATACGAATGGAGCAACGGTGCGACCTCGGAAGATATCAAAGACTTGGTGCTGGGAGTTTACACAGTAAATGTAACAGATGCCAACGGATGTATCGTTACCACACCGGATGACATGACGCTTTACGAGCAGGTGGTATCTAAAGGTAGATTTACCACAAGGGACATTTTGTTTGACATAGCGAAATCTACGATTAAACCTGAGTCTTTTACTACGATCAACAGGATCGCTACCTTTATGAAAGAACATCCTGATATCTCGTTCCGAATTGACGGCCATACTGACAGTGACGGATCTGCTGAGTCAAATCAGAAACTTTCGCTCGACCGGGCCAACGCTATCAAGCAGGCATTGATCAAATTCGGTATCAGGGAAAACAGGCTGGACACCGAAGGTTTTGGGGAATCCCGACCACTGGTACCAAACACCACGGCTGAAAACAAATCGCTCAACAGAAGGGTAGAATTTATCGCACTGACCGGTACGCTGGAAGGAACGAAAATTGAAACCGAAGGCGTTCAACTTCAGGAAGAAGAATAACAAAAGCACAAACACTATAAATTAAAAGCCGGCAAATCTTGTCGGCTTTTTTTTACGTCTTATTTTTTCTTAGTTGCCTTATCCTCGATTATGCAATTGGAATTTTAATCGGGGTTAAATATTCACTGGATCCAGTCATCTTCCATACCATTAAACCCATAGCGATAATTCTGGCTATTGTAAGTGCCATTCGGTAAAGCCATACCAAACGGATAGTAATTGCTGTGGGAAAGAAGATCTGCCTCGTAAGAAGTGTTGCCACTACCGTCTACTACGATCCTGAGCTTGTCACTTACCGTTGCCCGTACATTGCCCAGGTGATCGCTTAGCTCGTAAGCTTTTGTTCCGATTTCCTTATTAAAGACATATACCGGTTTTTGTTCGGCACTCGTGATACGTTGGCTTTGTTGCGGTAATGGACCAGCCAGTTGCTTCCCTGTAAAGGTCAAAGTTTCACTAGTAATATCTGTCTCATTTACCTTTGCCAGGCCTGTAGCACCTGCTATGCTCAGGTAGATATCTCCTCCGGCACCACGCTCTATCTGAGCCGACCCGCTAAGCGTTTCTGTATAGGTATATAATTCCTGCTCACCAGCATCTTCCATCGGGATCAATCGGTGAAGCTGATCACCCTCTGCTGTTGCCTTGGTAGTGGTATAATAAAGTGTCCTGCTATCATCACCCCAAGCCAAGCTGTTCATTAGTAACGGTTAAAAAATGGATGGCTTTTTTCATTTTATTTCGTTGTGTGAAAAAATATTTTGTCCATTATCAGTTTCTATTGTTTGTCTTCAAACCCGATGCACTTTGTTGAGAAAATATGTGGTTAGTGAAAACACCTACACAGTACCGCTTTATCATTTTCTAAAGTTTTGTCATGTCTTTCTCTTCATCTTCACTCATCCGCAAGATGATAAGCTTTTGACAATGTGTTTACTTTATCGACACTTCATCAGGGGCTCACTTGCGTTCATCTCTCCTATTCCCACCTGATCCGTTTTATCGAACCTTTTCCTCTTTCCGTTCAATACCATCCTGTTACCAAAACAGCACCGAGAGGTGGTTTACAGCCCATGCTTACACATCGACTGTGATAGTCCTGCTATCATCTCTTGTACAACATGTGCTCAACCTTCTGTTGAACTCTTCACGACACAGCTTGCCAGTGGGGTACGCTGGAAGGAACGAAAATCGAAACAGAAGGCGTTCAACTTCAGGAAGAAGAATAACAAAAGCACAAACACTATAAATTAAAAGCCGGCAAATCTTGTCGGCTTTTATATTTTCTCCTCTGCATTCCGGCAATTCTTTTTAATTTTGGAGCTATGGGTTTACAAGAGGAAATCATCCAGGTAAAAGAGGTTAGAAAATTTTTTAAGAACGTGAAAGCAGTCGATGGCATCGACCTTTCCATTAAAAAAGGGGAGTTCGTTGCCCTGCTCGGACCAAATGGTGCCGGAAAAACCACCCTGGTGGAAATGATCGAAGGCATCCAGCAGCCAGATTCGGGGGAAATATTGATTAAAGGTATGAAGTGGCGTTCCCATGAAAAGGAATTGCACCAGGTGATTGGCATCTCTCTCCAGGAAACGAGATTTTTTGAAAAGATTACCGTCCTGGAAACACTAAAATTATTCGCCAGCTTTTATAAGCTGGGAAATTCCAGGATCGATGAGGTGCTGGACCTGATCAACCTGACGGAGAAAAAAGATGCTTATGTGGTCAACCTTTCCGGTGGTCAGCGGCAACGCCTGGCACTGGGGATTTCGATTCTAAACAAGCCGGAAATTCTTCTTTTGGATGAGCCCACTACCGGTCTGGATCCTACTGCCCGCCGGGAGGTTTGGGACATATTAAAGAAATTAAAAAGGGAGCTGAACACCACCCTGATATTGACCACTCACTACATGGAAGAAGCCTCCTATCTTTGTGAGCGGATCATTATCATGGACAGTGGAAAGATATTGGCAAAAGGTACGTTAAAAGAATTGCTGTCTACCTATATAAGCGGTGAGGTGATAAAATTCAGCATCAAGGAAAGTTTTGATGAACAATTTCTCCCCGACAGACCCTCGGTGATCAATATTACAAATGATGATAACAATGAGGTAGAGTTGATTGTCAAGGACCTGGTCAGTTATCTCCCTCAATTTATGCAATCCATCGAGCAGAAAAATCTGAACCTGACCTCCCTGGAATGCAGGAAGATGACCCTTGACGACCTTTTTATCAGCATGACCGGTAAACACCTAAACGACTAATGAATCAGTTTTTACAATTAATCAGCATCAACTTCAAAGAATTTTTCAGGCAACCGGGAATTATCTTCTGGGCAGTCTTTTTCCCGATTTTAATGGCTTGGGGGCTGGGAGTAGCTTTTACCCAAAAAGAAACCCTGGTGCAAAAAATTGCCATGGTCTCAAAAGGCAAGGCATCCGAAACTTCCAATGAAAAATGGAATGAATGGATTTTGCAGTCGGACCTGGAAAACAGCGGGACATTTGAAGTTGAAATCGGAACGCAGGAAACGGGCAAAGTCAGGTATCAATTCATGCTGATGGATTGGGATTCTGCATTGTTATTACTTAAAAAAGGTGTCACAGAGCTGATCGTCACTACCGGTAACGACAGCCTGCAATTTCATTTTGACCCCAATAATCCCGAAGCTCAATTGATCTATCTTCAACTACAGGCAGAGCTACACAACCTTGGAGAGGTATCTGATCAGACTACCTCGGTAGTTCCGTTGAAACAGAAAGGCACCAGATATATCGATTTTCTGGTTCCGGGTCTACTGTGCATGTCGGTGATGATGTCCTGCATGTGGGGCATCAGTTATGGCATGATCGACAAGCGCTCTAAAAAACTACTGCGAAGGATGTTGGCTACACCGATGAGCAAATCCTTGTTCCTCGCTGCACAATTCGTGGCACGTCTGGGTCTGAGCTTCCTGGAAGCGGCCATCCTCCTGCTATTTTGCTACTTCTATTTTGATGTGACCATTTCCGGTGGCTTCGTCCCTTTTCTTTTGATTTTCCTGGCAGGGAATGTGGCATTTACAGGTATTGCCATTTTTGCTTCAGCAAGAACGTCAGACACCCGGGTCGGAAATGGCCTGGTAAACCTGGTGGTCATGCCCATGATGATCCTTTCAGGCATCTTTTTCAGCTATCACAACTTCCCGGACTGGGCGGTGGCCATAATAGAGAAATTGCCACTCACACTTATGGCTGACTATACCCGAAGTGTTTTCATCGAAGGAGCTGGTATTTCGCAAATAATGATGCCTTTCGCTATTCTCTCGGGAATTGGCCTTATTTTCTTTGGGATTGGCCTTCGGATCTATAAGTGGTATTGAAGCATAAACTCTTTTCTGCTGAGGCATGGACTAACCACCAATTATCAAAGTGACGATTTTTTATTCGAGCCACCACCCATATTGTTTGACAAAATGAAAATTGAAAAGCAATTAGTGGTGGCACGAATTAGTTCACTGGCGATTCATGTAATGTATAGCCAAAAAGACCCTCATTCATTTTTAACCAAACCCGTATATTTCACAAATTTTTTACAACCCTAACTCTTTTTCCTATGATTATTTATGGAACCAGGGCATCACATGTTTCTACTGAACAACTACAGCATGTCTCCTGCCCTAGCTGCGGAACAGAGTCTTCCGTCTCAATAAGTTTATTTTCAAGGTACGTTCACATCTTTTGGATTCCACTTTTTCCTTATGGTAAGAAAGCTGTATCTCAATGCCAGCATTGTCAGCAGGTCCTGGAGGAGCGCAAGATGCCTAAGGAATTTAAAGACCACTTGGCTACGCAGAAAATGAAGTCAAGAACACCCATCTGGCAGTTTATCGGACTGGTTATTATCGCGGCATTGGCAGTGTGGTTCTATTTTGTTGATAAAAACAATACCCAAAAGGAGTTGGCCTTTCTGGCTGATCCGCAGATCAACGACGTTTATGAATTTAAAACAGAAGGGAATTACAGCACATTCAAAATCGTTGACTTTTACAATGATAGCGTAGTAGTAAGTTATAATAACTATGAAACAAACAAGATGAGTGGCATCTACAAAATCGACAAGGAGGAAAATTATACGGAGGAGTATTTTCTCCTTTCCAAAGATGAGATAAAGGCGATGTACGAGGATGGTACAGTCTTGGATATTAATCGCAAATGATGGAAACATCCCTGAATTTAGGCAGTTCACCCACCGACATAAAAGTGGTCAGGCCACTTAGAGTGGTCTGACGACCGGACTTTCAGAAAAAAAGGCTTGATGAAAGTTTCACCAAGCCTTTTTTATTTGTTTTTCAAATTTCAATCTCAATTCCTCCTATTCATCTCATCCCTGATCTTTGCGGCGCGTTCGTAGTCTTCCTTTTCAATCGCCTCATCCAGCATCTTCTTTAATTTATCAGTTGAATGATCTTTAATGCTTTCCTTGGGCTTTTCTGATGGCTCTTTTTTCTCCGGCTTAGCAAAATCGCTGGTCAATTCAGAAGAATCTTCATCCGACTCCTCCGTCAGAACTATACCGGCTTCAGACATGATAGCTTCATAGGTATAAATAGAAGCATTAAAACGCAGACCAATAGCAATCGCATCAGAAGGCCTGGCGTCAATTTCAATGGTTCGGTTGTGGTCTTCACACACTATCTTCGCAAAGAATACACCTTCCTTTAAATCAGAGATGACGATCTCCTTCACGGAGAAATTGAAATTGTGGGCAAACGACTTAAACAGGTCATGTGTCATTGGCCGGTTTGGAATAATCTTTTCTATTTCAATGGCTATCGCCTGGGCCTCAAACATGCCTATAATGATTGGCAACCGCCTGTTTCCCGAAGTCTCTCCCAACACAAGGGCAAATGACCCTGATTGCGACTGACTCGATGACAAGCCTAAAATCTCTAATTTAATTCTATCCACAAACTGACCTTTAGTTTTTCGATGCTTTAACTGCTTCTATCAATTTAGGGATCACCTCAAAGGCATCCCCCACTATACCGTAATCTGCCGCTTTAAAAAAAGGAGCTTCCGGATCTTTGTTTATCGCCACCAAAACCTTTGAAGAATTGACTCCTGCCAAATGTTGAATGGCTCCGGAAATACCTACGGCGATGTACAGGTTCGGGCTCACTTTTACTCCCGTTTGCCCTACATGCTCGTGATGCGGACGCCAGCCCATATCCGAAACCGGTTTGCTGCATCCAGTAGCTGCGCCTAGTTCTTTCGCCAGCTCTTCTATCATTCCCCAGTTTTCCGGGCCTTTTAGCCCTCTACCGCCCGAAACTACGATTTCCGCCTCGGTTAACAAAATATCTCCCTCAGCTTTTTCACTTTTTTCTATCACGGTTTTGAAATCACCGTCTGAAAAGGATAGATCAATATTTTCGACCGAGGCCTGGCTTCCGTCTTCCCTCGCTGGCACCACGTTCTTGCGTATGCCTATCACCTTTTTATTGGCAGTCACTTTAACGGTTTCGAAAGCCTTTCCCGTGTAAATACTTCGCTGGAGTGTAAAACCTCCCTCATTGCCTGGAAGCGAGGTGACATTTGTTACAACAGCAGCCCCCAGTTTTATCGCAGCTTTTGCAGCTAGAGTATCGCTCAATGCCGATTTGGCCAAAACCAGGGTATGGGCCTCGCATTGTTCAAATGCCTGGGCAATAGCTGTTGCGTATGCCGCAGCGATGGGTTGATCCAGTCGCTTGTCGGTGGCATGCAGAATTCTGCCTGCCCCACTTTTTCCAATGGAATCCAACTGATCTTTTTGAATACTTCCAAGTACTAACGCAACCACCTCACCAGGTTTCTGCCCGGCCATTTCATAGCCGTAGCTCACCGCCTCCAAAGATGATTTTTTAATGGTTCCGTCAGCAATTTCTACAAATACTAATATCGACATATCTTTTTTCCTCTTTCTGTTTGATTATAACACTTTCGCTTCGCTTTTAAGCAATTTGACTAATTCGGCCGGGTTTTCGGCTTCCACGAGTTTGCATGCTCCCTTCTGTGGAGGTAACTCAAAGGAAATGGTGCTTACCAAGGGAGACACACCCTGCGGCTCCACCACATTCAAAGGCTTCGTACGGGCTGTCATGATTCCCCGCATATTGGGGATCCTCCACTCAGCGATAGGCTCCTGGCATCCGGCAACAAGCGGCAAGGTTGATTTGATCTGCTCCTTACCACCTTCAATCTCCCTGGTCATGGAAACATCAGAGCCATTAACATCCAATTTCATAACCGGCGAATAGGATGGCACTCCAAGCATCTCCCCTACCAAACCATGGACAACTCCACTGTTAAAATCGATGGACTCCCGTCCCATTAAAATCAGGTCGTAATTATTTTGTTTTGCAATATGGGCAATTTGACTTGCCACAAAAAATGAATCTGTTGGCTCTGCATTCACACGAATGGCATCATCCGCCCCGATGGCAAGCGCCTTTCGGATAGTAGGTTCGGTTTCCGCAGTCCCAACATTTAATACCGTGACACCGGCGCCTATACTTTCTTTTAACTCCACAGCTCTGGCAAGCGAATAATCATCGTAAGGCCCGATGATATACTGCACACCGTTTTTATCGAATTTGGTGTTGCCATCTGTAAAAGAAATCTTAGAGGTCGTATCCGGTACGTGCGTGATACACACTAAAATTTTTATACTCATTTTAAATCAGATTTATATTAGTTTTATAGTCTTAATATAGAAATTATAATAGATATTCTCCTGAAATATTAATATTTATAATGAACCGATTGCAGCAGCTTCTTGAATTTCTAAATGACGATCCAAATGATCCTTTTACCATTTACGCCATCGCCACTGAATACCTGCATACCGATCCGGACCAGGCCAGAAGATATTATGAAATACTCCTGAATGATCACCCCTACTACCTCCCCACCTATTACCACGCAGCTAAACTATATGAATCGCTTGATGAGCGCGACCTTGCCTTAACCGCCTACGAGAAGGGAATTCAATTGGCCACGGAAAAAAAGGAATACCTGGCCCTGCGGGAGTTACAAAATGCCTACCAGGAACTGCTATTCAATTAGAGCAAAACTCAACACAAATTATCATTTAAACCTGTTAGGCTTCATGGCCCTTTGACAATAATTGAAGCAAGCATTTTACCTAAGCCGACGGGTTTTCAGAATCGGAAATACTACCGGTTCCTGCCAAATGTTTCATGACTGCTCACCCAGTCGTTAGAGGAAATGGCACTCCCAAGGGATATCTCCCCTGCCAACGCAACACTTGCCACTATTTCTGCGAACTTATTCACCCTGCCCTTTCCGTAACACCCTAGCATGTCCAAACATTCTTTCTGGGTAGGAAGACCTGTGCCGCCACCATAGGTAGCCACAATCAATGACGGTATGGTCAGCGAAAGGTAAAGGTCGTTCTCCGGGGTCAGCTCAGTGTACAGAATACCGGCGGACGACTCAGATACATTGGCGACATCCTGCCCTGTCGCAATAAACATAGCAGTGATCGCATTGGGAGAATGTGCTCCATTATTGTTCGCTCCACTTAAAATTGCGCCAACATTGGAAACCCTGGAGTGATAGTCCAATTGCTCCGGTTCTACACGCATATGTTGGATTAAGACATCTCTTTTAATTATTGCTTCCGCAATTACCCTTTTGCCCCGGCTGTGCATGACATTGATCTGTGAGGCTTTTTTGTCAGTAGCCAGATTGGATTCAAGGAAAAAGTGTTCAAGGCCACCACCGTCATAATGATCTATGATCCAGCTACAAGCCGCAAAGGTAGCCCTACCCACCATGTTTTGTCCTGCCGCATCGCCCGTTGAGTAGTTAAATCGCAGGTAAGCAAATTTGTTGGCAAGGTATGGATCCACGTATTGAAGTTTACCTACACTCGTCGTCGCCTCGGCTTCCTCCTTAATTTTTACAATATTTTCTTGTACCCATTGTACAAATTTCCTCGATGACCTGGCGTCATTAAAAACGAATACCGGAGCACGCTGCATCGCATCGGCCACAACGGTGGCCTTCACTCCCCCGGACAAATTGACCACTTTAATCCCACGGTTGTAGGAAGCTACCAGGGTGCCTTCGGTGGTGGCCAAAGGGATGAGGAAATTTCCCCTGGCATGTTCGCCATTTATTAAAATTGGACCTGCGAGACCTAAAGGAACCTGAATAGCTCCGGTAAAATTTTCTATGTTCCCTGCCGTATGTAAAGGATCTATGCTGTATTGAAAAAGGTGGTCAAATTTTTTATTGGAAAATGATTCGGCAAAACGTTGCCGTTCTTCGATCACCTTCGGCCCATAATCATCTTCATTATTCCGCGGAATCCGAATCAAATGATCGGTATCTGAGGTAATGGCATCTTCCACCTTTAAGTCAAGCGTGCCAAATGGCTCGGCAGTAAAACTGATTTGTATTTTGTGTTTACGCTCCTCCAGTTGCTTTCCTTTGATCAACAGTTTGATCTCCTTTTTCAGTGGGAAGTTCAGGGGCCTGTCCTCTGAGATATCATTTGCGCAAATATCTTCACCACTTGCATATTCGATCTTGACATCAGAAAGGCTTACCTCCCATTCATCACATCGAATTTGGTTTAACCGGGACAAACGAGCATCGATCAGCCTGTTTTTTATGGAAAACTGAAAACCATTCGCATTATTTTGCAGACTTCCGCGGGTATAAAGTTGTTTTAATACGAGTTGGGGTACAAACATAGTGTTGGTGAATTAGTATTGTTTAATTTATCACTTTTTGGTTGGATAACATTTTTGCACGGAGAAAAAATCCTGCCCACATTGAAAAAAGAAAACCAAACGTTTTTACATTTGAACCTGCCACTCCTTTTAAAAATTCCAACAAAAATCATGTTTGTTTTCCCATCTATTAGGTTATTTGAGGTACAATAAAAGTCGATGAGGGAGTTCTTCACTTACATTTTACATGACCCGGTGCTACTGAGCATTCCATTCGTAAGCGCTTTTGTGGGGTGGATTACTAACCTTATAGCTATTAAAATGACTTTCTACCCCATCGAGTTTAAAGGACTTCGGCCATTTGGGTGGCAGGGCATTATTCCATCCAAAGCAAAAAAAATGGCCGAGACCGCTGTTGATTTGTGGACCGGCAAGCTCATCAACATCGAGGAAGAATTTGCCCGTGTGGAACCGCAGGAAGTGGCTAAAGAAATGACCCCCTCCATCGACCGGCTCTCCCGGCAGATCATAGACGAAGTGATGGAAGCACAGGCTCCCAGGTTGTGGAAAAGCACCCCGACCTTGATCAAAGAAAATGTGTACAGAGAAATAAGGGAGGAATTACCGGAGGTTGTTAAGGAAATTATGAAGGATGTGAAATCCAATTTTAAAAGCCTGTTGGATCTCAAGGAATTGGCGGTATCAGCCCTCACACAGAATAAACGTCTGCTTAATATGGTATTTCTGAATTGTGGAAAGCAGGAATTCAGGTTTATTGAACGTTCCGGGCTTTATTTTGGATTTGCCTTCGGGTTAGTCCAAATGGCGATCTGGTATTTTTTTCCATTGTGGTGGACACTTCCGGTTGCGGGCATTCTGGTGGGATACTTTACAAATTATCTTGCCCTCAATTTAATCTTCCGGCCGCTTAACCCCATAAATATTGGAAAGTTAACTATCCAGGGGATGTTCATAAAACGACAACATGAAGTGAGCCTTGAGTATTCTAATATTGTGGCCTCCAAGATTATCACGGTTGAAAACATCTTTGAATACATTATCCGTGGCCCCGGTGCGGAAAACATGTACCGCATCGTACAAAACCATATACAAAAAACCATTGAGCATACGGCAGGAACTGCCAAGGAGATCATTGAATCTGTCAGCGGAAGCAAAATGTTTGAATACATCCGAAACATTGCCAGCTTCCGGTTTATGCAGGAACTTCCTCAAAATATCCGGTCGGTTTTTGGATACACTGAAGAAACGCTGAACCTAAAAGATGTTTTGTTTAAAAAGATGGATCAGCTAAGCCCGGTCGAATTCGAAGCCTTCTTACGCCCCGTCTTTAAGGAAGACGAAATGACCCTTATCCTGGTAGGCGCAGCGTTAGGCGGATTGGCAGGCTTCCTTCAATTTTTCATCGTTTTTTATTGACAATTTCTAGCTTTTCAAGTCAGGAAAAAAGCGTTTAACCAAGCAACTTTGTCATTCTGGTTCCGATAGTTTGAAGGCGTTTTTGCTTTGGCTCCCTGACAACTGCTTCATTTTTCAACAACGAAAAACACGAAATTCACGAAAAGGAAAATTGCAAAGCAATTTTCAAAACACCGGAGGTGTAAGTACTTTCGCGAATTTCGCGTTTTTCGTTGTTTAACCAACATGTAAGATAAATTGCCTCCGAAAAATCGTTGATAGCGATCGGGACTGGAATGACGGTAAATTTGCCTCTTTGATAAAAATGAAAAAATCTTTTGGAGCATTTTGAGCTATCACCTACATTTGCAACCATTATGAAAATCAGGGATACATATAAGCACATTAAGTCGCCAGTAGGTATGGCGCTTTGGCCGATGATGCCCGGTATGTAATTTAGAACTAAAAAGAACTAACGATACAAAGCCCGGGCATCTGTCCGGGCTTTTTTATTATGATTAAAATAACTCAAATAGCGCTCAATACATCGTGTGACATGACACTTAGAGTGGACATTAAACATATGTGTTGGCATGACCGGAATAGTTGAGTTTAATCCAAAAAAAAGAAATTGATAAAGCCCGGTCAAATACATCTGACCGGGCTTTTTTATTAACAATAAAACCATAAAAAAATGTCTCAATTACAAATAGAGGAATACTATCTGGAAGCGCTTGACAACCTGGAGTATGGAGGGATAGTTGAGGCGAAAAGATTATTCGAAAAAATAGTGTGGGAACAACCGGAATATGGCCGTGCGTACAACTATCTCGGGTGGATCTATCATCGATATTTCTTTGATTTTGCCCAGGCGGAAGAAATGTACAACCTGGCACTGAAATATGCCCCGAGGTTTCCTGTCACCTATATTAATTATATGTCATTGCTTACAGAAACCGATAAATGGGAGCACCTGAAATACCTGCTGGATAAAGCCGACAAGGTAACGGGCGTGAAGAAATCAGTGATCTATTTTCACTATGGACGCTTGTATGAGCAAAATGAAAATTACGAGGTGGCTCTCGAATACTATGCAGACGGGAAACAGGCAACCATAGAAGAATTTGAGTTAGAGCAGTTTGAGGAATGCATCGAACGGTGCCAAAATAAACAACTGTCCAACAAAAAATGGTATAGCCAGATAAGTTAACCGCCAACGCCAATTACTATGAAGAAAAACAACCTACATATCGAACTTTTACAAATTGAGATGGAAGCGCTAATCAAGTTGGGTCGTGTAGCCGAAGCCAAAGAATTGCTCGAAACCTCCCTGACGGACGAACCTTCTAATAGCAAACTCCACTACTATTTGGGAGAGATTTATTTTCATTACCTCAGGCAGAATACGATGGCTGAAAGTCACTATCGGCTTGCTATTAAGTTTGGGCCTCCGTGCCCGGAGGCATTTATCGGGCTGAGCACACTGTTGTCCCGCACCGGGCGGATTGTGGAGGCTGAAAAGGTGGCTCGACAAAGCCTGGCGTTTGGCAGTTGCCCAGCCAGGGCATTTGAAGCGCTGGGGAATATCTATGAATATTCCGGCAAATACCTTTTGGCAAGACGCTACTATAAACTTGCTCTGAGAAACAGCATGAAGAACGACTTCATTTTCGTCCAACGATCCAACTTAAAAAGGTGCAGGATTAAAATGTTTATGTTTTAATGCCAGGGAAAACTACATTTTTTCTTTCGAAAAAATCCTGTCAGGGGAACCTGGGCGCTTTGCCCTGTCTGAATGAAAATAGTCAAAACAACTATATCCTAAGTGTTGAAAAAACACTTAATTAAGCGTATTTTAAAGGCTTTTTCCCCTTATCATGTCGTTTGTCATTTAATCGCTGCACTTTGGCGAAAAAATATGTCGGCATTACCTACTTGTACTTACATTTATTCCCTCTTCATTTTTTAAAAAATTTGCGGTTATGGAATATGCGAGTTTTGAAAAAATAAGTGACAGCTTACTAGAAATCAAGTTTAGCGGAGTCCAACCCAGCTTAGATGAGTTCAATGAATACCTGTCAAAATTGAAGGAGTATTACCTTAGTTTCAACGATGCGTTCGTCGTTGTTTTTAATTCCAGCCAAACGAAATACTTAAATTCTGCGTTGCGTAACCGGCAGGCGGAATGGCTGAAAGAGAATTTCGACCTAATTAAGAAAAAGTGTTTACTATCTATCTATGTGATCAACAATCCAATAATCAGGTTTATCCTGGAGGCTATTTTCCTTGTGCAAGGTTCGCCAGTGCCTTACCAGGTGGTGGGCACCATCGAACAGGCACAGGAATTAGTTGAAGATTTCTTCGATTTGACTTCTGTCACTGTTGGAGAAGTGAAGTAAAATTATGCTAAAGTCCAAAAAAGGCGATCCGGAAACGGGTCGCTTTTTTTTTTAAATTTCCAATAAGTGCTGATATGAATCCGCCTGGAAAGTAGTGTGATAAAACTCATTGGTCTTGTTGGAATAATGATAATCCCCCATCCACTCCTGGTAGTTCCCTGATATTTCTTTAAGGGCGGCTGTTATGGACATTACTTCTTCTTCCAACATGGTAGGGTGAAGGGAAATCCGTACCCATCCCGGTTTCTGGCTCATGTCACCCTGATTGATCAGATCCGTAATCTGGTGACTCTTTTCGCGATCAACATGCAGCAAATAATGTCCATAAGTTCCTGCACAACTGCACCCTCCTCTCACCTGAATGCCGAAACGGTCGTTCAGCAAGCGCACGATCAGGTTATGGTGAATATTCTCCATATAGAAGGATATCACTCCCAGGCGATCGCGATACTCGCTGGCAAGAATAGTCAAGCCCTTGATGCGATCCAATTCGCGAAATGCAAGCTTCATCAATTCCTGTTCTCTTTTCCTAATAAAATCGACGCCCATTTTTTCTTTCAGACTAATACATAAAGCCGTTTTAATCGACTGCAAAAATCCAGGTGTTCCGCCATCTTCCCTGACCTCTATGTCATCGTAATAGGCGTGCTCACCCCATGGATTTGTCCACGTGACCGTTCCGCCTCCCGGATGATCGGGAATCCTGTTTTTATATAAATCCTTGCAAAAGATCAGAACTCCCGACGACCCCGGCCCACCCAAAAATTTATGGGGTGAAAAGAATATGGCATCAAGTTTTTGGTTTGGGTCTTTAGGATGCATGTCAATGTTGACATAGGGTGCTGACGCAGCAAAATCCACGAAACAGTATCCTCCATGTTCATGCATAATGGAGGCCAGTTTATAATAGGGCGTTTCGATTCCCGTCACATTTGAACATGCTGTGAATGATCCTATTTTCATCTTGCGGTTTGCATATTTCCCTATTTCCTCCCGCAAGTAGTCAGGGTTGATGACCATGTGTTCGTCAGGAGGGAGTACCACCACATCTGCCAGTGATTCCAACCAGGGCGTATGATTTGAATGATGCTCCATGTGGCTTAAAAAAACCACCGGCCTGTCTTCCTCTTCCAACTGGCAATACTTCACCAACCGTTCAGGAACTTTCAATCCAAGTATTCGCTGGAACTTTGCCAATGCGGAAGTCATTCCGTACCCGGTGGTAATGATCACGTCATCGCGACCGGCGTTCACGTGCTGCTTGATCTTCTGGTGTGCGGTATGGTATGCCACAGTCATCGCTCGACCGGTTTCACTCGATTCTGAATGGGTATTACCAACAAATGGCCCGATGTCATTCGTAAGCTTTTCCTCAATGGGCCGATACAAGCGCCCGCTCGCTATCCAGTCGGCATAAATTATTTTCTTATTTCCATGAGGAGTCTCAATGTATTGATCAATGCCGACAATCTTTTCCCTGAAAGTGGAGAAATGCTGCTTTACATCCATATCACTCTATTTCATATGCTTATAATTGATTCTTTATGGTCATATGGAACCTCGCATGGCTATAATCTTACTGCTGTGTGACACCTCCGTCATGCTCGGTTTCTTCGGTAAAATTAGAGGAATTATTAATGATTTGCGGATGAAACACATAAAAATGGTGTGGCGCCACTATTTCAACTCCACCTGGATATAGTGTGTGCTTTGCACGTAATTGTTCAACGAATATTGAGAAATATGCTTTGCCACGATGAGTGGGGTATTCCGGGCTATTTCAATCTCACCACCATGTGCTTTACAGACCAGAATAAAGACCAGGATAAAAATGATTATCATGGCCGAAAATATTGATTTGAGCAGAGTGATCCGTTTCATGGTGTTGTTTATTTGGTTGATAAACTGAAAGTATGAAAGGTTGTGGTTTAGGGAGTTTGGGAATGTTAAAGTTAGTCATTCCTTTCCCGGAATTGAATTTTAAAGCAGCTTGATTTTTTCAGTTAAACCCGCCCGATCAAAAAATTTTATTGGAATACCCCAATTGCTTTCCGGAGATTTACGAAGATTTGCAAAAAACAATAATCAGCCTGCTTTTCATTAAAGACCTTAATAAGATGTTTTAAAAAGAGAAGGTCGTCATTCCGGAATCTATCTTTACAAACCAGGGAGCTTACCGTTAAAATCGGTTCCAACCTCTCGAACGGATATGGCCTTCACAAAACAGCTTTTTTTTGCCGGGTCTACTGATCCCCACCATACAGCACCGAGATGATCCCGTTTATTTTTCTCGTCTCAGCTCTGTCATCTCTTAAATCCAAAGAATAGTAGTATACTCCCGACGCAACTGGCTTTCCATGCTCCGTGCCTCCCCAATTGTTCTTGTATCCGGTAGTCTCAAAGACTTTTTCACCCCACCGGTTGATGATTTTGAGCACACTATTGGGATAATGCTTAATTCCCTCAATAATAAACACATCATTCTTTCCATCCTGATTAGGCGTGATTACATTATACGTGTGAATGGGCGGAATAAAATGAGCGCAGGAAATATTTGACCATGAAAATGCTTTATTACCTCCCGATTCAAGTGCCTTAATCCGGAAGCAATAATCGAAGCCAAGTGAATCATTATAAAATTCGTAGGAACTAATTGATCCCTGGTTAATCAGTTGAAATTCGCCATCATCAATCGCGAGAAAAAGTTGATAGGTTTCCACCCCATTTTCCCAATTGACATATTCATTCCATGATAAATAAGCCCTTTGATTGTCATCATTAGATGCATTCAGCAAAATGCTTTGATGTGGAATGGTTTCAATTTCGCTTTGACAATCGTCCTGTTCCCGGAGAACATATTCGTAGCTGAAATCAGACGTTTCTACTCCTGGGTCAGTAAAGTGTGTAGACCCACTTTCAGCGCTTGCTTTAAAAACCAGCGAGGAAAATTGTGTTTCCTTCTTCTTCCTGTAAATCGAAATATTTTCTTCGATAAAATCAGCGTTTGTTGTTTCCCAAATCAATTCTATGATCGAATCATTTTCTGTCAGCGTGGAAACCTGGATGGTTTTCAAACCGATTGGCAGGACTTCGATTTCTTTTGTAGCATTTGCCTTTTCCGGACAAATACCTATTGTATCGTACACATGCAGCGATACCTCATACACTCCGCTACACAGAAAACTGTGGCTCTGTGAGGAAATAGGAATACTGTCAGCATTTGTTCCGTCACCAAAACTCCACTTGGACATTTGATAAAGTTCATCAGTATCGGGGTTGAAAACAATTTCCGCTCCCCGTTGATACACGGTCTTTTCGGTAGTAATAGCGGCTATCGTTGACGGCGCTCGTTGGATAAAAACAAACAGCGTATCTGAGATCCCGGCACAGATGGTATCGGTGGTGGTGTTTTGCTCAAACCACAGCTTACCTATTCCGTGATCCAGCCAATCCACATTGACTTCATGCGTCCCCTGACCGCTATTAATCTCTCCATTCTCAATCCCCCAGGTGTAGCTGGATCCTTCAGTAAAATAGGTAGAGTAATCAATACTGTCCATGCTGCTCTGACAAAGTGTATCCGCACCGAACGGCGCTTCCGGCTCTAATTGAATGTTGATCCTTACTGGAAGCGTCACGGTATCCCCGTAACAATTAAAATGATTGGAAGCTAATAATTTAACCGAGGCATTGGCATTGGTCTCTCCCCAGTCTACCACGATGTTGTCACCATATGATGCTGAAATAACGCCTCCTTCCACAAACCACTCATAATTGTAAGGATATTCATGTTGAAGAAAATACGAGACATTTCCGGTATTTGGGCATATAGAACGCGGACCAAGGATTTTATTTTTCGGGTTCACTACCCTAAGGACTTGCGAAAAGGTTTCCTCATTTCCTGCTGCGCAGCCACCTCCGCCAATCGAAGCCGTAACGCTAAAATAATATGTGCCCGTTTTATCAAATTGATAGACCACAGAATCACGGCTGGACGTCACTTCGGTTTTACCATCGCCAAACACCCACTCAAAATGATTTTGCAGGGTATCTGTAATAGGTTTAAAAATGACCACATCGTTAAGACAGATACTATCTGAAGGGATTTCATTCCCGTTGCCATTTGTAATGAGCACGTCGATGTTAAGGTTCTCCAGGTTGGCGCCTGCCGAATAACCAAAGGATTCATTGGCTCCATAGCCATACACGTAGCAAATAAACCCACCCTCCGACTTTACTGTGTGATTACCACTGGAAGTCTGAATAGCTGCGTAGGAGAATTCAGGATTGCCCGGTACGATGTTAAATTTGTCAGCGATATTAGTTCCATCAAGTGTCAGGTCCGATAGTTCATTTGTTTTGGCAATGATATTCAGGGAATATTTCGTCACAGTAGCAATCGTCGGGGAATTAAACGTGATCTTTTCCAGCAATTGTTCGTTTGGGCTGATCAAAATAAAAAAGGGATCACCCCTGGTATTGTCACATCCCTGGCTTCGACTGAATTGGCCGACGGCGACGGGCTGATTAGAACTAAATGTATTTACTCCATCTAACGTTAATTCAATGTGTTCCCCTGCATTTAGAAAATGATCCGTGCTGTTTACCTGTACCGTTGTATTGTCTTTTGAGGCCAATACTTTTATCAGGTCTCCACCATCGCGGGGCTCATAATTGACCGTTATGAATTCTTTTCCCCACGTGTTGGTAGGATATTGCTGCGCAAATAAATGATCATGTCCATCGGGGTGATTGCATTGGCCCACTTTGGTATACTGATTCCCAGCGAAAAGCGCAAAATTCTGGCAATCTCCACTTCCGTCCACCGCACTCACTCGCGTGCCAGTTAGGTCGCCCCTCGCCTGTACTTCAAAGACCTCGCCCTGGTCGAGGACGATCGTAAAAGGTTCCCCGGCTGAATTTCCCCCTTCGGTAGTGACGGATGGGATGATCTCTATCTCTGTCCCATCTGCAATGCCGACAATCAGAAATTCCGAATCCGAATTATCATTGTTATTCCGGTTGCCATTCTCCCAATGCGCCATCACATAATAATCACTTCCTAGAGAAAAAGTTGGTAACACAACCGCCACGTCAGCGCTGTACTGGCGCTTGTTCATCGCGTACACGCTCACGTCCTTTTCCGTCTCAATATGAATCCCCTTGTTTTCAATGCTGTTTGTTCCCTGGGCCATCAACACGTCAGATGATAGGGGAATACGAGTAGTTATTCCCGGAAACACCTCAAATTCAATGGGTGAAAATGAGCTGTTTTTTGGTACGGTCAGCACCCCGCTCGTAGTATCATCCGCACTGATATACACTTCCAGGATGACGGGGTTATTCGGGTCCTGTAGCCAGTTGTTCATAAACCCAAACCAGAAATCCTTTCCCTCGGTGGACACACCTTGTGCAATAGATTCGGAAAACCCCAAAAGGAGAAAAAGAGTGAGTACCAGTTGAAAAAATTTATTCATGATGCGTCTATTGGACATCCGCTAAAATTAAACAAAAAAATCATATCGAGCCCACTTTTGAAAAAGACCTGTCAGGTTTGACTCCGGAATGTCCATGGTGTGGGTCAGTAACGATATTTGAAAATACAAACCTGACAGGTCTTGAATGATAACTCAAACATCACAAATCAACACACCCTGCTTCAGCGATGACAGCTTATCCTCTTTTGTTGGCACAAACTCCTGCGCCACAAATCCATTAAAGCCTGTCTCCAAAATAGCGCGCATGATAGCGGGATAGTATAATTCCTGTGTTTCGTCAATCTCATTTCTACCTGGTACGCCACCCGTGTGGTAATGCACAATGTACGGATGGTACTTGCGAATGGTAGCAATCACATCACCCTCCATGATCTGCATGTGGTAAATGTCATACAGTAATTTAAAGCGATCAGAGCCCATTTTCTCACAAAGCTCAACTCCCCACGGAGTGTGATCACATTGGTAGCCAGGGTGATTTACCTTGCTATTGAGCAACTCCATAACGAGGTTAACTTGATGTTTTTCCGCAATTTTCACCAAGGGCTCCAGGCCAATGGCGCAATTTTCCAAACCAGCCTCCTCAGAAATCCCATTCCTGTTTCCCGAAAAACAAATCAGGTTCTTTAAACCGGCATCCGCTACCTGGGGGATGAGTTCGCTATAGGTCTTTTGAAGGGACGTGTGATTTTTGGGATTGTTAAATCCTTCTGTTAAACTAAATTCCGCTGGATTAGCCATAGAGCAGGTCAATCCATATTTTTCTACGACCGGCCACTCTTCCGGCTTCAACAGGTCGATACCCTTCATACCCAAGTCCCGGGCAAATTCACATAATTCCTCCAGCGGGATGTCATTATAGCACCAGCGGCAGGCGGAGTGATTGATATTTCCTTTCAGTTTTTCCATGGAGTTTCCTTTGTTTTCTGAATTGGAGTGAGCCATTCCCGGAAGGCTTACTGCGGCCGTTCCAATGGCAATGGATTTAAGGGCTTCTTTTCGGGTCATGATAGCGATTTTGATGTAGGTTTACTGAACTACTATATTAAGGAATAAGCGTGAGAAAAACATTTATATATTTTTTGATTTTTTGATTTAGTGATTTGGGGATTTGGGGATTAGGGGAATTGGGGATTGGTTGTTTGTTGATTTGTTGACGGGAACAATCCGTTTGCTGAAGCAAACGGGAATGGAGAGCCACCTTACACCGTCATTCCGCCAAAGGCCGACCTTGCTCGCCATAAGGAGAGAATCTCTGGCAACTGGCAAAATACCCGCGATCGAACCGATCTCGATACATACAAATCCCCTCCTGATACTGTACCCTTAAAAAATAACTCATGAAATATTGAGATCAACTTTTTTACGATTCAATGCCCCGGTTCAAACACACCTGCGGCAGACAGCTGCGTCTCGCTTGAACCCAATCTCGACTCTGGTTCAAGTGTCTCGCTTGGACCTTTCCTTTATCACCATATGCGTTCATTTAATGTATATGTGTACTAGACGCCCGAAGCGGATGCTTCTAATGACAAACATATATGTAATTGTAGGCACAAGGACCGCTGCGCTTAACCTTGCGCCAGTGGGGGTGATGATCTCTGGCAACTGGTAAAAGTG
>JBNLGG010000044.1:7320-35262 GCA_050305935.1 Cyclobacteriaceae bacterium | reverse complement strand
TGACAGCGATTCACTGACTAAAGTAGTGGAGGAAATTGTAAACAAATTCCCTGACAAGGCAAGGGAATATAATAAAGGAAAAAAAGGATTGATTGGGATGTTTATGGGCGAAGTGATGAAAGCGACGAAGGGCAAGGCTGACCCAAAGGTGACAAACCAATTATTGCAGGATAAATTGAAATCAGTTAATTGAGATAGCATGAAAGAAAGAAAAAACATATTACTGGCATTCATGGCGATCGCCATTTTGTTGACATCGTGTGGAGCGGGTTCCGGTTCGGCGAATAAGGAAGATTTGCAGGATGGTATAAAAATTTCTGGCAAAGTACTAAATCCGCAAAATAACAGGGTAGTGCTGGAAAGGATTGATGAAAACAGCCAGGTAATAGCGATCGATACTTTTGAATTAGGTGATGATCATGAATTTGAATTTCTCGTGGAAGTGTCGGAACCTGATTACTACCGTCTGAATGTTGGGGACTTACAAAAAAGAGTGCTCATTTTAAATGACTCTGATCTGGAAATTGTGGCAGGTGGATCAGGTATGAGCGATACCTTTAACGTGTCAGGTAGCATTGAAATGAAGCAGATACAGGAAGTAGAAAAAATATTTGAAGAATTTAATGCCAGGTATGCCTCTATCAATCAGCAGTATGTCGATGCCCAAACCGAGGGAGACATGGATCAGATCAGGCTTTTGACAGAGGAGGTGGGAGACCTTCAAAAGGAGCAGGAAGCCAGAATAGCCGCGTATATTGAAACCGCGGAACCTACCATTGCGACGCTTTCTACCCTGACGTACATTAGCCTGGATAATAATATTGAATTGGTGGAAAGCGTGATCAGTGGCGTAGAGGAAAAATACCCGACTTCCAAACACCTGCAGACATTCAAGGATCAATTATCCAATGCAAGAAAGCTTGCGATTGGCCAGCCAGCACCGGAGATTAAATTACCAAACCCGGAAGGTGACACAGTTGCGTTGTCCTCACTTCGGGGAAAAGTAGTGCTGATTGACTTCTGGGCAGCATGGTGTGGTCCCTGCCGGAAGGAGAACCCCAATGTAGTGCGAATGTACAATGAGTATAAAAGCAAAGGTTTTGAGATTTACGGGGTGTCATTGGATAGGTCGCGCGATGCGTGGCTGGATGCCATCAAAGCCGATAACCTTGGGTGGATTCATGTCTCAGACCTTCAGTATTTTAATTCGATAGCCGCCGCTATTTATAATGTCGAAGGAATTCCCTTTACTGTGTTAATCGATCGTGACGGGAATATTATTGCTAAAAACCTGAGAGGATCCTCGCTGGAGAAAAAACTACAGGAAATATTCGGGTAGAGGTAGAGCAGTGATTTATAAATAGCTGATTATTATTATATTTTTAATAATAAAAACACTAATTTTGCGCCTCGTTAGCAAAAATTAAATCCAATTGATAAAATTATTTGATTTCTCCCCTGTGAGGGAGATGAACTACAAGAATGAAATTCTTGCGGGACTCACTGTTGCCATTGCATTGGTACCTGAAGCTATTGCCTTTGCTTTTATTGCGGGAGTACCCCCATTGGTAGGGCTTTATGCGGCCTGCATTATGGGGCTGACTACTTCTATTCTTGGTGGTCGACCTGGAATGATATCGGGCGCCACAGGTGCGATTGCCATCGTATTAGTACCGTTAATTAGTAATTATGGGATTGATTATTTGTTTCCTGCAGTTATCATGGGTGGAATCATTCAAATCGCAGTTGGATTGCTGAGATTGGGTAAATTTATCCGGCTCATTCCACACTCCGTGATGTTGGGCTTTGTCAATGGGTTGGCTATTGTGATCTTCCTGGCACAGTTTAGTCAGTTCAAATTTACCAATGACCTGGGTGAAAAAGAATGGCTGACAGGTACGCCATTATATACCCTGATCGCATTGATCATCGCTGCGATGTCGATTATTTTTTTTCTTCCGAAGCTAACGAAAGTAATTCCTTCGGCCCTCGCTGCAATCCTGGTTATTTCAGCTATTGCAATCGGGTTTGACTTGGAAACGTTGACCGTAGGAGACATGGCTTCCATCAGTGGGGGATTACCTTCCCTTGTTTCATTCAATATTCCCTTCAGCCTGGAAACACTGTGGATATTACTGCCTTTTGCTTTGAAAATTGCCGGGGTCGGGTTGATCGAAAGCCTCCTGACGTTGACGCTCATAGATGAAATTACTGAAACACGCGGCCGCGGAAATAAAGAATGTGTGGCCCAGGGCCTGGGAAATATCATCAGTGGATTTTTTGGAGGAATGGGGGGATGTGCCATGATAGGCCAGAGCATGATCAATATCAACTCCCATGCACGTTTCCGTCTTTCAGGTATTGTTGCTGGGGGTGCATTATTGACCTTCATTTTGTTTTTTGGAAGCATAATAGAGCAAATCCCAATTGCTGCGCTAGTAGGTGTTATGTTCATGGTGGCCATTGGGACCTTTGAATGGGCGAGCATCCAGGCGTTTACCAAGGCGCCGAGAATGGATGTGCTTATTATGGTGGTTGTCTCAGTAGTGACGGTGATTGAAGATCTGGCAATGGGTGTTCTAATTGGGGTCGTATTGGCTGCCCTGGCCTTTGCATGGGACAATGCCTTGAGAATCCGCGCTAGAAAAAGAGTCGATGATAAGGGGGTGAAATACTATGAAATATACGGTCCATTGTTTTTTGGATCGGTCAAATTGTTCATGGATAAATTTACTGTTGCTGAAGATCCGGAGAATGTGGTCATTGATTTTGCAGACAGCCGAATCGCCGATCAGTCAGGCTTGGAAGCCATCCGCAAGATTGATGAAAAATATCGAAATGCCGGGAAGAATGTATCTTTTAAACATTTAAGCCCGGATTGTAGGCAGCTACTTGCCACCGCCAAACTGCATATCGAAATTGACCCCACCACCGATCCGGATTATCTGGTGGTGTATGATAAATAATATCTTGGGCGAAATAAAAAAGCAAGTCCGGAAATTATTTTAATAATTTCCGGCTTGAATTTGTAAGTAAAGAGGCAAATCAGTTTTACTTACTAGTTTTTTTGATTACTCAATTATTTTAATAATTCCGAGTTGGTCTTCACTGGCTGAGATCAATGTCCATCCAGTGGTAGAGTTCACATCATTTTTACTGGCATAGACTTTCCAGCGATAAACTTTACCTGGAGTTAACTCAGCGGGGTTAGCAGACCCGTCGAAATTATACACTACCTCTGTTTGACTTGAGGGAATAGATACATTTTTTGATGGCAATCCGTCCACTACTGAAAACCCTCCCCAGATCACATTTCCATTGACATCGCTCACCTCAATTACGTAATCAGATGTGCTTGAATATGGCGTCCACTTGAAGGTAGGTGTGATGCTGGTAATCTCCATTGGTACGATCTCAGTCGCAGAGTTTGTTGGAGAATTTATCGTTACGGAATTTGTGATGTCAAATGAAAGTTCAACCGTATTGCTATTAATTTCAACGATAGGCTCTCCAAATTTTGCAATCCTATCGGGATCCATGACGCGGTTATCGTTTTCATATGTAGCTCTGGCTATATAGATACCTGAGGGAACATTATTTATTTGAAATGTTTGACCTGCAGAAAAGGTAACTAATCCAGGTATCGTTTCTCCTGTTATCGGATGCACAAGTGCAATGTCAACATCTTTATTATCAGTTGCCAGGTTTTTAATTTGTCCTTTAAACACGCCGCTAGCCCCCGATGTCAAGGTTAAATTGACACCTTCCGTTGCCTGATCGACGGCTACAGAGGCAGGTTGCGTGTCTGAATTATAACCGCTTAGCCAGGCCTTTACTTCAAAGCTTCCCGTTGGGACATTATTTATCACATAATTCCCTTCATTATCACTTATAGCTGATACGGCCAGATCGCCACTTGTGGCGACTACCAATGCTCCACTTATCGGATTTGAACCCTCTTTCACCGAGCCAGTGATCCATCCAGTGACTGCATTCAGGGCCGGACTCATCTCATAATTCAGAGGTTGCGTACTGCCTTGCACTATGTTAAAGGGAACAGGGGCTATTTGTTTTGGGGGAATAGATTGATATCCCTGCTTACTCAGTCTCAAATAGTATGATCCGGGTAATAGTTCAAGGCTGAAATTCCCCTCGGCATTAGTAGTTGTAGTTTGTATGGGTAGGTTTTCATTAGAATTCACCACGGTAATCAAAACATTTTCCAACCCCACATTTGTCGAAAACTCGGTAACTTGTCCTTCTGCAAATCCATTTGGATTTTCTTCATCTTTTTTACAAGAAGAGAAAATAACAACCATCAAAAGAGCGACGATAAAATGAATATTTCCTTTCATAAAATTTTTTTTAGTTAGTACTCAAATGTAGCAAGGTGTTTATATTTAAAATGGCTAATACGGCGAGGTGGCTTACATAGTAATGTGATTTTTTGTGGTCGATCAATGCTTTGAATTTTAATATGAGAGTTGTGAATCTTTGGATAAAACAAAAACCACTCTTTAAAAAAATTATTTGAATCCATAAACTTCACTTTTTAATTACATGGGAGTTTACCTTTTTTTTCATCTTTTGACCGGATCTCATGGCGTTTTTCTACCGAAAGATTCGGAATAGATTCATTTATTTGGAGTTAAATACATTCAATAATCATTTACCGCCAATACATGAAAACCTCATTCTATTCTTTTGTGCCTACCTCTATTCGCTTGAGTTAATCACCCAAAGATTTCGGTTTTGATGTTCATGATTACGGTGCTAAAGGGGATGGCGTGCAGCAACCCCTATGGGGTTCAGAACCCTCGCAAGGTTGAAATCCTCACCATTCATATAAAAGAAAGACTAGGAGTTTACCTTTTTTATTAATTCGACTAAATTAGGTAGTATGAAAACTCCTCGACGTCAATTTATCCAGAAGGCGAGTATTATAGCTGTCTCAACGGCTTTTTTGCCAAATGTCCTTTTCTCAGCCACCCGGGCTCAAAAAGAAAAACTGGGAGTTGCCCTGGTAGGACTGGGTTATTACAGTACAGACCTGTTAGCCCCGGCCCTCCAAACGACGGAGCATTGTGAGCTTAAAGGTATTGTGACAGGAAGCCCTGAGAAAATCCCCGTTTGGCAGGAAAAATATGGAATTAAAGATCAGAATGTTTATAACTACAAGAACTTTGATACGATTGCCAATAATCCTGATATCGATATAATTTATGTGGTACTACCTCCGTCCATGCATGCGGAGTATTCCATTCGTGCGGCAAAAGCGGGAAAACAAGTATGGTGTGAAAAGCCTATGGCGCCCACAGTAGCTGAATGCGAAGCCATGATCAAAGCCGCTAGTGACAACAAGGTCCAACTGGCGATCGGCTACCGGTGCCAGCATGACCCTAACATTCAGGCATATATGAAAGTGGGGAAAGAACAACCATTTGGGAAGGTAAAAATGGTCACCTCAGCGGCTGGTTATTTTGATCCAAGAACTGATCACTGGAAGCAAAAGCTTAACATGGGTGGAGGTTGCACCGGAGATATGGGTGTCTATGCTATTCAGGGGGCGAGGCTGGCAACAGGAGAGGAGCCAATATCTGTTACTGCACAATCATCAACTACCCGCCCTGAAATTTACTATGAAGTGGAGGAAACCATGATGTTCCAACTGGAGTTTCCCAGTGGTGCCCGGGCTGCCTGTCACACTAGCTTTGGCATCAATATGAATTACCTGGATGTGAATTATGAAAAAGGATGGCTAAAAATGCAGCCACATTCTTCCTACAATGGAAATAAAGGAAGCATGTCGGATGGTACCGTCATCAACTTTTCTGTCAAAAACCAGCAGGCAAAACAGATGGACGACGACGCACTGGCATTGAAAAATAATAAGCCCTTGATCGTTCCGGGCGAGGAAGGATTGAGGGACATTCGCGTGGTGGAGGCGATCTATAAAGCAGCTTCGCAGCATTGTACCGTGAAGATTTAAAATGCCTGAATTGACCTTTTTCGGTTGATTTTTCAAAATCAACTTTTGTCATAATAATTGTTTTACGAATAAAACATCTACGCATTGGAGGGAAGTATGCATCAAGCTTTCAAAATCCGCCAGATGAACAATGCGGGATAAGCCAAGAAGAAGAAAAAGTGTGTGTATCAAAAAACTTGAACCTGAATTCCTCCTTGCCTGGTGTGTCATCAAACATCATCTCGCCTTCATATTTTCTTTATTGTAAATTAGCATACTCGCCAACGGCCAACAAAAATGAAACGATTTACATACATCTGGGAATACATGGTAAAGGACGAATACCTTGAGGAATTTAAACAGGTATATGGCCCGGAGGGCGAATGGGTTCAACTGTTTAAAAATGCAAAGGGCTATCAGTTTACGGAGCTTCACCAGGATATTTCCCATCCAAACAGGTTTGTGTCAGTTGATTATTGGAATTCCCGGGCTGATAGGGATGCCTTTCAAAAACAATTTCATGAAGAGTACAAAGATCTCGATAGTCGTTGTGAGAAATTTACATCAGACGAGAAATGGCTGGGCGATTTTGAATGTTTTGCTGGTCGATTTTTAACTTGAATTGAAGGACGGTTGGTGGGAATTTAACCTTGAGGAAGAAATGATCCCCTCCTTGCTTGATGTCTCACCAACCATCTCTTGCTACATCCCCAACTCCATATTTGCTGCCTCATCAAACTCTTTTACTTTTTCATTTAGAAAGAAAATGGCGTTATTAATATGTCATTATTTATTCTGATCAAATTTTAACATTTGCCATGGGACTAATCAATAAACTGATGGGAAACGCCAGCAAGGTTTCCCCGGAAAAGCTCAATGAAAAGTATGGCCGTTTGCTCATTGACAACGAAGTGATCGAAATGGGCTTTCAGCTTTTGCGTGACACTTTTATGTTTACCAATAAGCGTTTGATCCTGATCGACGTGCAGGGACTGACGGGCAGCAAGGTGGAATATAAGTCCTTGCCCTATAAGAACATTTCCCGCTTCTCCCTGGAAACGGCCGGAACCCTGGACTTCGATGCCGAATTAAAAATCTGGATTTCCAGTGAAAACACTCCCTCCGTCAGCAAGAAGTTTAACAAAAGCATTAATGTGTATGAGGTGCAGAAGTTTATTGCGGGGAAGGTGATGTGAGGATTTTGTTTTGAGAAAGCACGAAAAAGCTGAGCAATTTACACTGATAGGGTACTAAAACTCACGAATAAAACGTACTTCGCCAGTATTTTTTTCAATCTCAATTTCTTGAATGAAGTTTAGATTTTCGTCATAAATTTCAATTACTCCATTTGCAGGCGGATCACCTCCTGGGTTATCCGAATAGTTCAATTCCATGCCTCCAATAAGTAATTTCTGACTTTCTTCATCAAAAAAGATTGACCCTCCTCTCGGGTAGACACTTGACGTTGTCACCTGTTCACTTGAGATCTGAACCTTTAACAAAACATTAGGATGTAAGCTTGGTTGAGCAAGAGGCCGAAAGCCGTAAAGATCGCCTTTCAACTTATTGACAGTAACAGAATTGCGTTTATAGGATTCAGAAAAAATGGCAAACTCATCATCCACTGCAAATTCCTGCTGGTTGATCAAGAGCATATTATCTCCCGAAATAGCCCATAAATTATTTTTACCATCAGTAAACAAGTCCTTTATATAATAATCAGTAAAATCTCCCCATTTTTCAGATTGCCAGGTTGTTGTGTTGTATGCAACAATCCAATTATTTGAAGCCAAAAAAAGACGATCATCTATTACCTCAACATCCACTACATAGTCCGGGAGTTCATTCACGACAATACTATCTTCCTCCTGCAGCGTATTGAAATCAATTACCCTGATAATGGGGTGGAAATCTGTTTCGGGCCAACCATATTCAGCTGTGACAATTTTATCGTTGGCTTTGGTAATGATGTTTTCATTGCAACAAAATAGTGAACCTTTAAAAGTACTTTCGGTTGTTTGGCCTGTTTGTAGGTTAACCTTAAGTATTGTGCTGGGCTTAAAGGCGGAACGAGCCAATCCATAGTAAAATCCGCCTGTAATAAAACCGTCTTTGGGGATGAAGTCGAAATTGGCGATGCGATCTATTTTACCGTTGGAATTTAAATGATATAGATAGCTATCATAGGTGTGATACTCCTTGGTAAAAAAATATAAATCCGGATTTGCCGGTGTTGCTTCCTCATCCGATTTACATGAGCTCATAGTAGCAACCACGGATAGGAAAAGTGTAAAAAATTTAATGTTCATAAAAAAGTGAAATTTGCAGCTCTAAATAAAAACAAAAAAAACGCTTTATCCAAGGTAGCCTTTATCCTGTAAGTGTTTTTATGATTCGAAGTAGAACCAGGCAATAACTGTCAAAGTTGATGAACCAGATGACATCTTTCTACTTATCAATATATTTGTGTACATGAAAGGACTTCCCACCATCCTCGGCCCCACCGCCAGCGGTAAAACAAAACTGGCCGCACAGCTAGCCGCACAGTTCGATGGGGAAATCATCAGCGCCGACTCCCGGCAGGTATACGGGGGCATGGACATTGGCACAGGAAAAGACCTGGCGGATTTTACGGTGGATGGAAAACAGATACCCTTCCATCTCATCGACATCGTCGATCCCTCGGAAACCTATCACCTGAACCACTACCAGGACGATTTTAAAAAAGCCTTCCAAGACATTCAGCAAAGAAATAAACAAGCCGTCCTGGTGGGGGGGACGGGGCTGTACATCGAAGCAGTCTTACATAATTATTCCTTTTCCCACATCCCGGATGATCCGGCTTTGCGAAAGGAGCTGGTATTACTTGATAAAGAGGAATTGATTAAACAATTGGAGAGCGTAAATCAGCGACAAATTACCTTCGACCAAACTACCACCAAGCGGTTGGTCCGTGCCATTGAGATATGCCATTACCTAAACGTTTCAGGTGCTCCCATTGAAAATCACTCACCTATCGAGAGCATTGTTTTTGGCATTCATGTTCCGCGTGTGGTGCTGTTGGAGCGAATCCGCAAGCGGCTGGACGAACGTCTGAATAACGGAATGATAGAAGAGGTGGAGGATCTGATCGGCCAGGGGATTACCACTGATAAACTGATCTATTTTGGCTTGGAATACAAGTTTATCACCCATTACCTGCAAAAAGAATTGTCCTACGAAGAGATGGTGGAAAAGCTTAACATCGCCATCCGGCAGTTTGCCAAGCGGCAGATGACCTGGTTTCGCCGCATGGAGCGGAACGGGACCCACATCCACTGGATCGACGGGCAGCTTTCTACCGGGGAGCAGGCACGGCAGGTGAGGGAAATATTAGCAGCCAAAAAATTGTAATTTTTTACCACATTTTAGTAGTTTGGTATTTGCTTATCGTCTGGCTGCCATGGTGTTACAGTCAGATCATCCCCCATTAGTCTCATGCTATCATTCACCTAAACCCAATTTGATTATGAACAGGCTATTGTTAACCCTCCTAGCTATTGCTCTTTTTATTGCGCAATGCCAGCTGAAGAAAGAAGAAAAGGTCACGGAGATCATGCTGACCAACACTTCTACTGTCAATCTCACCGATAAACCCATTTCCATCGTTCGCACGGCGATTCCTAATATTCCCGAAGGGGAGGCATATCCGGTCATAATCAATCACGACGGTGACACGCTTGCCTCGCAATTGGATGACTTGGATGGTGACGGACAATGGGACGAAGTCTTCTTTATCATTTCATTGGCTGGTTCAGAATCCACCCATGTACATCTTGGATGGAGCAAGGAAGCCATTGACTATCCCGTCCGCACGAGTGTCCGCTTTGGGAAAAGGTATTCGGAAAAAACAGCAGTTTATCCTCTGACAAGTGATACACTGTATGCCAATGAAATCCATGCTGTGTTGGGCTATCAGCCCTATCAGACCGATGGACCCAGTTGGGAGAATGACAAGGTGGGTTTCCGCCATTATTTTGATGGAAGAAATGCCAAGGATCTTTTCGGTAAGAAGATCCCGGATATTTCGCCGGAAACCGTAGGGATTAATGCCGATGGGGCCGTGGAAGATAATTACCATGTAATGGAAGACTGGGGTCGGGATGTGCTATCTGTTGGGAATTCCGCCGGGCTTGGTGGTGTGGAATTGATGGTTGGTGATGAATTTGCCCGTATTGGGAATGTATTTGGCGATACGGTAACGAATGTTGACTATTCTGTATTTCGAATTCTTTCAGAAGGACCTGTGCGTTCCGCCATGGAGTTTTCCTATCACGGGTGGAAGCCCTTGGATCGGGAGTACGAATTGACTGAAAATGTACGCATCTGGCCGGGGATGTATGCTTTTGAAAATAACGTGGATGTAAAAGGCCTGCAGGGTGATGAGTTATTGGTAGTCGGTTTAGTCAATCGCGATACCGATGAGCCCGTAACTGAATTGGTTTTAAATGAAAAATATGTGGCGCTGTACACGCATGATCAGCAAACCTACAACAGCGAATGGTGGCTGGGGATGGGGCTGATCCTTCCCCGGGATGCCCATGAAGGTTATGGTGAAGCGCCGGAAGAGGGAGTCTTTGCTACCAGCTACTATGGCATGTTGTCATTAAAAGAAGGCGAGCCGGTGACCTATTATGCCGTCGGCTGCTGGGAATTGTCTGATTCTCAATTCACTGATTCCACCTATTTTGTCAACTACCTGCAAAACCTCGGTGATCAACTTGCTGCGGAGGTAGAGGTGATGATTCATTAAAAATATTAAAGGGCAGTTGTCCCCGGACTAGGTTCCGGGGCCTTTCACTCATGCAGAGGAGCAATTAATGGCGTTTCGATCTCCAGGTCGGCTTGCCTGATGGAACTTAGTGGTTAATAGCTAAAGGTCCCGGAATACCTGCCTGACGGCCAGTCAGGAATCCGGGAGCAATCTCCTCTTTTCTTATTTATAATTTAAGGTCGATTTCACCAGACTACGTTCCGATGCCTCTCACTTATACAGAGGTGCAATTAATAGTTGTTCGATTTCTAAGTCGGTCCGCTTGAAGTAACTTCGTGAGCTAATAGCTAAAGGTCCCGGAATAAATCCGGGAACTGTCGCCTTTTGTTTTTTGTATGGAGGAAACAATTTTAGAAACTCATGCAACCTTTTTTTTATATCCGCATCTGTTAAAATAAAACCTCGGATATGAAATCGATTATTACCTCCCTGACTATCTTCTTTACCATCAACGCCTACTCGCAATCCATCGAAACAAATGTTGTGCCCTTTAAAGAGTTGATGATTGGCCCCGGGATCAGTATTGAGCTTATTAAAAGCAATGAAGAAAAAATTCATCTCGTCTCTAACAGTCCGTTGATTCAAGACCTGATGATTGAAGAAGGAGAAGATGCACTGAAGATCTATTTTGACTACAAAGATTTTAGCTTTAGCGATGATGATTCCTCACCGGCGCATGGTAAGTATTCCCTTGAAAACACGCCATATCAGGGGGTAAAAGTGTATGGAAAGATCTATTACAAACATTTGGAGTCGATCGATTTCAGAGGGGATGATAAACTGTTTGCCAAGGATGATATTGAAGCCGAGGATTTTCTGCTTAAAATTTATGGTGACTCGGAGGTAAAGCTGGCAGCGATCTATGGATATTCATTAAAGTTAAAAGCCTACGGAGAAAACGAGATTTCCATTCTCGATGGGCGGGTAGACAAAATGAAAATCAATTCCTACGGGGAAAATGACATCTACACCAGTGGACTGAAAAGCGAGGAACTAAAAATTGTCTCCTTTGGTGAGAGTGATATGGAAGTATGCGCTGCTGAGTCGCTCAATGTGAAGGTGATCGGAGAAGGAAGTATCCGTTATGCGGGTGACCCGCATGTGAAGGAATTTAACCTTGGTGAGGCTTCGGTTTCGAGGCTTCCATAAATAAACACAGGGTTTAAGGAACTGAGATTCAGCATTTAATTGTTTTACAAGAAAGGAGGGTCGGAGCGAAGGGATTGACAATTAAATGCTACCTCCATGAGACAACACCAAAAAGAACTGGAGATTTATTTTGACAATAAATTAAGTTCACACCGAAAAACAAAGGCCCTGGCATACAGTATTACCAGTCATGTCAAAGAGATAGACTTCGATCATTATAAACTCACAAAATTAATGTGGAGCAATTTGCTGGTGAGGCTCGAATTGCGGCCCAAACAATTGCTAAACAAAGCCGATCCTAAATACCAGAAGTTGATAGCAAAACACGATTTTGATGATGATGACTGGTTGGAAATCCTGGTGAAAAATCCTGATTTGATCAAAGCACCGATTGTCGTTTACCACGACAAGGCGGTATTATGTGAGAACCCACAAGATATTTATAAAATAGTAGACGAAGAAGAGCTAAAGGCTGCCCGGCACATGACCTGATCTTCTCATGGGTGTATTAATTCAATCTCGTCAAGGTGTAGCGCAATATATTCCTTAAAATTGACTATTTTTGCGGGCTATGCGTCGGGTAGCTTTTTATACATTAGGATGTAAGTTGAATTATTCCGAGACATCCACTATTTCAAGAATGTTTGAGGAGAGGGGGTATCAAAAGGTAGAGTTTTTTGACAAACCCGATATTTTCATTATCAATACCTGTTCGGTAACAGATAATGCCGATAAGAAATGCCGGAAGATCGTACGCGAAGCCTTGAGCATTTCTGAAAATCCCTACGTCGTTATCATCGGGTGTTACGCCCAGCTAAAGCCAAAAGAAATTTCCGAAATCCCAGGTGTGGACGCCGTGTTAGGAGCTGCCGAGAAGTTCCGCTTAATCGATATTCTGGATGGTTTTAAAAAGAAGGACAAGCCCCAGGTCATTGCCAGTGAGATCAAAGAGGCCGTTCAGTTTAACAACGCCTTTTCCATCAATGACCGTACAAGGACTTTTCTAAAGGTGCAGGACGGCTGCGACTATTCTTGTTCGTTTTGTACCATTCCTCTGGCGAGAGGAGGTAGCCGTAGCGATACGATTGAAAACGTCCTGGCTAATGCGAAAGAGATTGTGGCAAACGGCGTGAAGGAAATTGTGCTTACAGGGGTGAACACCGGTGACTTTGGTATTCGCGACGGCAAGCGGGAAGACCGGTTCATTGACCTGGTAAGAGAATTGGACAAAGTGGAGGGGGTCGAGCGCATCCGGATTTCATCCATAGAGCCTAATCTCCTGACAGATGAGATCATTGAATTCGTCTCTACTTCCAGGAAATTTGTTCCCCATTTTCATATTCCATTGCAATCAGGTTCTGATAAAATGCTGCGGTTAATGCGAAGGAGGTATCTCCGCGATCTTTATGTCGACCGCGTTAAAAACATCAAGAAGCTGATGCCACATTGCTGCATTGGCGTGGATGTGATCGTGGGTTTTCCGGGTGAAACGGAGCAGGACTTTCTGGATACCTATCAGTTCCTTAACGAACTCGATATTTCCTATTTGCACGTGTTCACCTACAGCGAGCGACCAAATACCCTGGCTATCGAAATGGACGGAATTGTTCCTAAAAAGGAGCGCGACAAGCGATCAAAAATGTTGCGTGGGCTTTCCATTAAGAAGCGAAGGTATTTTTACGAGCAACATTTATCCCGTGAATTCACCGTCCTTTTTGAAAATGATATCGAAGACGGTTTGATGCACGGCTTCACGGAAAACTACATTCGCGTGGCTGCCAAATACGACCCAATGCTGATCAATGAACTAAAAAAGGTCAAGCTAACTTCGATCAATGGTAATGGCAACGCTGAAGTGGAAGAGGTGGAGCAGGAGGTGTTGATTCACTAGCGGTGTTGGGAGTTGTCGGTTATAGGTTGTCCGTTTTCTTCATCCCACCACTGGATGTGCGTATGCAGGCGGGAAGTGGTCGGATGAATCATTTTGATTTTATAGATGATGAGAAACAATATCTCAGTAATTGACAAAGAATAGTGGATACAATGGCAGGTTTTTTAAAAGCGAGAATGCTAATCCTTTTGGCTGTCTCAATATTATTTTTTTCCAACCGGATTTATGCTTGCAAGTGTGCGGGAGAGAGCCCGGTAAAAGAAGAAATCAGATTCGCCGAAACAATTGTTGTCGGTACAGTTATTTCGAAGGAACTGGTCAAACTTCCAGACTCTACCCTCATGAAAACATATAAAGATGATAGCCTGCAGTTTGATACCTTCCCATTTAATCTAGTTGTCTCCAAGTATGGGTTATCGGTTGAAACAACATACAAAGGGGAGGGTTCTTCCAAAATCATTTATGTTTTTACCGGAATGGGACATGGTGACTGTGGGTTCAATTTTAAGATAGGAGAAAAATATATTATCTATGGAATGAAGGAAACTTATATCGGGCAAATGAATAATGAAATTGAATTTCCGATGGGTGATGATATAATCTGGACATCAATTTGTCGAAGAACTACCATTTACAGCTCAGAAGAAATTGATGAAATAAATAGGTGTTTAGAGAATAAATAAGCTTTGAAAACTTGGATGCTATAAATGGTTTGGACTTACTGTTTCCATGCAAAATATTCCTTAATTAGTTTTCATGACATACAGATTAGATAAATCGGCATTTAAAATCCAATCATTTGAGGAAGCGGATCAAAATTTTGATTATTGGAAAACCAAATCCGTCGAAGAGAGGTTAAAGGCAGCTTATTATCTGATTAGTTGTGCTTACAATTTTCCTCCGGACGATCCTCCTAAACTAGATCGGGAGGCTTTTTCTATGCGCAAACATCATGGGTAATACATTTAGTGAAGATCTCTCACTCTCACAAAAAGAAAATTCTAAGTCAGATAGGTTTGATCCTTTGGTTCAATATTTTGACATTGTACTTGGTCGAAAATAATGATGTTTAGATAAAAACCTTTTTTTATGGGTATAGCATTCTTAGCTGGACTGATTTCAATATTAACGCCAGCAACTCTTTTAATGACTATTTTTTTATCAGTAGCTTTCAGTCATTTAAAGAAGTCAGGAAAGTCCACACTTAACCTTATAGTGTTTTTTTGCTTATTGACTTTGGTAATTTATCCTTTGTACGGGAAACTGATTTTTTATTTGTTGGATAAAAATGTTTCCGATTTTTGGATCGTTGATGTATGTAACTATTTTTTATATACAATGAGTTTGGTATTCGGAATATGGTTGACAGGAATTCCCAAGAGTTTGTTTTTCAAAGGAAAGAATCATAATACACAGTTTTTTTTGATTTTATTTATTCTCGCCTTAGTGTTTTCATTTGTTTCCTACAAAAGTGCGGGGCCTATAGTTGGTAGTATTTTGATTGAAAATCAAAGTGCTCATTTAATGCCCGCCAATGTTCTTGAATACCATTTTGATAGTTTTCTAAAACTCTTGTTTTTTACAATTGGAATGCTGATTCCAATTTGCTTTTTAATTGTTCTCTTGCAAAAGCTACTGAGAAAGTTAGAAAGTAAAGCCTATTGGGAATTCGTGGTTTTTTTAATAGGAATTGTTTTTATAGCTTTTTTTATCATTGAACAACTCATGTAAAACCTTGAGTTTGTTGAATTTCAATGTTACGCTTCAGTTTGCCTGGGCTTTTCATCCTACTACTGGACGTGCGCATGTAGGGGGAAGTTGTTGCCCGGCTAGATATGAATAATAGGCGGTAAGTATCAACGTGAGATAACTAGCGTGATTGGGTCAACCAGTTGTCTCTCGGACAACCTGGTCAATGTCTTCGACCGTCAACAAGTTGCCTCCATTTACTTCTTAAAAAATTTCTCCTGGCGGTTTTCGATGCTGAGGTAGTACAGGCCTGATTTGAGGGAAGAGCAGTCGATCGTTTCCGAATTCCCTTTTGTAATGAGGTTTCCTGCAGGGTCATGTACCTGAAAGGCTGTTTTGCGTGAAAGGTAAATCTTGTCTGTTACACGAATGGGATGAAAGGAAATTGGGTCCTGGGCGCTGTAGTGCTCAAACACCCTGGAATAAAATATATTGCCATTTTCTGTGACATACTTAATCCTTAGCTTGTTGTCACCAGCAAAGTAATTGGGCGATGTGGTATATTGGTTATTGTCAACATCTCCTTTGCCATAAACCGTTTTATCCTCCATCCATTCGTTTCCGGCATATTTTTCCAGGTAGAAAATCCCGTTTTTATATTCACCGGTCGTCATCCAGTTGATCTCATTTTCATTGGCATTGGTCGAAAGAAAATGAAATTTACTTTTACTGCGAATAACCTGTGGATTGATGATTTTTGGTCGGCACCCTGCCTTGTACACAAACCTGATTACGAGTGGGGTGCCAATCTCCATTTCCTCCAGCTTAATTTCGAAAGCAGATGTTTTGGGGAATCGCACTACCATCTCGTCATTCAAGTAGACATATTCCGTGCAAAAATTGATGTTGTCGTCTGAGAGCGGGTTTTGAACATACACGTTTTTGCCCTGATATTCGCCCGTCACAATATATTCTTCCGCAGAGGAAACAAGCGGAATCAGAAAAATGATGAAGAGAATAAATTTCAATCTGGTTGTGCTTAATTTTTTCACTCAATCTGCAAAAGTCAACATATTTCAACAAACATTCAAGAAAGATTTTGAGAGTTTGTCAATTCACTAAATTGGTATTGCCCGTTATCAAATTGTCCAAGGTCTACATTTCTGGAACAATTTATTTAACGAATGTTCAGGTAGAACCACTATTTAAAAAATGAAGAATTGTGGTGATGATAAAAATCGGTATTTCAGGAGACAGCCCTGTTGTCAAACTAGAAAGTATAATTGAAAAAAGGGTTTCACAATTGTGAAATTATCTTCAATTTCACGGCAGTGTTTTTCAGAGAAGTCGTTTTTAAACTTTTTGTTTTCGGAATTTGACGGCGTCTAACGGTTTAAGGCATATAAACAGAATTGAAGCTTTACATCTCCAAACCGTCTCACGCCTGCCAGTCGGCAGACACGGTCTAAATTGGCTCAAAAGTTTTTAAATGCGAATTCCCTGTAGTGTTTGTCAAACAGTATTTTATTAAAAAATTTAATGAGCATGGCCAATCAGGTACTTGTCACAGGGGGAACCGGATACATAGGTTCTCATACGGTTGTGGAATTAATAAACTCGGGTTTTGAGGTAGTCATAGTGGACAATCTGTCAAACTCTGAAAAGTCGGTTATAGACAGGATTGAAAAAATAACGGGAGTAAAACCAGCCTTTGAAGAATTTGACCTATGTGACCGCAAGAAAGTCGAAAAGCTTTTTGAGGATTATCCCAATATAGATTCCATCATTCATTTTGCCGCTTCCAAAGCTGTAGGTGAATCAGTAGAAAAACCATTATTATATTATCGAAACAACTTACAGTCGCTGATCAACTTACTGGAAATCATGAACCAGGGGAAAGCGAAGAATTTAGTGTTCTCTTCTTCCTGTACGGTGTACGGCCAGCCTGACAAGCTTCCTGTAACCGAAGATGCTCCCGTAAAACCAGCGGAATCCCCCTACGGAAATACGAAGCAGATAAGTGAGGAAATCATTCGTGATACCTGCAAGGTCAATGATAACATTTCGGCAATCGCCTTGCGATATTTTAACCCCGTTGGCGCGCATGAGTCAGCGCAGATCGGAGAACTTCCCCTCGGCGTTCCCGCTAACCTTGTTCCCTTCATTACACAAACAGCCGCAGGCATCCGTCAGCAGCTGAGTGTTTTTGGCGATGATTACAGTACACCCGACGGCTCGTGTATCCGGGATTTTATCCATGTGGTAGATCTGGCAAAAGCACATGTCATTGCGCTGGAAAGAATGATCAAAAACAAGCAAAAATCCAATTACGAGTATTTTAACATTGGCACAGGAAATGGATTTTCGGTGCTGCAATTGATCAAAGCATTCGAAAACACCACAGGCCAAAAGCTGAATTATAAGATAGTAGCCAGAAGGCCCGGGGACATCGAGCAGATCTATGCGGATACTACGGTGGCCAATCAGGAATTAGGGTGGAAAGCCGAGTTGGGCATCGAAGAGATGATGCGCTCCGCCTGGGAATGGCAGAAGGCGTTAAGCAGTTAGCAGTTGTGGGTTGTCAGTTTTAAATTGACAACTGACAACCGCCAACTGAATCTTCCCCTAATATGAAAAGGTTACCCCAATTGCCAACACTTCTTTAAACTGAAGGCGCTTTTCCTTGCCCACTACATTGCCGCCTTCCACTACATCGAAGAGGATATTTTCATCATATATCATTGCGGTGGTAAGGGTGGTTGTCAGAAATTTGTTCACTTTTAGGCCCAGGATAAAGTCCCAGTTAAATACAAATTTTGCATCGCTTGAATACTGATAAAGGGAACTGATTTTAGTGTCAACGACCACGTTTTCAAACACTTCATTTTTGTATTTAAGAACAAGGTTTGGCCCAAATTGCGAGAAGGATTTTTCGCCGGGCGTGACACCGTATTCGCCTTTGTTTGATAAGGAATCATCCAATACAAAAGTAGTCCTTGAGGTCAGGGGGGAAATGAGCAGGCTAAATTTGTCATTGGGTTTATAGTCCATACCAATGGTGAAAGAAAGGTACCCGGGAGCCATAAATTTAGAAACGTAATAAGTTGCCTCCTGGCCGGTGAAGCCCTTGTCAAACTGCGTCCTGAAATTTGCCACAGCAGTATAATACCAGAATTTCCCATTTTTTATACCAAGCTTGGAATTCAATTCCAGCAGGTCATCGCTTTTCCGCCAGGGCGAGTTTCCGACTTTATTTTTTCCATAGCGAAAATCCAGATTATTTTCCCATGAGATTTTTCCCTTGTTATAAATAAAATTGGGTTTATAAAAGACCGACAGACCTACGTTATTGTCGCCCCCCGCAGCCCAATTGCTAAATGAACTTTGGGAGAAATTGATGGAAATCAGCCCATTGACGTTCCAGGCAGTATCTGCAGGAGCATCTTCTGTTTCTTGCGCGAAGCCAAGGTATGGGAAGATCATTGCCAAAATGATCAATGTTGTTTGGTTAAATAGTTTCATTTTGTGCTGTTTAAGGAGATAATTGATAAATCTAAGCTGAAAATATAGCAGCTGCAAAAATGTTTCTATTATCTCAATTATTAAAGTTAAAAATGGAGAATAGATTAAAAAAAAGCTAGAATCCGGATTGCTGGCTTTGTTTTTTACCATGTAATAGAGGATTGTGCCTATACCAGGGCAAAAAACGCATTTATTGTCATTTCAGTCCTGATAGCTATGCGGAATTGTTCTTTTTTTTTTAGAACAAAATTTGTGTGGAATCTATGAAATAGCCTAGAATAGATTCCGGAAATTTTCCTCTTTTTAAAAATAGTAAGAGGATTCCGATATCGGAACCGGAATGACGAAGTTGCTTTTTAAAAGCGTTTGCCCTGGTGCCAATACCTGGAATGGTTCCATTTTGATTTTTATGGTATTGTTGTTATCAACATTGATACCGTTCGCGTATCATCAAAGGACGTTCACAAAGGGTATCGGATATCCTCTTTGATTCTGTAGTCAAATATATTGAGCACAAGGATTTGTTTATGACAAATGACCTATCAGTATACCTTGAAATCAAGCTGAGTGAAATAGAATTGAATGGATAAGGAAATAATCCTAAAGCCAAAAAGGGGACAAGAAAAAGGAATTGTTATTCGTACCGAAGCGATTCGATAGGATCGAGCTTTGAAGCTTTAACGGCGGGGTACAATCCTGAAATTACCCCAACAGCAATACAAACGGCAATGCCACTAAAAATCCATTCCCAGGGTGCGACAAATTTCCCAGAGGAGATTAGAACCGAAACCACATTGCCCACTGTAATCCCAAGGGCAACACCACCAATGCCACCCATGAGACAAATGACAATGGCCTCAAATAAAAACTGCTCCCTGATTTTTTTCGGTGTAGCTCCCAACGCCTTTCTAACGCCGATTTCCTGTGTTCTTTCCGTCACGGAAACCAGCATAATATTCATCAATCCAATGCATGCACCAAGTAAGATGATCGTGCTGATAAAGGCACCTCCCATTTTAACTTTGCCCCCGATGTCTTCCAGTTCTTCCGCCACTGTCATGTTCCTTTGGATTTCAAAAGAGTCTTCTTCACCAGGCCTGTCATTTCTTATTCTTCTCATTAAGCCGGTAGCGCCGCCAATGACTCGTTCAGTTTTTGCAGGGTCTTTTATGGTAGCAGTAATGGTATAGGATAAATCATAATTGGCCAGACGAACAGCGGTACCAATTGGCATAAATACCGTGCGATCGGCCCAGGTTTGACCGCCCATACCGCCTTTGGATTCCAGGACTCCCAGCACTTTAAATTTTTTGCCATAAAGTGAAATTTGCTGATTGATTGGGTCTTCGTTTTCCTCGAAAAGGCTTTTCACCAGATCCGCTCCAATGATGACACTTTCCACATTGTACTGAATATCTTTTTCTGTGAAATTCCGGCCTTTTTCGATGTTGTAATCCCTGATCACCATAAACTCATCATCTATTCCGGTGACATTGATGTTAGGATTGGTTTTTTTAGAAAACCGCTTTACTTCGGCATTCCAGGAAAGCTGTGCATGGATGGTGACTGTTCCCTCTGTAAATTTTTCTTTGAATGTTTTTACGTCGTCAAAATGGAGCTGTTCGAAGGATTTTTCCTCCACACCGCCGAATGTTCCCCGGTTGGACCTCTTGGTCCTTATATCAAATGTATTAGCTCCAAGACTCGAAAAGCTCGTATCGATGGAAGCTTTTAATCCATCAATCGCGGTAAGTATTCCAACTAATGCCATAATACCGATGGCGATAATGGCGGCAGTCAATATGCTTCGCAGCAAATTATTTTTTACCGAGCGGATACCTTCGCGTAAGTTTTCTTTAACATCCATGGTTAGGTAAATATATCACCTTTCCATCCAATCGTTTAATGATATTATGTTAATTTCGTTATTCATACATTACCGGTCATTAAAGGAGGATTAGATGAAGGCATGGACTATAGTTTTACTTAGCGTTTTAATATCGGCAAATTGCTTCGCTTCCAGGATATTGATCCCGATGGACGAAAGCCAGGCAAATCACCTAAAGGCCTATGGGATTGCCTACTGGGTGTTGCAGCGCGATGTCGAGGTAGATTGGTTGTTGAATTATCGCGGAGGTAGTTTTTTAATGGACTATCAGCAGGTATTTGAAAATGAATTGATCATTCGTGGGATCAGCTATCAGGTGATTTCAGACGCCCAGGCCAGTCAGATTACTGCCGAAATTGCCAGTCCGTCTTCTAACACCGATGTGATGAAGCTTGAAAAAGCGCCCAAAATTGCGGTCTACTCTCCGAAAAGCAAACAGCCCTGGGACGATGCGGTGACACTGGTGTTGACCTATGCGGAAATCCCCTATGATGTGATATTTGATGATGAAGTGCTTTACGACGAATTACCGGAGTACGACTGGCTCCACCTTCATCATGAGGACTTTACCGGCCAGTTTGGCAAGTTTGAGCGGTCTTACAGAAACTTTCCCTGGTACATCCAGCAAAAGCAGGAATTTTATGAATCTGCCCAAAAACACGGTTTTGCTAAAGTAAGTGAATTGAAATTGGCTGTTGTTAAGAAAATTAGAGAGTTCGTAGTAGGTGGAGGGTTTTTATTTGCTATGTGTTCGGCAACCGATACCTACGACATTGCGCTCGCAGCAGATGGTGTCGATATATGTGCCGCCGTATACGACGGTGATCCCCCTGACCCCAACGCCCAGAAATTATTGGATTATTCGAATACTTTTGCTTTCCAGGAGTTTATCCTGAAAATGGATCCCTATGAATATGAGTACAGTAACATCGACAATGTACCAGAATCAAGGGGGCTCTCCCAAAACAATGATTACTTTACACTCTTTGAATTTTCTGCCAAATGGGACCCCATCCCCACCATGCTGACCCAAAACCACGAAAGGATCATCAAAGGCTTTATGGGCCAGACTACTGCATACAAAAGGCGACTGGTGAAGCCTGATGTGGTCGTCATGGGCGAGACCAGATCAATTGACGAAGTGCGCTATATTCACGGGATTTTCGGCAAGGGATTTTGGACTTTTTATGGTGGGCATGACCCGGAAGATTACCAGCACATTGTGGGGGAGGAGCCTACCGACCTTAACCTGCACCCGAACTCGCCGGGCTACAGGTTGATACTCAACAATATTTTGTTTCCTGCTGCCAAGAAAAAAAAGCAGAAAACCTGATTTCACTCTAAACCAATATGCTAATCTGCCGACTCAAGATCCAATTCCCGTGTGCGGATGGCATACAGGTAATGAGCCAAAAAGAAGCCACCGATCCCGGAGAAAATATGCCATAAGAAATGGGTTCCCATTTTTAGGGGAATGAGACCCTCTTTGTCGATCAGTCTGAATACCAGTGCTATTATCAGACAAACAATGGATGCAATCAATTGAAATGAACAAAAATAGTTTGTCCGCCGCAGGTAAATGATAGTAGGGAGGAAAAGTACGATTCCAGCGACCAGGTAGGACACATTTGTGGAGGCGGAAAGGGTCAGGTAATTAAACCCCACAAACCGAAGAATCAGGGCAGAGACAATAATGACCCCTACGATCACCACATTGTTGATCACTTTGTACCAGAAGTAGATGCTGATGCCAATAGTTAACAATGCTGCCGGTAGCACATCCATAAGCAATAGAAAATCCGAAGATCGAAACGCATGGAACAATAAACTGCCCACTCCATTAAGAAACAGGAACGGTATGGAGATCCAGAGAAATGCATACTTCCTATAGTGAGGCCATGTCTTGATAGCCCAGTAAATGGCAGGGAGCGCTATGGCGATGGAAGAGAAGGCGTTCCAAGGCTCCACAATAAAGTTATCCATATTGGTTTCCGCATAGGAACCACCACCATCCTTTAGTTGGAGTAAGATGATGGACAGCATGTTGTATACTATGTTGCTAAGCAGTTTAATGTCTATTCGCAAAACAATAAGTAAAGCTAACAGTTACCGGTTTTTTAGCAATCGTTTTTTAAATTTAGTGGACGTGAATTTATAAACCAGTATGTACATGGAGAAAACTGTACTAATTACCGGTGCTACCGGGACGATTGGGAAAGCCATTACCAGGAACCTTGCCGAAATGGAGTATAACATCATTTTTACTGCCAGGAGTGTAGAGAAGGCGAAGTTGCTTGCCGCTGAAATCAAATTGAAAAAAGTAACCTCTAAAATATCCTATTTTATTTGTGACTTGGGTGAGAAAGAACAGGTAATGGAGCTGGCAGCGAAAATCGATGGTCCAATAGATGTACTGATAAATAATGCTGCCGTCACACCGAGGGACCGACAGCTTACTCCCGCTGGGATAGAAATGCAATGGGCGGTAAATGTGCTGGGGTATCACTGGATGATGAAATATTTTCTTCCACATCTGGAAAAGGCAGAAAATGGGAGGATCGTCAATGTGGCGAGTTATTGGGCTGGCCACCTGGACCTTGCTGACGCTGAATTTAAAATCAGACACTATGACAATAATACTGCATACATGCAGTCAAAGCAGGCAAACAGGATGCTTAGTAAGTATTATTCCGAGCAATTGAAAGGAATAACTGTAAATTCCTGTCACCCTGGTGATGCCAACTCAAAGCTGAGTAACGATTTGGGATTCGGTGGACATGAAACTCCCGAACAGGCAGCAGCGACACCTGTCTACCTTGCCGTGTCTGAAGAAGTGAAAGACGCTACCGGAGATTACTTTCAAAACAAACGAAAAACAGCCTGCAGGTTTAGCCAGGACAAAGAGGCCGTCAAAAAATTATATGAATTATGTGAACAGTATTGAGTATGACAATAAATTAGGACTTGCCTGATTTCTTACCCGATTTTAATTGTTTTAATTCGAGTTTCAGTTGTTCAATTTGCTCAATAAAATCCTGCTCCCTGCGTTTCAACTCATCTTGGGTTGCCTCCAACTCTTCCATGTTTTGTCGCATTTCTTCTTCCTGATCCATTAATTCTCCGGTCTGCTCTTTTGACTGTTGCAGTAGCAATACTGTTTGCTGGTTCAATCTGGCCGCATGAATATTCAAAGCGATCGTGGCCGCTACTTTTTCCAGAAATTCCATGGTAGTCTCGTCGACTTGTTCTAAAAATGCTAATTCGGCCACACCAAGTATTTCCCCGTCATCGGTCTTTAGCGGAAGCAGGACAATAACTTTGGGTTTTGTGCCTCCTAAGCCGGATTCTATTTTGATATAGTCGTCGGGGAAGTTATCAAGTGTTTTTATTTGTTTATCGACGTAGGCGGCACCGATCATCCCTTCTCCCACTTCAATCCTTTCGTTCCCAATTTTTTTGGCGCTAATTCCGTAGGTAGCCACGATCTTCAGATGCTCGTCTGATACATCCTCTTTTTCCGCGAGGGCTATGGCTCCTTGCTGGGCTTTCACGTATTTTACCAGTTCCTTTAATACGCTATCTGCCAGTGCGTCGAGGCTGCCTTTATGCCTGCTGATGATTTCTCCAAAGAGGGCCAGACCTTCGGTGATCCAGTTTCTTACTTTTTCAAGTTCCGTTTTTTGAAGGATTTCTTCATTTTGTTTCTTAACCTCACTCGTCTGTTCTTCAATGATCCTTTCCAACTCCAATTTTTGCTCCCTGACTGCCACTTTTTGTTTTCTGAAATAAACCACGACACTTGTGACGATTAATAGGCCTATGAGCGACCAGAACCAGACGGTTTTCCAAATTGGGGCAGTAATAGTAATTCTAATTGAAGCCCCTTCATTATTCCAAACACCATTGTTATTAGATGCAATCACCCGGAATGTATAATCACCCGGGTCAAGGTTAGTGAATGAGGCTTTTCTTTCAGTCCCGATATCCACCCAATCTTCGTCCAGGCCGACGAGCATATATTTATATTGGTTTTTTTCAGTTTGCCTATAGTTCAGGGCGGTGAAATCAAAGGATATAAAATTCTCAAAGTACCTCAAGTTGATTTCGTCGGTGACTATGATATTCTTTTTGAGAATCTTGTCTTCACCTATCTCAACAGGCTTGTTGTACAATCTGAATTCTGTGATATACACCGGTGGCTTGTACTGATTGTCCTTGATATTTTCAGGGTTGAAAATATTCATCCCATTCACTCCACCAAATATTAAGTTTCCTGTGGAAGTCTTTAGGTATGCCCATCGGTTAAATTGATCCCCCTGCAATCCATCGCTTATGGTGTAATTTTTGAAGATCAGGCTGTCGGGGTCAAATTTGGAGATGCCTTTGTTGGTGCTTAGCCAAAGGTTTTTCTGGTCATCTTCAAGGATACCGATGATTGCTACATTAGGAAGACCATCAGATTTTGAGAAGACTTTAAAGGTTTGTGTTTCCCTTTCATACAAATTGAGGCCGGCGCCACTTGTGCCTATCCAAAGCCGGTTATTGGAATCTTCGTAGATGGAGTAAATGCCGTTTGCCGATAAATCCCCTTCATTATCTCCGGAAACGATTCGAGAGAAGCGCTCGCTGCCTTTGTCAAATAAATAAATTCCTTCATCTTCTGAGCCCAGCCATAAAGTACCCGTATGGTCCTGGGCCATCACGACTATGGATGATCCTCCTATTGAATTTGGATCGTTTGGGTCGTGGATGTATTGTGTGAAGTCATCTGTGTCATAGTTGTACTTACTGATCCCATTGCCCCATGTCGCAATCCAAAGTTCCCCGTCACGATCCACTAAAAAATCGAATATATTGTCGTCGCTCAGGCTGTTTGGATTTTCCGGATCATGCAGGTACCTCGTAAAAGTATTTGTTTCTGGCTCAAACTTAGTGACTCCCCCGTCCCACATTCCTACCCAAACACTACCGTAGTCATCCACTTCCACACACAAAATTTTGTCACTGGCAATGCTGTTTTTATCAAAGGGATCGTGCCGGAAGTGCGTAAATTCTCCGGTGGTGGGATCGTATTTATTTAGGCCACCTCCATCTACACCTATCCAGATGTTGCCAAAGGCATCTTCGTCCATTCCCTGGACATTGTTGGCGCTTAGGCTCGTCGGATCGTTGTTTTTGTGTTTGAAATGTTTGAAAACATATTTCCCATCGTCATACACATTAAGCCCTCCAAACCTGGTAGTTACCCACATCCTGCTATTTAAATCAAAAAACACATCGGTAACGGTGTTGCTGTTGATACTGTAGTCGTCATTTGCGTCCATTTGGTAGCGTTGGAATTCACCGGTTTTGCGATCAAGTTTGCAAAGACCACCGTCATTGGACACCCAAATGGTGCCATCGGGCGCCTGGCTAATGTTGTAAACATAAGGCCCCACAAGTTTGGTGGGGTCAAGGGGATCACTTACGTACCGTGTAAAAGAATTTTCGGAAGGATTGAACATGTTTAATCCGTTGTCAAAGGTCCCTACCCAAATATTGTCATCCCTGTCTGCAAAAATGGACATGATTTGATTGGAGCCCAGGGAATTTTCATTAAGAGGGTCGTGATTAAAATTAGTGAAGCTGGCTCCGTCAGGGTTCATTTTACTCAAACCTTGCATTGTACCGATCCACAAGGTACCATTCTGATCTTCTACAATGCACCGCACAAAATCCCCTATAATGGAACGGTTGTTTGTAGGATCGTGGAAAAAAGATGTGAAATTATTTGTTGTTCGATTATACAGACTTAACCCACCGTTCGTACAGACCCATACATTATTTTTTGAGTCGACGTATACATTACTGATGCTATTATGGGGAATAGTGCCTGCATCGTCAGGGTTGTGCAGAAATTGCTCAAAAATGTTTTGCTCCCGGTTATACCTGTTTAAACCACCTCTTGTACTGACCCATATATTTCCGTCCTGATCTTCCTGTATTGAGTTGATGTTGTTGTTTGACAGGCTGGTTGAATCCTCTTTATCATTTCTAAACACGCGAAAAGTGTAACCGTCAAACATGTTTAAGCCATCTTCGGTAGCTACCCAGATAAACCCAAGCTTATCCTGCTTGATATCCCATACATTTCCTTGCGACAAACCCCTGTCTACCGTGTAATGGTCAAACTTAAGATCTTGGGAAAAACATAGTAATGGAGTTAAAAAAAGAAGGTTACATGTAATTTTTTCGAATAAGCTTATTCTCATCTTAAAAATTGGTAATGTTTACTAAAATATAATGAATATACTAAATCAAATGTAGGTTTGTGGAAAAAGTTTCGAGCCATTCGATTGATTGAAATCGAGCGATGCCGAACCGGTCATTAATGCCGATGAAAATGGTGGTGTTTGTAAAATGGCAACAGATTGATTTATAGCGAAAACGACCCTTTACCCGCTTCAGTAAGTTGTGTATTAATCCCTGCTTTGTCATATTTTGTGATTAAGACCCGCCCTTTGTGTGTTTTTACAAACTGGCAAAATCGTGAATTGCTGATGGCAACGTACAGCCAACTTTGATGCTGTAAGTGGATCGTGTAGAAGGATTTTCTATTGTTGAAAAAATGATGGAATAGGCAGTCAAAATCTATCGCTTGTCATCGGCATAAAACCTGCCCAGGTAGTCCACGATCTTTTCCTTTAGTTCCTGCGGCTCGATAGTCCCTTCGATTCGATAGATTATTTCACCACCTGGGGCGATTAGACCGGTGTAGGGTAGGGATCCTTGCCATTCTTTATCTACCGTTTCAATCAATTGGTATATATCTTCACCGCTGAAAATGTAATTTTGATTGGTGGCTTCCTTCTTCTTGAGGACTTCCAGTGCCTTGTCTTTTTTACTTAAATAATCTGCAGATATCGAGACAAATTCAAAGCTCCGGCCGCGGTACATCCGGTCAATCTTGACGAGCTCAGGGAACTCAAGGATACAAGGGCCGCACCAGGTCGCCCAAACGTTGACCATTCGCAGATTTTTAT
>JBNLGG010000044.1:0-7222 GCA_050305935.1 Cyclobacteriaceae bacterium | reverse complement strand
TCTTCATTTTTCATTAGGTCATTGATCTTTTTAAGATCAGCTTCTTCGATGGTGACAGGCTCCTTCGACCATTCGTCCAATTGCTGTTTCACCCACTCATCTTTCCATGCCCATTTGATGGAGCACCCAAAGGTCTTTGTCACTGGTTCCTGAATTTTTTTTCCTGAAAGAAGGGCATTGAGGGCGTTGATCAAGGTTGTTTCCTTTGGCTCGATGTAGGGATTTTCAGTATCATCGATCCTTCCTGAATATTGAAGTTTTCTCTTTTTGTCAAACACAAAAACATGAGGTGTGGCGAAGGGGCCGTATTTCAATGACGTTTCCTGGGTTTTTCCGTCGTAGAGGTAGGGAAAATTGTAGCCTTTGTTTTTTGCACGGATCTTCATGTCATCCAGATCATCCCCGAGGTCTGAATAGCCCAGCTCCGATAGACTAATTGCTGAAGGAGCATTCGGGGAAATGGCCACAAATCCGATTCCTTTTGGGTGATATTCTTCTACTATCTCCATTAACTTATCTTCATACGCTTGTGCGGTAGGACAGTGGTTACAGGTGAAGACAACAGCGAGAAAATCATATTCCTTAAAATCATTCAGGGAATAGGTTTTATTGTCAATACCAGGAAGGTTGAAATCAGGCGCTTGATCACCAATTTCCAGTTTGGCAACTGCCTTTTTTTGGGCGAATACTACGATTCCTGAAAGAAGGAAAACTATAACTACTGCCAGTTTTTTCATAGCAATCAATTTAGTTGGGCAAACAGAACAACCGAAAAAAGGTTTGAATTGTCCGATAGGATAATATTAACCAATATATTGATCAATTAAAATGAGGATTGTGACGACCGGTTTTATTGTTTTGCCTTTTCGTACAGGTAATACATCAGTCCATCCTTCAATCCCACATCAGGTACGATCATGGATTTTGCTTTTGCCCAGTTCATTGTCTGGGCATAGATATCCAGCGCAGGCACAATGACGTCCGCGCGATCAGGATTTAAAAACAGTACGTTAATTCTTTCTTCCATGCTATGATTGGCAATGTGGAGCTGCACTTCCCTGATCTGTCGGCTGGATATTTTACCTCCGGGCTTGCGTTTGGTCAACTCGAAGGCTTTATAAATGTTTCCTCCAGTGCCAATGGCTGTCACCGGGCCATATTCTTTTTTTATCTGGTGGCGTAGCCAATCTTTCATTTCCTGCCACACCTCAGGATTTTCGGTTTTTTCCATCATTCTGACCGATCCCAGTTTGAACGACTTGGATATGATTTTTTCGCGGTTGACAAATAAATTGAATTCCGTACTACCGCCTCCCACATCGATATGCAGGTAGGTATGTTCATCGATCAATGTTTTGAGAGATTTATTGATTAACTCGGCCTCGAGTTCGCCGTCAATTACATGGATTTTTAGGCCGCATTCCTGAAAAACCTTTTCGGCTAATTCAATTCCATTCTCCGAATCACGCATGGCGGAAGTGGCACAGGCATAATGGTCTTCCACTTCATATAGATCGATAAGCATTTTAAAAGCCGTCATCAGGCGAATAAATTTAGCTTCATTTTTTGGGCTGATCCTCCCGAGGTTAAACACGTCATGCCCGAGGCGGAGGGGGAAGCGGATGTATTCCAGTTTCTTGAAAGTCAAATAGCCCTGGTAGTCCAGGACATGGGTAATCTGCATCCTGATGGCATTCGACCCGATATCGATAGCTGCTAACTTCAAAAGGTGTTTTAATTTGTTTTGTGGATTGTTATCAACCTGGTGAATTTTTGCCAGGTCATTTTAAAACTATAATTTGCGTAAAAAACCAACTTAAATCAAAATGAAACACCTAAATCTATTACTAATCTTTACAGCATTTGCTTTCGCAATGGCCTGTAATTCCGGAAAAAAAAGTGAAAGTGCAGAGGTGGTTGATTCCACCGCTGTTGACCAGCCAGGCATAGCGCTGGAAAAAATCTGGGAAACTGATACAGTACTGACTACTGTTGAGTCAGTAATCTACGATGCTTCCAATGATGTGATCTATGCCGCTTGCATGAGTGGTGAGTCGGACAAAAAAGACGGGGTCGGTTTCATTGCCCAATTAGACAAGGAAGGAAATGTCCTTTTAACTGATTGGGTAACCGGTTTAGATGCTCCGAAGGGAATGGCTATTTATGAAGGAAAATTATTTGTGACAGACATCGATGTCATCCGGGAAATTGATATCGCTTCCGGCGAAGTAACGGCGACCTATGAAGTGGAGGGGGCAGAATTTTTAAATGATGCTGATGTGGATGCCGAAGGAAATGTTTATGTGAGTGGCATGCGCACCAACAGATTGATCAAGTTAAGTAATGGCGAGGTGTCTGTTTTTATGGATAGTGTGGCTGCGCCAAATGGCGTTTTTTCAGAAGGAGAGGACCTGATTACGGCTTATTGGGATGAGCAGAAAATCAAAAGAATCAATACATCTACCATGGAAGTGACTGAGATCGCAGGCGGACTTGAAAATCCTGATGGAGTAGAAGCCGTAGGCGATGGAGGATACCTGGTATCTGCTTGGAATGGAAAAGTAAGTTATGTAAGCCCGGATGGGGAGGTAGCATTGATTCTTGACACGACTGCTGAAGAGGTAAGCGCTGCTGATATCGAGTATGTGCCTGAGTTGAAATTATTGCTGGTGCCTACTTTTTTTGGCAATTCGGTGGTAGCTTATCAGCTAAGTAATTAAGGCTAAAAATAAACCCGTCAGGTTTTAGGAGATTTATAATCTTTTAGTGCTTTTAAACTGCCAAACCTGACGGGTTTTCACTATAATTCAATCAAACTTTCCTTTAAGCCGTTTTGCCTGGCGGATGTGCGCCAGGTGGTGATTACAATGCCAGGCATACAAGGCAATATTTTCACCAACGCTGATCTTCCTGCCATGCTCCGGATGAACAAACACTTTTTTCAGGTCGTCTTCCGTCAGGTTTCTGAGAAGGTGGCTCCATCTTTTGTGCAGACCTTCCAGTAAGCTCAAAGACCATTTCACAGGGGCATATTTGGTGTCGGGTAGTTCCGCCCAGCGATCCTCAAAGTAGGGCTTGATCACCGGTTCATCTTCGGTCAAGGCCAGTTTAAACCGCATCATGCTATTGATATGGCTGTCGGAACAGTGATGGACTACCTGGCGAATGGTCCAGCCATCGGGGCGGTATTGCCAGTTGAGTTCGTCATCCGTTAATCCCTCAACTTCCAGTTTGACCGATTGTGGAAAGTCTGATATGTCAGCTATCCATTGAGCGACCAATTCAGGGGTAACTTCCTGTGGACGTTGGTATTTTCCGATGGGATATCGTAAATCTTCTGTCATTTTATTAGGTTTTAATTAGGTTAAAGTTAGTTCAGTTTTATAGATCGCATGGAGATGGAACCCATGGTATTTCGCTCCGCAAAATATTCCACCTCATCGCCGGCATCTGTTAGTCCCAATGAGTAAAGAAGTGGGTAGTAGTGGTCTGGTGTGGGCACAGCCAGTGCAGCTTCGGCGCCCAGGTCTTGGTAATTGACTACCTGATCAAATTGTTTTCCGTCGATCAGGGCTTTTATCTTTTCGTCAAATTCCACCGCCCAGTCAAAGGCTTCGTCATCCCATTTCATCATCCGGAGATTGTGAACGATGTTGCCGCTTCCAATAATCAAGACTCCTTTTTTCCGAAGATACTTTAGCTGCTTTGCCAGGTTATAATGGTACGATGGTGGCCGATAGTAGTCGATACTCAACTGAAATACGGGAATATTCGCTTCCGGGAACATATGTAAAAGTACCGACCAGGTGCCATGGTCGTAACCCCATTCATTGTCCAGACCTATTTGCTTGTCGGTATGCTCATGAATGTCTTTCGCCAATTCCGGTGCTCCGGGGGCAGGGTATTGCACCTTGTACAAAGCATCGGGAAAGCCATACATATCGTGGATGGTGGCTGGTTGGTTAGCGGCAAGGACAAAGCTTCCCCGGGTTAACCAGTGAGCTGAAATACAAAGAATCGCCGTGGGAGTGGGGATCCCATTGATCATCCTTTTCCATTCGCTGGTATAAAAGTTTTCTTCGATGGCATTCATGGGATTGCCATGGCCGACAAACAGCACGGGCATTTGTTGTTTTTGCATAGAAACGATTTGTTGAGTTAGAACGAAATCGAAGAAAGGCTGGATGACAGATTGAAGTATATTTTAAGATGAAATGCCCATAAGAATGACTTACATACTCAACAAGAATGAATATAATGGGCATTCCATGTGACCTTTGAAAAACAAATTATATACACATGAAATACTTTTGTTAGTCGGTTTTGTTTGTTTAAGTATTTTTAAAAATGAATGAATAATAATTCATTATATTTTATTTGTACATATAATGAATTATAAATCACTCAGTATTCTTTGTGTTTTTTTGATTCAAGACTTAAATTGAATGTAAATTCCTACATTAACCAAAATAAATTTGTTTATGAATGATATTACGTACATAAATTGGGCTTCAATGAGTGATAAAGCGTTGATAGAAACAATTGGAAGGTTCATTAAACATCATCGATTGAATCAAAATAAGTCACAAACGGAGGTCTCTGAAGCAGCGGGTATAAGTCGATCTACTCTTAGCTTACTGGAACGAGGTGAGAAAATATCTTTAAGCACATTAATACAGTTATTACGTGTATTGGACATACTTTTTGTGATGGATGTCTTTGCCGTTAAAGACGAGATTAGTCCGATTGAATATGCCAAGCTAAAGAAAAGCAAAAGACAACGCGCTCGAAAAAAGAGCAAGGATGGTGATTCTAAAGAGGATTTAGGATGGTAGATGTTGCAGAAGTAAAAGTATGGGGTGAATTGGTAGGAGCCGTGAGTTGGGATGTTGAAGAGCAGTTGGCAAGTTTTCAGTATGGAAGCGATTTTTTAAAAAGGGGTTATGAACTGTCGCCAATAAAAATGCCTATTAACAATGGCGGCCGAATATATCGATTTCCGGAACTTCGAAAATCAAAAGATGCCCAATTATCCACATTCAAGGGACTGCCAGGACTCTTAGCAGATGCACTTCCGGATAAATATGGAAATCAATTAATAGATATCTGGTTGGCACAAAATGGCCGACAACCAAATAGCATGAACCCGGTAGAACAATTGTGTTTTATCGGATCAAGAGGGATGGGCGCGTTGGAATTTGAGCCAGCACAGCTAAAACCCAGCAAGCAAACATTTGCTATTGAGATAGCCAGTCTGGTGGAAGCAGCGCAAAAAATGCTGTCAGATCGTGGTGTGTTTAAAGCCAATCTACATGATGATGAAAAAAAGGCAATGACGGAAATACTGAGGATTGGTACGTCTGCAGGAGGTGCCAGGCCGAAGGCGGTAATAGCATTTAATAGAAAGAGTGGGGAAGTGCGGTCTGGTCAGGCAAGGGTTCCAAAGGATTTTGAGCACTGGCTGATAAAACTTGATGGAGTAAGTGACGCACAATTCGGTACCAGTCATGGATATGGAAGGGTAGAATACGCCTATTATTTAATGGCAAGGGATTGTGGTATTCAAATAATGGATAGCGAATTATTGGAAGAAGGAGACAGGGCGCACTTTTTGACAAAAAGGTTCGACAGGGAAGGCAATGATACTAAACATCATGTCCAAACATTTTGTGGGATTCAACATTTTGATTACAATAATTTATTCGGACATAGCTATGAGCAACTTTTTCAAACTATGAGAATATTAAGATTGACCTATCCGGAAGCAGAACAAATGTTTCGGAGAATGGTGTTTAATGTGATGGCCACTAATTATGATGACCACACAAAAAATTTTTCATTTAGGTTAAAGCAACATGGTAAATGGGAGTTGGCTCCTGCTTACGATTTATGTTACTCTTACGATCCCCAAAATGTTTGGGTAAGTCAACATACATTGAGTATTAATGGCAAACACAAGAATATTAATAAATCTGATTTGATGACTATAGCCAGGGACAACAACATTAAAAAAGGCGACAAAATAATTGAGGAAATCAAGCAAATAGTCGGCAATTGGGAACAGTATGCGAAAAGTGTGGGAGTTGCCAAAGAATTAACCAAGCAAATAACAAAGACTTTGGTTGCTTTAGAGTTTTAGGAGTTGAGAAAGGCTTCCAACAGGCTATTGGTTCCTGGAATAACAATAGTAAAAATCACGTAGAAATTATTTTGATTTAATTAATCGTTGATTAACTTTGAATTACAAAGTTCTTTTTGATATGAAAAACAAAGAAGACTACATCAAAGACATCAGTGAGATTCGGTCGATCATGGAGCGGTCGTCCAGGTTTATTTCCCTGAGCGGATTGTCGGGAGTTATGGCTGGTGCTTATGCGTTAATTGCTTCCTTTTTAGCCTATAAGAAAGTGTATGTAAATGCGTCACTTTTTACCTACCGAAAGTCCTACGTACTCGAAATTGACACATTGACCTACCTAATGATATTGGCAGCGGCAACACTTCTTCTCTCGGTGTTGACTGGTGTGGTACTTACCACAAGAAAAGCAAAAAAAGACGGTTTGAAAATTTGGTCGGAAGGAAGCAGAAGGCTATTGGTGCATTTGATCATTCCTATCATCACCGGGGGGATTTTTATTATTGCCTTTGCCAATCGCGGTTATTTTGGGATTGTCGCTCCCGCCAGCCTTATTTTTTACGGATTGGCATTGATCAATGCATCGAAGTTTACTTTAAAAGATGTTCATTATCTTGGGCTGTCGGAGATTGTATTGGGCTTGTTGGCGACGTTCTATCCCGGCTACGGCCTCATTTTTTGGGCGACAGGTTTCGGGGTTCTCCACATTGTGTATGGGATATCCATGTATTATAAATATGAGCGGTGAAAGACTTACTGGCAAATTTAAATAAGGCATTTGACAATAAAGTCCGTCTGGGCATCATGTCGGCGCTCGTGGTAAATGACGATATGGATTTTACCACGCTGAAAGAGCTGCTGGATGTGACAGATGGCAATCTGGCTTCCCATTTAAAGGCGCTTGAAAAAGAAAAATACATCGATGTGACCAAGCAGTTTATTGGTCGCAAACCGAATACAAAGTATCATGCTACCGATGGAGGGAAGAAAGCTTTTAAAAATCATATTGATGCCTTGGAGAAGTTGATATCGGGGAAAACAGATTAGAAATTATGAAGAAGTTGAATTCTTTCATTCCAATAACAA
>JBNLGG010000043.1:0-36666 GCA_050305935.1 Cyclobacteriaceae bacterium | reverse complement strand
CTCCTCTTCCACCGCCGTTCCTGCCTCGTTTTTGATTTAACATATAGGTAAACGACAGGGTAATCTGGCGTGATCTCCACTGAAATTCGTCTTCAGAGTAGAAATTGTCTAACTCCGTAATGCCTCTGTATTTCCGGGTGTTAAACAGGTCCCTGGCATTGAGGTTAAAGGTTCCTTTGCCATCAAGGATCCTGTAGTTGGCACCAAAATCGACGGTGTAAAAAGCCAATCTTCGTCCCTGTGCATTGTTTTCTGGCGCCCGGTACCGCCCACGCAACTGAAAATCAAACTTATTCACTTTGGCTTTTGCGGCTGCCTGAAATTGCATGGTAACGACGTCCCGGCTGAGGTCACGACCTTCATATTCTCCATCAATTACAGATCGGTAAAAATTCGCATTTCCATTAAAGGATAGCCATTCGGTAGGATCTACTGTGAAATTGGCTTCGATCCCATAGGCATTCTCAATTCCTATATTGTAAGGAATCGTGAAGGTTGTGCCAATTGAATCCCCGGGCAAATAGTCTACATACCGCACGCGCTGCATCAATCCGGTAGTATAGCGATAGTAAAAACCACCATAAATGGTAGCCTTGTCCAAATTGCTTAGGTAGCCCAATTCATAAGAATCGGTATACTCAGGATTCAAATACGGATTTCCTGACCTGATATTCCTTGGGTCTGTATAGCTATAAAAGGGGTTTAAGAACCAGAAGCGAGGCCTGCTTATCCTTCTACTGTACGAAGCCTGTACCGTATTATTCTTGGTAATTTTATAAGAAAGAAATGCACTTGGAAAAAGGTTCAAATAATCTCTTTGATATTCATCGTCAGATTCTCTCTGGTAAGTACTGATGATTGTGTTTTCCAGACGAACTCCAAACTGATACCCCCATCTCTCCATTTTATTTTCAAAAATGGCGTATCCGGCCTGCACATTTTCATCATAAATAAATTGATTGCTAAAGCCCTCCAGTGAAACCCACTCGCCCTGCCGGTTAAGGGAATCAACATTATAATTGCTGGTGATTTCCCGGATGGTTCCTCTGTATCCTGCTTCAAATTTCTTTTTATCCGTCAATGGATAGGTATAATCCGCCTGTAACAACATGTTTTTATCACCTTCTTGATTAATCGACCGCTGAAATCTGCTGGGCTCATCGCTCACCAGCAGGTCTGTTTCCTCCATTTTGGAGCGTTCGGTCTCGTGGTTATCGCGATATTGTAAATCAACCACCAGCTCGTGGTCCTCCCCGGGAAATATCTTTTTGTAGGTCAGTTGGTATTCAAAGTTATCATCGTCCTCGATTTCTTTCTCATGTCGCTTCGTATTCCTGGCCAACTCATCATTGGCATTATAATCTTCATAATAAATATCTGTCAGGTTTTCCTCATCTGAAATCCTGATAACTCCGGCGGCAGTCAGTATGTCATTTTCGGTGATAAAAAAATCCGCCCCCATCCTGAAATTATTGCTCAGGCCACCCCGGTTTCGGTCACTCCGCGTTCGGGTAATGTAGCTCGTATCTTCATTGAAAAATTCCTGATAGGAATGGCCTCCTCCTGGCCGGGAACCATATTCAATTCCATAGTTGGCAAAAAGATTAACCTTTCCGGTGCGATAATTTATATTCCCCGACATTCCCAATTCCGTGGGATAACCCACATTTCCGGTAAATGCTCCGTTCACACCTTTTTTTCTATCCTTTTTAAGCACCAGGTTGATGATCCCTGTAGTTCCTTCTGCCTGGTATTTGGCGGATGGATTGGTAATCACCTCCACACTTTCAATGATATTCCCCTGTATCTGGCGCAGCCCATCGGTACCGTTTATCCCTAATAGTCCTGAAGGCTTCCCATCTATTAAGATCTGTACATTTTGATTTCCACGAAGGCTGACATTGCCTTCCACATCCACATTGACCGAAGGTAAGTTGTCCAGCACATCTGCTGCATTTCTCGATATATTGTTTGGATCTTCCGATACATTAAAAACCCGTTTGTCAAGTTCTAGCTGCATTTGGGCTTTGTTACCTTGTACGACTACTTCCTCGAGCAGATCGGTGGTTTCCGCCAGGGCAATGGTGCCCAGGTCAACACTCATATTCTTTACCACCACATCTGAAATGATTTTCTCTTTGTACGAAATGTAGGACACTTTTACATAGTATTTCCCATTAGAAACACTGGCCAGGAAATTCCCGGAAGCGTCTGAAACCGCCCCGCTGACCAACGATGAGTCTACCGCACTGAAAACGGCCGCATTCCCAAACGAAATCGGACTTTTACTTTCGTTAGTGATTAGCCCGGTAATCTTGTATTTCTGGGCAAATCCAGGAGTAACAAATAGTAAAATGATAATAGTAAGCGAATAGAGTCGTATCATTTTAGATTATTTGCTCCAAAGATATAACACAATTCTGATGAGAATTTGAAGAGGGACTGCTACGGATATCCGCTAGAACAATATTTTTACCGTATGTAAAGAATTCTCAAAATGATAGTCGATCTTTAGATCACTTTTATCGCAAATTTTCTTCGCAATTGAGAGGCCCAAACCGGTTGAATCAGCACTTTGATTACTTTTTTTGAAACGCTGGAATAATTCTTTCGTCGATACGTCGGGAACCTCTCCGGTATTTGAAATGGCAAGTTCATTTTTTGACAGACCAATGATAATTTTTCCTTCGGGAATATTGTGTTTGATAGAATTCGATACCAGGTTATTTATCAACACGTCTGCCAGGTAGGGATGCATTCCTACGGTCACATTCTTTTCAATATTCGTTTCTAATGAAATGTTCTTCATGGTGATCAGCTCACTAAATGACTCAAGGGTTTTGTGCAGTACCTTGCTTAGGTCAGTTGTTTCATTGATGAAATACTCCTGGTTTTCCAGCTTGGTTAGCAATGTCAGGGCATTATTCACCGCCGATAGCTTATTGACTGAATTCTGAATGGAATTGATATAATTGGCCTGCTGCTCGTCAATTTCGCATTGCATCAATAATTCCAGTTTCCCCCTGATGACAGCTAGAGGTGTCTGGATTTCATGGGCGGCATTTTCGGAAAATTCTTTTAAAACCCGATAGTCATCCACTGCCTTTTTCGTCATTTTCTCCAGGAACCTGTTTAAGGAATTAAACTCCTTTGTACCTGCTTTTTTGAATTGCAATGCTTTTTGATCCTTGATGTTGAACGCATCCATCGAATCAAGGGCATGTTTAAACGGCTTGAGGATGATCCTGGAGATGATGATGCTGAGAATTCCCACGATGACAACAATAATCAATGCGACCACTTTTAACGAGGACTCCACTCCTTCCTGAATCTCGTCGGGCTCTGCCACAAAATTCTCAACTTCTATATAGTAGTGTTTATTTCCCGTTTTAATGGACTTCCCGATGATCATCTTACGGTCGTCGCCACGCTTTCTGGGAGGAAATACTCCTGTTGTATCTTTTTGGAAAAACTCAACCATCGGATCGTCAACATCCAATTCCTGCACCAGGATACTTGAATTTATGTTCAGCTCGTTGATTGGTACTCCGTTCTTAAGCTGTTCCTCGGTGTTGTGTATCCAGGACCTTAATTTAACCTGGGCTTCATTGTCGACATTGTGCATGATTTCGTCAAACACAATATTTCCCCCAATAGCCAATACCAGAGCCGTCACAATGATATACCAGATAGTCAGTTTTGCAATTAGTCTCATGGCGTGTTTGTGTTAAACCGATAACCCAACCCATATACCGTGCTGATATAATCCTTTCCCCCGGCTGATTGCACTTTTTTTCTTAGGTTTTTTAGATGCTGGTACACAAAATCAAAATTGTCCATAGAATCAATATAATCGCCCCAAAGATGCTCCGCGATGGACTGCTTGGTCAGCACCCTGTTTTTATTGGTTAAAAAGTAAAGCAACAGATCATACTCTTTTTTGGTAAGGTCGAGCGGGCTTCCATTGATCGTTGCTTCGTGTTGGTCAGTATTGATCTGAATTTCATTAAATTTTATGTGTGTGTCGCCGTCCAGATTTTTCCGTCGGAAAATGGCCTGAAGACGGGCGTTTAATTCCGGGAGGTGAAAAGGTTTGGTAATGTAGTCATCTGCACCCAGGTTTAATCCGCTGACTTTATCATCCAATGAATTTTTAGCAGAAATGATCAATATCCCACTTTTTATATTTCGCATTTTCAGGTTTTCAAGTAACCGGAGCCCATTGCCGTCTGGTAGCATGATGTCAAGGACTACACAATCATATTCGTAGGCGGCAAGCTTGTCCTGGCCTTCAGCAAATGTAGTGGCCGACTCACAGATATAGCCCTCCTGCCTCAGGTAATTAAGCATGTTTTCTGCCAAATCAATATTGTCTTCTACGATCAGCACCTTCATCGTACATTAATATTATAAATTCAATCTGAAGGAATATTGAAGTTAAACTATTTTTGAAATTTTAGAGGATATGTTTACCTCAAATCGCTTGAATTGGATTAAAACAAATGGTGACGTAAAACATATCTTGTTGATTACCAATATAAAAACACCGTTCATTTAATAAATGGGTATTACTTCCAAGATCCATTTATTCCCCGCTGTACAAACTACTTGGAGCTATTCTCAAAGTACTTTTGGTCTTGGGGATAGAGCGATCCATTCTCTAAAATGAGGCGGGAATTGAGTACCGGCCGTGCATATATTTCATAAAAAATAGACCGGAGATCAGATGTTTCTCCATCCATTTTTGCGATCTTCTTTTCTACCAGGTTGATAAATTGCTGACGCTCCTCCCGGGTATAGTGTGCATAGTCAGGGGAAGAATTTTCAAACAAATCGCAGGCGATGTAATTAGTAGGCCAAAGCTTATATCCGGCAATAATCTGATCATCGATTAAATGCCTGATCGCAGCAAATTTCTCATTTTTATGAAGGTCTTCTGGCAAGGACTTGATGTCATCAATAATCGGTTTGCCAAAATTGACATTGATCCTGCCCTTGTAGCCAAGGATTCCGTTTTTCATAGAATCCTCGTCTTCGCGGTGGTGCTTTTTATAACCACCAAGAAAGCGAACGCCATAAAGCGATCGAACTTTTTCCACATCACAAGGATCGTACTCGTACGAAATGGCTACCGGAATGATATTTAATTCTTCAAAATGTTTTACAAAAGATTCTCCGGAGGACAACGCCAGCATGCTGATTAAGCCTTGTTGCGTCACATCATTTCCATCCTTTGCCCTTCCCTCCCGTTGTGCGATCCAGACGGAATGTTTTCGCTGGCTTATGACGTAATGGATGTAGCTGGACAATTGCTGAGACGCCACCACCAATTCACGCAGTGACAGATTTCTTTTTACAATAAAACTCTTCGTCAACCTTAGCGTGTCTCTAATCCAGGGCTCCTGGATGAGGTTGTCCCCTATGGCCACTTCAGGGGAATTAAAGCCGTTTGACGCCAGCGCATATGTTGTCAGCGACGGATCAAGCGTGATGTCCCTGTGATTGGAAATAAAAAGGCTTGGTTTTTTGGTGCTGATATGCTCTATACCTGAATAAGTAAATTCATCACAAGTCTTTTTAAGAATTTCCACCACCACATTTCTTAGTATAATATTCTGAAAATCAAAAATGGTTTTAAATCCTTTTACCTGATTTATCAGGCCCTCACTGTTTTGACCTGGGAAAAAGCTTTGGATCATTTGAGAGACTTTCGGGTGGTGGAAAAGCTGCTCAACAACAGCATGCATTTCATGATCTCTGTAGGGACGAATATCTTCAAACTGATCTTCTGAATATTTATTCATATAGTAAAGATACGGACTTGAGTTAAAAATAAAGGTAAAAAATTGGAATGCTTGCGTTAACGGCTGTAAATCAGTCTTTTCAGTCGGGGAGATTTATTTCGCATCGATGGCCATTGAGCATGTTTAGTGCTTCCCTCATATCAAAATGTGCTTTTTTTGCCCGGATGTCCTTTTGGTATTGAGTGTTGTAATTCTTTCTATAAATCGCCTCTACAAACCTTCTGACCTCTTCTTTTGTTTCCAATATCAGGCCGGGTACTTTGGTAAGCTGGTCTTTTTCGTCTTTAGCCACCATGGTAAAGTAAGATGTATTGGTGTGCTTTACCAGTCCTTGCTTTACATTTTCCGCCACCACCTGGATCCCGATTTCCATGGACGAATTTCCCACATAGTTCACTTTTGCTTTCATGCTAACCAATTCCCCCACTTCCACAGGCTCCCTGAAAATGACATTGTCTATCGCCACGGTTACACAATACATCCCGGAATGCTTGCTGGCGCAGGCGTAGGCCACTTTATCCATCATGGACAGTAAAATTCCCCCGTGGATTTTACCACCAAAATTGGCATAACTCGGGATCATAAGTTCGGTAACGGTGGTTTCAGAAGATTGCGATGTTTTAAATTCCAATGGTATTTTCGTTTTTTGAAAGGGCGAAATTAACCCGATTTATAAAATATCAAAAATGCACAAAACACTACCCGACCAAATGACATTCTCATGCGATGGTAGAAACCACTGGCAAATTTACCCCTCAGAAAATGAAAATTGATGAAAAATGATAATTCCTACTTCTGAATTCCATATCCACTTTTTTTGTCGTTTCCCGCTAGGCTAATGTGTGCCTGTAAACCTGATCAGAGTGAATTCGTTTGTTTCCCGCCAAACGAATCCTTGCTTAATAAAAGGAGGTATATAAGTGTTATAATAGTTAATATTGAAGGTTTAGTCGCGAAAAATTTTATTGGCCGGATCGTTGAAGAATTGTATTAAAATGATATAATATACATTACAAATTGCAGACTATAACGGACTTAACTGTTTGACTATCATCATGGATAAGATCGAAAATATTGAATTGAAATACCTGACTTCCAGGGACTATAAAGAATTGAAAGGCGCCATGATCGAGGCCTATTCCACGATGCCCGGATCCTATTGGAAACAGGAGCAAATAAAAAGCCTCATCAGGAAATTCCCGGAGGGCCAGGTGGTGGTGAAAGTCGATGGTGAAATCGCAGGGTGTGCACTTTCCATCATTATCAACTATGACCAGTTTGGGGATAGTCATACTTACAAAGAAATCACAGGCAATTACACCTTCAATACCCATACGAATGACGGGGATGTCCTGTATGGAATCGATGTTTTCATTAAGCCGGCATTTCGGGGTTTGCGCCTTGGGCGGCGTTTATATGATTACCGTAAAGAACTTTGTGAGAAGCTTAATTTACGAGGAATTGCCTTCGGTGGCCGAATCCCCAATTATCACAAATATTCGAAGGAGATTACGCCCAAAGAATACATCGAAAGGGTGAAGCTAAAAGAAATTCATGATCCTGTTCTCAACTTTCAAATGTCAAACGACTTCAGGCCTACCCGGATCTTAAAGGGTTACCTGGAGGGGGACAAAGCGAGTAAGGAATTTGCCGTCCTGTTGGAATGGGACAACATCTATTATGAGACGCCACAGGTCAAACCCTCACTGGTAAAGAAAGAAGTAAGACTGGGACTTGTACAGTGGCAAATGCGCCTCTATCACAACCTGGAGGAATTAATGCAGCAGGCGGAATATTTCGTCGACGCGGTCAGTGGCTACCGCTGTGATTTCGCGCTTTTCCCCGAATTTTTCAATGCCCCCCTCATGGCAGATTATAATAATTTGCCCGAATCAGAGGCCATCAGGAAACTCGCCGAATTCACTCCCGTGATCAAGGACCGATTTTCTGAATTGTCCATTGCCTACAACATTAATATCATTACAGGCAGCATGCCAGAGGTGGTGAACGGTGTGCTGTACAACGTGGGGCATCTATGCAAGCGTGACGGGTCTATTGAGCGCTATGAAAAACTGCATGTAACACCGGACGAAGCCAAGGTTTGGGGCTTGCAGGGCGGAAAAAAGCTGAAGACATTCGAAACGGATTGTGGCACCATTGGCATTTTAATTTGTTATGACGTGGAGTTTCCCGAAGTGAGTAGGTTGTTGGCTGATGAAGGGATGGATATATTGTTTGTTCCATTCCTTACAGATACTCAAAACGGGTATTCCAGGGTTCGGAACTGCGCCATGGCCCGTGCCATTGAAAATGAGTGTTTTGTGGCGATTGCGGGTAGTGTTGGTAATTTACCCAAAGTGCACAATATGGATATTCAATATGCCCAGTCAATGGTATTTACGCCTTGCGATTTTTCATTCCCGACCAACGGTGTCAAGGCCGAAGCCACGCCAAATACCGAGATGATATTGGTTGTTGATCTGGACATCAACCTTCTGCGGGAGTTAAATACATTTGGCAGTGTGAGGAACCTTCGGGACAGAAGAAGGGATATTTACGAAGTAAAAAGGGTAAGCAAGAAGAATGGCAAGGTAAAAGATATTGCAAAAAAGACAAATGCCGACAAATAACCGGCATTTGTTTTTACGAAGGGAAAAATGTCCTTTTTTATTCACCGGATCCTTTGCTCCATGGTGGCGTAACTCCATTATTTCTGGCATAAGCAATTAGTTGTCCGAGGTGTTCATGTGCATGGCCTAAACCAATCAAAGAAAGGCCCATCACGGTAAATTCGCCAAACGGTGTCGTTACTTTATCCCCTAGCTTGGCATCGTCAAGATTTTTGATCGCCCCTATTAAAACATCGTAAGATGATTTTAATGCAGCAGCGATTTCTTCTTTTTCAGTTAAGTCCTGCTCGATTGTTTGCAAGTTTACACCTTCAGGAACAGTACCTCCCAGCATTGATCCGAAGAAGTAATTGGCACTAACGATATGTGTCAATACGCCCGATACAGACCTCACTCCTTCTTCAGGTGTCCAGGAGTAATTATCGGCTGGAATGGCTTCGGCAAGCTGCATCACTTGGCCGGAAGTATATACAAGATTTCCAGCCGATTCATTTTGGAATTGGCTCTGTGCAAACATTTGTACAGAGATGATCATTAAGGCAATGGTAAGTAGCTTTTTCATATGTGTGAATGTTGAATTGTTAAGCATGCAAAATACGTAAATAGGCGGTAGCATTGGCGATTCAGAAATGATAATTTCAAAAATTATATGAGATAACAGGCTTTAAATCAACTTTTGGAGATGAGATAGTCGGCAATTTTTTGTATTGCTTCCTTCGCCTCCGGCATTCCCCTGAACATGTGCCACCAGTGGATCAGTCCCTGCCAGGTTTGAAGCGTGACCTGCACTCCCTGCGTTCTTGCTTTTTCTGCCAAACGCCTGGCATCATCATAAAGTACTTCACTTTCGCTTGCCTGGATCAGCATAGGAGGCAGCCGCTCAAGATTACCATACAAGGGTGATACATATGGCTCGCTCAGGTCGGTAGTATGAGCGTATAAAGTTGCCCACCTGCGCATCTCAAAAATATCCATAAAGCGGTCATTTTGGTTGGTCATCCGATCGTCATCACTGTTCACCAGGTCTACATAGGGTGAAAGCAACACACTGGCAGCGGGAAGTTCTATTCCCTTTTCTTTTAGCTTTAGCTGTAAGGCCATTGCCAGGCCACCACCTGCTGAATCACCCATTAAAAACACATCCCTTGCCTCATATTTCCTTACTGAAAGTAAGTATTGGTAGGCAAAAAGTGCATCCTGCAGGGCACATGGAAAGGGAAATTCCGGTGCTTTCCGGTAATCGATCAGCAAGGTAGGAATTCCCGAAAGCTTGGTGATTTTTCCGGCCAGGCCGCGGTGAGTATGAGCAGAACCAATCACATACCCGCCACCATGTAAATACAATATTACCTTGGGACGTACACGTTCGTCGGGTGAAATAAATTCACCGTCAAATTCCCCGAGGGAAACTTTTTCGCGATGGACTCCCCAGGGTAATGTAGAAAAGATCGTAAACGTTTCCAGCAAGGCCCTTAAATGATTGGTAGGTGGGAGCTTCCATTTCATTGGCGTGCTGAGTAAATTGACGGCACTTTTTAGCACCTCATGTTTAAATGATGGCATGGCTTAAACTCCCTTCCTTTTTACACTGACTACTCCTCGGATCAAAATGGGTATCCAGCCAATTATTGGCAGAAAATAAAACAATAAAAATGGATCCCGGAAAAGGGTGGTAAAAACGCTGGCTAGATTCGGTTTGAAAGGTTTCCTGTCCCTATAGAATTTCCAATGCCTCTTAAATGCAGAAAAACTAAATGGCCATCCAAAGGGATATGGAAAAGGAAATCGGTGGAGACTTTTTAAGGTTATACCAATAAACTCCATCCAACAGTACGGGGATTTCCCATACTCCTTTACAGCTTTCGTCAACCCATCCTGCATTTCATCCCTGATGCGTGAACGAAGCATATTCAGGTCATCCATTGTCATCTCATCCACTTCCTTGTCAATTATTTCATAGGGTTTAATTCTTTCTCCCAACACATAGGTCAGCTTGGCAGGAAAAGCACTATAAAAGATCCAGGGCTGGAACAACAAAAATGGCGTAGACAAGCCCATTGGGATATAGGGTACCCCTATCTTATTCGCCTGCCTGTTGATCCATTTCCACGCGTAGGCCAGGGGATTGATGTATTCGCCGTTGACAGTGTAGATGGGCACTATATCTGTTTTATATTTAATCGCCATGATAATGAACGAGGAAGAAAATCGCTGCAGTTGATACCTATTATTAAATCCCTTCCCTATCCCCGGTACACCTTCGGGATAGATCAACAAATGTTTTCGGTTTTGATGGAGCATAGTCTCAAAATTCAGGAAAGAAGCGTCCACCGAACCAACAATCTTCCAGATATTTTCATACAAAAAGGGATTCATCAGCCTTGATTCGCTCAGCATGGGAGATGTTAACGGACGAATGGCATCTTTGCCGAAGTTTTTCATTGAATTAATCCCATGTGTTAACATGATGGCGTCCCATGGAAAGGCCATCCCCGAGTGGTTGCTGGCAAAGATCAGCGGCCTTTGAGGGTTGTTCCTTTCAGGAAATGTACCAAAACCAACAAACCTGGGCCGGAAATAGTAATCTCGAAGCTCCCTTACCAAATCATTTGAAAAAGATCTCGTAAAATCCTCGTCATAAAATTCATCGATAATATGAAGGTTTTGCTGTACCTGATCGCTTAGATCAGTGTACCAATCGTTCTTTTTTGGAGCGGCTTGCGTTTCCTTCATTTCGGCGCTTTAATAAATCACCCGAGCTGTTATGCACTTGGTTTTTATTTGGAATGACAAAAACCGTATTGAACTCAGGTCAATAAATATAACCAGATTGCCTAAATCTAAGGGATATAAATTGTAATTTAATTCCTCTGAAGGAAAACATCCTGGTGATGGATTAGTTTTTTGGTAGCGATGGAAAAAGTGTATGATTATATCATTATAGGCTCCGGTTTTGGAGGGAGTGTCAGCGCCATGCGTTTGGCGGAAAAAGGCTATTCTGTGTTGGTGATTGAGAAGGGAAGAAAGTTCACCGAAAAGGATTTTCCAAAATCAGACTGGAACTTGAAAAAGTTCCTCTGGCTGCCAGCATTGCGTTTCTTTGGCTTTCAAAAACTTACATTTTTTCGCCAGATTACCATTTTAAGCGGTGTTGGCGTGGGAGGCGGAAGTATTGTCTACGCTAACACACACATGGTGCCCGGGGACGAATTTTTCTCCAACAAGGTGTGGTCACACCTGAATGATTGGAAAAATGTGCTGATGCCTTTTTATAAAACAGCCAAATTTATGCTCGGGACAGTGCCTCATACCCGACTACATGAAGAGGATGAGTTGCTTAAGGAAGTAGCCGAAGACATGAAAAAAAAGGAATCCTTTTCAGGAGTCAATGTGGGGGTATTTTTTGGTGATCCTGAAAAGACTCACGACCCCTATTTTAAAGGCAAAGGCCCACTTCGTGAAGGTTGCCGGGAATGCGCCGGATGCATGGTGGGCTGCCGTTACAATGCGAAGAACACATTAGACAAGAACTACTTGTATTTCGCTGAAAAGAATGGTGTTGAGATTGTCGCCGAGACATTGGCTACTAAGATTGAATATTTAAAAGGTAAGTATGTAGTCCACACCCGGGCTAGCACAGCTTATTTTGGCGGTAGAAGGGGGAAGTTTTCTTCCAAAGGACTAATTATCAGTGGCGGGGTTTTGGGAAGCATGGACTTGCTTCTAAAGCAAAAATACAAGTACAAAACCATGCCTGGTATTTCCGATTCGCTTGGAACCAACATAAGGACTAATTCAGAATCACTGTGTGGTGTAACCAAAGCAAACAAAAAATTGAACAATGGCATTGCCATCAGTTCTTACTTTAACCCGGACGAGCACACACATATTGAAATTGTCAAATACAATGATCATTCAGGCGCGATGGGGCGGCTTGGTACACTGGCGGTGAGTGGAGGCAATGGCTTTATCAGAACGGTGAAGCTTTTGCTTCAAATCATACAGCATCCATTCAATTTTTTAAAATTGACCTTCAATATCAAAAAGTGGGGCACCAATTCCATCATTTTTCTTGTTATGCAGTCTCTCGACAATAGCATGCGAATGAAATGGAGGAATGGCCTGTTTGGTGGAAGGATGTCGTTCAGGAATGATAAGGAAAGCAAGGTGCCCGCCTATATTCCCATCGGCCAGGAAGTGATGCACCGCTATGCCAAAAAGGTAGACGGGATTGCTGCCAACGTCCTTCCGGAAATTATTATGAACATGCCGATGACGGCGCATATTTTGGGCGGATGTCCGATGGGAGAGAATGAAAAAGATGGCGTGGTTGATAAAGAATTTCAAGTTTTCAATTATCCCAATATGTATGTGCTGGATGGTTCCATCATTCCATGCAATCTCGGTGTAAATCCAAGCTTAACAATTACGGCTCTTTCAGAATATGCCATGAGCCGGATACCTGAAAAACCGGGAAACACCCGGCAAAAACTGGAAGACCTTATTAATTTGCACCCTACTGTGTTAAACAATCCACTATGATCAGCAGAAAAATCCCGGGTCTTTTCGTGGTCCTGTCTTTGTTGTTTTCATCTTGTGAAGAAAATGGCCCTATCATCGTCGATTCAGGCTCCGCTGATTTCTCTAACTACCTTGCTGTGGGAAATTCTCTTACTGCCGGATATGCCGATGGAGGTTTGTATAGGGAAGTACAACTAAGCTCCTACCCGCAAATTATTGGGACTCAAATGCATACTTCCTTAAATCAACCGTTGATGCCTGAAGGGAATGGCTCCGGGTATTTCTATTTGACCAGCTACATTAACGGCATTCCTGGCTTCAATTATTGGGTAGAAGATCCTGAGGCATTTAGCAAAGTGTCGGGTAATTTTAACAACCTTGGCATTCCCGGCATCAGGGTAAAGGATATCAATGATAAACATTTAGCAAATGAAAGTGACTATTTCTATCGCATTGTGCCCAATGGTCGGGAGACAAGTACAAGCTATATTGATATGATCAAAGAAGCGTCGCCAACTTTTTTCACCTGCTGGATGGGCAATAATGATATACTGGGATATGCCATGGACGGGGGTGATCCGGAGGGTATTCCGCTGACCAGCATTTCCGAATTTGAGCAAATGTATGAATTGTTGATCGAGGCGTTGACCAGTCGGGATGCAAAAGGGATTTTATTGACGATTCCTGATGTTACTGCTGCGCCGTTTTTCAACCTGGCAACGAATGAGGATTTCCCTACTTTGAACGAAGAGTGGTTCAATGAGCTAAATGAGATTTATTCGGAATATAACAACTTGGTGACTGCATATAACTCTGAAATCGACAAGAATACAGAATTGTCGGATGATGAAAAACAGAAGTTAAAGAGACCACTAATTGAATTTCCGCTACAAGGCCCAAATGCATTTGTAATTGAAGACCGCGAATTGCCAGGCGAACATTTAAAAGATAAGGAAGGCAATGAACTCCCTAAATTGCGACACCTAAAGAGCGGTGAAAAAATTACTCTATATGGTGTATTGGAGATCTTAAATCCCTCAAGTCTTTCTGGGCTATATCAACCGCTAAGGGATGAGCTTGTGCTGACGCTGGAGGAGTTAAAAAATATTGAAAATCATAGAGACGCATTTAATTCAGTTATTGAGAATTATGCCCTACCCGGGAAAGTGGAAATCATCGATACAGATAACTTATTAAATGAGTTTACCAATGGCAAAAAAATTGACGGAGTTCAGGTTTCAACCCAATTCATAGAAGGAGGATTGTTTTCTCTTGACGGTATTCATCTTACCCCTAGAGGTTATGCGATTGTTGCTAATGAAATCATTGACAAGATCAACCAATCATTTTCTGCAAAAGTGGACAAGGTGAATATCTCAAACCATCGGGGTGTGGTGATTCCCTAATCCGGCACAGGGTTTGTTTATCAAACAAAAAAGTAGAATATTGGAAATCTTGAAATAAACCATGACCTATTTTTTTAAGCGGGCGGAAATTGTATTGGCAGTTTTAAGTGGTGGATCACTCATTGCCTGTTGGATGAATCATCCGGAATGGATATTTGTTTTTGTTGGTTTAATCACTCTTCACCTCCTTTTAAATTTCTTTTTTTTTAAGCAGATCATTCAGAAATCCAAGTACAAGTTTACGTTTATCCCCCAGCGTGTTTTTACATTGTATGGATTTTCAGCCACAGCTATTGCAATTACACTAATTGGAGTGATCTTCAAGCAGTTGTTTCTGGATGGGGTAAACTTGTTATTGCTATGTGGGATGGGAATGATGGCATTGAGTATCATTATTCACGCACTCATTTTTGGGATCAGCAAAAAGAAAAACGCAGTGAACATAGTTAAAAGGCTGTTTATCTATTTCATGATTGGCGCAATTTTTTATTTCATCCCAAACAGCCTTTTCGTGCATCTTAACCTTAGAAAATATCCCGAATACGCCAAACTGGTGGAAGAATACCTCAATAATCCGGATGACTTTGAATTAAGAAAGAGGGTGGAAAAAGCACGGGCCGAATTTTACAATTTCTAAGTAGCAGAAGATTATCAAACAATCAGTGTTATCGTTCTATCATTCGCAAATCCGTATACATCAGGATGTTTTGCAGAGATCCAATTTTTTCTTGCGCAGAAGACTTACTACTATCAATTTTAATTACTATTTTCTTGATCGAAATTCACACAGATAAAATATGAAAATTTTATTAAGCTTTCTGATATTACTCTTCCACATACCCCTTGTCGCACAAGTGCAAAAGGCCAGGCTGCCCCGGACAATCAATGTGCCTACGAAATCCCATATATACCCATCCCTGACAAGCGATGAAACCTATATGGTCTTTTATTCCAATTATTCCAATACCGGAAATTATGAACTTAAATACTCGAAGAAACTTGGCAGGGACCTTTGGCAGGAGCCAGAATATATTAAGTACATTTTAAAATCAGGCAATGACCATTTTGGTAGTTTTAATGTCAGCCCTGATGGTCAATTTTTACTCTTTTCTTCCTACCGGGCAGGAGGTATTGGTAAATATGACATTCTCATTTCTGAAAAAAGCGGCGACCAGTGGTCGCAACCAGTGAATCCCGGAAAGCCACTGAACAGTCCGGGAAACGATGGGAACCCAAGCATGTCGCCAGACGGGAGGTCGATTTATTTTATGCGATGTGACAATATGGATGAAACCACCAAATCGGGGTGCAAAATTTATGTTTCACATAAAAAATCCGCCCGAATGTGGGGTGAACCTGAAGAGCTCCCCTCCTACATAAATGCTGGCAACACCACCTCTCCACGGATACTCTCAGACAACCAAACCTTGATCTATTCGTGCGAAAGACCTGGAAATATGGGGAAATTAGACCTGTATCTCACTCGAAGAGAAGATGGTATTTGGTCACAACCCTTACCACTTGACATTATTAATTCAGTCCGTAACGACGAGTTCGTAAGTGTTCCGGCCAGGGGTGATATAATATATTACACAGATGTTTATAAAGATCAACTTAATATCGCCATCGCGTTGCTCCCCCAGGAGCTTCGCCCAAAAAAGGTCGTGTTAATTTCAGGTAAGATAGCCAATCGCAACCTTACTGATCGGATCAATGTCCAGGCATATGATGCGGAAACAGGCAAGCTGGTCACCGGGATAAACCTGGAGGAAGGGGAAAATGAATTCGAGATCATTTTACCGGAAGGGAAAACCTATGATTTCTCCATATTTCCGTTAGATGGGCAGCACACCTTTTATTCGAAACTGTATGATCTGGATCTTTTGGAATCTTCCCGACGGGAAACTTTGGATTTTACACTTGACCAAATCAGAATTGGAGAAGCCTATCCACTTGATGCAATCGTTATCGACACGCTTACAAGCGACCTGTCGATGGTATCAGACATTGAGGTGAAAAGGCTGATTTCCATTCTGCAAAAAAATCCCTCTATGATCTGCGAAATTCAAGCGTTTACAAACAAGCCGATGGAAATAGAAAAAGTTGAACACATTGCGGAAGCCAGCCAACCGGAGAGTATGCAAAGTGACGGTATGATTGATTCGGATGCCGGAGGATTTTCGCAACCATTGCCTGATGAAGATAAAACCGATGAAGGATTCGTCGACCTGGAAACCCTGGAGGAAGGAGGTGTTGAATCGGAGGAAGATGCATTTTCAGACACATCGCAAGTTGATCTTGAACAGGCCTTTCAAACACAAATTGAAGAAATAGTTCGTTTTGATCCCGATATGGAAACACAGAACAGGGCAGATATCATTGTGAAATATCTCATAAAGAAAGGTGTGCCACAGGAAAAAATCAGGGCCGTTGGAAAGGGATATACCTACAGGGAAGAACTATCTGTAAATCAGTCCGTTGATTCAAATTTCTGGTACAGGTTTAATATGAATTTATACTAGGTGGAGGACCTTTGGTAGATCCTTCAACTTCACTTCTGTATTGGTCTGTGCCGATTCGTAAATCTTTTCGATGATCATCATATCCCGTAATCCCATCTCACCGGGAACCAATAGCTTTTCGCCAAACAAAACACTGGTGGCGTAGGCGTCCATTTGTTGCGCTTGCTGGTTTACCTGAACAAACTTCATGGGGCCATCCGGCGTACTGCCTTTTAGAGATCCATAGGAATAAGCCGGATCAATTTCAAAAGTTCCTTTTTTTGTATAGCCCTTCAAATAATTATACCCGTCCTCATAACTGGTCTCGCAATTTGCCACTAATCCTCCCGGAAAATCCATTGTCCATTTCAAGGAACCTTCGACACCCACTGAATTGAAGAAGTCCTTGTCCACCGTAGTATTTTGTGCCTTTAGGTTTATTGGCAATTGTCCAATCGTATAAATACACCCTTGAATCACATAAATACCTACATCCATCAGCGGTCCTCCTCCCGCCAGTTCTTTATTTAAACGCCACGCATTTCGATTCCTGAGCGTAAAGGCGAAACCACCCTCCACCTTATCAAGTTTTCCATAAACCTTATTCTGTCCAATCCTCATCATATCAAGGTTAAAAGGATCATAGTGCAGACGATAACCGATTCCCAGCTTAACATTAGCCTTTGCACACGCTGAAATCATATCACGGCATTCTTGTGTGGTGTTGGCCATTGGTTTTTCGCAAATCATATGTTTTCCAGCTTCTGCGCCCCTAATGGTGTATTCAGCGTGCATCCCATTAGGGAGAACAATGTAGATCACATCCACATCTTTATTTGAAGCTATCTCGTCAAAAGAATCATAATTGTATATGTTATTATCTGGTATACTGTACTTCTTACTCCAGGAATCAGCCTTATCTGGTGATCCGGTAACGATGGCTGATAAGTAGCATTTTTTTGTCTGCTGCAACGCTGGCGCCAATTGATTGGTAGCATAATTTCCCAGGCCCACGAGAGCAACCCCCAGACCTTTTTCGCTCTTGAGCGGTCTGGAGATAATATTAAAAACCGGAAGGTGGGAGGCAATTCCTGTAAGAGCACCTAGTTGTAGTGATTTCGTTAGGAATGATCGTCGTTTCATAGGCATCTTCAATAAGAATAGAAAATTTACCAAACATTCTATAATTCAGCAGGGTAAATCATTCAACAAACTTATTTAAACAAAAAAGGCGCCTTCCAGAGCGCCTTTTATATATATACACAATTCTTGTTCTATTCGGCCAGTTGAACTTTTGCCACAATAGCATCATACCTGGCTTTTAGATCAGCGTCTTCCTCCAAAGCAGATTTAATTGCTTTGTAGGTTCTTCCGCCATCTCCCACCATCTTAGTAGCAAGCTCCTGATTCACAGTTTTGATAGCATCGATCCGCTTTGCTTTTTCCTCTTCCACAAGCTGAAGAAACTGCTTTTCCAGATCAGTTGCTCCCAATTCCGCTAATTTGGCTTCATCACCTTTCGTCTTGGACAATTCTACATATCGCTTTCCATCTATTCCTTCCTGGTTTGCGATCATTTCATTTACTGCTGTACTAATGTCCTTTTTCATTTGATCGACCACTTCGTTTAAAAGGGCATATTTCCACAGATCAGCATCGGTAATTTCTTGTCCTTCATCTGCCCTAACACCCGTCATCAACACTAACATCGTAAAAAATAATGCAACTAACTTTTTCATACTACTAACTTTAATGATTATTAACACTTTTCAAATTCAAACAAACATCTAAAAAAGGGTAATTTGACCACTTTTCCAATTTATGACAAGGGAAATACCTTAATACGCGGCGCGGAGACGTTAATTTTTTTAGGGTTAATCTTATTTGTCCAAAAAATGGTAAACCCTAGTTCCTTTTAAATTTGCCAACAAATAATCATTTGCCTAACGAATTTAATTACTTTTGCAAAAAAAATTATCAATATGAAGTACGCAGAAATCCATACGGTAAAGGGTAAGATGAAATTGGAATTATATGAAAAAGAGACTCCCATTGCTGTTAATAATTTCGTTGATCTGGCCAACAAAGGCTTTTACGACGGGCTCACGTTCCATCGGGTCATTCCTGATTTCGTCATCCAGGGTGGATGTCCGAAAGGCGATGGCACCGGAGGTCCGGGATATACCATAAAATGTGAAGTAGATGCTGAAAAGCAGTTCCACGATAAAGGTGTGCTGTCAATGGCCCATGCCGGAAGGAACACCGGGGGCTCCCAATTTTTTATTTGTCACAATCGTACAAATACCAAGCACCTCGATGGAAATCATACCTGTTTCGGAAAAGTAGTGGAAGGTATGGATGTGATAGACCAGATTAAAGCCGGGGACGTGATGGACAAGGTGGTAATTGTGGAGGAATAGAATACACCAAATGCTGTAAAAAGCAAAAGACCGCTTCTTTTAAACGGCCTTTTGACAAACATTAAACCACAACCTATGAAATTATCTTTTGAAATCTTTAGTCTTTGGTGTATTTATATAAATCATAAAAATAATACCTGGTAAAAGCTAAAGTTTTTTGTTTTCCTCAACTTTATATCTTCAAAGTACGCTAATAAACGGCTATTTTTAGTTACCACGGAAAGCGTTAACCTTACTTATGTATACAATCTCCTACATTTTGAGAATAGTATTCAAAAATGGCCAACTAATACTGATTTTTGGCAACAAAGGCATTATTGTCGATAAAAAGGAGACTTTGCAAAATGAGAAAATTTGGCAAAATTATTCGTAAAACATTACGACCTTATTTCGGTTTTTGGTTGTAAACTGCTCAAAAACAAAAAAGCCACCCAAAGAGGTGGCTTTTATATATATGGATTTTTTACTTCTATTTCGCTTTTTCAACGATCGCTTTAAATGCGTCCGGGTTGTTCATGGCCAGGTCAGCCAATACTTTTCTGTTGATTTGAATATCTGCAGCCTTCAGACCTCCCATTAATTTAGAGTACGAAAGGCCATTTTCCCTGGCACCGGCGTTGATCCTTTGGATCCAAAGCTTTCTGAAGTCTCTCTTCTTAACTTTTCTATCACGGTAGGCGTAAACCCACCCTTTTTCCACGGCATTTTTTGCTACCGTCCATACGTTTTTTCTCCTGCCGAAGTACCCCTTGGCAAACTTCAGGATTTTCTTTCTTCTTGCTTTTGAAGCAACTGTGTTTACTGATCTTGGCATTTTTTTAGCTTTTTGGCACTAGGTGTCAGATGATACTGATCTTACTACCTAAAACCTGGTTTAACAATGAACCTTAAATGTTTAATAACTGCTTAATTCTTGGAGTATCCGATTTATGAACCAATGTAGCGTGAGTAAGATTTCTCTTCTGCTTGGTTTCTTTCTTGGTCAGGATATGGCTTTTGAAAGCATGCTTTCTTTTGATTTTGCCAGTTCCTGTCAATTTAAACCTCTTCTTTGCTCCAGAATTTGTTTTAACTTTTGGCATTTTATATATAATTAAATGTTACTTCTTTTTTAACTGCTTTGGAGAAATTATCAGGGTCATTCGCTTTCCCTCAAGCTTTGGCAATTGATCTACTTTCCCGTATTCCTCCAACGCTTGTGCGAATTTCAACAACAATATCTCACCGCGTTCTTTAAAAACAATGGTACGACCCACGAAATGCACGTATGCTTTTACCTTAGCGCCATCTTCCAAAAAGTTAATGGCATGCTTCAGCTTAAAATTAAAATCGTGGTCATCAGTATTCGGGCCAAATCTTATTTCCTTTAAAACGGTTTTATGAGCTTTGGCTTTGATCTCTTTTTGTTTCTTCTTTTGTTCGTATTTAAACTTAGAGTAATCTATAATTTTACAAACAGGTGGATCCGCTTTTGGCGATATCTCCACAAGATCAAGTCCACGTTCCTGCGCTAGCTTAATAGCCTCATCCAGCTTGTAAACGTCTGCCTGAATGTTCTCACCTACGACGCGAACTTCTCTAGCTCTGATTAATTCATTTACCTTGTAGGGTTCTTCTTCTCTCCCCCGGTAATTTGGCCTCGGTCTTCTAATATTAACCTCCTTTTTTACTTGAAAAATAAATAAAGCTGCAAATATCATTAAATATTTTTACTTAAAAAATATCTGCAGGGAATTAAATAGCTACAAATTCATACTTTTTTCTAACTCTTCCTGAAGGAATTTTAACAGTGCTTCGCCACCAAAACTTCCCTTGTCTCCTTCTTTGTGTTTCCTGATCGAAACTGTCTGTGTTTCCTTTTCTTTTTCGCCAACAATCAACATTACAGGTATTTTATTAACCTCCGCATCACGAATCTTCCTGCCAATTTTTTCATCTCGATTATCAATGCTGCCAGTCAGGCCTGATTCCTCCAGGAAGCTTAGGGTTTCATTGGCGTAATCAGCATACTTCTCGGATATTGGCAAAATGATAAACTGCTCAGGTGCCAGCCAGAAAGGGAATTCACCCGCACAATGCTCGATCAGGATCGCCACAAACCTTTCCAGAGAACCAAAGGGTGCCCTGTGCAGCATGACGGGCCTATGCTTTTGATTGTCACTACCTACATACTCTAATTCGAAGCGTTCAGGAAGGTTATAGTCTACCTGGATCGTGCCAAGTTGCCAACTTCTGTTAAGCGCATCTTTCACCATGAAATCCAACTTTGGACCGTAAAAGGCGGCTTCACCAAGCTCGGTGATGGTATCTAATCCTTTTTCTTCCGCTGCTTCCACAATGGCTTGCTCGGCCACATTCCAATTGTCATCGTCACCGATGTATTTCTCTTTGTTCTCCGGGTCTCTTAGTGAGATCTGAGCGGTGAACTTTTCAAAACCCAGCGAATTAAACACAAACAACACCAGATCGATCACCTTTTTAAATTCTTCCTTTACCTGGTCTGGCCGGCAAAAAATATGGGCATCATCCTGGGTAAACCCCCTCACTCTTGTCAGGCCGTGCAATTCACCGCTCTGTTCATATCTGTAAACCGTTCCAAACTCCGCCAATCGCAGGGGAAGATCTTTATACGACCTCGGTTTAGTCTTGTATATCTCACAATGATGTGGACAGTTCATTGGCTTCAGCAGAAACTCATCATTCTCATCGGGCACCTTAATGGGTTGGAACGAATCCTTGCCATATTTCTCGTAATGGCCCGATGTTACATATAATTCCTTATTGCCAATATGAGGGGTAATGACGCCGCTATACCCCGCCTTCAATTGAGCCTTTTTTAAAAAATCCACCAATCGTTCCCGCAACACTGTCCCCTTGGGTAACCAAAGGGGCAAACCCGCTCCTACTTTTTCAGAAAAAGCAAACAGTTCCAGTTCTTTGCCCAGTTTACGGTGGTCCCTTTTCTTAGCTTCTTCCAACAACTCCAGGTACTCAGTTAGCTCTTTCTGTTTGGGGAACGTAACTCCATATAAACGTGTGAGTTGCTTTCTTTTCTCATCACCCCGCCAATATGCCCCGGCAATATTTAATATTTTGGCAGCCTTTATAAATCCGGTATTTGGGATATGCGGACCGCGACATAGATCGGTGAAATTTCCCTGTCGATAAAAAGTGATCGAACCGTCTTCCAGATCTTCCAGCAGCTCCAACTTGTACTCATCGCCTTTTTCCTTAAAATAGTTGATCGCTTCTTCTTTACCGATTGATTGACGCTTATATTCATTTTTTTCGCGGGCCAACTCAAGCATTTTTTTCTCTATTCTTGGAATATCGTTCAAAGGATCAAATTCCTGATCGCCAAAATCGACATCATAGTAGAATCCAGTTTCAATAGCGGGTCCGATTCCAAATTTTGTCCCAGGAAAAAGGCTTTCCAATGATTCAGCCATCAGGTGGGCAGAAGAGTGCCAAAAGGTGGACTTTCCATCCATGTCGTTCCAGGTAAGTAGCTGTACAGCAGCATCGTCATTAATCTTTCGTGTAGCATCCCACACCTCACCATTGACCTTGGCCGCCAATACATTTCTTGCTAATCCTTCACTAATTGATAATGCAATATCAAGTCCCGAAACCCCCTTTTCATACTGTTTTACGGTACCGTCAGGCAGGGTAATGTTTATCTTTTGTTCACTCATTTAAAAAATTAATTTACGGGAGAGATTGGACTGCTTGGCATTATTTTCATCCGGTTTTCCTCCCTCCTTTTAAGCTGCAAATATCTAACTTTTCTTCGCAATTTATCTAATTCGTCGACAGCAATTACATCGGTAGAATCAATTTCAATTATTTTAAGATAGGCTTCTTCTGATTTCTCAAAATCCCAAAGCCTATCATAGGCCCTGGCTTGTAAGTAAAGCAATTCGGGGCTAACTACCTCATAATCTTTTAGGTAATAGATTGAGGAGTCATAATTCTTTTGTTGAAAATTGATGTCTGCCAGCGATTTAATTTTTCTTAACTCAATCTCCGGCTGGTTGGCAATTAAAAAAATGTGTGCCTTGGCCGAATCATATTGATTTATACTCGCCAGGTAATTCGCCAAAAGAAAATGCGTTTCACTATGATTCTGATACTCAGAGGAAATATTCTTGAAGATTTTATTAAACGCATCGATATCCCTTGTTTCAATCAATAAATGTAAAAATTCGATGTAAGTATCAAAAAGCGTCCCTTCTTTACTCAGCGCCAGTGCATAGTTGCGAACCGCCCCGGTGGTGTCATTGAGATAAAGTAGATTCTTAGCCTTCATAGCGTAGAACGCTCCATTACCCTGATCAATGTTTATGGCAAGGTTGATATTGTTTAATGATCGTGCATGCTCTCCTTTTTCAAACCAGTACTGGCTTGCTGTTTCATAATACAGTAGGGGTTCATTTTCAGGAACATCATCAAAAGCTGCATATTTCGCAGCTTCCGCAGGTTGCCCTGCTTCGATAAGAGCTCGGGCCAATAAGAGCTTTATTTTTTCATGGTGAGGGAAGTTTTCTGAGGCGGCCCTAAGTGTTTCGAGAGCTTTCGAGGGCTGTTCCAATTTAAGATAATAATTCGCCAGGCGAATAAAATTTTCCGGATTGCGATCATTATCCTTCACCAATTCCACCAAAAAAGCTATATCCCTTTCTTCGCTAATATTTAATTCAAAATCCGCGGGAGTAGACGTGTCTTTGTTGCCATTACATCCGAGAATTATCAGCAAAAACAAAATGTAAATCTTAAAGGGTTTCATTAGGATGCAAATTTATTATAAAATCAACTGCATGCTAATTTTCACCTGAAAACCGGTAACATCGGGAAGATCGAGATAAGTGACCCTATGTGCGAAATCTACCCTCAAAACCCGGAAGATATTTTCAATACCATACCCCAGCTCCACAAATGGAAGTTCATTGAGCGTATTAAAACGTCGTAAGGAATTCCCGTTTCCATCTGTTTCGGGGATAAGATCAATGTTCTCCTCACGCATCCCTCCATACAAAATATTGGCCGTACCCAGGAGGCGCCATTTGAGCTTTTTGATTACTGGTATTTTGTTGAGAATCAAGCCCTGAAATGAATGATAATATCTTAATGAAACGAAATGATCGCTGACGAATTCAGAATAATTCATCGTATTGAATGCCCCCGTGGTAAAAAAGAAGGATTCATTACCGACGTGGTTTTCGAGCGCGGGATATGGAACCTGACCAATGATGTATCCGGCATTGATCCGGTAATTTGAGGTGCCAATCAAGCCCAGCCGAAGTTTATGGTTCATCTGTAGTTCAAACCGGTGAAAATTTAAATCGCTCCCAAGCATACCGTCAAATCCGTAAATGTAGGTGAAATCAAACACGGGCGCCCTTCTTCCACCGAGGCTCATCCGGTAGTTACCATTTTGGATGAAGGCTTCATCCCTTCCCCAATGGGTTGTGAATTTGAAAGAAGTTGATTGGAAACTTTGGGCAGTCCCTGAATCTGGCGAGTCCGGATCAGAATAATAGGCAAAATTAAAAAGTGGATCGAATTGATTGTAGTTAAATTCCATCCGCTGGCTTAAGCCTTTCACTATTCCGGTTTCGAAATAGAGTCTTTGTTGCCGGTGCTCATAGGGCTCAATGAGGTTTCCAAATTTAGTAGAGGCATAAAAGATGTAATTGTCTGCCAGCTTTTCTGAATTTAACCCTACCTGTTCAATGTCCATCTTCGATTGAACACCCAGTTCACGCCAGGGATACCTGGAAAGGATCAAACCTACCCTGGTGCTGTATTTCCATTTTTGGTCGTTAGTTCCGTAGCCCAGATATCCCTTAAAAAATACTTTTTTGCTTAATTCATCATTGGTTCTCAACCCCACTACAAATCGGTTTCCTTCAATTTCATTGTTTGCCCACGTATACAGGTATGGGCCAATATCTACCTTTCCTGCTTTGTAATATCCGGTTGACGTGGTGGTAATAACTTTGGTATAAAACTTTACAACCGGAACGCTTTTAAGGGTGTCAATTAACTGGTAGACCTTGGCTTCTTCCTCGGTAAGCGGATCAAACCGATTTTCTTCCCAAAATACTTCATCTTTGCGTGTTGCGTTCTCCTCTACCAACACCTGGTTTTCATAAAACCGGTCGGGATGCGGAATGTTGGTTTGCCAGTCTCGAATGGAATTGTAAAACTTGGCAATAAAGCCCGGTGAATTAACAGAAGGCTGTAACACATCAATAAGCACCCTTGTCTTCAGAGGCAGCCAAGGTCCATCATCTGTCGGTGCTAATTCTTGCTGAATTTTGATTTTTTCAATAAAATTCACATTGGCTGACCGCTCTATGGTGACATCTACCTGCTTGAGAGCGTAGGCATCTTTGGTTATCCAAATGGTGCCGGTAAATGCCAGATCGCCTTTTCTGTTTGGAAAAACAAGAAGGTGGTAACAGGAGTCCTGCCCTAGCTGAACAGTGTCAATAATGTCGTAATCATAATACATGCGCCAACCATCGGAAATCGGCGAAATGAACTCCTTTTCTAAAATGGTCAGCCAGTTCTGATAAAAATTATATTCCTGGTAAAAGGAGCCAACCACCTGACTCGTCAGGCTTCCATCCGTAATAGCCAATCCGGAGATCTTGGTTTTCTTCACATTCTCACGTCTCGAAAACGGCTCATTTTTAACATAGTATCTGGACAAAGCTTCAGAAAGAAAAACAGGAACATATGTATCGCCATCATCGCCTTTTAATTGGGCAATGCTGTCCATTACCTGCGACACATCCCTGAATATTTTTTCCTTCTTGACTGCATCTGTGATATTGTCAATATCGAGCTCAATTTTGGTATAACTGTCGTATTCAAATGATTCGAGCGCTCTCTTATCATGCAGCTTTTTGTTGGCGACGGCCTGCCGAATGATGCCCCATGCCGGGTTTTCACCGCTCATAACGACTACCTCGTCCAGGTTAACTGTTTCAGGAGTCAGTTCAATATTGAGTTGATAAGAATGTCCATTCTGAAGAGGTAATATTTCCTTATTATAACCTATGTATGAGAAGACAATCGAATCAAACTCCTCAAAAGTCGAGATGGCATAACGCCCCTCGAAGTCCGTAGTAGTTCCCTTCTGTGTTCCGTAGAAAAAAACATTAACAAAGGGTACTGCGTCTCCTGTGGATTTGTCGATTACTCTACCTGAAATTTCTGTTTTAGACTGACCAATAAGATCGATCGAAATAAACTGGAATAAAACGGCGATCGCCGTTACCTGAAAGAATAAGTTTCTTACCAACGTTCTATTTGTGTGTTTTCTATTACCGATTGGGCTGATAACGATTTAGTGTCGGCTATGGTTTATGCATCGAATAATCCTAACTGGTCTTTTCCCTGGCTGTCTTTCGGGACTATATCCAGGTCAATCGTATCCCCTACTTCGTAAGATTTATCTTTTTCGGAAGCATTTGGTAACTCTTTTTCCGATTCAGTGCTTTCTACTTTTTCCATTGGATCTTTATGATCATCCTTTAATTCCCCAGATGGAATTTTGTCGCCTTCCGCCTCATCATTCTCAGTTGTAACATTTTTCGGACTTAAATCGACAATTTTAGTAATTGGACTGGAGGAAAATTTATTTCCAATGGCTTTCCATCCTTTTACCTCAATCAGCTCATCTAATTGCGCTTCGAGTACCGATTTCTGGCCTCCTTTTTCACGCAGATGATACTCAACTTTTGGACTACTGGCGGTAGTAACAAACTCCAGCTTTGATCCTTTGGCATCTGAAATAAATAAGAAGGATTTATTGAGAGTAGTCGTTTCGAGTTGAAATCTCTTTAGATAATAAACTTTATTGCCACCATCGTAATAAATGGCCGAAATGACGGCTTTCGGATCAAACTTCTCAATCAAAAGCAATTTATCGACATCATAGCGGTTAGTCAGTTCATAGTTGGTCAACTCGTAACTTCCGTCTTTATAAATGGCGAGGATGGCATCTTCGCCATTAAAGACACCGAGTTTGACACCCCTGTTATCCTTATTCAATCTCCCAATGGCATCGTCATAATAAATGGCCAGTCCTCCCAGCGTAGAAACACCCTGGCTGGTCATTTCTATTTTCCTTACTGGATATTTGGTGAGAATATTGCCACCAGCTCCTCGACCTTTGATTTCCAAGGTAGAAAAATCAAAATCAAACACTTTTATACGTGCCCTGGCACGTGCTGAAAGGTGCACAGTTATCACTTCTGCCTCTCCGTTAGGGTTGGCCGAAAAATAAAGGGTCTTTGATCCCGGTGTGCCTTTGGAAACATCATATTCTTTATCCCTTGTAACCGCCAATACCTGGAATCGCTTCACCATCGATCTGCCTGACTTCCCATCAAGATAAACGGCATTGTATACCATTCGCTCATCATTTTTTCGGAAGATATCTGCATGGATGATGTCCTTACCAACGAACACTTTTTCGGAAATCTTCACCACTTTAAATCCTCCGTCCCTCCTGAACACAATGATATCGTCCAGATCTGAGCATTCGCAGATATACTCATCCTTTTTCAGGCCGTAGCCAATAAATCCTTCTTCCCGGTTAATATAGAGTTTGGCATTATTGGCAGCCACCACAGTAGCCTGGATATTTTCAAAGTTCTTTATTTCGGTTTTCCTTTCCCGGCCTTTACCATATTTATCCAGCAGGTTCTGAAAATAATCTATGGAAAATTCGATGATATTTGCGAGATGGTGCTCTGTTTCAGAAAGATCTTCCTGCAGTTTCTTTAATAACTCATCAGCTTTAAAAGCGTCAAACTTTGAAATCCGCTTGATCTTAATTTCTGTCAACCTTACAATATCTTCCTCGGTTATTTCCCTGTAAAATTGCTGTTTAAATGGATCCAGCCCACTGTCGATCGTGGCGATTACATCTTCCCAGGTTTCACATTCCTCGATATCGCGGTAGATCCTGTTTTCAATAAATATCTTTTCCAGCGATGAGAACAGGATTTTTTCAAGCAGCTCCCCCTTTTTGATCTCAAGCTCCCTGCGAAGTAATTCGACAGTCTGATCAGTATTGATTTTCAGAATGTCGTTGACATTCATGAAGGCGGGCTTATCCTCTACAATCACGCAGGCGTTTGGCGAAATGGAAACCTCGCAATCTGTAAAAGCATATAGAGCATCGATCGTGATATCGGGTGACTGGCCAGGGGCCAATGACACTAATATTTCCACATCCTGCGCCGTATTATCCACCACCTTTTTGATCTTTATTTTACCCTTGTCGTTGGCCTTTATGATCGACTCGATCAATCCGGTAGTGGTAGTACCAAAAGGAATATCTTTTATGATAAGGGTCTTTTTATCAAGCTCCTCAATTTTTGCCCTTACTCTTATTTTTCCACCGCGCAGTCCATCATTGTAATCTGAAAAATCCGCCGTTCCACCGGTCGGAAAATCCGGGTAGATCTTCACATTTTTTCCTTTTAGGATATCAATGGAGGCCTTTAACAACTCGCAAAAATTGTGGGGCAATATTTTTGTGGAAAGGCCGACGGCGATACCTTCCACCCCCTGCGCAAGTACTAGCGGGAATTTTACTGGCAGGGTGACGGGCTCTTTTTTTCTCCCGTCATAGGATAACTGCCATTCAGTGGTCTGTGGATTATAAAGAACTTCCAGGGCAAATTTGGACAACCGGGCCTCAATGTAGCGGGGCGCAGCAGCACCATCACCCGTCCGCACATCTCCCCAGTTACCCTGTGTATCGATCAGCAGGTCTTTTTGTCCAATATTGACGATAGCATCACCAATGGATGCATCACCATGCGGGTGAAATTGCATGGTGCTACCAATGATATTGGCTACTTTATTGTACCTGCCGTCGTCAAGCTCTTTCATGGCATGCATGATACGTCGCTGAACTGGCTTAAATCCATCTTCAATGGCCGGAACAGCACGCTCCAGTATCACATAGGAAGCGTAGTCCAAAAACCAGCTTTCATACATTCCGGCTACATGTTGCAGTTCATGCATTTCCTCGTCTTTTGGCAACATCATGCCATTGCCATTTTCGTTCTCTGCCATGTTGAATTTTCTGTTTTAACAATTAAGCGACCTCTGCCTCTTTTTGATCAACCTCTTCCTTTCCTTCCACCAGGTCTTGCTCAATTCGCAGTTTTTCAATAATAAATTCTTGTCGTTGCGGGGTGTTTTTACCCATGTAAAACTCCAATAAGGATTTAATACTGGTCTCCTTGGTCAATAACACCGGGTCCAGGCGCATATTCTCTCCGATGAAATTTTTAAACTCGTCAGGGGAAATTTCTCCCAAGCCTTTGAAGCGGGTGATTTCCGGCTTGCTACCCAGCTTTTGGATGGCTGCCCGTCGCTCTTCATCGGAATAACAGTAAATCGTTTCTTTTTTATTTCTTACCCTAAACAAAGGTGTGTCCAGAATATATAAATGGCCATTCCTCACCAGGTCAGGAAAAAACTGAAGGAAAAAGGTCAATAGCAAAAGTCGAATGTGCATCCCATCGACGTCAGCATCGGTGGCAACGATGATTTTTCGATATCGCAGACCCTCCAGTCCTTCTTCGATATTCAAGGCATGTTGGAGAAGATTGAATTCCTCGTTTTCATAAACTATTTTCTTCGTAAGCCCAAAGGTGTTTAAGGGCTTACCACGAAGACTGAAAACCGCCTGCACCTGTACATCCCTGGATTTAGTAATGGATCCACTGGCAGAATCTCCCTCGGTGATGAATATCATAGTCTCCTCGTTTCTTTCGTCCTTTGAATCATCGAGGTGTATCCTGCAGTCACGGAGTTTTTTGTTGTGCAGGTTGGCCTTTTTTGCCCGTTCATTCGCTAATTTCTTGATGCCCGCCATGTCCTTGCGTTCGCGCTCAGACTGCATAATCCTTTTTTGCATGGCATCGGCCACATCCGGGTGTTTATGCAGGTAGTTGTCCAGTTGCGCCTTTACAAAGTCGTTGACGAAGGTTCTCATGGTAGGGCCGTCGGGTGCAACGTTTTGCGAACCTAATTTTGTTTTGGTCTGGCTTTCGAATACCGGTTCCATTACCCTGACGGAAATAGCCGCCACAATACTTGCCCGGATATCGGATGCATCAAAATTTTTATTATAAAACTCTCTGATCGTTTTAACAAAGGCCTCGCGGAAGGCGGCCAGGTGTGTTCCTCCCTGCGTAGTATATTGGCCGTTTACAAAAGAATAATATTCCTCTCCATATTGGTTGTTATGAGTAATCGCCAATTCGATATCATCGCCTTTTAAATGAATAATGGGATACCTCACACTTTCGACATCGGTTTTCTTTTCCAGCAAGTCCCATAGGCCTTTTTCTGAATAATATTTCTTACCATTGAAATTAATGGTAAGCCCGGCATTGAGAAAACAATAATTCCACAACATGCTTTCCAGGTATTCTGGGATGAAGTGGAAGTTCTTGAATATGTCACCATCCGGTTCAAATACAACCAGGGTGCCATTACGCTGCGACGAAGCCTCTACCTTTTGTTCTTTGACAAGATCTCCAAGACTGAATTCAGCTAATTTGGTCTGATTTTCCCGGAAGCTTTGCACTTTAAAATACCTGGAAAGCGCATTGACGGCTTTAGTACCTACCCCGTTTAATCCCACGGATTTCTGAAAGGCTTTCGAATCATACTTACCACCTGTGTTGATCTTGGAGACGCAGTCAATTACTTTTCCTAAAGGGATTCCCCTGCCGTAATCCCTGATTTCTACGCGATGTTCCGTAATTTTGATATCGATGGTTTTTCCATATCCCATCACATGTTCGTCAATACAGTTGTCGAGCACTTCCTTTACCAGCACATAAATTCCATCGTCAAATGATGAACCGTCACCCAGCTTTCCAATGTACATTCCGGGGCGAAGCCGGATATGCTCTTTCCAGTCCAGCGACCGGATATTATCCTCATTATATATTACTTCCTGATTTGCCATAACAACTTACCAACTGTCAAAAAATCAATTGCTGAATTAAATGAAATATCGACCAAATTAATAATCTTATTGTTGAATCTTCAAGAGGGGAAAAAGGTATTTATTTAAACCAATTTCCAAATGCTTCCTCATAAATTATTGACTAAATGAGAATTAAGATCGTCTATTTTATTAGTCTGTTGAACTGAAAATATTGTCTGAATTTTACCTGTGTTTTATAAAAAGCACAGGCAGTAGTATTAAACATGCCAGGATCAATATCGGCCCCAGGTAGAGCAGGAACACATAGTTCATCATTTTTAATGAGTTCTCACTGTTGAGAAATCCTATGAAGACAACATAGGAGATCAACAGAATATTTGTGGAAATGGAAAATGTATTCAGCCAGCCGAGGAAGGCGCTTGAATTGATGAATCCTTTCTTTTTTTTGCCATTGTTCATGGACATTAGTACGCGTTCAAAAATAAAGAAGAGCAAGTACAGCAATACAAATAATCCGAGTGAATAATAGAAAAAAGTTTCAACATCTATGGAAAGTATCTTCCTGGAATCAAGGTACACCTGTGGATCGTTGATCAGGTAGGCATAAGTAATGATTAAAATAGCAATAAAGCCAAGGGAGGAAATAGTCTTGAATATCTTTGAAAGCTTGAACATTGTGAAGTTTTGAAAACGCGAAATTAAACAAATTGCCAATGATCAAAAACCGGAGGGAAGATTTATGTTGTGCAAAATAATTATTCATTTGCATGTAGCTGGCTAACTTCTTAAATTCCAACCCCTTTGACCTCAATCCGACTGGAGCTTATTAGTTCTAATATGTTTAATATATGAATTTAAGTCCGATTGTTCTGGCCATTCCCATCTACTTTCTTTTAATAGGTATAGAACTTATTGTCGAACAAATAACCAAAAAAAAAGAACCTATCGCCTTAATGACGCCCTTACAAACATTAATTGCGGAATAACCTCACAAATTACGGGTGTCTTTCTTAAGGTCTTGTCGGTCGGTGTGTACCAGCTGGTATATGAAAACTGGGCGTTTTTAAGTATTCCCTATGCCTGGTGGAGCATGGCTGTTTGTTTTGTGCTGTATGACCTCGCTTACTACTGGGCGCATCGCATGAGCCATGAGATCAACCTCTTTTGGGGTGGGCATAGCGTTCACCATCAGAGTGAGGATTATAATCTTTCAGTGGCATTACGCCAGAGTTCTACGCAGACTATCTGGTCATTTCCCTTTTATTTACCAATCGCATTGATGGGGTTTGATACCTGGACCTTCATCTGGGCATCGGGATTAAACCTGATCTATCAATTCTGGATCCACACTGAGTCTATTGGAAAAATGGGCTTTTTAGAAAAATTCCTTAATACACCCAGCCATCACCGAGTCCATCATGGCAGGGATCCAAAATACATTGATAAAAACCACGCCGGGGCTTTTATTATCTGGGACAAGATGTTTGGCACTTTTCAGGAGGAAGAGGAAAAGCCGCATTATGGTGTAACCACCCCTATCAACAGCTGGAACGCAGTATGGGCCAATCTGCTTCATTACGATTTTATTTTGAGCGATTTCCGGCATGCGAGAAATTGGAAAGATCGGATTAAAGTATTGTTCAGGAAACCTGGCTGGAGACCATCATACCTGGGCGGGTATATTCGGCCAAAAATCGTTGACGAGACCTTTCAAAAATACAATCAAGCTACCACAGTCGGCTTGAATTGGTACATCATCATTCATTATCTCATTACCCTGGTGTTCACCTCCATCTTTTTGTTTAATCAATCGGCCTTTAATTTAATGGATAAAGTGATCATTGTCCTGGTAATTATTCATGCTGTGATAAATTTCGGGGGCATATTTGAACGAAGAAGATGGATTTTCATTTCAGAAATACTTAGATTGGCAATCATTCCAGTATTGATTTGCATTTTTACATCTAACCACCAGTATTTCAATACATTATTAATAACGGGGACTGTTTTATCTATTTTTTCGATTTGGTTTATTTTAAGGAATAGAGTTTCGCTAACCTAAAAAGTTTATATGGCTAGTAACCTTTTTCAACGTATTGCAATAATTGTTTCTATTGCGCTACTGATGCAATTGACCTATTGTAAAAGAAAAAAAACAATAGAGAATTTTGATTCGGAATCATGGATCGAAGATCAGTATGGGTGCGGGGGAGAGCGGCTTGAGCTTATGAATGATTTCCTAAAAGTAAAGTTTAAGTTACGCGGTAAAAAAACAAGTGAAATAGAAGACATCCTTGGTCAGCCTGAAGGGATAGAACTCTTCAAACGAGACCAGAAATACTACATCTACTACATGGAGCCAAATGAAAACTGCGAGAGCGGGGCAAAGGATAAACCATTAAAACTATATGTGCGCTTCTCAGCGGTCGGCATTGCCAATGAATTCACGATCAGGAGGGAGTAAACTTTAATTCAAATAACATAAGGAAGCTGCACCCATAATCCCGGCGTTGTTCCCTAATTCGGCTTGCTTGAGGAGAAGGTCTTTGGTATAGTAAGTAGTCAGGGTTTCATTCAGCATCTTTAGAATTGGTTGTTGAATGATCTCAAATGACACCGCCAATCCACCACCAATAATAATGGCTTTGATATCAAACAACCTGACAGCAGAAACCAGCGACTCTCCAAGATACTCTCCTACCTCCTTGAAAATCTTTAAACCAAGAGGATCGCCCTCCAGCCCTGCCTGTGCAATGGTCTTTGGTTCAACTTCTGTTTCTGATGAATAGAGTGGACTATCAATCTTCCCTTGTAGCTTTTTAAAGCGCTTCATTATCCCCTTCTTGCCAATATTCTGCTCTAGTGTTTTGCCGTTATGCGTCAGGATGTGGCCTATTTCCACACTGTTCCCATCGCCACCTTTAAAAATATCGTGGTCAATGACTACGCCACCCCCAACACCCGTGCCGAGAGTAATAAAAATATAGTGCTCCGGCATTTTGGTTTTAGCAAAATAATACTCTCCCAAAGCAGCGGCGGCAGCATCATTTTCCAGGTGAAAAACTTTATCGGGAAAGGCTTGATCGATTTTTCCCTTAAGATTCACTCCGTTAAGATTGGGGATATTGGGTATTTCCAGCAAGGTAGTACGGTCTTTGGAAATAACCCCGGGTATTCCGATGCCAACTTTTCCTACTTCGGGATGTTTTTCAAATTCAGCTTGAAGGATCTTTATAAAATATCCTACAAAGTCACTCTCCGCTTTGGTAGGATATTTTGTTTTGTCGATCATTTCACCATCAGAGGTGATCAATCCAACCTTAATATTTGTTCCTCCTACATCTATTCCAAAAAACTTTTCCATAGAGCATGGTTTACGACTTGCTGATTTTGATCAAACTACAAAGAAATAAAAATCCTCCCAAAGAGCCTCGAAAAAAAAGCTTAAATGCAAACGTTTGCAGAGCCAGCCTTTGAATGAATTCTTTGATGGGTGATTGTGTGGATGATTAAGTACGGAAAGGTGGTTTGCCGTGACAAAACAAAAATGGGTATCTGGTGACTGAATAGTTAAATTTCCTGGCTCCTTGAGGCATTAATCAAAGTCTTTTTTAAAATGGCAAACCCATGTAATTTATCCCGGGATGATCACCACATTTTTTTTGTAGCTCCTTATTAAATTTGGAGAGTAGGTAAAAAAATAGCGTAGAGGCAATAAATATGAGAATGAAAAAAACATCAAAAATAATCGGCGGATTATTAATAATCGGGATGGTATTAAATACTCTGGGGTCTGCTGGAAATGCACAATCCCTGAGTAATAATTGGAAAAGTAATCTGAATAAAGACTTACAGGAGTTTTTGTCCTGTGATCATTCCGAGGTACAAGGCATCAGCCCATGTAACAAATATATAGGAACAGCACTAAAGACCATATACAATATTGACGATTTCTATTCGAAGTCAGACGGGCGATACATGCTGGTATCAGAAATTTATTCCTTTGTGGAATCAAGTGATCGATGGTCGTTGCTGGGAAAGGCTTATGAAAAAGATGCTTTAGTCCAGGCACAAAAGCTTGCGAACAACAAGAAAGCCGTTGTGGCGGTGTACCTGGATGAAAAGGGAATCGGCCATGTGTCTTACATCCTTCCGGGAGAAATGAAAATGTCGGGTTCATGGGGTTTTGATGTGCCCAATTCCGCTTCCTTCTTCACCGGCGAACCGGAAAACTCCTATGTAGGGAAACCCCTCTCCTATGCATTTGGAAGGAATCACATTAAGGATGTGAAATTATATGCGAGGGTGTATTAACAGTTGTTGTCTGTGGGATCGGTTTTTACTTTACTATTATAATAGTTTCGTCTGTTCCAATTCGCGCCGTGGATTGACCAGTGGATAACTTATTTCTCAGACATCTATTCAATTTTCTTTTATCAATGCTACTAGCGCGCGTCCCGAGCTCGCCGACAAGAGGGTGCGACGCGTGACCACTCCTATAGCCACTTTTTACGGACGAACGATTTATAATTCAACACTGATGTTCAGTTTTCCACCTAACCCTGTTTCAATAATTTTACGCAATGTCGATATCCGAATATCACTTGAAGCCCGCTCGATCTTAGATATGTAAGTCCTTTTTACATTCAACTTTTCTGCTAGCTGTTGTTGCGTTAAATGAGCTTTCTTTCGTGACTCATTTACCAATTCTGCAACCATGTAGGCCTCGGCTCCTTGTTCAAACTCGTCTCTGCTCTTGCTGCCTTTTTCACCGTATTTCTGGTTAAAAAGGTCATTTATAGTTTTTGGATTCTTTATCATCGTAATAATCCTACTTTGTCATCTTAGAAAAAAAGGAGTAAAAAGTTTGCTAAGGAAAGAATCCTATGCCTTATTTTTACCCCTGAAAACATTGTAACACAAATTAAAGAGAAACGGGTAAAAAAATTAGTACCCGTAAAAAAAATGATGCTGAAATTTTAGAAGATTTCAGATCCATCTCAGGCCAGCTTCCCAGCTTCTTTTCCAGGTTTTCATCCTTTTTCAACATTGTCAAGTTTTCTTACAAGCCCCATGCGTTTGACTATCTGTCGTCACTGTTCAAGCTTGAAAAAAACAGGGTCAATTGTCAGGAAATAGCAGACAGTATTTCCGGGTTGGGCCAACAAAGTATCAATCACTTTATCAATAGTGATAATTGGTCTTTTAGGTCCTTGATGGATGAGATAGCCCAAGAGGCTTCTACATTGTTCAAACAAGCAAGCAAGCCTGTTGTCTTACTTATTGATGAGATAGGTTTCCGCAAAAAAGGCCATATGTCTGCTTGTGTGGCAAGGCAATACCTGGGGTGCGTTGGCAAGGTTGATAATGGGCAGGTAGCCGTTGC
>JBNLGG010000042.1:7737-37803 GCA_050305935.1 Cyclobacteriaceae bacterium | reverse complement strand
GATTTCCACCATTGCCCGCACGCAACAAACAGCAATGATCATTTCATTGATGGGGCTAATGCTGCCAACGATGCTCCTTTCGGGCTTTATTTTTCCATTGCGAAACATGCCTGAAATACTTCAATACCTGAGCTTGCTGATGCCTCCAAGGTGGTTTCTGGAAATTCTGAGGAACGTGATGCTAAAAGGTAGTGATATCACATTGGTGTGGAAAGAAGTCCTGATTTTGATGGTAATGTTATTGTTTTTCATTGGCGTCAGCATAAAGAAATTTAAAGTCAGAATGAGCTAGCATGAGGACGATCTTATATATCATACAAAAGGAGTTTAAGCAGATATTCAGGGATAAATTTCTGGGGCGGGCTATTTTTATGATACCTATCATCCAAATGATGGTCTTGGTATATGCAGCCGATTTTGAATTGAAATATGTGAATTTGTTGATTGTCGACAGGGATATGAGCACCAGCTCTGCCGATTTGATTCAAAAGTATGCCAGTAACCCCTTCTTCAATGTGACCCTGTCAGATCCCAATGATCCTTCAGTGGAAAATGAATTAACAAAAGGCAATGCAGATTTAATCTTAATGATCTATAGTGGATTTGAGTCAAGCCTCCACCGGCACAAACAGACAGAAGTCCAGTTTCTGGTCGATGCGGTAAATGGCTCCGCCGCGCAGTTATCGCTCGGATATTGCAGGGCAATTTTATTGGATTATAGCAAAGATATTTTGATCCGGGAACATTTGTACCCAGCCCACTCGGCAGGTATGATACATGTGCAGACCCGGCATTGGTTTAACCCACTTCTTGACTATAAGATATTTATGGCGCCAGGTATCCTGGTGATTCTAGTAACGGTCATCGGCTGGCTGTTGGCGGGCATGAACCTGGTGAAGGAGAAGGAGATCGGCACGATCGAACAATTGAATGTTACACCCATAAAAAAGCATGAATTTTTACTGGGCAAGATGATTCCGTTCCTGATCATTGGTTTGGTAGATCTGGCATTCGGACTTCTGATTGCATGGGTGATGTACGACTTGCCATTCGAGGGAAGTTTGTTCACCTTGTTCCTGTTTGCTGTGTTGTACCTGATCGCCATTTTGGGGCTGGGTTTGTTCATATCCACTATTTCCAATACCCAGCAGCAGGTGCTTTTTGTTTCTTATTTTTTCCTGATAGTATTTATCCTAATGAGTGGACTTTTCACTTCGGTGGAGAATATGCCTGATTGGGCACAAAAAGCCAATGTGATCAATCCACTGGCACATTTTAGTAAAGTGATCAGAATGGTGCTGCTGAAAGGATCGGGGATAGCCGATATTTCGCGGGAAATTTACATCATTCTCATTATAGGAGTCTCTATTAACCTGCTGGCGGTCTGGAGATATAAAAAGACGGTTTAATCAGCTTCCAATTCTACTTTTTAAGCCTTCGATCAGGTCTGAAGTATCAATTCTGGTTTTGACGGTTTTAATTTTTTCGATTGCATTGTTCAGCGAGGTGATCGACTCATTGCCCTGAGGATTGTAGGGGATCAGGTTAACGCTTTCCAATATTTTTTCTATTTCGAGAATGGTAGATTTATCCTCCGATTCAAAATAAGCCTCCACGAGTTTTTGGAAAATATAGTCGATGGCGATATCAGTCGGGTGGATCATGTCCTTCTGGTAAAACCGGTATTCACGAAGGTCGCTTACCAGGAATTCGTAGGCGGGAAAATATTTAACGTGGGGAAATTCATTTTTGATCAGATGGCAGGCCAGTCGCAATACCGATTTGCTCACCACATTTAAAGTAATGGAATGCCGGGTGTGCATCACCGGGCTCACCACGAGAATGATGTCCTTTACATTATTCATTAATGGGTACACCTTTCTAAATCCCTCCACTATTTCCTCAGGAGACAAAAGGACTTTTTCAAAATTATTTGGCGAGGATTTGTGGCAATTGGCCACGATATGGTTTGAAGGGAGGAGCTTGTAAGCATAGGCTGTTCCGAAGGTAAGAAACAGAAAGTCAGTCTTTTTGTAGTAGGAATGTGTGTTGGACACCAGTTCTGATAAAGACGATTCCAGTTCTTCTTTTGAATTTGAATTTAATCGCTGGTGGAAATCAAAATGATTCCATGAACCATTGGTCTCTGTGTAAAAATCTTCTTTCGGCGAGCTTTTTTTGGAAATGATTTCGATGGCGTTGAATATGGAAATCGGGTTATAAATAGTGCCAAATGGATTGCTGTTAACCTGGATTTTATATTGTGAAAAGTGTTCGTCCAATAAATGGGAAAATCCTGATCCCAGGGACAGAATGTTTGATTTGTAGGATATTTTATTTGGGTTTTCGTCAATGATCAGTTCGGTCCTAAAATGGTTCATTTTCTTGTAGGGGTTTGAGAATAAAAGAGACGGAAATCAGCCACGGCTTTGAAATTGTAAATATTCTATAATTCCGGCAGTCGAATTACCATCGGATTATTTTCTTCGCCTTTTTTGGCTGGAGTGAGAATAAAAGAATAACGAAGTTCCTCAGCGTTTATCCTGAATTCCGGGTGTGGCCAGGCACTTTCCGACCAGCTATCATCTCCGCCCACGCCCATTTGTACCATGTCAATATTTACCGTGACAAAGTCTCGTACTTTTAATTCATTTATGTGTTTGGCATCTTCCAGGTCATCCATGCTGTAAGGCCATGCGCTAAAGCTCAGGCGCTCAGAAGACGATATGATCAAACCATTTCCATCCGGATCAGTCAGCTTGATCCACCTGACATCCACTTTATTATTGCTTTCCTGTGGCATGGCATAGTGGAAGAAATCATTTTTTACAGAAGCATCGTAAATGCCTGTTTGAGCGCCAAGCTTTCTGTCCGAATAAGTTTCCTGTGGCCCGGGGCCGTACCATCTCATTTGATCAAATTCGGTAGGGATTCGCAGCTGCAATCCGACCCTGGGTAGGTCGGGCAAGCCGTTGGCGGGGGACAAGTGGTAGTCTATTTTTATTTGACCACTCCCAAAAATGGAATAGGCAATGATGAGCTGTGATTTTACTTCCGGCAATTCAAATTGGCTAACTACTTTAATGGCTTTGTTGTCCACAACGTGCCAGGAAATCGATTCCAGGTTTCGCAATTCTCCCGCATCCTTCCAAATACCTGAACGCTGGGGCATTTTGCCACCACGGTCATTGTCAGTTGTTGCTCTCCAGAAATTTGGGGCCGGAGATTTTATGATCATCTCCTTTCCTTCAATTACATACGATGTCAGCAGACCATCGATTTTTGAAAACTCGACGGAAAAACCTGATCCTGTGATTGTCAGCGTTGGTTCGCTTTCTTTGACTTCCAGATCATCCATTTTGTCAATGGATTGAGCTTGTATGGCGGCAGATCTGATCGGTAATTTAAACTCATCCCAGGCTACCATGTGCCCCTTCATGGCATATTTGGCATCATTTTTTAGTTTGAAGGAAATCCTCAGGATGTACTCGGTACAGGCTTTTGGTTCGGGGGAAATAAATTCGATGTGGAGTGTTTCGCTTTTTCCCGCTGGAGTGCTCAAAGATGGGGTAGACCCCGCTTGGATTTGAGTCCCATTTTCAAGAAGCACCCAATCGATATTGTATTTGCTCAGGTCAGCGAAATGGTGCCAGTTTTTCACCATGAAGTCACCGTTAGATAGGTTGCTAGGAGAGACAGTCACAGGTTGCATCACCTTTTTAGCTTCGAGTGCCGCCGGTTTGATAGTTTGGTCAGGTGCAATGATACCATTCAGGCAGAAGTTGCCAGAGTTGATTTTATCACCAAAATCGCCCCCGTAAGCCCAAAAGACATTTCCTTCGTTGTCTTGTTGATAAATGCCCTGATCGGTCCAGTCCCAGATAAAGGCGCCAATCATTCTTTTATTCGCCCGGATGGCATCCCAGAATTTGTAAAAATTGCCGAGCGAATTACCCATGGCGTGTGCATATTCACACCAAATTACAGGACGCGTTTCTCTCGGATCATTGGCCCACTTCACCATGCTGGGTATGTTGTTATACATCCTGCTGACCATGTCCACGTAGAATGGGTCTGGCTCCTGTTCTGAATCTCCCCAATTAGTCATCGTTTGGGCACCTTCATAATGAATAAAGCGGGTGTCGTCATAGGCCTTCATCCATCCGGACATCGCCGCATGGTTTGGACCGGAACCCGATTCATTGCCGAGCGACCAGAAGATTATCGAGGGGTGGTTTTTGTCCCGTTCTACCATGTTTTTTCCACGCTCCAAGAAGGCATTTGACCATGCCGGATCATTCGTCAGTCGTGAATTCAATCCATGGGTCTCAATGTTCGTCTCATCGATGACGTAAATCCCATATTCATCGCAAAGCTCCAGCCAACGCGGATTATTAGGATAATGGGACGTGCGCACCGCATTAAAATTCAACTGTTTCATTAACTGGACATCCTTCAGCATGGTGGCTTCGTCAATTACCTTACCGGTCTTATGGTTGTGGTCGTGGCGGTTTACCCCATACAGCAGGACGGATTTTCCATTGATATGTAATTCACCTCCTTTGATATCTATTTCGCGAAAACCTACTTTACAGCTTCGTGATTCAATTACTTCTCCTTTGTCATTTTTTATGGTCAATACCAGGGTATAAAGATTGGGGAATTCCGCACTCCATTTTTTTGGATTTTTAACGGTTCCTTTCAAGTCGCCAAAAGGGATATGCCCACGCGCGATGTAGGGGGGATTAAGCAGGTACCCCATGTCGCGGGATAGGGGTTTCTCAAAAACCGGTTTGCTAAGATGGTCAAACAATTGACCTTCCAGCGTCCATCCTGCAATTTGTTCATCCGAAAGGTTTTTTACTTTGGCTCGCACAAGAAGTTCGGCATCTTCATACTGCTCGTCAAGGTCGGTTTTTACAAAGAAGTCGTATAACTGGACTTTTGGCGAAGCTGTAACATACACATCGCGATGGATTCCGCTTAGACGCCAGTGATCCTGGTCTTCCAGGTAGCTGCCATCACTCCAGCGATGTACTTTGACTGCCAGGGTGTTTTTTCCATCCCGTAAATAAGAAGTGATGTCAAATTCAGATGGAAGGCGGCTATCTTCACTGTAGCCAAGAAATTTCCCGTTTAGCCAGCAATAAAATGCCGAGGAAACCCCACCAAAGTGTAGCGTAATCTGCATGTCGTCCCAGCCCTTTGGAATTTCAAATTCTTTCAAGTAGCAGCCCGTAGGATTGTCATTGTCGGGCACCAGGGGAGGGTCAACAGGAACAAATGGGTAGGTGATATTCGTGTAAATGGCGGTGCCGTATCCATTTAATTCCCAATTTGCGGGAACATCTATTTGACCCCAACTATTGGCATTAAAAGAAAGTGCCCAAAAGTCCTTCGGCGCTTTTTCCGGAACCTCTGTCCAATGGAATTTCCATTTACCATTCAGGCTAGCAAATCTGGGAGAGTTTGTTTTGTCCATTTTTTGGGCGGAAGCTTCATCCGGGAAGGAAATAGATGTAGCCCGGGCTGGCATTTTATTAATGGAGAATACATAAGGATCTTCCCATTCTTTGGGTTGCGCATTGACGGGTCTATTAAATGCAAAAAGAAATAGAAGTAAAAGTAAACCTAAAATTTTTGTCCTCATTTTTTCTCGGGTTAAGTCTTGCGAAAGTGATATCGTTTAAAATTAACATATTTATTTATAACACGTAATATGTACGTTAATTCAAAAATTATCAATCTTCCTGAATTTAATGTGTGATCATTTATAAATTCAATCAAGAAATAAAATCTTTATTCAATTATCCATAAAATGACTATAATTTGTAGTTTCGATTTCTTAATGTAGTTGAGCCGACCCGGGATCCCATTATAGAAATCTCTATTGACAGTACCTCGCGGATCCCGAAGTACCAGCAGATTGTCATGTCGATCATTAAGGACATCAAAAATCGTCTACTAAGAATAGGACAAAAAGCCGTACATTAATAACCTGACCGAAAAGTGCTATGATGGATTTCATCAAAGTGGATAAAAACGAATTGGTGACCATCACATAGATTTGCTCTGTGACCGGGCCGGGCGGAAGCCATTACCGTGGATGGCTCTTGCGAATACTTTATTAAGGGACAATGATCCGAAAGCCACAAGGCCGTTCATTCTGGCTTCCACTTAATCAGACAAATACCAAAAGTTTACATTATAATCATAAATCAGCATTATATTCAAAATTGAAAAGGTAAACTTTATGTGAAGTAAAATGATATGTCCATTTTTGATTAGCAATTGAAAATAAAACCTGATAGAAAAATTATATGGATACTAAATACGCAATCCATCCTCAGGATGTAAAATCTTACGATACCGAACGATTGAGAAAAGAGTTTCATAGTTCAGGAATCATTGCCAATGATGAAATCAGATTAGTTTATACCCACTACGACCGCTTTGTCTACGGAGGAGCCGTGCCAAAAACCAAGGTACTGACATTGCCTACCTATGATGAACTCAAATCCGAATACTTCCTGGAAAGAAGGGAAATTGGGATTTTGAATTACGGTGGCAAAGGAAAAATCACGGTTGACGGTGAGGTATTTGAAATGGCCACTCTCGATATGCTGTACATCGGGAAGGGTAAAAAGAAGGTTGTGTTTGAAAGCACCGACAGCCATTCACCGGCTAAATACTATGTCAATTCGGCTCCGGCTCATAAGGAATATCCTACCATAAAAGCGTCAAAAGAAGAAGTTAATCAGGTACATCTTGGCTCTCCTAAAACAAGCAATGAACGAACGATTTTCCAATACATCCACGAAGACGGCATCCAGAGCTGCCAGCTTGTGATGGGCTATACCGAACTGAAAGAGGGAAGTATCTGGAATACCTTCCCGCCGCATACGCACGACCGAAGAATGGAAGTGTATTTCTATTTTGATGTGCCGCAGGATCAGATTGTGGTCCACTTTATGGGCCAGCCACAGGAGACTCGGCACCTGGCGATGAAAAATGAGGAGGCAGTAGTGTCTCCACCCTGGTCGATTCACTCCGGTGCAGGTACAGCAGCTTACAAATTTGTATGGGGAATGGCGGGCGAGAATAAGGCCTTCACCGATATGGATGGTGTTAAATTAAACGACTTTTTATAGAAAAACCGGCGATTGAATGGTACTCGATAATTTCAAATTAGATGGAAAAACGGCCCTGATCACTGGATGTAAAAGGGGAATCGGGTTTGCGATGGCAGAGGGCCTTGCCGAAGCAGGGGCTGACATCATCGGAGTTTCGGCATCACTGGAGTTTTCCGGTTCTGAAATCGAAAAAGCAGTAACGAAACTGGGTAGGAAATTCAAAGCCTACCAATGTGACTTCAGCGATAGGAAATCTCTTTATGGTTTCATTGAAAAATTAAAATCAGAGAATAATACACCCGACATACTTATTAACAATGCCGGCACCATCCTGCGAAATCCGGCGGCCGAGCATTCGGATGAATATTGGGACAAAGTGATCGAAGTAAACCAAAATGCACAATTCATTCTTTCCAGGGAATTAGGTCGCGACATGGTGGCGAGAGGAAGCGGAAAGATCATTTTCACAGCCTCCTTGTTAACCTTCCAGGGAGGGATTACCGTACCCGGATATGCCGCGTCCAAAGGGGCCATCGGCCAGTTGACCATGGCGCTTTCCAATGAATGGGCGTCCAAAGGCGTTCAGGTGAACTCCATCGCGCCAGGCTACATCGATACGGACAATACTGAAGCTTTGCGAAATGATCCGGTGAGAAGCAAATCTATTTTAGACAGGATTCCTTCCGGAAGATGGGGCACCCCCGAGGACTTCAAAGGAGCAGTGGTATTTCTCGCATCCCCCGCCTCTAACTACATAACCGGCTCCATCATGCTGGTGGACGGCGGCTGGATGGGGAGGTAGGGAATGAGTCAATTGCCCGGCTCCAGCCGGGCAATCAATATGTGAGAAGCTTTTAGCTTGAATCGGTGGAACTCCAAAAAAAGCAATTTTTCGTCTAACTGCCCGGCCGGAGGCCTACTACATTAGGTGTCACTCGGCTGGCACCGAGCGACTGAGGGTGATCGATTGCTACGCCCCAAAAAACTGAATCTGTACCCACCAAACCAAAATCGCTGCGAAGTATCCGATGGCTGCCGGAAGTGTTCCTTTTTTTAAATAATAGGAAAATGAAAGCGAAGGTTCCTGGCCCATGGCCGCTACTCCGGCAGCACTACCTATGATCAGAATACTCCCACCCGTACCAGCCGTTATGGCTAATAACACCCAATATTGATAGTGAATTCCTTCTGGCAGCATGTCAATTACCGCCGCGGTTAAAGGCACGTTATCCACAAATGAAGAAACAACTCCGAGCAAGGAATGACCGGTAATCAATAGTTCCGGGTGCGAAGCCGGATCATCCCCAAAGATCATTACAGCTATTTTATCCAGTATCCCGTAATGCCCCAAAGCATTAACTGCCAGCAGTATTCCAATGAAAAAAGTGATCGTAGCCATGTCGATAGTCTTGATCACATTGACAATTTTGTTGGCTTCCTTTTTTAGTTTTCCCAGACGCATCCGGTAGTCGATAACGATGGCTGAAAAGCCCAACCCGAAAAGAATACCAAAGAAAGGTGGGAGATGAACGATGTTAACAAGAACGGCCAGGATAAAAGTTGATAGACCAATGAGGATAATATACCATTTTAAAGGAGGTTCATTCTCGTTCCTCATTCCCTTTCTAGCTTCATATACGATCCTTCGGGTAAGGAACGCCTGAGGAACAATCCATGCTACCAGGGCTGGTAAGATACCTTCCATCATGACCTGCCAGGCTGTAAATTTTCCTGCTAACCACATCATAATTGTCGTCACGTCGCCGACGGGGGACATTGCTCCACCCGCGTTTGCGGCAATAACAGTATTGATTAAAAAGGTGTTGAAATTTTCTTTTCGTATGTATAGCTTCCTACCAATTTGAACCATCACCAGTGTAGTGGTGAGGTTATCAAGAAGCGCTGATCCAAAAAAAGTGATAGCGCCCAGAATCCAGAAAAGCTGTCGGTTGGAAATATCCTTTTCCATGAGTTTCGATTCAATCCAGGTGAAAAACCGAAAATGAGCCAGCATTTCTACGATGGTCATCGCTCCTATCAAAAATACAATCAATTCAAATATTTCAGCGGAGCCTTCTGCAATCGACGCATGCATAAGAGTTGGGTTCCCACCAACGGAAACGACGATCCACATGGCGGTACCCGTAAATAGAGCAATCCAACTTTTATTTATTTCCAGTTTATGCTCAAATGCTATTGCCAATAGTCCATTAACAAAAATCACTATCAGTAGAATAAACTTAATGTCCATACGATCAAAAATTCAAATGGTAAAAATAGTTGGAGGATTAACTTGTTTATATGACTTTCATCACTTTATTAATATAGCCACGGTGTGCAGAGAGGCTATTATGCCCATAGCCCCTCGAAAGTGCACCGGCTAGCGCCAGGTATTTTAAATGCATTTAAGGAAATGTTTGTGATGGGTGAGTCGATTGCCTCGCTCCAGCCGGGTAATCAATGTGTCAGAAGCTTTCAGCTTGAATCAATGGAACTCCAAAAAGCATTTTTTCATCTATCCGCCCGGCCAGAGACCTATAGCATAGTTGTCACTCGGCCGGAACCGAGCGACTGAGGGGTATTTTAGGGTTTTAACAAACTTAATTATTATTTGTGGTCTGGAGCGCAGGTACTTTTTTTTAAATCAATTTTGGGAACGTTGTTTTTTTTGAGAAAATGAATTGTTAATGTATTTTTCTATTCCTTCATCAAAAAATCCATTGCGTTTTTTTCATCATTAAAAATTTTAAAAGGGAGGTTGAATTTATTTACAGCGCCTAAGATCAAATTGATGTAATAGGTCTTAAATACGTTGCCACTTGATATCACCGCGGCTCGCTTTAACCCAGCGTTGATGGCTTGGGGCAACATATCTTTTTCAAACCATTTTCTACTATCAGGCGAGACCACACCTTGATTGCGTATATCTGATAAAAATCGTGTGACGATGGCTTCAGTCCCTGCTAACTCTATTAGTTTGACGAAAGGAACTTTATACTCTTCACTATTGGGAGCGCCTGTCCAGACTATTTTCCCTATTTCTTTGTCTTCTATGAAATATACTTTCGCGTAATGTGCCTCAAATATTAATTTTTCCATAATAAACAGTTTTTTAGCTTCTTCAGTTCTGCTTTTGGTCAAGAGCGATCTGCGACCTCGTGTTAGTAATCGTCCTTCTAAATTGAGGCAGACTCAATTTAATTAAATTGACCAGGGCAAACGCATTTACCGTCATTCCAGTCCCGATAGCTATGCGGGATTGTTCTAATTTTATTTTAATGAACAAAATTTGTCTGGAATCTATAAAATGACCTTGAATTGATTCCGGAATGACGAAGTTTCTTTATTAAATGCGTTTGCCCTGAGCCGCACCCTTTACTTTTGCAAAACTCACTATTGTTATTTTAATTAGACATTAAGTTATTTTTTAATCCATAGCATATTTATCGAGGAAGGTCTTTCTCTTTATTTATCGTTAATTTTGAAACAGTAAAATCTACCACTACATGCCTGAACAAAATAGCTTGGCAGACCTGGCTGCTAAATACGTCAATTCCACGGATCGTCATATTTTTTTGACCGGCAAAGCAGGAACCGGCAAAACCACCTTTCTTAAAGAGATTATCCATAAAACCTACAAAAACGCAGTGGTGGCTGCACCCACGGGAATTGCTGCTATCAATGCCGGTGGTGTTACACTGCATTCTCTTTTGCAATTACCTTTTGGGATTTTCGTTCCGGAAAACATTCCCATCTCAGATGCTACAGACAAGGTCAATACCCCTCAGACGCTCTTCCGAAATTTTCGCTTTAACAAAAGCAAGCGCCAGTTGATCCAGCAAATGGAACTGCTGATCATTGATGAAGTGAGCATGCTGCGTGCCGATCTGCTCGACTGCATTGACCTGGTACTAAGAAATTTAAGAAGGGAAAGAAATGAGCCTTTTGGCGGGCTTCAGATCCTATTCATCGGGGATTTATTGCAGCTTCCACCGGTAGTCAGGGATAATGACATTTCATTGTTAGAAAAATATTACAAAAGTCCTTATTTTTTCAATGCGCGAGCATTAGAGGCAAATCCTCCCATTTTGGTGGAATTGCAAAAAGTCTTTCGCCAGTCAGATGACCAATTCATTTCCGTGCTTAACAGGCTGAGAAACAATGAGCAGACCGAACCGGATATCGAATTTCTCAATGGCTATTACGTTCCCGACACGGATACTAAAAAATATGAGGGCTATATCCATCTCACGACGCACAACTACAAAGCTGATTCCATTAATGAAACAAGGCTGAAAAACCTTCCGGGGAAAAGTATGACTTACAATGCAGAAATCCAGGGAGACTTTAAAGAGCACCTCTACCCTACTAACGAAACGCTGGTGTTGAAGGAGGGCGCCCAGGTGATGTTCATCAAAAATGATCCGACGGGCGAAGGCCGGTTTTTTAATGGGAAAATAGGTAAGGTCATTTCTCTTGAAGAGCACCACATCACGGTGCAATTCGAAAATGGAGTTGAAGTATATGTGGATCAGTACGAATGGGAAAACAAACGGTACACATTGAACAAACAAAGCAATGAAATAGAAGAAAAGTTCCTGGGGAAGTTTATTCAATACCCCATCAAGCTTGCATGGGCTGTCACTGTCCACAAAAGCCAGGGGCTAACCTTTGAAAAGGCTATTCTCGACCTCTCGGGCACTTTCGCCCCCGGACAGCTATATGTGGCGCTTTCGCGGCTTACTTCATTGGAGGGGCTGGTACTATCGTCCAAACTACCTGCTAATCCCCCCGGAATCGAGGAGTCATTATATTCCTTCGTCTCAACAAGTAAAGGCGAAAATGAGCTTGGTGGAATGCTGGAAAAAGACAAAAAAGAGTCACTGATCCGGTTTACTGAAAAGGCCTTTCAATTCGATCCGCTGCTCAAATTTTTACATTACCACCTGCAAGGATTTAACAAGGCAGAAAACCGATCTGCCAAACAGCATTACCTGGACTGGACAAATACATTGAGGGATGAAACAAGGAAACTTAACGCCATTGGCTCAAAATTTATTCAACAGGTAAAGGCAATGGTACAACAAGAAAAATATTTGTCGCCCTTAGCGGAGCGCATGGACAAGGCCTGGCAATTTTTCCATAACGAATTGAACTCCTTAACCAAAAGTATCACACAACATAGGAAAGAAATGCAAAAGGAGGACCGGGTTTCCACTTATGTCAAGGAGCTGAAGGAACTGGAAGAACTCTATTTCGCCCACCAAAGCCAAATACACAAGCTGGTCATGCTGGTGAAATACGAAGCAGAAAACAGGGAACTATCGAAAGAAGCACTTAAGGAATCGCCCTTACTTCATCGCTCAGTGAAAGAAAAGCCGGAAAAACAATCTAAAACCCCTACTGCCGAGATATCCTTTCAGCTATTCCGGGAAGGCAAATCCATACCTGAAATTGCTAAAGAAAGGGGACTTGTTAATAGTACCATCGAAGGTCATTTATGTCCCTATGTCAAAAGCGGGGACATTTCCATTGATGCTATCCTCGATAAAGAAAAGCTGGAAATGATACTGAAGCGATATGAAAAGGGCATCAATGGGCTGGGAGAACTAAAATCAGACCTCGGAGACCATATTAGCTACGGAGAGATAAAATTAGCCTTGGCGCACCACGAATGGATAAATGCAGAAAAAGAGGATGTTTAAACCGGGCCCTCATTAACCAGAAAACAAAAATGACACCCTGGCTCATGGCAATTAATGGATAAACCTGCTTGCACTTCACGGTCGGATCGCGTTAACTGACCGATATGCTGCAATTATCTTTTCGCCTCAATCACCCTGCTCGCTTTTCCTGAAGCATCAAAACTCCGGAATTTAAAAGTCTTCTTTTCCGAATATTTAATTGGCCCGCTATAAAGCTCCGAGTTCAGGGACGGATCTGTTCCATCAGTAGTATACCTGATCATCAAGCCCGGGTATTCGACATTTGAAAACAACATTCCACTATCAAGGGCTATACCCGGAGGCGGAAGACGGTAATTATATCCATTGCCGATATAACTGAGGCGAGGCAATTCAGAGGAAGCAAGCTTGTTAACAAATGTATTCCATTGTTCATCCTGCATTTCCTTTCTTTTCGCATCGTCATCTACTTCTTCCCAATCCCTTCTACACCAGGCGCTTTCAGAAAAACCGATAAGTTTTGGCAAATAGTAATATTCAAGCATTTCTTCTCCCTTGATGGTTTCGCTCCAAAGCTGGGCCTGAATACCCACAATATTATTCCTGGCTGATGGATTTAAATTCTCCAGATAAAGTTCGGGTTTATTGGAAGGGGTGATCTTTATTATGTCAAAGGATTTATTCTCTTCTTCTTTTGTTGCGACATCCTGAAAATATTGACCGAAAGGCGTTTTCTCCGTTGACTCATACATATTGTAAGGAGCAAAACTCCAGGTGTCCTTAACATCAATAAAGCCTCCCCAATACAAACCCGGTTCCGCCGGATCTTTGGTGTAAGCAAGATCGAAATACAAGTTGGAAACATTGCAAAGAACAACGGGATATCCTTCATTTGCCAGTCGGTAACCAATATCAGGGTAGTCGAACAGATTATTCCATATATATGGAACCAGGTCTTTTCCCACAAACTCAGGGTTTGGGTGATAAGCTCCATTCGCATCTTTCTGAAGGGCTATTTCTTCCCAACCGTGCCATTCCACACTCCTATCCGTGAGCCTCTCAAGCAATTGCCTGACAAAGTAGGCGTGTAGCTTACCGGCCCCTCCTACCTCGGGATGATTTTTTAAAAATTCAGCAACCATCGGCGAATTCGTCCAGGCTCCTGCCGGAACTTCATCCCCTCCCATGTGAAACTTAGTCAAGGGGACACCGGCCTCATCATACATTTTCTTTATTTCGTCAAATACTTTTTCATAAAAGCGGTAGGCTGACTCACGCACTACACAAACAACATTGTCTTTATAACCCTGTGGCGATTGGTATTCTGACTGGTCATCCGGATCTATAAGGCGATATTCATTGGCCGCAATCTCCTTACCCTCCTTCATCAGACGTTCATACCGATTTTCCATAGCCTTAATGGCTGCTCTGGCATGCCCCGGGAAATTCACCTGAGGTATCACTGTGATATGCCTGTCAACAGCATATTGTAGTATCTCAATAAAATCACTTTTGGAATAAAATCCCGAGCTATATTCTTCCGTGTCATTAGCAAAGGGGCCCGAACCGTATGCAGGCTGCAACTGGCTGTCTTTGCAGGACGAGGAATGTGACCTATGGGCACACACTTCCGTCAATTCGGGCATACCATCAATTTCAATTCGCCAACCTTCATCTTCCGTCAAATAGAAAAGAAAGTGATTGAGCTTATAAAACGACATGATGTCAAGCAGCTTCAGAATAGTCTCCTTTGACTGGAAATTTCGTCCAACGTCCAGGTGCAAACTCCTGAATGCCAGGCTTGGAGCATCTACCACCTGAACCTGTGGCACTTCTATCGACTTATCTTTCAGCTTAAATTCGTCAACGGGCACAAGGGAACGCAAACTTTGAATTCCATAAAACACACCGGCAGGATCTGCCCCAATTATCTCAATAAACTTATCGCTGACAATTAGTTCATAGGCTTCTTTTTTAGCACCACTGGTTGCTTTCAGACCAAGCCTAATGCCAGCATCTTCTTCCGCTGCTGCCACCACAGTAATCCCAAAATCCATACTAAACTTATCCCGGAGAAAGCGATATTCATTTTCCAGAGAAGAAGGGTACGAAATGGTAACAGAGTCCTGAATACCAAAGTGGCCTGATCCCTTGAACAACTTGAGAGGCGTCGGGAGAATCAACGGAACACCTTCTTTTTCAACAACTGAAAGGCCCAGATTTTGTCTGTAAGTATAACTTGGAATTGGAATGGGTTCAAAATCATGTTGGTTCCTGTTTATTTGAGTGGGTGAATAGAGGGGCTCCCATTTGTAATCTTGCACTTTCACTATCTCCTCTTCCTCGCCTTGTTCATCATAGTAAACAAAATATAAGCCCAAGGGCCGATCTATGTCCTTAATAATAAAGCCTTCTCCCCGATATAGTATGGTAACAGCGTCTCCTTCGTCAAGCTGAAAACCTGAGCCTGGCACCATCTTATACCAGTCTCCATTAATGTGTTCGATATTTGCCAATTGTGGATCAATGGGCGTCTTAATCTGTCGGGGCATCATATTAAAAAACAAAGCCCAGTTGTTCGACAATGACTTTCCGCCGTTGTGTTCCAATGTGAATTCAGACTCAAAAACACCCTCCTCATTTGTGAAATTCGTGAGGTGTTTCCACTTTACAGTTATCTGAGGATTTTTTTCACCTTCAATACAAGAACTAAAAACAAAAGCGCCAATAATCAATAGCAAAAAAGGAGTGACCAGTCGTCTCATGTGAATTTATTCAATAAAAATTTTAATGATTAGCCCTACTTTGTCATGCTCCTTTTACGCCCCGGTTCTCTGCCCTCACGAACCGGATCGTCCAATGGAATGGCTCGTGAAGACACCTGTCTACCGTCAGACAGGAAAGCCATGGCGGTAAGGATTAAATATGACAAGTAGGCCTAGTTGCCAAAAATAATTGAAACACTCGAAAAAAATCAAAAAAAAAGAGGGCTTACACCCTCCGTTTTTCAATGACAATCTGATAATAAAATTATAAAGCTGATTTGACTGAATTAAACTCTTTGTCTTCACTTATGGAGAACTTTTTCTTTAACCCGCCAACAGACACCTCATACTCTCCTTTTTCTACTTTCCAGTTCAGGCTCTTCGCTACAAAAGCTACATCGCGTGCTGTGAGGGAAAAGGAAACCGTTCTTTCTTCACCAGGTTTTAGTGATACTTTTTCAAATCCTCTTAATCGTTTGTTATCGGGCGTAATGCTCGCATACAGGTCGGAAGTGAATAATTGAACTACCTCTTTACCTTCCATTTTGCCCGTGTTCTTTACCTTCACGGAAACTTCAATAGAACCCGAAGCATCTATCTCTGAAGAATTGAGTGTCAGGTCATCATAGGAAAAAGTCGTATAGCTCAATCCAAAGCCAAAGGGGTATTGAACTGCGTAATCAGATTCGTAGTCATACATACCAGACATTTTGGCCTGGTTTTCTGATGGTTTATGGTCGTAGGTCACGAGTGTATTGGCATACATCGGATAAGTATAGGGAAGCCTGCCACTTGGATTCACTTTGCCAAACAAGATATCCGCCAATGCATCGCCGCCAAAATTTCCAGGCAGATAGGTTTGAATAATACCAGTCATCTCCCGCTCTATCTCTGTAATCAACCTGGGCCTGCCTTCGTTCAGCACTAAAACCACCGGCTTACCCGCAGCAGCCACCGCCTTAGCTAATTCCAGTTGATTAGCAGATAAGGTGAGATCATGTAAATCACCAGGCTTTTCTGTGTAGGAATTCTCGCCCAGGCAAAGCAGTACCACGTCCGCCTTTTTTGCCGCAGACGCCACCGCGTTGATATCTTTCACTTCTTCTTCCCAATACTTCCCTTTTTCATTGTATGCTATTCCCTGTATATATTCAACATTTCCTTTGCCATTTGCCTTCTCAACAGCCTCCAGGATGGTATGATACCGCTGGGCATATTCCTCCACTTTTTCGCCCTGCCATGAGTAAGTCCATCCACCGTTAAGGCTTCGCATGCTGTTGGCGTTGGGGCCCGTCACCAGGATTTTTGTGCCTTGTTTTAGGGGAAGTAAATTATGGTCATTTTTTAATAGAGTGATGGCCTCCGCAGCAGACTCATAAGCAGCTTTTTCAAAAGCTTCACTTCCGAAATCCGGGTAGTCCTTAATGCTTGTGACTGGGGTCTCAAAAAGGCCTAAATCATACTTTAAGGTAAGAATTCTCCTCACAGCTTCGTCTATCCGCTCCATTGACACCTCACCTTCATTGACCAACTCCACCAGGTAATCACAAAAATTGAAACGATAGGGTATCATGGACATATCTATTCCAGCATTAATGGCAAGCTTTACAGCCTCCTTGGGTGTTGCAGCCACCCTGTCGCGATTATGAAGGTTATCTATATCGGCCCAGTCGGTAACGACCACCCCCTGGAATCCAAGTTCCTCCCGCAGCAGTTTTGTAAGAATGCTATAACTGGCGTGAACTGATTCGCCATTTATCACCCCCGAATTCACCATGATCGTATGTGCGCCCGCATCAATGGCAGCTTTAAATGCCGGGATATGCCGCTCCCGCAATTCAATTTCAGGAATAAATGCAGGTGTTCTGTCTTTACCGGAAACCGGAACTGAGTAGCCCAGGTAATGTTTCAGGCAGGAAGCCACCTTGAAGGGACTGGAAACATCATTATTTACTCCTTCGTAGCCATCGATCATTTGCACGCCCATTTCGGAAGCGAGGTAAACGTCCTCACCAAAACCTTCCCAAATCCGGGGAAACCGGGGATCCCTCCCAATGTCCAACACCGGGGAAAAATTCCAGGGAATGGACGACGCCCTTGTCTCATATGCACAAATCTCTGCTCCCCTTTTTACCAATCCGCGATTAAAAGTGGCCGCCTGGGCAATCTCTTGAGGAAACATGGTGGCACCAACAGTATAGGTAGTACCGTGAATAGCATCAACCCCATAGATAACAGGTATCTTTAAGCGTGTTTCATTCAATGCAACGTCCTGTATTTCACTAACTATTTCATGCCACTTTTCCGGAGTTCTTGCCCTGTTGTTTGCTGTATTTAATACGGAGCCAACATGGTACTCGACAATCGCTTTTCTCAATCTTTCTTTGTCGAACTTCAGCGGTTCTTTAGTCTCTGTGAGGCTTGGCCCCTCCGTTAGCACGTCAAGCGTGAGCTGTGACATTTGGCCAACTTTTTCTTCCAAGGTCATTTGACGCAGAAGCTGTTCTACTTTTTCCCCGACGGTTTGTTCTTTCCCGGTTTGTTCTTTCCCGTTTTCGTCATTCTTCCATATAAATGATGCCAGGCTAATGCTTGTGGCAATACCCAGTCCCAATAAGGACATCCTTATTTTACTTTTCATAATACACACTTAAAATTTGTTTTATTGTTTATTCACCAGTAGGAATTTCAGTTGTAATCAAGTCGTATACCCTGATGTAGTCGATTTCCATTGAAGTTGGAAAAGCATCAGGATCCACCCCTTCCATTCCTCCCCAGTTTCCACCAACAGCGATGTTTAATAGCCAGTGAAATTTCTGGTTAAATGGCCAGGTAGCAGAACCTTTATTGCTATTGTCAAAATTAAAAAGCTGCTGATCATCAATGAAGCCTACAATTTTCTCGGGAGTCCAGTCTATGCGATAGGTATGAAATTCGGTACTGACATTTGGAACGATCGTATTCTTTCCCACCTGCGTTCCTTTGGTATGGTTGTATGTTTCTGTATGAACGGTGATATGGATCCGGCCCTGATCAAAACCAACATGCTCCATGATGTCTATCTCTCCCGAATCCGGCCATCCTCCATATTTCCATTCAGTAGGCAGCATCCAAATGGCGGGCCATGTACCCACACCGCTTGGAAGTTTAGCTTTCGCTTCAAACCTTCCGTACGTAAAATCACCCTTATCCCGGGAAACCAAACGCGCGGAGGAATATAAATTGTTGTTGATATTCTCCTTTATCGCTGTGATGGTCAACACCCCATTATCGACAGAAGCATTTTTTATATCATCAGTATAATACTGCAATTCGTTGTTGCCCCATCCGTCACCACCTATGTCATAGCCCCACTTTTCAGGATCGGGTTTGCCGATGTAATCAAACTCATCCGCCCATACCGGAGTGGTTGCAAAAGAATAACTTACCGTGGGTGACGGTGCTGGCGTATGATAATTGATCGATGGTTCTTCACCTTTAGTGCAAGCCATCAAAAGAAAGACAAGTTGTACCCATAAAACATTCATTTTCATAACCATTGACAACGAGTTAAACATACAAATATAATATTTGGAAATTAAGGCCGGCTAATGCCGGCCTTAATGGCTATTCTTTAGCTTTTAAGGTAAATCTCCATCCACCCCAATCATATTCTTTTTTCACTACCAATAAATCTTCTGTAATCGATTCAATGGTATAATTGATGAATGCTCCGGGTGTGTCGGTTGTCCCCGTCTCACCTACTTTATATAAACCCAGGTGGGCTCCGGTACCAATTAGCTTCAGTGTACTTCCGTTAACCTCGAAATTATGATTGCCCGAACCCCAGGCCTGATACTTTGAAGGTATCTGTGCCATATCATAGCATCCGATCGCCAGTCCTATATCTGTTGGCCAGGGATTGCCACCTTCATCATCTACCCTCATAGTACCATTATTATCAAAAATAAATACTCCTTCGGCAGTAAATGTATATTCGTTGTCAAACAGACACACCCTGTCGGCGGCTCCAACATCCGCTGACGAGTTTTGCCACCAGGCTGAACCCAACCCCGGAGGGCCAACAAATAAAGCACCACCTTCCGGTTGTTGTAATATCCAGGTTTTGGACCCACAGTCGGTTAGCATCGCCAATGCACCAAAGCAAGCATCGGGATCGTCTTCTGGCACATTTACAGTCTGGGATGTTTCAACGCTTCCTCCTGAAGTAGCGACTCTTAGTTTTACCTCGTAATCACCTTTTCTGCTGAAATAAACAGTATCAATCTCAGACCCTTCCAAAAATCCAGTTCCTTTGTCCCAGAAGAACATAAACCCACCCTGGGTAGTACTCTTTACTAAAAAAGTATTTGTTTTATTCGCAACCGGTGTTACTGTAAAACTTGCGGTAGGTAGGGGTTCGAGTTCCAGGTCTTCTGATTCCGGGAAACACCCCACGAGTCCACCGATCATAATTAAAAGGGTAAACAGCCAATTCCCTTTAACATCTATTATTCGTTTCATATTGATTCTCTTTAATAAAATTAAACTTATTTGATACCACCGTATTCCTTGTTTTGCTCTAATTGAGTATTCTCAAGCTCTAACAATGGAATAGGAAGTATTTCATGTTTGTTGGCCTTAAAACCTCTGCCTCCTAAAACAGTCGGTGCATCACCCCACCTTACCAGGTCAAACCATCTGTGACCTTCACCGGCAAGCTCCATTCTTCTTTCGTGCTTTATGTTAACGAGTGTCGCTGGTGTAGTATCCAAACCAACGCGCGCCCTGACTGCATCCAATAATGCCAACGCTCTTCCGGCATCTCCTCCACCCCTGACAAGCGCCTCAGCTTCCATTAAGTAAGTATCAGCCAATCGTATGTCGTACAGGTTTTGATCGAAGTTACCCACATCTACACCACCTACGTTTCTGTCTTGCTCGGTAGAAGTAAACTTTTCCAGGAAAAAGCCTGTGTTCATAAAGCCTTTCTCATATTCCACCATTCCACCCTCTTCCATTGTCTGAAGGTTGGCAATCGTTGCACTGTAGCGAGGATCACCTTGCATAGCACTTTCCAACTCGGGAGTAACAGGATTGAAACTCCATCCTGATACATAATCAGGAGCCTCGGGAGCCAGTTTCACAAATCCCCTTGGGTTCACCATGATGTTTAGCCAGTTTCCTTCTGTACAGGAAAGGCAACCCCAGTCACCCCATTTTGCTTCTCCAGTGTGATTCACTGAAAAGATTGACTCACTATTGTGTTTATTGTCAAAAATCCAAAGATCAGAGAAGTCATCCAGTAGTCTGTAGCCAAATTTGCTCGTGCCACCAGGCGTTCCATTGACCTCTGCAAATTGAGCGGCGGCTTGTGTGAACTTTTCTTGATAGAGGTAAACTTTCCCCAACAATGCCCGGGCAGCACCTTCTGTTGCTCGACCCCCTTCCACGGCTACGGGAACAGTAGCTGGCAAATCAGCGATAGCATCAATAAGATCTTGCTCAATTAGAGCATAGACATCTGCCGGGTCGGCCTGGGTAACATTGTACATTTCACTCGTCGAAATCGGCTCGGAAAACAGAGGGACATTTTCAAACAAACGTACAAGATCAAAATAGAAATATGCTCTAAGAAATTTACCCTCAGCCGTATACCTGGCCTTCAAGTCTTCATCCATTGGAACGCCGGGTAGTTTTGACAGTATAACATTAGCCCGGAATATTCCTGAAAAGCACTTGCTCCACAGTGATCCCTGAGGACCGGTAGCCGGGTCTAGTGTATAGTTTGACCATACTTGCAGATCAGTGATATCCGATGAATTACCACCTCCCGCAAAGCAATCATCCGATGCAGAATTCGCAGCGATAAACTTTGTGATGTAAGGACCGCTTACCCCCCCAACGTTGTCATAGACAGCAATGAGACCAGCCAAGGCTTCATCTGCATTTCTGTAATAGTTGTCTTCTAATTCAGTGCCTTTTGGCTTGACTTCCAGGAAATCTTCCCCACAAGAACTCACAAAGAAGGTTCCCAGTACCATTAAAAATATTGTTAAATATGTATTTTTCATCGTTTTTGATTTTAGTCTATTGATTAAAAACTAAAGTTTAATCCAAGCATGAAGGATCTGGCTTGTGGATATATACCTCTGTCGATACTCATTACACCACCGCCAATTTCAGGATCAAAACCAGTGTAATTGGTGAATGTTACCAGGTTTTCTGCCATTAGGTATATTCGAATTTTCTCGACACCAACCCTGTCAAGAACAGATTTTGGTAGTGTGTAGCCTAATTGCATTGTTTTAATCCGGAAGTAATCACCCTTTTCAAGGTACAATGCAGATGGATAGCTGTAGTTACTGTTTGGATCGCCATCAATTAATCTTGGCAACTCATCGCTCGTACCAGGCCCGGTCCACCTACCTAACATCTTCGTCTGGTAGTTTGCATTATTCACATCAAGTCTTCTTAGACCCTGGAAAATCATATTCCCGGCTACTCCCTGACTCAGGATGGATATATCAAAACCCCTGAAGTCTGCATTGAAGGTAATGCCATAGGTCCAGCTTGGTGTTGGGTCACCAATGAATGTCCTGTCAGTTTCTGAGATAACACCGTCATCATCTAAATCAGCCCAAATTACGTCGCCCGGACTTGCATTTGGCTGAATAATTATACCCTCAGAATTGGTGTGGTTTTCTATGTCAGTCTGGCTTTGGAAAATACCCAGCATTTCAAAACCAAAGAATGAATTGATCGGTTGTCCCACGGCTGTTCGTGTAATTGGATAACTACTGGCATGGAAAGACTGTCCATCAGAAAGGTATTCTACACCATTGCCCAGGAAAGTAACTTCATTTTGCAGGTAGGACACATTACCACCAAGTGAAAAATTAAATTCACCGATGCTCTTGCCGTAACCTAGCTCCAACTCTACCCCGGTATTTTCCAAACTTGCCACGTTGGCAGCAGGATTGCTTATCGCGCCTACGTAAGCCGGAATTCTTGGGTTCATCAGGATATCATCTGTGGTCTTTTTATACCAATCAAATGTCATCCTCAGTTTTTCCAGTATGGTCGCTTCAAAACCAATATTTAGCTGGCTTGTTTCCTCCCATTTCAGATCGGGATTGGAGGGGGCGTTAGGGCTAACCCCATTGTAATAACTACCATCGGTACCAAAAGCGTAATTTCTTCCTCCACCTACCGTAGAAAGGTAGGCAAAATCGCCAATCTGGTCGTTACCCACGATGCCATATCCACCTCGAATCTTAAGGAAATTGACCACGTCATTTTGTGGCCAGAAGTTTTCCCTGGATGCTACCCAACCTAGTGATGCCGAAGGGAAGAAACCAAATTTATTGTTTGATCCAAACCTCGACGATCCATCTCTCCTGAATACGGCCGTCGCCATGTACTTTTCATCATAATTGTAATTTACTCTGGCAAACAAGGAAGCCACAGTGTGAACTGCAGACTCCTGGCCACCGGCGGTTATCTGATCGGTTGGTACGTTAAAGTTTAATGATGCATCGTCAAATTGAGTAACCGGAATGCCTCTGTAAGTCACGTTGATTCCATTCTGCCAGGTGTCTTTATATGCACCTTGTCCCAACAATACTGTAAAATAGTGCTTGTCAATATCTTTGGTGTAAGAAACTGTATTCTCGATATTGTAATCTATCCTCCTCTGCAACTCCCGGTTGTAGGAATTCTGACTATTGATATTAGAGGAATTCAGCCAGAATACTGGCGTGAAAGATTCTGCTCCCCAATATGCAAGCTTTGTTCCTAAGGTTGACCTGAATTTAAGACCATCCAGGATGTCCACTTCTGCAAACACGTTACCAACGATATTGTCACTCCAACCGTAGTTTCCCAGCCTGGTTCTGATATAAGCCATAGGGTTTGTCATTTCCTGACCAACGATGGTAGAAATACCGTATGGGTTTCCATTGTCATCGGTGATGATACCCTCATTTGTATATGGACTGGAATTGGCCACTGCCGGGTCAGTTATCACTAATGGCGTAACCGGGTCTAAATTAATTGCTGAGCTTAATGGACCGCCAAACTCACTGTTTGTATTTCCGATACCGCTCGACTTGTCCTTTGCGTACCCAAAATTCTCTCCGAATGTCAGCCAATCCTTGATCTTATGGGTAGAATTCATCCGTACGTTAAATCTCTGGTAACGCGATATATCGGTGGCAACTATTCCCTCCTGATCCCAATAAGAGAAAGAGGTGTAAAAGGTTGATTTGTCATTTCCACCACTGAAACTTAATTCATGGTTTTGCCTCCTGGCATCATTATTAAAAATGGCATCCTGCCAATCGGTTCCTTCGCCAAGTGATTGTGGATTATTGAAAATGATCCCACTGCCACCGGCCATGGAAGCCTCATTTCTCAACGTAGCGTACTCTGTTGCATTTAGCAGATCCAATTTTCGGGCTGGTGAAGATGTGCCGTAAAAACCGTTGTAATTGACCCTCATTTTACCGGACTGACCTTTTTTGGTTGTGATCAAAATCACACCAGATGCAGCGCGTGCACCATAGATCGCCTGAGAAGCAGCATCTTTTAAAACTTCAATGGAGGCAACGTCTGATTGGTTTAGGAAACCAATGCCACCATTATCCACCACGACACCATCAACTACCCACAATGGATTATTTGCTCCATCATTCAGAGAAGTAAGGCCTCTAACCCTTACCGTGGCTGCGGAACCTGGCTGACCGGAATTAAATGCGATCGTAACACCAGATGTTCTTCCCTGTAAAGCTTGTTCCACCCTGTTGATGGGCTGAGTTTCCAGGTCCTCCGCCTTTACGCTGGAAATAGCTCCGGTCACAACACTCTTCTTTTGCTCACCATAACCCACCACGACGATCTCCTCCAATGCAGTGATGTCTTGCACTAATGAAATATCGATAGTGCTTCGGCCATCTACCGCGACTTCCTCTGTTACAAATCCGACAAAAGAGAAAACCAAAATTGCGTCTTCAGAAGGGACTTTTAACGAATAATACCCTCCGATGTCTGAAATGGTACCAACACTGGTACCTTTGATCAGAATACTAACCCCCGGCAATGCTTCGCCGGACTCCTCTGTGACTTTACCACTCACCTGGATATCCTGGGCATACATCGACCCCCAGAACAGTGATAGGCATAAAATCAACAACGGCCTTTTTAACCTTGCGAAATTGTGTAAAATTTCTAATTCCATACATTTACTTGTTTAAATAGTGCTTGAAATGAAAACATTGTAATAGCAGCACTCACGCGCTGCCAAAATCACAAAACCAAATCTACTTTCTTGGATGATTACAATTAAGAAACCGCTTACACTTTAACTACTACAAGGATAAATCCAACCACTTCACTACTACGTCATGTCAGTTTTATCTACTGTATTTCAAATACTTAATTTCTTTTATTATAGGACTAATCCCAAAAATATCATGTGATGAATGGAGAATTTGCATATTAATATAATACAATTTATAAAGTGTAAATTTTACCCTTAACCGTTAGAGCCTAAAAAAACCATTGGTTTCCCAATGGTTTTTCTTTTAAGTAAAAAATACGAATAACGAATATGCAACCTCAATACAAATTTGCGATTGCGACTCTTGCTTGCGTCAGGCAATTGCATGATGTAAATTCCTTCAGGTAATCTACCCATCAAGATTTCACTGCCTTTTTCCCATATCTTGTACTCTACAGTTTGAAGCCCTGGCTATTCCTAATGGATATCCGGGCTACTTCTGTGGTTATTGCTGTTCAAATTGAATTTTACACTGCTGACTTTGATATGCAATCCGAATTTTAACCCGTAGTCACCGGTATTTTCAACCGAAATATGATATTCTAGATAACCTTCTGTGTTAGTATATCCAATATTCTCACCACCACTGATGTCACTCGTGTTGTCCTATGAATATGATATTCCTTCTTTTCTGGCAATTGTTTTTCACATTTCCTGATTAACCCGGTATTCCAAATTTATTTAATGAATTATTTTTAAGTCAGGGCTGATTTGACTTGACCAAATATATTTCTGTGCATTTCCTTTTATTGAGAATAGTTTACATTTTAACCACTACATGGTAAAAATAAAATACTTGAAAAACACTTCGTTGATTTATAAATTATTGATTATCTAACACTTAAATCATCAATTAGCAGCTAATGAATTTACCAGCCTTACATTTTATACTACTTTTTATCACTGAATTACTGCTTCTGTTTCCGGTAAGTAGTCTATCGGCAAGCGTCAGAAAGAACGTTCCGATTATAAAAGGTGTGCCGGGAATCAAACATTTTACCGAAGATGACTATCATTCTGATTCACAGTTTTGGACCATGGCAGAAGGCGATGACGGCATCCTGTATTTTGGAAATAATGATGGAATAAATGTATTTGATGGTGAGCGATGGCAACTTATAAAGTTACCCAATGGATCTACGGTAAGAAGCATGTTCTATTCTTCAGATGGGAATTTATATGCCAGCGGTTACAATGAAATTGGAATTGTAGAAAAAGATTCTCCTGGCAAATATTCATACAAGAGCCTCACAGGCCTCTTGCAACCGGAAAACAGGAATTTTGATGAAATCTGGGACATTCACGAGGTACAGGGGTATATCGTTTTTAGAAGTTTCCAAATGCTGATCGCCATCACCGGCAATAAGGCAACCACGATTCCTACTGAAACGATTTTCCGGTATAGTAATGTCATCAACGGCAAACTGTATGTAGCGGACGAGTGGGGAATCAAACTTCTGGACCTGGTAAAACTTGAGTTTTCTAACATAATACCGGGTGTTAATTATAATCATGAAGAGGTTTCCGGTATACTTCCCGCTTCAAAGGGGGATGAGTTGATCATATTTTCAAAACAAGGACATTCCTACATTATGAATATGAAGGAAAACCGGAAAATTGCACAGAATTATCACTTTTTGCAGAATTCCAGCGACCAGATCTATTGTGTGATCAAAGCCAGTAATGATATCTTTTACCTTGGGACGATAAACAGTCAGGTGCACGTCTACCAGTTCGTAAATGGTGTATTCACCCTAAAAAGGAAAATCAAAAACTTACAGAACAGCACCGTTTTGAATTTATTTGAAACTTCCGATGGCAATATCTGGGGTATGCTGAATAAAGGAATCGACTGCATTGAGGTAGCGTCCCCATTTACGCATCTATTTGAAAATGTTGCGATTTATGATGCCGAATTTTTCAAAGGCAAGTTTTACCTGGCCACCAACCAGGGAGTTTATGTAACACCCCTTTCCCCTAACGAACAGTACATATCAACTTCCGACTTCACCTTAGTAAATGGTCTCGAAGCTCAGGCCTGGTCAATTACCTTGATCGACGACAAGTTATTTATTGGTCATGACCGGGGTGTTTTTGTATTGGATGGAAGCAATATCGATTACGTAGAAAACACTATTGGAATTTGGAAGGTTATCCCTGTAAATGAACGACCGGAGTTATTCCTGGCCTGTGCCTATAATGGTATGCACCTTATCAGGAAAACTGATGCGGGATATACGTATGAAGGAAAACTTGCGGATTTTAATGTGTCAAGCCGGGATATTCTCCCGACAAATGAGCCTGGAGTTTTCTGGGTATGCCACGGCTATGAAGGAGTCTATCGAGTGAAAATCAATAAGGATTATACACGGGCAATAAGCATTGAACACTTTGATGAACAGCATGGTCTGCCATCTCGATTTAATATCAATGTTTCCACCTGGAAAAGCGACACCATTTTCACGACAAAAAATGGGGTTTTTACGTTTGACAGCAACAAAAACAGGTTTATAGTTCAAGATGAGCTTTCTCACATTTTTGGCACTGATAAAATAGTGAGAAAAGTAATGGAGGAAAACGACAAAACCTGGTTTATCCTTGACGACGCACTTGGTTATTTTTTGACGGATGGTGAAGAACATCAGTTGCACCAGGACTATTTTTTACCCCTGAAAGGTAGTTTTATTAAAAGCATGGAATACATTCTTCCGTTTCAGGACCAACAAGTTTTGGTGGGGACTATCAATGGTCTGTACTTAATTGACTATTCGAAAAACAAGGGGGACAAACAAGTAAAGACCATCTTCACCGAAGTACGTTTCAAAAATCAAAAAGACAGTACGCAGTTTGCTCCCCTATCTACCTCAGTGGAGGAGCCTTTAATCTTGCCGAATAACACAACCTCTCTGAAATTTAATTTTGCCGCTCCGGGATTTGGCTCTCAAAATGACGTGTATTTCAGTTATAAGCTAGAGAGCCTGGACAAAAACTGGTCCCAATGGGATCAAGATTTCCAAAAGGACTACAGTTATTTGAAATCAGGGAATTATGTTTTTAAAGTCAGGTCAAGAAGTCTTATGAGTGGAGTCTCAGACGAAATAAGCTATGCGTTTACCATACTTCCCAAATGGTACCAGGCCAAAACATCGCGCTTTATTTTCACAATTATTGGAATACTTATTATTCTGTTCATCATCCTTCTGGTAAAAAGAAAAATAAAGAAAACGAGAGTAGAGGAAAGAAAACTCAGAAAAGTACTTGAACTGGAATTAGAGCAGATCAGATTAGAGCAGGAGAAGGAAAAAATACTACGCGATAAAGTTCAATTGGAGGGAGATGTGATCAATAAAAGTATGGAGTTGGCAAATTACACAATGCTATTGGTCCAAAAAAGAGGCCTGCTTTCAGAAATGCTGATCGAACTAAAGGAACTGAAAGATTCCATAAAAAACGACAGGCTTCGAAATATTATCAGAAACCTGACAAAAAAGATCAATTTAAATTTGCAGGATGAAGAGCATCTACAAGTTTTTGATACGAATTTTGAGCGTGTCCACCAGGACTTTTTCAACGAATTGAAATCCAATTTCTCCGACCTGACGCAGAAGGAACTTCGCCTTTGCGGCTTCGTTAAAATGAACCTGTCCAACAAAGAAATCGCGTCAATCCTCAATATTTCCGTGCGGGGTGTGGAGACTGCCAGGTACCGCCTTAGAAAAAAACTAAGCCTGAGCCAAAATGAAAATACGGTGGAATTCCTGGAAAAACTTTCGTCTGCCTCACAGGAAATTCCTGTGAACGAGGCAGACGAAATGTAGCATTAATTGCTAAGGTTTTCTTGGGATTTCTACCCTGTTTCCTCCCTGGAATAGCACTGCTTTTTCAACCACGTTTTCAGCATTTTTTTCAAAAGTCAATTCCGCATTGACCTCATTTAAGAAAAACTCGGTTTCAGATTTTGCATGCAATTGGAATTTTGGCTGGCCAGTCACCTGGACCCAAAGCTGATCTTCCACTCGCGAGACAGTTAAATCCCTACCATTCATATCATATGATCCTACGTACTCTTGCAGGATATCAGAATCGACTTTTATTGCCGTTTTCTCCTCCATTCTTGGGGCATCAAAGGTCTGCCCTCCTTGCGTGTGAACTGCTTTTATCGTCTGGCCATCTTCCGTTACAAACCTGATCTGAGCATCCACTACTTTCCAGAAATATTTTCCATCGCCTTGTGGAAAAATTTCAAATTTCGGCTGCCCCGACAGTTGAGCAAACAACTTCGACCCCTCACTGGTAATTGTCATGATCATCCCTTGTGGATAAGCATATTTCCCAAGATAGGAAGCGATCATTGCCTCTTCAGACTCCTCAACCACCATAAACGTTTCCTGGGCATCCATTTCCTTCCAGAAAAACAGTTCCGCCAACTCCCCGCTGGAAGACTCTGGATTAATCCTCTGCATGGGAAGAGCATTTGTCAGCACAACAACTGTCACATTCTGATCAGGGAATCGAACGAGGTTGGTGACAAAACCAGGAAGCCCCCCACTGTGGGAAATCATCTTCCAGCCACGGTATTCTCCAATTAACCAGCCATATCCATAGCTTGAGTTTGCTTTCTGCCCATTATTTAAAACAACAGGCGTAAATGCGGCTTCAAGGCTTTTCTTACTTAACACCTTCCCGTTAAACACCGCTTCATTCCACTTAAAAAGATCACCTATCGTGGAATACAAAGCTCCTGCTCCCCCGGCCCAGGACATATCCCAATCAGGTGCGAGTTCGACTTTGTCACTTTCAAAACCATAACCTATCGCTTCGTTTTTGAGTTTCATCCCATTGACATAAAGCCCTGTATTCTTCATACCCAATGGCTTAAAGAATGCTTTCTCCAGATAATCGCCATAATCCATTCCCGATACCTGGTGGATGACATAACCCAGTAAGAAATAGCCAGAGTTATTATATGACCAGTTTTCCCCCGGTTCAAAATTGTAAGGCTTATTTTTAAACGAATTGATATGGTCTATCTCACTTTTAATGGGTTTTGTTATTTCATCGGAATCGAAGTCCAGTTCGTCTGTATAGCTTTTTATCCCTGAGGTGTGGGTCAACAGGTGATGAATTGTCACTTGGTCGCCTTTTGGAAAATCGGGCACATATTT
>JBNLGG010000042.1:0-7727 GCA_050305935.1 Cyclobacteriaceae bacterium | reverse complement strand
GTGGGTCATCCAGTCCCAATCTTCCCTCCTCATTCAATTTCAATATAGCGGCAGCAGTAAACTGTTTGGTAATAGAGCCAATTCTAAAAGTCGTTTCCGGAGTGATGGGCTCATTTTTTGCCATATTGGCAAGGCCGAACCCCTTTTCATAGAGAATTTTCCCATCCCTCGCAACTAACACAGAAGCGCCGGGCTCGGGCTGGTATTGCTGTATCTTTTCGTCAAAATAGCGCTCTGCCAAACCTGTTCCGGACATCATCGGGGCACTCAGGTCAGCACCTTTTTCCTTCAGCACTTCAACGATCTCTTTTCTCCCGGCTATCTCGGCCGCCTGAACGGCACTAATTTCCAGTGAGTTTTTGGCGTCGATATCCGCCCCGTATTCTAATAACAACACGAGGTTATCGTACTGCCCTTTATAGGCAGCGTCGACCAATTTCTCTGCAAAAGTCTCTGGCGCAACTTGTCGGACAGCAAAACCCCAGGCGTACTGGGCATCCTGTACTTTTAACAAAAGTTTGTTTGAACCTTTCTTTAACGAAACAGGCACCAGATCCTCATCCAGTGTAACACCACGGGGTGTTTTGTTTTCATGGACGAGTTCGCCATTTAACCAAATTTTGATCCCGTCATCACTTCCTACCCCTAGAATGATTTCCTTTTCCTCTTCCACGTCAAACTCGACGAAACCGTACACGGTCGCGTAATCCACACTGTCAAATAGTGCATTGATATCCACGATATGATTCGTTTCTTTGGCAGTAAACCACGAATATTTAACGTTTTCGACTTCTACCGACTGGCCCTCTTTGGCCCCGGTTTCTTTTGGATTTAAATAATCCTTGTCAAATGCAGTGAATTGTTCCTCCTCCGTGATGCCTTGATTCTGACCGGGAACCACCGGAATAGGACCAAGAAGCAACCATGAATCTGGAATCGGATCAACCGATTGTGCTTTCAATAAAGTGACAAACAGAATAAAATGCGCGCACAGAAGCCATCTGCGCAATTTGAATTTGGTTTTCATAATTGAACATTTTGGTTGATAATAATTAAACAACCCCTACTTTGTCAACTTACCATGTATGTTCATTGCTGAGTGCCTGCCTCGTCGTCAGACGGGTTTTCACCAGCAATTTCTGGTATATTCCTGTTGGTGAAAACACACAACAGGGAGTCGCTTTCTAATCTTGACAAAGTAAGGACAAACAACATCAAATAATCCTATGAGAAAATGTTGCCTGGACAGGCTAATTGGAAAATCGCTACAAGTGAGTTCTAATTTGTAAAATAGTTGTCAAAAATACTATTTGAATAGGATAATTGGTCACTTTGAGCGATCAACGGAAATAGACGGGGAATTCATGTTTGGCTATTCAATCCCGTTTTTAAATTCAGGCGAGATACGATGATGTGTGCCCTGCTCATAAGCATAGGCAATCTCAAGCAAAAGGGGCTCTGTCCATGGCCGTCCAAAAATAGACAAGCCGATGGGTAAGCCATCAATATTACCCATTGGAACGGTAATATTTGGATAACCCGCAATAGCTGCAGGCGAACTGCTGAACACATGAAAATTATCTCCGTTTATAAGGTCTGTTTTCCAGGCTGGGTCTCCTGTAGGCGAGATAATAGCATCCAGATGGTGCTCATCCATTACCTTGTCGATCCCCTCTTCCCGGGCTAATTTCCACATTTTCTCCAGTGAATTGAGATAATCCTTCTCCGTAAGATCACCCTTCTCTTGTGCCATTTTTAACAGCATGTGGTCAAAGTATTGCATTTCCACACTGTCACCAAAGGTCTTATCGATAAGGTCTTCCAGGTTAGCAACAACTCCAGTTGTACCCAATTTTTTGAAATAGTTATTCAATCCATCCTTAAACTCATACAGCAAGACATTAAACGAATGGTCAAAGACAACCGGATCGAGAAACTCCTCGATTTCAATCACGATTGCCCCCTGCTCTTTAAAAAATCCTACCGCTTCCTCCATCTTTTTCACCACGCGGAATCTATCGTCCATATTGCTCCGGTAAAACCCGATCCGCTTGCCAGCCAAGCCATCCGTTTTTAGAAACCGGGTATAATCGGCAAATGCATTGCGCTCTGGGTCGAGCATTTTGGCATCCATGGAATCCAGGGCAGTCATTGTACCCAGGCAAATGGCAGCATCCCTCACCGTCCTTGCCATCGGCCCTCCCGTGTCCTGGTTAAAGGAAATCGGGATCACGCCCGACCGGCTGATCAAACCCACCGTCGGTTTAATTCCCACTATTCCATTGCTATTTGAGGGGCAAACAATTGATCCATCTGTTTCTGTACCAATGGCGATGACACACAAATTGGCGGCAACAGCAACGCCCGAACCTGAACTTGACCCACAGGGGTTTCGCGAGAGATCATAGGGGTTTTTCGTTTGTCCACCCAGAGCACTCCACCCACTCGATGAATAATTAGAGTGAAAATTAGCCCATTCACTGAGATTGGCCTTACCCAGTATGACAGCTCCTGCCGCCCGAAGCTGAGCCGCGATGGGGCTGTCAACGAGGGGAAATGAGTTTTCCATCACCCTTGACCCGGCAGTACACGGCATTTTGTCATGGGTATCAATATTGTCTTTGAGCAACACGGGGATACCATGCAATGGCCCACGAATGCGGCCTCCCTTCCATTCATCGTCCAATTGTGCGGCGATATCCAGCGCATCCGGGTTAATGGTGATCACGGCATTCAACCTTGGCCCATTGTTGCTAAGGGAGTCAATTCGGTCCAGATAAAATTGGGTAAGGTCAGTTACGGTGTAAGCCCCACTTTGATAGGATTGGTGGATCTCATCGATTGTGATTTCATTGGTAATATGTAATCGATGCCCGTGCTCTTTATTCCTTGTTTCCTGGCAGGCAACTAAGTAAAGAAGCAAAAACAGTAAAAAAAAAGCTTTGATTTTATGCAGCGTGAGCATTTGATTGACAGGATTTTTCAAAAACAAAATACAGATTAAAAATAGAAATATTTCTGAATCTACACCTATTGAAAACCGGTAGTGATAGGTGGTTTTCCAGCCTGATTCCAAGTATATTGTAATTCACAAAGTCAAATACTATTGCTCAATAGCCTGCCTTCTCAGCAATAATTTTGCGTAATCCCTTCCCAATTCATCGTTATAATCCTGATAGGCGCGCTGCGCCCATTCCAATGATCTATCTGTTTCACCCAGCACCTCGTACCCCACCGCAATATTCACACAAGCCCTGCCTGAATTTTTTCGGCTACCCTGCCCCACAACAGCTTCCCAGATATCGATCGCTTCTTTCCAATTAGCTACTTCAGCCCGGCGGTATCCGGATTCCAATTCGTTTTTCCCCTTACCCTTTCCTTTTTTATAAAGTTCCCGCCTGACTGTATAATAGGACGGTAAAAACCGATAGATGTAATCCTGTCCTGACATATGTGCATTCTCAGCCAGAGCAGTAGAGGGCAGAATGCTGTTGATCGGGTCAATCGTCAGGAAGGATGTATGGTTAAAATGGTCGATCACTGCCTGATTGATGGGGTCGTACATTCGCCAATAGCTTCTCACATTGACGTTAACCTCCCTGGGCACTACCGGGCCGCCAGCAGTCCGGCCACTTAAGATCGCCCCCATGTTATCAATGGCAACATTCCGCAATAAGTCAGAATTGGAATCAAACACCTCCAATACAAGCAAAGCATCCGTATCCGTCGAATTACAAATGTTCTGTACCAATTCCCAATCCATCATCTCCGGCATTTCACGGGTACCTGTTCCCAGGTAACGGGAAGGATTTGGCACCACAAACTCCACGCCCTGCATCTCGTGTCCTGCATCCAAAATCCCCCGGATACATTCATCAGAAGCCAGGCGGTCTGACCCCGCTACCTCGCCGCTGGTTACCGCCTCAAAAATTTTACTTCGATCTCCTTCACCGGATGTAAGGCTTCTGTTAATCACGGCAATGCGCTCAATGCCGTCAGGCAGATAGACCTGCGGCTCCTGTGGATAATTAAGCCTGACGTACCCGTTTTTGCTGCATGCAAAAAGAAAGCAAACAATTGCTAAATGTGTAAAAATTTGTCTGTACTTCATGGAGTAAAAATTGATCTCCGAATAAGTTACAATTTTTACTCCACTTTTTTAATGTGTGTTTTTACTTTGTAAACACCACTCCAAAAGAAATTATATTCGCTTTTAGTCCGTCATTTCTTAAGTAATGATTATACCTGAGATCGATACTCTTAAAACCAAAGGAAATAATTTTGAAACCTTGTAGTACATCCGTATAACGAACACCTGCCCCAAACTGCTGGCTGTAAAAGGTGCTTAAATCATAATCTGATGTATAATATCGATCGGTCGAAACATGGCCTCCAAATGGCGCAAAATAGTCGACTGCCGATTGGTTGTAAAACCGATACATGGGGTAAACCGTCCATGACGAACTAACTTTTACCGGTATTTCCAAAGAAGCCGTATACGCATTCGCACCCCAGTCGTCAAAATAGTACCGATAATAACTTCGAAGCGTTAAAAATTCGTTGATGTAATAATGCAGACGTATCCCTATGGGGAATTTCATTCTGGTGTCGGGCAATCTCTCTATATCATCAGCCAGCTGATAATCTTCAATATAAGAAGCTGCACGGTCGGCAAAATAAATGCGGTGATACGGCGTCGATAAAAGGCCTTCCTGCCGAATGACATCAAAGAAAACCGAAGTCTGAAGGCGCTGACTCAGAATCTGTGAAAAGCTTACTGATATGGAATAGGAATTTCGCCGGGTGATATCGGGAAATTGAAATCCCTGAACCGGGCTGTAGTTTCCATCCCCTGTAATCACCACTCCCCGGAAAAACCCTAAATTCAGGTTGCCACCTGCTTCATAATAGGATTTTATTTCTGTTGGGTAGATGGGATGCCATTGGTCCAGGTATACCTGGGACTTTATTCCTAACTCAGTGTTTTTACTATTCCATAATTTGGTCAGGCCAACACCAAAGCCCTTTGAATCATAATCAAATTCGGTGGAAAGAGAACCATGGACGCTCAAAATTGTATTTCTATCATCTGAGCTGTGAGAATAGCTTAAACTGAAGCTTTTCAATGCATCACTCCTGGACGCGCCAGTAGATTCATAAAGGGGGTTTGCCCTGCCTGTCGGATTGTTAATGCGTCTCCCGTCATCATCGTCATAATAGCCACCGCCGCCTCGGGAGGCGCCAGCGGAAGCATCAAATGGATTGATATTACTTGATGAAGCTGAAGTATAAGCAGATACACCCATATCGACAGTCACCTGGTTATCCTCTCCGACAGGCAATTTAACGACAATAGTAGGCGTAACATCCGTTAACTTTTCCGTTCCGATCCCACCTCCAACTGCACTGTGTTTACCTTCTTGTCCGTAGTAGCTAAATAATAAATCCACTTCAGCCGCTTCTAGTACACGCTTCTTGTAAGTAGTATTCACCGAGTCAACTCCACTATCCTGTGCATAGAGATCATTTCCCTGACCCCACATCAGAAGAATTAGAATTAGACCTGTGGTTTTCATTTGTTTAATTACATCCACAACCACCTCCTGTTTTACCTCCATTTGCTCCGGCCGCAGCTTCTCTGTACACCTGGAAATTAGTTTCAAAGCGATCAGCTTTATTCGGTGAAAGCTCCATATCAGGATCATTGATATACACTTTCTGATATTCTTTGACAACTGTGCAACTGCCAAGCATCAGTATTGCACTTGTAAAAATCAAGCTTGTTTTTAATTTCATTATTTTATGTCTGATTCCAGTTTAATGTTCTTTGATGTGTGTATGCCTCCGTGTTCGTCGATCAGGATACATTCTATGTTATCCAGTTGGTTTACAAAGTCAATTCCCGTATCCATACCCATAATAAATATCGAGGTTGCCAAGGCATCGGCTAATTCTGCCTTTGGAGCAAAAACCGTCACGCTGATTAATCCGGAGGAGGGCCATCCTGTTCTTGGGTCAATGATGTGAGTATATCTCCTCCCGTTAAATTCAACATACTTTTCATAGTCACCGGAAGTAACCACTGCCTGATCGACCAGGTCAAACCATGAAAACACTTTGTCATGATTCAGTGGATTGGTAATCCCGACTTTCCATGGCTCTCCGTTTGTCTGTCTACCCCAAACATTCATATCGCCGGAGGCATTAATGATTCCTCCGACGCATCCCTTGTCTATGAGCAGTTGCCTGGCTTTATCAGCGGCGAAACCTTTTCCAATAGCCCCAAAGCCTATTTTCATACCCTTTTCAGGCAGAAATACAGTCATTGAATCGGTATTCATTTGTATTTTCTCATAACCAACAAACCTTACCGACCTGGCAATATCTTCATCATTTGGTAAGGTTTTCATAGAACCGTCAAACTTCCACACCTTATCCATCGCAGCATAGGAAATATCAAAAGCCCCTTCTGTTAGCCTGGAAATGCTATTTGCGCGAATAATTAAATCAAATAGCTCCTGGCTCACTTTAACGGGTCGATTGCCCGCATTCATATTGATCAATGATGTTTCTGATTGAGGATCCCAGGAGGATATTAATTTTTCTATCCTGGTGATTTCCGCAACTGCTATATCGATGTAATCATTTCCAATTCTCTCGTCAGGAGCAACAACAGTAATGTCAAACCTGCTGCCCATCAATTTCAGCGTACGTTTAAATTGCTGGTTTAAACTAAACGCCTGACTCGAAAAAATGATCAGTGGAAAAAAGAAGATCAGCCTATTCAATTTTCAAAAGAAGTTAAATGTGCTATATAGTCCTCCGGTGCCAGATCCAAATAACCTGTCACCCCAAGGATTTCACCCTTTTTATTAAGCACAATAACGGCAGGAAATGCATTTGCTTTGTTGTATTTCTCAAACAACTGTTCATTAGCAGCTTTAAGGTCTTCACTTAACTGATTGCTTTTCTTTCTGGGAAAATCAGCTTTGTAGAGCACCCAATGGTCACTGGAATAGGATTTGAAAGCATCACTCTGCCAGACACCCTTGTCCAGCTTGATGCACGGTGCACACCAGTCTGATCCTGAAAATACGAGAATAATGTCCTTGTCTTGTGTCTTTGCTATTTCCAAAGCCTGATGAAAATCAGGTTGCCAATCTTGTGCAAAAAGTGGGAATTGAAATAAAAACATGATGGTAAAAATAGCTCCCTTCATTTTCGTGATTTTGATTTTTGGTTTTAACGGGTCGAATTTCATAAATGATATGGTTAGAGTAGTTTTTTTTTAGCCAAGACAATATTCGATAGTAAGTGATTTATGTATGCCCACAGGCTTCACAAATAGTACAACAGATTCACACTGCCAATTCCTACCTGCTTTTACAATTAATTTTGAAATTAGTTTTTCAACATTTGCCATCTCAAAAATCTTATCGTTCGGCCGCCTTTTTCTATTATTTGGACACAATTACAAATTTCTCAATTTGATTTTTCAAAAACAACCACTGAAAAAAATGCTCTAGGAAAATTAAATGAGAGTTGTAGTTTGGAATACCTTAATACAAACTCAAGTATCATGAAAAAACTGATCTACTTTCTTAGCTTGATCATGGCAATCGCTGCCTGCAATTCATCTACCAGGAAATCCGGAACCGACGAAAACGTCATAATCGACGAAGCTGCCAAAGAACGGATCGATGCCGCCCTTCAATCCTTCGTTGATG
>JBNLGG010000041.1:37766-38012 GCA_050305935.1 Cyclobacteriaceae bacterium | reverse complement strand
AAGACGAAGATCAGGCTACGACCTTCGTTTTTTCCATTCACTGAACCAAGTGCAGAGTTAGATATCTCGTGCTTCCTTTGTGATCAGAAAGGATGTAACATTTGCAAATACACCGGTTGGGTAGAAATAGGTGGATGCGGTATGGTAGATCCAAACGTGCTGGAGAACTGCAAAATTGATCCGGACAAGTATAGCGGCTACGCTTTTGGGATGGGCATTGAGCGGATCACCATGCTAAAATACCAG
>JBNLGG010000041.1:0-37756 GCA_050305935.1 Cyclobacteriaceae bacterium | reverse complement strand
GCTTTCTTAAACAATTTAAATCCGTCAATTAGTAATTTTCCGTTGTGACCTTCGTTTTGTGGGCATGAGACTCGCTTTGACACTCAGCATTTTTTCTTTTATGTTCTTCTCTTCCTGTAATAATCAGGAACCACTAAGTAGTAGAATTCCTTTTCGTCAGGTTGATCTACAGGTTGACACAAAAAGTGCATTAAACAAGGAACTACTAGTAAATGGTGGATATAAAATATTTGTTGGAGGTTACAAAGGTATTATTATTTACAGGGAAAGCAGCTCGGTTTTCAGGGCTTTCGAAAGATCGTGTACTTTCCAGCCAGAAAAGGAGTGTGAGATTATTGAAGTAGACGGATCGGGACTATTTTTTATTGACAAGTGTTGTAATTCAACTTACGATTTTTCAGGAAATGTAACTGGTGGACCTGCTCCGGAGAGACTCTTAGAATACCAAACCTATTTGGATGAATTTGGTGTTCTTTATGTGACAAATCTATAGCAGTTGCTCTATAATAGAATCAACAGAAACCTCTTCCGCCTCAGCCTTAAAATTTCTTAAGATTCTGTGCCTTAAAGTTGGCTTGGCCACCTTTTGAACGTCTTCTATATCAGGAGAATACTTGCCATTTAGTATGGCATTACATTTTGAAGCCGTAATTAAATATTGACTAGCCCGGGGACCCGCTCCCCATTCCAGGTAATTGTTGGTCGTCTCATGAGCCAACGCAGTTTTTGGCCGGGTCTTCTGTGCAAGTGTGACAGCATATTCAATCACATTATCTGCCACCGGGACTTTCTTAATTAATTCCTGGTATAGAATAATATCCTCTTTTTCAATCACCTTTGAAATCTTATTTGTCACCGATCCGGTAGTGTTTTTCACAATATCAATTTCCTGGTCGTATGTAGGGTAGTCCAATACAATGTTGAACATAAAGCGGTCCAATTGCGCTTCTGGTAAAGGATAGGTGCCTTCCTGCTCAATTGGATTTTGAGTAGCCAGCACAAAAAAAGGTTTGTCTAAGGTATGGTGCTGACCAGCAATGGTCACTGAAAATTCCTGCATACTTTCCAATAAAGCAGCCTGTGTTTTGGGAGGGGTTCTGTTTATTTCGTCTGCCAAAATGATATTGGCGAAAATGGGCCCTTTTATAAATTTGAAATTTCTTTGGGAATCAAGTGTTTCTGCTCCCAGAATGTCAGAAGGCATAAGATCCGGAGTAAATTGTATTCGGCTGAAAGACAAATTTAAGGCCTCGGAAATGGTTTTTATTAATAGTGTTTTTGCCAATCCGGGAACGCCGACTAATAAACTGTGTCCCTGGCAGAAAATAGATGTTAAAACGAGTTTAACTACCTCTTCCTGGCCTACAATAACTTTGGAAATTTCTTTGGTCAAATTCTCATACGCAGCATGAAATTGATCTGCTACCTCTACTTCATTCTTTTTTCCCTTCATTCTGATATTTATTGGAGGATATTACATTTTCGATACTCTTCATCCACTTCAATATACACATCGTCCGTTGCATCCATAAACCATTCATTCATTATTTTGCTTTGTTTGGCATTTTTTGTCGCGATCTGTATTTTTTGGTAGTCATCTTTCAGGTTGGCCTGGTGGGGTTTGAATTTTTCCTTGTAGTAGATGATCCTCATGGCTCCTTTGCCGTCTGCCATTTGAAATCGCATTGGCGAACTGATGGATCCAACTTCCATGGAGTCAAGCGTAAAAAATAAACCAGCATCCAGTTCTGACGTGGATACATGATTAGACCCGGTGCTTCCTATGAAATAGCCACCCGTGGCAGCGGTATTTTTGTCATCTGAGAATTCCTTGGCTGCCATTTCAAAACTAATGCTATCGTTGTTGATTAAGGTACGGATGCTATCAAGATAATGTCCAGCCTTTTCATAGTCTTCTTCCTCAAATTTGTGTTGAATGAGAATATGCCTGGAATTGTACTCATTTCCCCGCCTGTCTACCGACTGGATAATGTGGACACCAAACTCCGTTTCTACCGGATCTGATACCTGGCCCGGCTTCAGTTTCATAGCTACGGCTTCAAATTCAGGAACCATCTGGCCTCGCTTCACCCAACCCAAGTTTCCTCCATACCTGGCACTTGGACCTTCAGAATAAATGCTTGCCAGCTCCTGAAAATCTTCCCCATTGAGAACCCTTTGCTTCAAATCGAGCAAGAGTGTTTCGGCGGCTTTTTTGGCTTTTTTGTTTACCCCTGGCTTTTTGACAATTTCCCCAACGACCACTTCCGTTGAAAAATATGGAAGGCTGTCTTTTGGTATGTTATTGAAGAATTTTTTTACTTCCTGTGGTGTGACGTTAATTTCGCTGATGATGGTCCGCTGTACTTCCTGGATGGTTAGTTGCTCTTTAACCTGATCATGAAGCTCATCCCTAAATTCAGCTATTGTTTTTCCGTAGTATTCCTCCAGCGCATCTTCGTCTCCTCCCACTTGTGTTAAAATTTGATTCATCCGCATGTCCAAATCCATTTCTACCTGTTCGTCTGTCACCACGATGGAATCAATTTCCGCTTTGGCCGCCATCATTTTATTTAGTACCAGCCCTTCCAATACCTGGCATTTTGTTTCATCGCCACTGTATTGGCCACGTGAGAGGATCTCGGCATAGGCCCGCTCTAATTCGGATTTCAGAATAATATAATCATCGACTTTCACGATTATTTTGTCCACCACCGTTCCGTTTTTTGATTGGGAGAAAGCGCTTCCCCACACGAAAAAAAGCGAAGCTATTATTAATATATGTTTAATCATTGTTATAAATTTCAAAATCCTTGTTCTTCAGCGCTTCATCGTAAATTGCTTGTTGTAAATCACTTACGAGCTTCACTTTCCTTTTATTTAAGATTATTTTTTCAATTTCTTCCCAGACAAACTCAATCGGAGAAATTTCATTGACCAGCCGGAACTCAAGGATCTTGAGAAAATAAAGGTCATTTTCATCCTGCGTCTCGAAATACTTGTTTCGGCTTAAAAACCTGTTTACATCATCAATTTCACGCAACGGCGAATTTACCACTAATTGCTCAAAATAAACCCAACTGGAGTCCCCCAGGTGAGCTTTTTTTGCATAGCTGTGACAATAGCTCATCAGGTCTTCATATTGTTCTGTATCGTTGGAATTCAGCATTCTTTTGAAGCTCCTGATATTTGGGGCTTCCTTTGGCAATTGAACAAATATACCTTTGATAATGCTTTGGTTTAAACGAAAGTTATCCACGTTATTTGTATAATACTCCCTGATTTCTTCCGGGCTAACCTGGCGGTTCAGTTCGGTATTCACATATTGCTCTTGAAATTCGTGTATCATGAGCGCATACTTATAGTCTAACAGCCTTCGCTCCATCTCCGCTTCATCCAAACTTAGCCTGGAGGTGGCTTCCGAGATGATTAACTGTTTCCTGACCCAGCTATTGACAAATTGTGTCATCCTGTTGGTGCTGTCAATTGGCGAAAGGTCCTCTGGGACGAGGCCCACCAGGTCTTCCCTATATAAATAAATATCCTTTACTCTGGCAATTGGTTTTTCCTCACCCATCAGCCCTGAATCTTCTTTCATCTTGATCAGGTCACATGAAGACAGGCTAGTCGTTAACAATAACACCAGCAGGTAGCTATTTCTTTTCAAAATACTTGAGTGTTTTAGTGATGACATCTTCATTTTTAACGACCGGATATTTTTTCTTTAACGAATTGACCCAACTGTCTTCCAAATCTTTCTGGTAGTCAGAAATGACCAGGCCCTTTATTTCATCCAGCTTCTTGGATCGTGGGGGAAATATCTCCTCTACTTCTACAATGACAAATTGTGCACTGTCTTTTACCTTATAAATTCCTGGATTCCAATCAATATTTTCAAAAACCGGATGATCCTTTTTTTCGAATAACCCATTTTTGATATTCAATTCAAGTTGCGAATTTTTATTATATAAATATCCAAGTGCGGTAGGGGAATTCGATGAAAGGCAAAGCTGCAAGCTTTCCTCCATGCCCCGGACATTGGTAATAGAGATATTATTTATCGGAAAATTTGGGGTCAACATTTCTCGAATAGAGTCAATATTGATAGAAGAAGGTTCCGCATTGCTAAATGTAAGAGCGATTTTACTGTCAGGAAAGTCAGCTAAAAGGTTGGATATCTCGTCTAAAGCTTGGTTTAAATCTGTTGGTTTGAATTGTTTTTTAAAGTAGATAATGCTGTCCTGGGATAGCTTCGTATAGACATCGTCAGCAACTTCGGGACGATTGGTTTCAAAAATTGTAGCTTTAAGTCTTTCGTCCCATTGATAATTTTGACTGTTTTCCTCAAAATAATTTGCAATTTCAGCACTGTCAATGGCCGACTTTCCCCATACATATTTATCCATGATATCAAACAGCATAAGTCCTTCGTGGTATTCTTTTTCAAGCATTCTATACTCGATGTGTTCTTCCCTTATCCTGTTTTTTTCAAATGCATAAAGTTTTTCGCTTACTAAGTCATTGTATATACTTTCAAAAGAAGCCCCCTTTTTAAAAGAGGCTTCCCCAAAAAACTGCTGAACGGAATAATCATCATTATTGAGACTAAATAGCTTCTTTTGTAACAAAGTATCGGGAAGAGTCGGAGTTCGTTGTTGATTTATGAAAACACTGTCCGGAAGGTTGGCGAGCGTTTGAAAAATTGGTTCGTTTTTAGAATAGTTTGCCGCCTTTTTTAATCGTGCTAATACAATTTCTTTCTTAACTTTTGCCCGCTCTCCCCTTGTGGCCTGGGATTTTAATGATTCTTTTAATTCGTCAAAGCTTTCCAATGGTTTGATGTCCATTACTTTCACGATATGCCACCCATAGGGACTTTCTATCGGTCCGGAAACAATTCCTATGCTGTCCAGGCTAAATACTTTTTCTTCAAATTCGTGGAAATTTGGAGGTAGCTGACCCTGGCCAAAGTAATTCAATACACCCCCCTTGTCCTTTGTCTGCTGGTCCTCTGAATATTGCTGGCAGAAATAATCCCAGTCCCCATCAGTCACAATTTTATCATAAATCTCGAAAGCCTTCTCTTCGGGGTTTTTGTTTTGGGCTTTTGTAATAACGATATGGGCAATCTGAATTTTCCCCTTGTTCTCAACCTTCTCATGGACTTTTAGGATGTGATAGCCAAATTGCGTCTGCAAAATATCTGAAACTTGCCCAACAGGGGTACTATAGGCTGCGTTTTCAAATGGGTATACCATACTCATCGCGGTAAAGAAACCCAGGTCTCCGTTGTTTTGCTTTGCAGAAGGATCGTCAGATTCCATCTTCGCCAATTCATTAAAATCCTGACCTTCTTTTAGCTGTTTTTTTATGTCAACCATCCTCTGATAAGCCTGGAGTGTATCACCATCCTTAATAGAAACTAAAATATGAGAAGCATGTACAAAATACTTCATTCGCTGGTAGGCCTGCCGGGCCAGTGAGTCCGTCTCTCTGGTTTCCAGTAAGTATGGTTTGATCAGTTCCGATTGGTAGGATTCAAATTCGTTTTTAAAGCTTTGAGTAGTGTCAATTCCTTCCGCCTTTGCCTGCCTTACTTTCAATTTAAAATTGACAAAAAGGTCCAGGTAATCAAGGACATCACTTTGGGAGTAGATATCCTCATTGTTAAAGTTGTTCTTTTCATACACATAAATGAATTCTTCCGCTGAAACCGGATGACCGTCAACAGAAAAGATCGTCTCGTCCTTAAAATTTTTTTGGACATTAAAAGAGGTGCATGACGTGAAAAGAAAAGATATAAAAAATAGAAAACGAGGGTTTTGCATAGTTTATAACTGGTTTTTTAAAAATACCTGCAATTTTAAGAAAAATTATAAACTATTTGGGTGTAGTGGTTGGTAAAAGAGGTATGGGAGGGAAGTTAAAAAATGTTAAATCTATTTGGAAATGAGGTGTTTTTGTAGTCGGTAAACATTCATGTTATCACCTTCGATAAACTCGATGTTGTCCATAATACGTTTGACCAGCATTAACCCAATGCCCCCCTTTTTCTTTTGCCGGACGATATCTACGATTTTTGGCTCTTTGTAATTTTCGATATTGAAGCCAATGCCTTTGTCAATGATGTCAAAGGTGATGCTTTTACCGGCAAATATCACTTTAAGTTCTAGTTGTTCACGGGGATTGCAATTGTGGGAATGGATAATCAGATTAGCACAAACTTCATCTACGGCTAGTACAATGGTGTTTTTTTCAAGCTCAGGTACCTGGTGCTTTTCTAGGACTCCGGTTATGAATCTCCTAATATCACCAAGCCTGTTTTTACTACAAGATGCTTTAAACCTATATTCCATTAACAATTAACTTAGCCTCCTCTTCGTTTTTTTTAATGGTCAATAATTGATCTAAACCTAAAATTTGGAAAACATGTTTCACTTTTTCACTTAAACCAAAAATTACTAACCGAATTCCTTTGTCTTCTAGTTCATTGATATATGACATAAAAACACCCAACCCTGCAGAAGATATATATTCCAATTCACTACAGTCGATGAGAATTTTTTTATGGTTTTGAGTGGCTTGGTTGATAGATTCATCAAGATGAATGGAAGAACTGGCATCTACTTCACCCCTTACCTCAATATAGTATATGCCATCGTCCAGTTTATTGCTTATCTCAATCATAACAGTTGTACGTCATCAAACGATTTTAGTTCGTAATCTAAATAAATTTTATCAATACAGTAGTAAAGTCATCATCGGGTGTTTGGTATCCGCAAAAGTCATATACTTGTTGAATCAATTTTTCCTGAGTTTCCGATAATGGGTATTCAGCAAAAGCTTCTAAATGTGCCGCAAGTCGATCATATCCATATTCCTCACCACTTTTATTCTTTGCTTCCGTGATCCCGTCGGTGTATAATAATATGATATCACCTTTACTATATTTTACCGAGTTTATCGTAACGTAATCTTCAAACTTTTCGTTCCTCAAAATCCCCAAGCCCATCCCGGTTGTTTCAAAAAAAACAGGTTTTTGTTCTTTTGCCTTAAAGTACAATGTGGGGCAATGACCTGCACGACTGAAAGTCACCGTTTTTGTTTTTTGGTCAATGACATAGTATGAAGCAGTGATCAGCGATTTTTTATCGAGGCACTTGCTGATCGCTTTATTTGCTTTCACAAAAAAGTCATTTACCGGAAGATCAAGTTGCGAGAGGCTCTGGAAAATACCTTTCATTTGGGACATATGAAAAGCGGCCGAGGTACCTTTGCCCGAAACGTCACCGATTATTACGGCTACCTTATATTCATTGATTCGATATGTGTCGTAGTAGTCGCCTCCTACCTCAGCGGCAGCCTTGGAGTAGGCTACTATTTCGAAGTCGTCGTTCCTGTCTAATTCATCGGGCAACAAACTGCCTTGCACTTTCTTGGCAATTTCCAACTCCTCCTTGTACCGTTCGTTTTCAATTGCTTCCTTGATCAATTCGTGGTTTTCAATCGAGATACTTGCCTGATTTATGAAGGAATTTATCAGCTCCACCATTTCTTTATTAAACCCATCCGGAAGGTCTTTCATCAGGCATAATTCTCCATATTCTTTTCCCTGTACATATATTGGCAGAAGCAGCGCTGACCTAAATTCTTCATCCTTCAGGTTTATGATCGATGAGCTTTTTCGAACCGATTTTATTGGATTGCTTAAAAAAGACCTTTCCTTTGAGTGGCTTTTTATATCGGCTTTAACTTTATCCTTTTTTTGTTTTGTAATTCGATGGTATAGCACCTTTTGATCATGCGATTCATTGTCGAATATTTCCATCCAGGCGCCAGTGGCTAAGACTGCACTGATAGAGCTTTCCAGTAAAATCTCATAAATCTGTTCTTCATCTAATTTGGTATTTGCTGATTGGCTCAGCTTTTGAAAGTTGATAACTTCTTCCAGCTTTTGCTCAAAAACCGAGGAGGTCGGCAAATTGAACAACAATACCAGAATGGAAAATGCCGAGTAGATGATATTGAATATAAAAAGGGCAAGAACAGTGACATTGTCTACGAGATTTAATGAAAGGCTAAACCGATTTGAAAAGTCTGAAATGGTAATAAAGTAATACCAAATGTAAAGTACTACCAGGCCTATTAAAAGTATACTTTTCCACTTTTGCTTGAAATTCAAATAGGCTACCCATTTTAGGTTGACAGACAATACAATGGAAAAAAGGACAAGGACTCCCAGCAAAATATTAAACAGGGTATCAAAAATGTGGTAATTAGTAAAAGTGAAAACAAGGCTTATAATGATAATAACTTCAAAAGTACTCCAAAGCCTCAACAGGTATTTTGATTTCTGGTAAAGGATTAACTTTTTCCAAACGACATAGGTGGAGGTAAGAAAAATAATCAGCAGCCCGGTATTGATGTCATAAATGGTGTGAATAAGCAGCTTGTTCATCATGGCTGGCTTGTACTGCGCGATCATCAATAGGTATCTGGAAACCAATGATCCAATCGTTGCTACCAGCCCCGTAACAAATACTTTCCAAATCAGATCGTTGATGTTTGTTACATCACCTTTCCCTACGGTAAGGTGGTAAAACGCAAATGAGAGGAGAAAGAGAAGTATGAGAATCGACCTGGAAAAAAAGCCGGAGAATCCGAACAGCGATCCGGCGCCACCCTGATAGATATTGACCATATCGGTCAATACCAATATCAGCCATGCGATGATGCCCATGGCAGCGACAATTTTTGCTATTTGGCTTTTGGATAGCATAGGGTAATCCAGTACAATGATGGACTAAAATAAGGTGAAAATGTTGGAAAAAGAAAACCGGGTTAGTGTCGTAACCCGGTTGATTTTATCTGATGGAATAATTTGGCGCTTCCCGGGTAACCTGCACATCATGTGGATGGCTTTCCCTCACTCCTGCCGCCGTTATTTTTACAAATTTTGCATTGTGGAGATCGCTGATGGTCCTGGAGCCGCAATATCCCATGCCAGCCCGTAAACCCCCGATAAGCTGGTAGAGAACTTCGGAAACTAATCCTTTGTAAGGAACCCTGCCGCTTATTCCCTCCGGCACCAGTTTTTTGATTTCATCTTCGGCATCCTGGAAATATCGGTCTTTAGAACCTTCTTCCATAGCTTCCAGTGATCCCATACCACGGTAAGATTTAAATTTTCTTCCTTCGTAAATGATTACTTCGCCAGGAGCTTCTTCCGTCCCTGCTAATAATGAACCAATCATGACACTCTTGGCTCCACCGGCCAATGCTTTTACGACGTCGCCTGAATATCTTATACCTCCGTCTGCTATCACGGGAACATTTTTTCCTTCTAACGCAGAAGAACAGTCATACACAGCGGAAAGCTGTGGAACGCCCACTCCGGCAATCACCCGGGTGGTACAAATACTTCCAGGGCCCACCCCAACTTTAACTGCGTCTGCGCCAGCGTCAGCTAAAGCCAGGGCAGCTTCTGCTGTGGCGATATTGCCAGCGATAATGTCGATATCAGGAAAATTGGCTTTTATATCCTTGAAACTTTTGATCACAAACATGCTATGTCCGTGCGCGGTATCAACGCTAATTACATCGACACCCGCATTTACAAGCGCCTCTACTCTGGTCAGCACATCAGGAGTAACACCTACCGCAGCACCTACCCTCAGCCTTCCAAAACTGTCCTTACATGCATTTGGACGGTCTTTATTTTTAAGAATATCCTTGTAGGTAATTAGCCCGGTTAGCTTACCATCTTTATCAACAATAGGCAGCTTTTCAATTTTGTGCTGTTGAAGAATTTCTTCAGCGGTATTAAGGTTAATGTCTACGTTAGCCGTAATAAGGTTTTCACCCGTCATCACTTCTTTGACAGGTCGATGGAGATCTTTCTCAAAACGCAAATCCCTGTTGGTCACGATACCGGTGAGCCGGTTATTATCATCGACGACGGGAATCCCTCCTATCTTGAATTCCTTCATGATTTTAACCGCATCAATTACTTTGGCGGTGATGGGAAGGGTTACCGGATCCAGCAGCAAGCCACTTTGCGATCGTTTTACTTTCCGTACCTGCTGGGCCTGCTTTTCAATCGTCATGTTTTTGTGAATGAAACCAAGCCCGCCTTCCAGTGCCATTGCGATTGCCAGATCTGCTTCAGTGACGGTGTCCATTGCAGCGGAGACAAGCGGAATGTTTAACTCGATGTTTTTTGTTAATTGTGTTTTTGTGGTGGTGTCCCGGGGAAGGATTTCTGAATACCCTGGTACAAGAAGCACGTCATCATAGGTGAGCGCTTCGGTTTGGAATTTATCTTGAGTCTTTGACATAGCAAATAACTTTATGAAATGTTATTTGCCGGCCAAAATTAGTGATAAGGAATGAGATGAAAAAATAAAATGCAATGAAAAGATCTTGCCTTCGGAGGCAGCCTGGGCCGACCATGTGGGAATGATCAAATATTTGCTTATTTTAAAGGATATTAAGGGTCTTTTGTAGCGGACGAATTTTATTTTTTTCAATAAATGTTAGCCTTCAGATACTTTAAAATATTTTTTTCTGGCACTTTTTCTTTTTGCTTGTGAAAAGAATGAGAATGTGCCAAGGATGTCAAAGAGCAAGGGTGAAAGTAGAGGGCCTGCGCTTTATACGGTTCATCAGGGCGAATTAATTGCCTTGGTAGACAATAGTTTAAGCAGCTATTTTATCTACAAAGGGGAACCAAAAGGTTTTGAGTTTGAACTCTTAAAAATTTTTGCTCAGGAGCACCGGCTAAAACTAAGGATCAAAATTATCCATAATCCCAATGCCATTCTGGATAGCCTCCTGGAAGGCAAAGGCGATCTCGTAGCGGCTAACCTTTCTATTTCAGAAAAGCGCAAGATGAAAGTAAACTTTACCGCCCCCCTTTTTCAAACCAGGCAAATTTTGGTACAACGTATCCCTGATTCCCGGAAAGAACTTACCGCCGACCAATTAGATGCATCCTTGGTAAGGGATCCGATCCAACTAGAAGGTAAAAATGTAATGGTAAGGAAAAGCTCATCTTATTATGACCGTCTGGTCAATTTCCGAAGTGAGACCGGTATTGACTTTTCCATTCAGGAATCCCCTGATTACCTCGTAACCGAAAATTTAATCGAGATGGTGGCTGAAAAGAAAATTAATTATACGGTGTGTGACGAAAACAAGGCTAATCTGATTTGTCCTTCATTTGATAATATTGATTGCAAAACGCAGGTCAGTTTTTCACAAAACATCGGGTGGGCGGTGAGAAAAGAATCAAAAATGCTATTGGACAGTTTGAACGTCTGGATTGAAAGCAAAAAAGGCGGTAAGGACTACAACCTGATTTTTGATGATTATTTCAAGTCTTCATCTAAAACCAGGAAAGAAGTGAGGAAAGATTTTGAAGAGATCATCAGCGGACAGATATCTGAATATGATGAAATAATAAAGAAACATGCTTCCCGAATTGGATGGGATTGGAAATTGCTGGCGGCGCAAATTTACCAGGAGTCAAAATTTAACCCGGGAAATAAGTCGTGGGCGGGGGCAATTGGCCTACTTCAATTAATGCCAATAACCGCCTTAAATTATGGTATTAAAAAATCAGAATTAACTGACCCCGATAAAAACCTGGAAGCAGGAACAGCCTACATTGAATGGTTGCAACGTCAATGGACTTCCGTGGTAAAAGATAGTGCTGAGGTGATAAAGTTCACCCTCGCCTCTTATAATGCCGGATATGGCCATGTATCTGATGCCAGGAGAATGGCAAAAAAGAATGGCATGAACCCTGATAAATGGGATGATAGTGTTGAACAAATGATGTTACTGAAAATGAAGCCCCAATACTATAATCAACCGGAAGTGAAATATGGCTATTGCAGAGGAACGGAACCAGTAAATTATGTAAAGGATATACTTGAAAACTTTGATTATTACCGGGATTTTGAAAGACCCCGCCCTCTGTAGTTTGTGCTGTTTGTTGTGATGGTTTTGCGAGACTACAAACTTCTAATGAAAAACAGGATCCCCGGCTTGCCGATGAGGCAGGCCCAGGAACATCTTCCTTCAAAATATATCTAGGTTCAGCATCCGCCGGAATGGTATGCGAAATTTTTGTTTAATGGCACTTGACTTCTCTTTTTCAAGCCGGAGTTAGAAGGCGCTGCTTAGGCTGGAATATCTAATAAGTACACCAACATTATTTCATTTTCCGCCATTTTTTCAAAAACAGACACAATCGGTTGCATATAATTGCGAAATCGATTGCATAATTGAGGGTAAATTTTTAACCTTGATTATTGAATGAAAATCTAATGTTTACAAAAAGCAATAAATCATGGATGCGTTTTGGGAATATCAGAAAGGTCATTTCCTGTGGAACAACCCTCCTTCCTACTCAGAAGAACAAACTATTTAAATAAATGTTTAACCTAAATTTTTCACTATGAAAAACAACTACTTAGTAGTGTTTGGCAAAAGGTTTTTCAAAAATCTTTTGAGCATTACTTTATTACAAATGTGTCTGATCTCTATTGCATTTGCGCAAGAGATAGATGTAAGCGGAACGATTAAGGACGAAAATTCTGAGCCTTTACCGGGAGTTAACGTTGTTGTAGAAGGAACAACAACTGGAACTGTTACTGATATGAATGGCCAATATACTATTACAGTACCGGGATCTGAATCGCACTTAGTATTTTCATCTATTGGTTATGTTACCGAAAACATTCTAGTTGGAGGACAGTCTGTAATTGACCTGGCACTAATCCCGGATATTACAGCTTTAGATGAGATTGTTGTGGTGGGTTATGGAATACAGAAGCGATCTTCTGTAACCGGGGCAGTTTCTTCAGTTAGTGCAAAGGAAATTTCGGCATTGCCCGTGCCCAGCGTTTCTGGTGCGTTACAAGGTCGTGTTCCAGGTGTTCTTGTTACAAATAACGGAGGTCCCGGATCAAATGCAATTGTCAGGATTCGTGGAATTGGTTCCATCACTCAAAGTGCTGACCCCCTCTATGTTGTGGATGGCTTTCCTGCGCCAAATTTCAATTTAAATAGTGTGGATACAAAGGAATTGAGTCTGTTGAAATTTTAAAGGACGCGGCTGCTACCGCTGTGTATGGGTCCCGGGCTGCCAATGGTGTGGTCATTATTACTACCAAGGGTGGCTCAAAGGATCAAAAAGTACATGTTGATATTGAAGCCTATACAGGCACCCAGAGTGTATGGAAAACACTTGACTTATTAAAACGTGACGCATACGTGGCATACGGAACGGCACTTTTAAACAATGCTGGTAGCTCAGCGCCTGCTCAATTCTCTAACATGAATGCCCCAATTTATGAAGGGACAACTCAAACTTTTAACCAAACAGAGACGGATTGGCAAGACGAGATGTTCCGTCCCGCATCGATCTCACAACTTCGAGGGTCTGTCTCGACTTCATCTGAAAAATCTATGATGTTTTTGTCTTTTGGAAGGTTCCAACAAGAAGGGATCATGTTAGGAACTTCATTTGAAAGATATAACGGACGCCTGAATTCTGAGACAAAAATCAGTAAGAGAATTACAATTGGTGAATCCTTGCAGTTTTCACAGACTACTAATCAAAATCAATTGGAAAGCGGTGGAAGAACGATGGTCATGCACATGCTACGCTCAGTTCCGTACATCGCGGTTCGTAACCCGAATTACCCTGGTGGTTTCAATGGAACAACCAAGGCTGATGGTTCCGATCCCGAAAACCCTGTTCGATTGGCTTTAATGGATAAAAGATTAAATCGCGATGTAAACATCCTGGGTCGCGCTTATTTAGAGGTTGGTCTCTTTGAAGGTCTCAAATATAAATTCACCTTTGGTGTGAACTATTCGGTAGGCCGTAATACGAGCGATGATCCGATTTTCAATGATGGTCCTAACGGATTCCAGGGAAGAAATAATCACAATCTTGGTGATACCCGAAACAATTACTATTCTCCCTATTACTCTAACCAATTGACCTACGATAAGACGATTGGTAATCATACGATCAATGTCATCGCAGTTACTGAGAGACAAGATGAAAAGACACACTATTTGAATGTCACCGGACAACAAAATACGAATGACCTAAGTCAATTGAGAGGAGCGCCTCAGACTAGTCTAACTGCTGATGGTACCTTAGATGAAACTGTTTTGTTGTCTTTTCTGGGTCGTGTGAATTACGACTATAAGGATAAGTATTTGTTTAGCGCTTCCATGCGAAGAGATGGGTTTTCCGGGTTCGCTCCTGGTCACAAATGGGGTAACTTCCCCGGAGCATCTGTGGGCTGGAAGCTGAATGAGGAAAGTTTTATGCAGGGCATCAGTAAAATTAGCGTGCTTAAAGTAAGGGCAAGCTATGGAAAGGTGGGAGCCAGACCGCAATCTGCATATGGTTATAATGCCTTTATCAACTCCAATACATAATACCCATTTAACAATCTTCCTTCTCCAGGAGCGTTTTTTGACCAGCTTCCGAATCTTGAATTTGCGTGGGAGATTTCAACCATGAAAAATGTGGGAATTGATTTGGCTTTGTTTGATAATCAATTCACATTTTCAGGAGAGTATTTCATTAAGAACACAGATCATTTGATCCTGGGTACTCCTCCCGCCGAGTCGTTAGGCTTTAATCAAAGCACTCTCAGAAATGTCGGAGAAATGAAAAACTGGGGATATGAATTTACTGCCGGTTATTCCAAGGTTAGTGATCAATTCACGTTTAACATCTCCGGAAATGCGAGCATCATTAAGAATGAGGTAACGAAACTCTTCACTGAAAAGGGTGCATTTTTTGCCGGAGGCAACATGGACTATGGTGGAGGTAATATCACCAGAACAATAGCAGGTTCCAGTATCCAACATTTCTATCTAGATCAAACGGATGGGATTTTTCAGAATGTGGGTGAGATCATTAATAATGAGGGCAAACCAACCCAGGAAGGGTTAAACCTCCCGTTAAACCCGGATGGCACTGTTAATATGGCCACGTATAATGATCCTGCAAATTTGGATAAGTATACCCGACCAGGCGACATCAGATTTAAGCCAGGTGGACCAAATGATTTGGGCAGCTTTTTACCGAAATTCAGTTATGGACTAAATGTAGCAGCGACCTATAAAGGTTTTGATCTTTCCATGTTCATTCAGGGAGTTAGCGGTAACAAAATTTATAATGGAACAAGAGTGATAACAGAAGGCATGCTCAGATTGTTTAATTCGGGTACCGCAGTAAGCGATGCCTGGACTCCTACTAATACAGATACGGATGTGCCAAGGGCTATAAATGGCGATCCTAATGGAAATGCAAGGCCTAGTGATAGGTTCCTGGAGAACGGTTCCTACCTTCGTGTCAAGAACCTGAGCATTGGTTATACACTTCCTGCTTCTCTTTTAAGTTTCACGAATGGAACTGTAAGTAAATTCAGGATTTATGTTTCGGCTCAGAACCTGTTGACTATTACTGACTACTCAGGGTATGATCCTGAAGTGGGTAATCGATATAATGATAACCCTGCTACCAACAACAGTCGCTTCTTAACGAATGGCGTCGATTACGGACAGTTTCCGCAGGCAAGAACATTCTTAGGTGGTATACAAGTAGGATTTTAAAGGATAGAACAATGAAAAAAGTAATATTATCAATTTTTGCTACAGTAACTATAATTACTGCATGCAATGAGGATTTATTAGATACTAAAAATCCTAATCAGTTTACTGATGATAGTTTCTATACTACAATAGAACAGATCGGAACTGCTGTAACCGCAGTTTATGCGGAAATGCAAGGAAATAGATTGGTAGGTAGAGAGTATTTCTTCATACATGATCTCCGGTCAGATGATTTTTCTGCTGGTGGTGGACAGCTGGAGGTTCCAAGAGCACAGCTCTTGACAGGGTCTCACACTTATTCAAATGCAGTGATGTCTGATGTTTACAAAGGGCTGGTCACCATAGTTCATAGGGCTAATGTTGTTATTACAAAAGGTGCTGAACTTACCGTAGATCCGGGTGATCAGGCTTTACTGGATAGATATATAGCTGAGGCGCGGTTCTTTCGAGGCTTTGCCTATTATAACCTAGGCTCTTTGTGGGGTGGGGTTCCAATTTATGACACTTACGGTGTGTCTTTCAGTGATGCCAAGCCAAGATCAACCCAAGCCGAAGTATTTGATTTAGCACTTGACGACGCGAATAAGGCCAGTGCCGTTTTGCCAGCTAGCTACTCTGGTGATGACAAAGGACGCATTACAAAAGGCGCCGCATTGACTTTAGCGGGAAAGATTAATCTTTGCAAAGGAGACTACAATGCCGCCAAAACTGCGCTTGAGGCTGTAAAGAATCTGGGAGTTTATAGCCTGGTCGATAATTTTTATGATAATTTCACCGAAGAGGCTGAATACAATAGCGAGTCTGTTTTTGAGATCGGATTTTTGGATAACGGTTATGGTTGGGATGCAGATGGAAATGGTACCGGTGAGAGTTGGGTTCGTTCTCAGGAATATTCTGCAGTTGGATGGCGTAATCTTATTCCATCCGACAAGTTACTTGCCGAGTTTGAGGATAATGACCCAAGACTGACCGATACCTTTTGGTTTATTGGTGACATGTTTGCCGGTGGAACGGTAGAACTTACGGATGGCATGGTACAGGGAAACTCGAGCACCTTCAATGGTTCACAGGAAAAGATTAGTTGGAAAAAATATTCCGTGATGTATAAGACTGATCCCGGAGGATTTAATGTAAACATTGGTATCAATTACAGACTTTGGAGATATGCTGATGTATTGTTACTGCTTGCCGAATGTGAGAATGAGGTTGGTACTGCTTCAAATGCCATAGCCTATCTGAATGAGGTTCGCAACCGGCTCAGTGTAAGCATGCCTAATTACGGTACTGCTGAAATGAACACTGCCGGGTTCCCTGTGTCAACCAAAGAGGAAATAAGGAAAGCTGTTCAGCACGAAAGGCAAATTGAGCTTTGTGGCGAGGAAATCAGGAATATTGACATCCTTCGTTGGAGAGCAAATGGGAAGCTCACAGGTCCTGACCCAATTAGCTATTTCCAGGCAAATAAGTATGAACTACTTCCAATTCCACAGAACGAATTTAATACTAACCCTAACTTTACCGAAGGAGAAGATCAAAATCCCGGGTATTAATTTTTAATACATCTACCTCATAAAAATAATCCCGGATGTTTGTCCGGGATTATTTCTTTTCCCTAAATTCAGGCAGAATTTCATTGATTTCTTATAAATGAGGACCGTTCTACCACTTTTTCTTTTATTGTTGTTTTATTCGGGATGCAAACATGATTCAAAAGTATTTCGTCTCATTGATCCCTCTGATTCAGGAATAACCTTCTCCAATACCCTGATCGAGAATGACACCTTCAATTCTCTTACCTTCGAGTACATTTATGACGGTGCCGGTGTTGGTATTGCCGACTTTAACAACGATGGGTTGGTCGATATTTTTTTTGCCGGTAATATGGTCAGCAGCAAGTTCTATCTTAATAAGGGTGATCTCAGGTTTGAGGACGTAACTCTTGCATCGGGGCTTGGCACAACGGCCTGGTGCGTGGGTGTGGCTGTTGCAGACGTAAACCAGGATGGTTGGGTGGATATTTATGTTTCTACGATTCATCCGGATATGGATAAAAGCGTACCGAATCTTTTCTACATCAACAAAGGTGTGGATGAAAACGGAATTCCTCACTTTGAAAATCAGGCAAGACAGTTAGGGCTCGCTGACTCCAGTTATTCCACTCAGGCAGCATTTTTTGATTACGATCTGGATGGAGATCTGGATATGTACCTCCTGACTAATGCCCTTGAAAACTATACACGCAATACTCCCGTAGGACAGCGTTATGACGGGACGGGAAAAAGTGTGGATCGGCTGTATCGGAATAACACCTTCCATTCTTCCCCTTCCAGTGGGGATATGGCTATGTTTACCGATGTTTCTGAGCAAGCCGGGATACTGGGTGAAGGCTGGGGCCTGGGAGTAATCGTCAATGATTTCAATGGCGATGGTTGGCCGGATGTTTACTGCGCCAATGATTTTTTATCGTCAGATCATCTCTACATCAACCAGAGGGATGGAACCTTCCATGATGAAATCTCTGAATATATGAATCACGAGGAGTTTAATGGAATGGGGTGTGACATGGCGGATCTCAATAACGATGGCCTGAATGACCTGGTGGTCCTGGATATGATGCCCGATGATAACCTGAGACAGAAAACCATGTTTACGGGGATGGGATATGATCGCTTTATGAAGAGTCTGAAAATGGGATATCAACCTCAGGTCATCCGGAACGTACTTCAGCGCAACAATGGCAACAATACTTTCAGTGACATCGGTTATCAGAGTGGTGTTTATGCCACTGATTGGAGTTGGTCCTCCCTCATAGCCGATTTTGACAATGATGGTCTCCGCGACATTTTCATCTCGAATGGTTATCCGAAGGATATAACTGATAGGGACTTTGTAAATTTTAACAGAGAGGTCACCATGTTTGGTACGAATGATGTGAAGAAGGAAAATGCAACTAAAGCACTTAGTGAACTGGGAGGAGTATTCAAACCCGATTTTCTTTTTCGCAATAAAGGGGATTTTCAATTTGAGAATGTTGCAGGTTCCTGGGGGCTTTCCGAATCCACTTATTCAAACGGAGTAGCTTACGCCGATCTTGATAACGATGGAGATCTTGACCTTGTCATCTGTATACTTAATGGAGTGGCTCGTTTGTATGAGAATAGGATAAACCCCAAAGAAGGAGGTAAAGCAAATTTTTTACAAATACGACTACTAGGACCACCGGGCAATCCCCACGGAATTGGAACCAAGGTATCGTTGCACACCAGTGGCCGGCTTCAATATGGGGAGCAGCAACTACAGCGGGGTTATCTCTCTAGTGTAGATCCGAAAATGCACTTCGGATTAGGTTCTACAGCCATGGTTGATTCTGTCATTATACTTTGGCCCGGAGAGCGAATGCAAGTGATACACAATGTGCCCGCCAATTCACTTATCTCTGCATCTTTCAGTGACGCAGATTTGGATTATCGCCTGCCAGGGAAAAATGCGACCCTGTTGGTTAAAGACGAATCTGTACCTTTTTTTGTGCAGCCTGAACAAGAATTTACTGATTACAAATATGGTCAGGCAACCCTACCACACAAATTTTCTCAGCAAGGTCCCGAAATTACCATTGGGGATGTTAACGGCGATGGTCTGGATGATTTTATTGTCGGAGGTACGGCGCATCACTGTGCTAAGATATTTTACCAGGAACCCACAGGAACATTTCGTGTCGATTCACTCGAAGCAAAAGATTCTGAAGACATAGGATTGCTCCTATTCGATGCAGATAATGACCGTGACCTGGATCTGTATTGTGTCAGCGGAAGCAGTGAGTTTGGCCGGAATGCATCCCGCTACCAGGACAGGTTTTACAGGAACGGTGGAAAGGGTAACTTCACCCTGGATGAAACAGCCCTGCCTAAAATTGAAAGCAGCGGAAGTAGTGTGATCGCCACTGATTTTGACAAGGATGGCGATCTGGACCTGTTTGTTGGGGGGAGAGTAATCCCCATGTCCTATCCAATATCTCCCCGAAGCTATATACTGCGAAATGACGGCAACGGGAAGTTTGAAGATGTTACAGGCATGGTTAGCGACGGCTTGGATTCTATAGGCATGGTGACCTGTGCATTGTTTAGTGATTTTGATGACGATGGTTGGAAAGATCTGATCGTAGCCGGTGAATGGATGCCCGTCACGATATTTAAAAACGATCAAGGGTACTTCAGGAAAATGATGGGATCAAAAACCGGTTGGTGGAGCAGCCTGGCTGAAGGTGATTTCGATAATGACGGGGATATGGACTATATCGCTGGCAATCTGGGCCTGAATTCGGTGTTCCAGGCTAGCGAAAAAGAACCGGTATCCATTTATGCAAAAGACTTTGATAGAAACGGGGTGATAGATCCAATCATCTCGCGGTATATACAAGGGAAGGACTACCCTGTTCATTACCGGGAAACCATGATCGAGCAGATCCCATCTTTGCGAACGATACTGAAGTCGCATCAACAGTATGGAAAAATGGAAATGCCTGAGCTGATCAATATCCTGGGTAGAGATAAAATGTTTGTAAAAAAGGCCGATTATTTCGAGTCATCCTATATTGAAAACCTTGGCAACGGTAAATTCTCATTTCACCCTTTGCCATTGAGCATTCAGGTGAGTCCTATCAACGGTATTTCGGTTGGTGACCTGAACGAAGATGGCAACCTGGACTTCCTTGCTGTAGGTAATTCGTTTTCAGAAGAGACTTTATCAGGATATTTTGATGCCGGAATTGGCATTTGTGCGATTGGTAATGGTGATGGAACATTTAAATTTCTTCTTCCTTCTGAGAGTGGATTTTGTGTTAGGACAGATGCAAAATCAATAAAAGAAATTAAGGTAGGTGGTAAAAGGCAATGGATAATTACCTCGAACATGGCGCCACTTAATATGTTTAGAAAGGCTGAGCCGGATAATTCTGAATTACCTTAATAAGGTATTATAAATATTTGAACTAAGTTAATTTATTGTCGAAGTGATATATGGATTAGCTCCTAAAAGTGTTTTTTTTACCACCCTATTGTCATTTTTACTTGCCTCTGCACACTTCACATTAAATTCCAGAACTCTTTAAACAACCTGCACGCTCCTTTTGTATTTTTTCTAATGCATACCTTGTATTAAACCAAATGCAATGGTAGTGGGTCTTAACTCTACAGTGGTTATAAATTAGGTTCATAATGCTCTTTGTAAAAAAAGAAAGTGTTTTTTGTTAAAAATAATACTTTTCTATAATTGCACTTGTAAACCATTTTGTTTCATTAAAACACATAAAAACATCGTTTTTTAATATTTTTTTAGTGTAAAAGTATGTTCTCTGAAGACATTACGTGTAATACCTGTTTTAATTAAAACTTAAAAACACTGCACTAATTTTTAACATTTTTTTTAACAATTGAAATATTTAAAATCCAAATCTAAAAAGAAGCTGATTCACAAGTGTTTACGGAACGAGAGGGAGCACGCGAGTGTCAGACAGACAGCAGTATTATGCGTTAATATTTCAGGCGGCATACGACTACTACTATGGCGACAGGTTTGGCCTTGCCAGTCCGCCAAGAAACAGTTTTCTGAAGCCTCAGGTCAAGATAGCCGCAGATGTATCTGCAAGGCAAAATGAAAAAGACAGCCATGCGGCCATGTATGCAAGAACAGGAGGAGCACTTCCTTCGATCTATGTCAGAACATGGAATGCTCGGGCAGACAGAGTATATGCGGTAACTACACATGAACTGGCCCACGCAGCACACTGGGATATGGACAGAGATGTATTTAAATTGTTAGCTGTGGCAGCCTATGGAGCTAAGCTAGAAAGTAGTGAGGCGGTGTTTGAAAGCTGGGCAAATGGGGTAGAGTGGCAGTTTGCCCAAGAAAGATATAGGAGTTTATTTGGTGTTGCTAACTATGAATATGAGAATAACTTTGTTAGAGATGGGGTGAGAAATGGGAATTATCAAGCCCAAACAATAACTCGTTTTCCAATCTATACATCAATTGTTGTTGATATGATTGATAGTGAAAACCAAAGATTTACGACCGGTAGGGGAAGTACAGATATCCCTCTTGATAATGTTAACGGTTATACCATTCAACAAATAGAACAAGGGTTAAGAGGTGCAGCAACTTGGAACATGTGGAGAGATAATATGATATCCCGGCATGAAAATGCAACGGAAGAATTTTTAAATGAATTATTTGCAAACTGGTATTAAAAAAATGAAAACGATGAAAATTATTGGTGTTTGTATGGTCTTGTGTTTGCTGCAAAATTGTGCTTCTGAGGTCACAACCAGAACATACAGACTAGAAAACGGAACTTCCCACGAAATAAAAATGGAATTCTATTCCTTTGGGATATTCCAGCAAACGCGACATATCATAGGAGAAGGCTTAATTTTTGAAGGTTCGACGGATAATGGTGCCGGATCAGCCCTAAGTGCAGGAGGCGCTTTAGGTGCAGATTCAATCATTGTGCTTTTTAATAATGAAAAACGACAACTTTATTACTCCGATGACTTTGTAATGGCTATCCCACCCACTAATAGAAATATCTTAGTTGGATCAGATTACGAAATCATTAATAACGAGCTATATCTGTTTACCTTCACCGAGGAAGATTATGAAAATGCGGAAGAAATAGTCAATTAGTATTCTCATAAAGTGCAGTGAAAGCGGTTTGGTATTAGACTGAACCACTTTCCATTTAAACAAAAAAAAATATTCTTAGCAATAATTCAGGCTATACCATCAACAAGTAGAACAGGGGTTAAGAGGTGCCCCATCATGGAACATGTGGAGAGATAATATGATAACCCGGCATGCAAAATTAACAAAGGCCAAAATATTCGTAGCCTGCGTTTATATGTGGATCACACCAACAAAAATGCCCAGGAGATATACGCTCACCTGGGCATGAAAAATGATCATTACAGTACCTTTGAATGGATGAAATCTTAATTCTGGTTCATCAGGAACGCCTTTATAAATTCATCCAGGTCACCGTCTAGTACGCTTTGAACATCGGTTCTTTCTACACCAGTGCGATTGTCCTTAATCAATTTGTACGGATGTAGCACATAGTTCCTAATCTGCGAGCCAAAATCTATGCGAAGTTTTGAGCTTTCCACTTTTGCGCGCGCCTCGTTTTTCTTGTCCAGTTCAAGCTGATACAGCTTGGACTTAAGCATATTTATTGCGCGTTCTTTGTTCTGGAGCTGCGAACGTTCCTGCTGGCATTCTATTACTAAACCCGATGGGGCATGTTTTAACCGAACGGCTGTCTCTACTTTGTTTACATTCTGACCGCCTGCTCCCCCTGACCTAAAAGTGTCCCAGCTTATGTCTGCCGGGTTGATTTCGATATTAATGCTATCATCCACAACGGGGTAGACAAATATGGAAGCAAAGGATGTATGTCTTCGCCCCCCGGAATCAAATGGAGAAATTCGCACCAGCCGGTGGACGCCAATTTCTGACTTCAAATATCCATAGGCAAATTCTCCCTCAAATTCCAGTGTAGCTGACTTTAGACCGGCAACTTCCCCTGGTTGGTAATACACTTCTTTTACTTTGTAGCCATTTTTTTCGCCCCACATAATGTACATCCGCATGAGCATTTCTGCCCAGTCATTGCTTTCTGTACCGCCTGCACCCGGGTTGATCTCCATCATGGCGCTAAGCTGATCTTCCTCGTTGCTTAGCATCTTCTTAAACTCCAACTCTTCAACAAGCTTCTCTATTTTTAAAAACTCACCCAGGATTTCATCTTCAGAGACTTCGTCCCCTTCATAAAATTCCCAGAGTGTTTCAAAATCGTCAAAGCCTTTTTGAAGTTCATCAAAACTAACCGTCCAGTATTTTTTAGACCGGAGGCTTTTCATTACTTTTTCTGCTTCTTGTGGATTTTCCCAAAAACCCGGCTGTGCGGTGAGCAGCTCTTCTTCCTCGATTTCTTTCACCTTGTTATCGAAGTCAAAGAAACCTCCTCAAGGCATTAACGCGAGCCTTCAAATCCCTGAATTGTTCAATGGTCATGTGTAAATGAAATTAATAAATGTAGTTGATATTAATGATCCGCAATTTATAGCGGCCACCCACTTTGAATTTTTTTGTGTGCAAAAATTTCACGACAGTTCCGGCCGCGAATATCACTGCTCCGGTAATCCATACATCCTGGTCAAATTCCCATTGCTGGTCCCGAACCACGGTTTTGTTAAATTGGTCAATAACGATGTAAGAGGCCCCGGCGATTTGCATCATGGTACCGATGCTTTTTAAATTGATGTTGATAAAATTTTTCTTTCTGATATCAATCTCTGCGATTTCTTCCAGATTGAATTTATTATAATGAAAAACAATACTGCTATCCTTGATGGAAACGATGTAGTCCTGGCGAAAATGATCCTCACCCTTCAGCTTGTACTTTATTTCTTCCCCGGATTTGTAGATCGCCTTTTTGTTTGTGCCCGTCTTTTCCAGCATCAGCACATTTTGCGCCATCAGGTTTGTACTGACCATTAGCAATAAAAGTCCTAAAAAAGCACCTACTTTCATTTATTGGTTTTTGGCTGATTTAAATAAATGGTTAGAGCTTATAAACCCAACCGTATTTATCATCTACCCGGCCTGTTCGGATGTCATCTAATGTTTTAAGCACATTAAGTGAAAACTCCCTGTCTCTTACCGGGCTTAATTTATAGTCTATTCCATTGTAACCAATGCTGTCAATGTGGGCGATGGTAGCCGCGGTTCCTGCTCCAAAGGCTTCTTTTAATTGACCTGACTTACAGGCATCAATTATTTCTTCCACCGAAACCTTTCGTTCTTCTACCTTCATGCCCCAATCCCTGGCCAGGGTTAACACACTATCCCTGGTAATTCCACTAAGGATAGAATCGCCCGTTTCAGCAGTTACCACCGTATCGCCTATCACAAAAATGATATTCATCGTGCCGGCCTCCTCAATATACTTGTGCTCTTTGCCATCAGTCCAGATCAATTGATCATAACCTTTTTCATGGGCAATTTTAGCCGGGTATAAAGAAGCGGCATAGTTTCCCGCAGCTTTTGCGAAGCCGGTACCGCCTTCAACTGCCCGTGTAAAATTGGTTTCGATCATTACCTTAACCGGCTTGGAATAATATGGTCCCACCGGACAGGTAAATATCATAAACTTGTAGGTGTCAGACGGGCGAATTCCAATGTATTCATCCAGGGCAAAGGCGAAAGGTCGGATATATAAGGATGTACCCGGTAAACCAGGTACCCAGTTTTTATCAATTTTCAACAGTTCGGTCATTCCGCCCATAAAAACCTCCTCCGGAATTTCAGGAATGCATATCCTTTTCGCAGATAAATTCATTCGTTTGAAGTTCATTTCAGGTCTGAAAACCAACACATCCCCCGATTCACTTTTGTAGGCTTTTAATCCTTCAAAAACCGATTGGGCATAATGGAGGATGGCGCTTCCGGGGTAGAAGGAAATCAAATCATAAGGCTCAATCTTGTAATTATTCCATTGACCATTTGCATAGTCGGCCATAAACATGTGGTCCGAATAAACACGGCCAAAAACGATGTTGCTGAAATCTACTCCCTCGAGCTTTGATTCGTTAGTTAGTCTGTAATCGATGTTAATAGTATCTACCATTTTTATAAAGCGGTCATTGCCAATATTAGAGCATGCAAAAATAACAAAATATTCTGTGGTTTTATAATTGCTTTTTCCCTTTCCACTTCACTTCTTCCACACCAAGTTCATGTCCTATCTTACGGGCAAGAACAAATAAATAGTCGGACAATCGATTCAGGTACATGATGATATTTTGATCAACCCCGACTTTTTGGGAAAGGCTGATTGTTTCTCTTTCGGCTCTTCTGCATACTGTTCGTGAGATATGGCAATAGGAAACATGGACATGGCCTCCTGGCAGGATAAAGGTCGTCAATGGTGGAACTTCATCCACCATGGCGTCAATCTCCTCCTCCAATGTTCGTATCGCCGTTTCTTCTAATTTTGGAACAAACGACTGTGCCTTTTCATTTTCCGCGGCGAGCGCCGATGCGATGACGAATAAATTTTCTTGTATGGAGAGCAGCAATATCCGCCTTTTCTCATCGACTGTTACGTCCCGCACTAATCCCACAAAAGAGTTTAGTTCGTCAATCGTGCCATAAGCGATCAGGCGATCATCGTTCTTAGGTACCCTGGTACCTCCAAATAAGGAAGTTCCCCCTTGATCACCTGTTTTTGTATAAATTTTCATCTATATATAATTTGTTTTTCAAAGGTCAGATGGTCCCGAAAGCTTTCGGGATGATTAAATATTCATCCTTGGTGGGTGGAATAAAAGGGTGAATATTTAATGTCGATTTCATATCGTTCAAAAACTGCTTTTTCTGCGAAAATCATCACTCTTTGTGTTCCGCCAACTGACGGATCATGTTAGGTTTCTTAAAACAAGTCAAAGGGTTAATGGAATGTGATCGGGAAATTTGTGACTGGCTATTTCATGATCAGCCCGGCCTTAATGATATTTTCATTTTTTTCGTCCCGTTCAATCAGCCCGTCCTTTAACCGTACTATTCGGTGGGCATAATGGGCAATGTCGTCCTCGTGGGTTACCATAATGATCGTATTTCCCAGTTCATGTAGCTTTTCAAACAGATCCATAATTTCATAGGACGTTTTAGAATCAAGATTTCCCGTCGGCTCATCCGCTAAAATAATACTGGGGTTGTTCACCAGCGCCCGGGCAATGGCCACACGTTGTCTCTGCCCTCCGGAAAGTTCATTTGGCTTGTGCAAAGCCCTGTCTCCCAGGCCTACATTATTCAGGATTTCCATCGCCCTTTCCTCGCGATCTGATTTATTAAAGCCTGCATACACAAGAGGTAGGGCTACATTTTCCAAAGATGAAGCTCTTGGTAGAAGGTTAAATGTCTGAAAGACGAACCCGATTTCCTTATTCCTGATCTCGGCGAGCTCATTTTCTGTCATGTTGCTCACATCCTTACCATTCAGGTGGTACTCGCCCCCGGTGGGGGAATCCAGGCATCCGATGATATTCATCAGGGTGGATTTTCCTGACCCTGATGGCCCCATAAATGCCACATATTCACCTTTAAATATATCGATTGAAATGGACTGTAATGCATGAACTACCTCACTGCCCATGATGTATTTTCTGGAAATGGAATTGGTTTCTATGATTTTGGTATTCATTAGGCTCTGGTTGATAATTTTTTACTAAGTAACCGATAATTTTCTCAATCTGAATTTTTTTTACGCTAACGGGGTTTATTTTATTTACAGTACCGGTCAGCAGCAAAAGCCGATTTACGATCTCCCATTTCTGCCGCTTTTACCCAGTTGCTGCAGGGATCGTCATCCAATTCATTTAATTGATATTTTGTGTTGCCAAGTGATCGGAGGTAATCTACATTGTCAGGTTGTAGTTCAACCGCTTTTTTGAGGTCCATTACCGCCCTCGCCAGGTCGTCTTTCTGTGCATAACAATTGGCCCGGTTAAACAAGGCGAGGGCATCATTGGGTTCGATCTGGAGGACTTTGGTGTAATCTTCAATCGCCAAATCATATTTGCCCAAATCTTCCCTGACGATCGCCCGATTGTAAAAGCTTTTGACGTTGTTTTCTCCGAGTTTGATAGCTGCATCAAGATCCGCCAGAGCAGACTCAAAATCATTCATATAAATATAAGCCTCCGCCCTGGCAGTATAAGCTTCCGCAGATCCTTTGCCCAGTTGCAAAGCGGCGCTAAAATCCTTAATAGCCGCATCATACTCCTGATTTTTAACATAACAGATTCCCCTGTTTTGAAAAGCGCCGGATTCTTTAATTCCACTGGCGATGGCTTTGTCGTAATAGGACAATGCCACCGGGAAGTTCTCCTGGTTAAAATAAGCTTCAGCGACATAATAATTGTGATATGTTTCCAGGGGCTGAAGCTTCTGAAGTTCGAGGAAGTCAGCCATTACACCCTCCCAGTTTTTCAAGTGATAATAAGCTGTTCCCCGGTTTTCAAAAGCCCGTCCGTAATCCGGTTTCATGGCAAGGGCTTCATTAAAATCAGGAATGGATTCCTCAAATTTGTCAAGCATGAATTTCGCCTTGCCCCGGTTATTATAGATGATTTCAGTTACATATCCCAGGCTCACAGATTTATCATAGTCATTGATCGCATCCTGATAGTCCTTGATGCGAAACTTGCAGTCCCCTCTTTTTGCATAAGCCTCAGCATAATTTGCGTCCAGTTGGATGGCCTTATTGAAATCCTGCAAGGCACCGGTGTAATCGCCCGTTTCATATTTCGCATGTCCACGGTCGTGGTAAATAGGCGCCTGGGTTACGCCAGTCTCAATAGCCTTGTTGAAATCAAAAATCGACTCTTTGTATTTCCCGATTAGATAGTAAGAACGCCCTCGGTGGTAGTGCGAAGCCTGGTCAGAATAGCCTCCTTCATCAATTGCCTTGGTCAAATCATAAATAGCATCTTCATACCGGCCAATGTGGTAATTTGAATTCCCACGACAGTAGTAGCCCTGGCCTTCCTTAAATCCCTTGGCCATCCCCACATTGAGATAGGTGACCGATTCCTCGAATTTCTCCTGGTAATAACTCGTGATTCCCAGGGCATAAAAAACTTCTGCATCAGACTTGTCTTCCTTCACAGCGGCGGTCAGATCTACCTCGGCTTCGGGCCATTTTTCCAAATTATAATAGGCGATTCCCCGACTCTTTATGGCAGGGAGATATCCGGGTCTTATTCCAAGGGATTTGTTTAGATCGGAAATTGCTCCCTCATAATTTTTCAATTTCAGCTTTGCTGTTCCTCTTTTTTCATAAATGTTTTCATCGGCAATGCCCTTTTCTATCGCCGTGTTCAAGGTATTGATGGCCAATTTATACTCGTGGGTGTTAAAGTAAGCAAGTGCTAAAAAAACCAGCACATCTGGATTGTTTTCGCCAACGGCAATGGCCTTCTCCAGATCAGGAATCGCTGTTTTATAGTCCTGCAACTGATAGTATGACTGGCCCCGGGCAGAGTAATTTTTGTAATTCGATTCTCCTGCTTCGATTGATTTTGTCAGATCGGCAATGGCTTCATTGTATTTCTGTAGGTTAAAGTAGCTCAGTCCCCGGATGGAATAGGCAGATTTGTCGGTGACACCCATTGTCATTGCCTTCGATAGGTCTGACACTGCTTCTTCATATTTTTTTTTGGAATAAAAAATATTGCCCCGGTACCAGTGGATCAGGCTATCGCGCATACCCATTCTTTCAGCGGTATTAAAATTTTCCAGCGATTTGTCGTAATCCAGCGCCACATATTCGGAAAGGGCCAGCATGTAATATAGCTCTTTGCTGTTGGCGCCAAGTTCCTTGGCTTTTGTCAAGTCTTTTGAAGCCTCGGCGTATTTTTTCAGATCGAAATAAGAAGTGCCTCGATTCAAGTAACCTTTGCCGTAGTCCGGGTTTAGTTTCAATGATTCTGTATAGTCTGCAATACTGGCTTCCACCTGTCCGAGGTTGTACTTCGCCTTGCCCCGGTTATTGTAAAGAAGATCACTTTGATGTTTTAAGTTGACTGCCTTATCGTAGGCTGCAATGGCTTCAGGAAAACCGCCCAGGATAAAATGTGCATTGCCAAGATTATAATAAACTTCCGGGTTTTGGCTACCTGATTTCTCCGCTGCGGTAAAATCAGCGACAGCTTCCTTGTAATTTTTTAATTGGTAATTTGCCAGGCCCCGGTTTTCATACACAGCGATTTCCTTAAAATTAAGCGCTTCGGCATTGTTTAAATCGGCCAGGGCATTTTCATATTTTTCATAATACATATGAGTAAACCCGCGATAAGCATAAGCCTTTCCCAGGTTTTTATTCAACTCCAGGGTTTTGGTCAATTCCTTTTGCGCAAGACCGTATTTTTTTTGTTCGTAATGAAGGGAACCCAATAAATAATTGGCAGTTAAATTGTTTGGATTGGCATCGAGCTCCGCGGTCAAGTGCTTTTCATACAGTTCTGTGTTTCCATCGGTGTAAGCCTGGAGTCCCGCTAAAAAATCCTCATTGTTTTTGATGCTTTTTGAGAACGCACTGAGTTGGGCATTATCGGAGGGGGTCTCTTCGATATGCTTTCCATCCAACAAAAAGTAGCCCCCCTCTATTGGGATGCAAACAGCAATTAAATTACCTGAATTATCAATGACGGGGGCACCGGCATGCTCCCTGGAAAATGAATGACTGGTTTTTAAAACATTGCCATAGGTTTCAATTGGAACTACTTCTGTTATCGTGACATTGGCAACGTCATTTTTCTGAATCTCTTTTGAGTAAATCAACCCAGCATTTCCCGGGGCTACCTTCCCGCCAGATTTTTTTAGCTTAGTAAATTTTCCCGAAAGAGTATTGTCGAGGTTAAATTCAACAATTCCAGATGTTTTGTCATAAGCGGCAACGCTCATCACCCGGTGAACGGTGCTGTCCAGTGTGATCGCCACAGCGAAATCTGCTTTTTCAACAACAGAAGTGTGAGTGATCACAGCGCTTTTCCCATCGATAAAAAAGCCTGTCCCGGATTGGATAATAGTGCTGTCGTTTTTATAAGAAATAATCCTGACGACCGTTTTTTCAAAATTTTTATATCCTCCCTGAGCAAAAAGTGGTGTAATAGTAATGCTCAATAAAAGTGCTAAAACGCTTTGCCTCATGTTTTTACCAATTAAAAATATGGAATAGACAAAGATAAATATTATAGCCACAATCCTTCCGGCAAGAGGATACAATCTTCCCTGCAAAATTACATTGGGTTTAAGGGAAAAGGGTAATAAAAAAGCTGTTTCAAAAGTCAATTTATTCCCGGATTTATTCCGGGATCTGTAGCAATATGGGATAGTCTGCAAAGTAGGGACAGATGCCGGAATAAATCCGGGAATTTCCCCACTGACTTTTGAAACAGCTTTTTATGAAGCGTTCAACTTGAATTCTACAAATGAATTACCTCGTCATAGGCATCTGCTGCAGCTTCCATGACCGCCTCAGACATTGTTGGGTGAGGGTGAACTGTTTTAATGATTTCATGCCCTGTTGTCTCAAGCTTTCTGGCTGCTACTACTTCAGCGATCATTTCAGTCACGTTAGCACCGATCATGTGGGCGCCCAGCCATTCGCCATATTTGGCATCAAAAATTACCTTAACAAATCCCTCAGGCGCACCGGCAGCTTTCGCTTTTCCGCTGGCAGTAAATGGGAATTTGCCAACTTTAATTTCGTACCCGGCATCTTTAGCGGCTTTTTCGGTATAGCCTACAGAAGCGATCTCCGGACTGCAATAGGTACATCCCGGAATGTTATTGTAATCCAATGGTTCGGGATTGTGGCCAGCCATTTTCTCCACGCAGATGATTCCCTCCGCAGATGCCACGTGAGCCAACGCTGGGCCTTTTACGATATCACCAATCGCATAGATGCCAGGCATATTGGTTTTATAAAAGTCATCCACAATTACTTTTCCTTTGTCCGTCACGATCCCTACATCTTCCAGTCCCAGTCCTTCAATGTTTGTGCTTACACCGACGGCAGATAATACGATGTCACAGTCAATTTTTTCTTCACCTTTTTGGGTTTTTACTGTCACTTTGCATCCACTGCCTTTCGTGTCGACATTGGTTACTTCCGAGCTGGTCATGATGGTCATCCCCGCTTTCTTGAAGGTTCTTTCTAATTGCTTCGAAATATCTTCATCTTCTACCGGGACAATTCGTGGCATAAACTCAACAACGGTCACTTCTGTGCCAATGGAATGATAGAAATATGCAAATTCAACCCCTATTGCTCCTGAACCCACGATCACCATTTTCTTCGGTTGCTTATCCAGGCTCATCGCTTGCCGGTATCCAATGATTTTTTTGCCATCAATGGGAAGGTTTGGCAGTTCCCTGGATCGTCCTCCTGTAGCCAGGATAATGTTCTCTGCCTGAATATCCGTTTTGTTGCCTTTGTCGTCTGTTACCTCTACCGTTTTGCCTTTTTTCAGTTTGCCAAAACCGTTGATGATCTCGATTTTATTTTTCTTAAACAAAAACTGAATTCCCTTGCTCATACCGGCGGCCACATCGCGGCTTCGCTTAACCATTGCAGAGAAATCAGCTTTGGCATCTTTTACTTCTATGCCATAATCTTTTGCATGCTGAATGTATTCAAATACCTGTGCGCTTTTTAATAAAGCTTTGGTAGGGATACATCCCCAGTTGAGGCAGATTCCGCCTACTTCCGCTCGTTCTACTACTCCCACGTTCATACCTAATTGCGCTGCCCTTATAGCCGCTACGTAGCCCCCAGGGCCACTACCAATTACTATTAAATCGTATTTTGATGCCATGTGACGGTGATTTTATTGTTTTTGATTAGGGGGGCAAATTTAATCCATTTCGTATTAGAAAAAAATCCAGCATAAAAATTGACGGATTATTCCAAAATCCATTATTCCGGTAATTTTGTTGAACGTAAAATATTGGGAATTTTATTTCTCAATGTGTATCTCTGCAAAATGAAATATGGTAGCTTACCTAAAAACAAAATTTTAATTGGCTAATCTTTTCTACAAATATGTGGTCAAATCCAATCTGTTCATTGCGGTTTGCGCTTGTTGTTTTTATATGACGGGCTTATTTTTAATAGACAATACAGCTGAACTGCCACCTTTTGACATGTTGGCGGTTATTTTTCTAAGCACCTTCCTTATTTACACCGTTAGCCAGAATCCATTTTCTTTTAGTGAATTTAGTATCAAAAAATGGCTAAAGAGAAGATGGGCTTTGATTGTCGCAGGGCTTTTTATGGTGTACTTCTGCTTGAATTTATCACTTGGGGAATTGATCGTTTTTTTGGTACTTGGACTGGTTTCCTTTTTGTACAATTCCCTTCCTGTTCAAAATACGATTATGATTCCGTTAAGGGGAGTGCCTTTGTTGAAGGTTTTTTTAATTGCTTTTGTCTGGACAGGTGTGGGGATAGTCCTTCCTGCGCTACACACTGGTTTTACAATTTCGATCCCGCTCATTTTACTTGCCTTCTCACAATTTTTCTTCATCCTTGCTATTACATTACCATTTGATATCAGGGATTTTTATAAAGATTTCAGAAGCAACCTGACGACCGTTCCATCAGTGATAGGGATTAGAAATACCAAGTATCTTGCTTATTTTTTCCTGGCGTTGCATGCCGTGGGGATATTATTTTATCACATACGGTTGATCTTATTTTATCTACCGTTTCTGATAGTTGTATTTCTTTTTATTAAGAATTCAAATGCTTCGAGGCCAAATTACTATTATGTTTTTCTGGTCGATGGCCTGATAGTTATTCAGTTTGTAGTTGTCGATATGTTTTTTAATTGGCTTTGAGAACTGTAACTCATGATTTTGATCATATGTATTTTCAGCTAATAGTACTTTATTTGTTGTGAATTTATCCTGGTATGAGTGTGCGAGATTTAATTTTAAAATATAATGTGCCGGTTCCGAGGTATACCAGCTACCCAACGGTGCCTTTATGGGAAAATCCTTCTGACCTGGCAGCAAAGTGGCCTCGAATAGTACAATCGACATTTGAAGAAACCAATAAAGAAAAGGGCATCAGTCTGTATATGCACCTTCCTTTTTGCGAAAGCCTCTGCACTTATTGCGGGTGTTTCCAGCACATTACGATCAATCATGCTGTTGAAAAGAAATACATTGACTGTTTGCTGAAGGAATGGTCAGGTTATCTTGAACTATTTGATGAGAAACCTGAAATCCGCGAGATCCATTTGGGAGGAGGTACCCCGACTTTCTTTTCACCGGAAAACCTGAACCGCTTAGTTACTACTATCCTGGATTCCTCCGGTAATAAATTCAGCCGGGAATTCAGCTTCGAAGGACATCCCAATAATACAAAAAGAGGTCACTTACAAGCGCTGTACGATCTTGGGTTTAGAAGGGTGAGCTTTGGTGTTCAGGATTTTGACGAAAAAATCCAGCATGTCATTAATCGTATTCAGCCTTACGAAAATGTAGAAAGATCGATTAAAGATGCGCGTGAAGTCGGTTATAAGTCGGTCAACTTTGATTTGGTTTACGGCCTGCCATTTCAGACCGAAGAAATAGTTGCCACTACCTTTCAAAAAGTGCTAGATCTTCGACCTGAAAGGATTGCCTATTACAGCTATGCACATGTGCCATGGAAAAGGCCAGGGCAGCGAAGGTATACCGAAAGTGATTTGCCGGACAATGAACTAAAAAGGCGGCTGTATGAAATAGGCAAGGAGATGTTGCAGGGAAATGGCTACCGGGAGATTGGTATGGATCATTTTGCCTTACCCCAGGATGATCTTTTTATTGCGCAACAGAATGGCCAATTACATCGAAATTTTATGGGTTACACTGTAACCAACACAGAATTACTCATTGGTTTGGGAGCTTCGTCGATAAGCGATGCAAAAGGGGCATTTGCCCAGAACATAAAGAAGGTAAAGGAATATGAGAATGCGGTAGAAAGTGGTGATTCATTGTTGACAAATGGACATGTTCTTTCAAAACAGGACCTTGTCATCCGCCGATTGATAAAAAGCCTCATTTGCAATAGTTATGCTTCTTTTAGTGGCTTTTCTTTAGCGGAGTTACCAAAAGAAAACTTGCAAATGCTTAACCAGATGGAAGCAGAAGGACTGTTGGATCTTAACAATGAAGAAATTACCGTAACAAAATTAGGCAAAGTGTTTATCCGAAATATTTGTTCTGCTTTTGACCTGAGAATGGCGGAAAGTAAAACAGAGGAACCAAGGTATTCAAAAGCGATTTAATCCAACTTCATGTTACCTTTTACGCCCCGGTTCTGTGTCCTCACGAACCGGATAATCCAGTGGAATGGCTCGTGAAGACACAAGCCATGGCTGTAGAAAGTAAGACTGACTAAGTTACTTTTTCTTTTTTAGGGACTTAAAGAAATTAGACCAGGCAAAGGGGTTTAAAAGCTGATTAGTTCTGGCGCCGTAGGCATCAAACATGTAGGTATAGTTCTGGTTGCTAAAATAGGTGTAGTTCATACTCCCATCGTTTGGAAGCTCCCTGTACATCTGAGCCAGGATCATTGGGTCTAAATTGCCCTGCATGGTAAGATATTCATCACTTGTTGTTGGGGATTTCATTGCAAGAATGGCTTCCTTAAACAACTCCTCCGTGGGGTAAGGCATGACGATCGTTTCATCGAGGATAATGGTGTCCTGCTTCAATGGAACCACTACCGTGAGCATATCATCCCCATGGTTTTTGGGAATGATCATTGTTCTCCTTTGATAACCCACAGAACTGAAAATTACCGTATCGCCTTCCAGTACCGGAAAAGAAAAGTATCCGTAAAAATTGGCTGAAGTTCCCCTGCGTTTTCCGGGAACATAGATATGAACTCCCGGAATTCCCTGGGTGCTGTCCATTTCTACCACTACCCCGCTAAATTGGATGACTTCCCTGCCATCCTGTGCGTGAACATAGTGCCCCATCACTAAAAACAAAGCGACAATTAATCCGAATGCTATTGTTATTTTTCTTCCCACTACACTAAAAAATAAATGTAAATATACATGAATTCTAATCGACGGGCAATTTAATGGTTTGCATTTAATAAATTGAGTCGCAATGACTTCACCGTGACTTATTTAACATTATTTAACGGAATCACAAAGATTTAACCAGTACTATTCACTTTAACGCAACTACTATGAGGCTTAAGAGTTTTAGCTTAGCGTTCGGGATGCCGGTTTTTAAGGCCCTGTCAGATGAAGCCCGGGTAAGGATCTTAAATTTGCTCATTGAGAAAAAGGAGATGTGCATTACAGACCTGGAACACATCCTTGATTTTACACAGACAAAAACCTCCAGGCATTTGATCTACCTGAAAAATGCAGGAATAGTCAATATCAGAAAGGAAGACCAATGGGTCTTCTACAGCATCAGGGAAGAAGTACATGATTTTATCGGCCAGGTGCTGAGCTTTGTCAAAAAAGATTCACTCCTTATGAATGACCTCCAGAATTACGAAACCATGTATTCCAACAGGGAACTGGCAGCCTACAAAATCCAATCGAGAAAATACATGGCCTAATCGTTTTGAAAAAGTACAAACATCTTTTCTTTGATCTGGATGATACACTTTGGGATTTTAAGAGAAACTCTACGGAAGCGCTTTCCCATCTGTTTGATAAGTACGAATTGCCGAAGCAGGGATTAAACCTCGCATTTTTTCTGTCAACATTTCATGCTATTAATGAGCGTCTTTGGAAACAATATAGTTATGGGCGAATTGACAAGGAATTTCTGCGAACAAAACGGTTTAAAATGATCTTCAATGAACTGGGATACTTTGATGAAGAGAGGATTATTGATTTTGGGCATGAATACTTAAAAGTTTGTCCTTACAATAAACATCTCGTGGATGGCGCGTCGGAAGTATTGGAATATTTGTTTCCGAAATACAAGCTGAATGTGATTACCAATGGTTTTGAAGAAATCGCCCATATTAAGTTAACCTCATCGGGCCTTCATAAATATTTTGAAAAAGTAATTACCTCAGAAAAAATAGGAGTCAAAAAGCCGAATCCTATCATATTTGAATTCGCTTTGACTGAAACTGATGCGGCGCGGGAGGCTTCCATAATGATTGGGAATGATGTAGAAGCAGATATTATGGGGGCGGCTAACGTCAATGTGGATCAGGTGTATTGTAACTTCAACCAAATGAAAAGCACCTTTTTCCCAACCTTTGAGATATCTCATCTTACGGAATTAATGAACATCCTATAAAATTGGTTATTCCTGCCAGTCTTATTAACTTTTCGGCGAATTCCTCAAACCACCGGAACCCAGGTTTTTTTAAATTCTAAAACACATTTTAAAGAAATAAACTATGGCGACAGGTTTTTACAATGTTCCTTCACCAGTTAATGAACCCGTATTAAGTTATGCCAAAAACACCCCGGAGCGGGAGGTGTTACAGCAGGCAATAAGGGAAGCAAGATCAAAACAAATCGACATCCCCATGTTCATTGGGGGAGAAGAAGTGCGGACGGATGAGCTAAAGGCAATTTCACCGCCACATGACCACAAACATATTCTGGGTTATTACCATTTTGGCGATCAAAGCCATGTGGAATTGGCGATAAAATCAGCACTTAACGTGCGGGAAGAATGGGCGAATATGGCATGGGAACATAGGGCCAGCATTTTCTTAAAAGCGGCAGATTTATTAGCCGGTCCATATCGGGCAAAGATCAATGCAGCCACCATGTTAGGCCAGTCAAAAAATGCCTACCAGGCGGAAATCGATTCGGCTTGCGAGATCATTGATTTCCTGAGGTTCAATGTACATTTCATGTCGGAAATCTACGCAGAGCAACCACAGTCGGCCCCCGGTATCTGGAACCGGTTGGAATACCGGCCGCTGGAGGGATTTGTGTTCGCCATCACTCCATTTAATTTCACTGCAATTGCTGGTAATCTGCCTTCTGCTCCAGCCATGATGGGGAATGTGGTAGTTTGGAAACCAGCGCTGACACAGATTTATTCTGCGCGTATGTTGATGGAAGTTTTCAGGGAAGCTGGTGTTCCGGACGGAGTGATTAACCTTGTTTTTGTAGATGGATCCGATGCTGGGGAGGTCGTTTTTAACCATCCTGATTTTGCAGGGTTACATTTTACCGGAAGTACGGGCGTGTTCCAGCATTTGTGGAAAACCATTGGAACAAACATTTCAACCTATAAAACCTATCCTCGAATTGTCGGTGAAACGGGTGGAAAAGATTTTGTGCTGGCACACAAGTCGGCCAATCCAAAGCAGGTAGCTACTGCTCTTTCGCGAGGAGCTTTTGAATTTCAGGGACAGAAATGTTCGGCTGCAAGCCGTGCGTACATTCCTGATAATATCTGGGGAGAGGTGAAAGATCATCTCGTTGCGGATCTCAAAAGCATGAAGATGGGAGGCACTGAAGACTTTGGCAATTTCATCAATGCCGTCATC